>CAYRFE010000005.1:0-113411 GCA_964423645.1 uncultured bacterium | reverse complement strand
TAGGATCATTCGGCGGTGACGCAAGCATCGCCTTTAATTTCGCTTCCTGTGCTGCAGTGCGGTGTTTTTCGTGATAGATCTTAATACATAATGACGGTGAATTCTGCACCGTAAAAACAGTGCCTTCTCCCCCGGCACCAAGTTTGGTGCCGAGAGACATTTCAAGACGTTCAGTCGTGTTAGTGAGTAATAGTGTTTGTTTCACTGCCGGATTCCGGCTCCTGTGAAGGAATCGGTACAACACAAATCACCATAGTGCGATCGTCATTGGAAACGGATGAAAATTTGGCGGATTGAAGTAATTGTCCCAACGCAGTATCACTTGCTTTACTGCGATTTTTACGAAAATAGTCAAATAAGGGTAAAAAAAACTTTTCATACGGAAGCATTTTCTTATTTTCGTTATACAGCGTTGATTTTTGACAGCCATCAGTAAAAAGAGCAACTGCGTAAACATTATCACGTTGCTCACTCAGACGAATATGTTGTTCCCATATATCTGAAGTGAGGGGGATAACCATATTCTCATACTCATAATTGTCCGGTTTTGATAGTATTTCCAATGAATCATTGGTTTGAATGACCACTGCGCCATCAGCGAGATGCGCACACCAGACGCTGTTGTTCAGCATTATGACGGCAATGAGCGTAGATGCATAGTCGTTGATCGAGCAGTTGTTAAGTACTGCTTCGAGTTCGACTTTTTTGCGTGCAGTGTGAAATGATCCGCGCAGTATTTCCCAATAATCAAGATCTTCCGTTGACGGCTTTTTCAGTTGTTGAATGATGCAGTCAACACACGTATTCACTGCCATTTGAGCGCCTTTATCAGACTTTGCTGATGATCCGACTCCGTCTGCGACAGCGATTATGACGTAATCCTCGTACGTTTTGTGTGCAAAGGCATCTTGACAGGGTATATTGTATTTGATATGCGATTCACCGACGATAGAACGAGCAACGATGAAGGGCTTTTTCCACGCAGGCATACTTATATCGTGAGCGGCGGCAGATGTATCTGATCGCCGATGTTGCTTTGTGAGATAACACTCAGGCTTTGTGACAACCACTCAAATAAATTCTCAAACTTTGCTTCCTTCAGATAAATTGCTCGTTCGGGATTCGGTGTAAGATCTTTTAAAAGTGTCATATCCGCAGGGTCAACGCCGATGGAGAAAAAGATAAAATGTTTGTTGTGTTCACCGCTTGCGAGATGGGATTTGATGGCTCCCCAACGGGAATCGCCTTTTTTCATATCGGTCGGATAGCCGTCTGTCATCATGAAAATCCACGGGCGATAATAGCCGACACCCTGAGATTTGAACATACGTTTGCGTTCATTGATTTTTGCGATAGCGGTCTCGATAGCTTCTGCCATGGATGTTTGTCCGCCGGCGTCAAGCTTTGTCGGATTGAAATTATCAACAGAGGTAAAATCCTGAATGACGGTCACAATATTTGAAAACGTAATGATAGAGAGATCGACGCGCTTACGAGCTTTTTCGTCTTGCACAATGGCATTTTTAAATCGTACAATACCTTCGTTCAGCTTTTGAATCTTGTAGTCCTCATCCATAGAACCTGATACATCAAGCAGTAATATTGCAGGCAGGTGAGGTTCTTCGGGATTTTGAACGGTTTCTACCAGCTCTTCCAGACTTTTGGGGGTTTCTTTTTTTGGCACAAGCATCCTCCGTGGTTTAGCATATCGTTTGTTAGGTCACCAATGACCGACCAACGGTATGATACGATATAAATATAAATAGTCAAGACAAAAAAGGTAATATAGAATAAAAAAATAACATTCATCGCCTTGTATTTTAACGGTTTTCGTATTGCGTATCCTGATCAATGATGCGATTCTTGATGTATGCGGAGATTATGCCGAATAACGTGCTATATTGCGGTTTCAATGGTTTGGTGGGTGTAAAAATATTTTTTCTCACGCTTCTTACTTGCGCAATATGCTTTTTGGGGTATAATGGATTCATGAAAGGCAATATAAAGGTATGGCTTGATAATGAGGGCGCTCATGTTCTCGGTGAAGGACGTTATATTCTTCTCAAAACCATACGTGATATGGGATCATTGCATAAGGCCTCATTGAGTTTGAAATATTCATATCGTTATGCATGGGGTGTTATCAAGAAAATGGAGGCATTACTTGGTCACACATTGTTGATCAGTAAAAAAGGCGGAGCACACGGCGGCGAAAGCGTGTTGACTGATAAAGCGACCCAATTACTTGCACGATTTGAAGAGTATCAGCAAGAAATGCATCGGTTGAATGAAGAAGTTTATATGAGGATATTCGGGAATGATTGATTATTGTCACGCGCAACACATAATTGAATCGTTAACACCGCTTTCAATAATTGAAAGAATACCGATCGTCTCAGCTGTTGGGCGAGTGCTTTCACGAGATATCGTCGCTCCTAATGACATGCCTCTTTTTAATCGTTCCGCAATGGATGGAATAGCGCTTCGTGCCGATGACCTGCATGACGGGATGGCCTTGTCGGTACTGTATGATGTATCGGCAGGAACCGTGTTCGATGGAGTCGTCGCAAAAGGGCAATGTGTCAAAATAATGACCGGCGCACCGGTACCCGAAGGGTGCGATACTGTTATACGAAAAGAATATTGTGTCGGTTATGATACGTCGTCAATCAGTGTTGCACATCAAGAACCGAAAGGCGCGAACATCGCATACCAAGGCGAGGACTTTAAAGCCGGCGATGTGTTACTTTCATCCGGTACGGTTGTTCAAGAGTTTACTGTAGGCACGCTTGCATCAGTAGGTCAAATGTTCATTGATGTGATGGCTTCGCCGAGATGTGCGGTGTTTTCTACCGGTGATGAAGTGTACGAACCCTATGAACCCCTTTCTCCATCAACTATACGAAATGTTAATGCATATGGCGTGATGTCACAGCTTCAGCGCGATCACTATGAATTCTCATATGGCGGAATAGTCCCGGATACACGAAACGCATTACAGAATGCACTGGAGACTTCAGAAAAACGATCGGATGTCATCATTTTTAGCGGTGGCGTGTCTGAAGGCGATAAAGATTTTCTCCCGGTTATTTTACAAGAAATGGGTTATACCATTATATATCACGGTATGAATATAAAACCCGGCAAACCCCAATTATGCGCCCAAAAAGGCTCAACACTCGTTTTCGGTTTACCCGGGAATCCGGTGTCCACTATTCTTTCGATGCGGCTATTTGTGTTACCGGCACTTCGACGACTGGCTGGGCAAAAAGACGTCTATGACCCGTTGCTCATGGGACGATGGTTAAAACCTCCGAAAGTTTTATCGGACAAATACCATTTTGTGCCCGTACAGGCGTATGCTACTCTCGGGTATTGGGAAATCGAATCATATAAAACAAACGGTTCGGGAGATATTTTTGCGAATGCCCGCGCAAACGGGTATGCGTGCGTTGCCCCTCAATTCGACGGGACGGAGTCACCGTTTTTCCTGCTATGATGCACGATACTCTCGGTCGTCGTATTGATTATGTGCGAATCTCAGTCACTGACCTGTGTAATTTGCGTTGTATATATTGCATGCCTGAAGAAGGTATCGTCAAAAAAGATCATGCGACAATTCTAACTTTTGAAGAAATATTCCGAGTAGTGAAGATATTGGTTTCCTTAGGTGTGCAAAAAATTCGTTTGACGGGGGGCGAACCGCTTGTGCGGCATAACTTTCCGGAATTGGTCAAAATGATTGCCCCGTTGCATGGCTTACAAGAACTGACCGTGACCACTAATGGTATTTTATTGGCGAAAATGGCGGTGCAATTGAAAGAATTTGGATTGCATCGGGTCAATATCAGTATTGACACATTACGCAATGATCGATTTCATACTATTACCCGTGCGGGGAATTTACAGGATACCCTTACAGGATTGTATGCCGCAATAGATGCAGGATTAACACCGGTGAAAGTGAATACTGTTATCATGAACGGTATCAATAGTGATGAAGTATGCGATTTTGCCGAAATGGCTATTCGTTACGGACTTGAGTGGCGCTTTATTGAGTTCATGCCGCTTGCCGGAGTACAAGGATTGCAGGAAGAGCGATTTTATGCCAACGAACAGGTACAAAAAGATTTGTCCGCACACTATACATTGGTTCCGGATGAGGATTCGCGTTCGCTGGTATCTCATACCTATCGTATAAAAGGAACAAATGCACGAATCGGATTTATATCACCGATGTCACATAAATTTTGCTATCGTTGCACCAGACTTCGCATTACATCCGATGGAATTATCACACCGTGTTTGATGCATTCCGACTCATTCGATGTACGTACTCTTTTACGCAATGGCGGAAGCGATGACGATATTCGAGCACTCATTGCCAATGCGGTTGACGCAAAACCGAAAGAGCATTTAGGGACAGGCGTCAATACTATGCATTCCCTTGGAGGATGATATGGATTTTTCACATCTTGATGAACACGGCAATCTTTTTATGGTGGATGTGGGCGATAAGATTCCGACTCGCCGAACCGCCGTTGTTTCCGGGAAAATTTACATTTCGGAAGCGGTCTATGATGCTATTTCATCAAATACTGTTGCTAAAGGGAACGTACTCACTACCGCAGAGGTTGCCGGAATATTGGCGGCAAAAAAAGTCCCCGATATGATCCCGCTTTGTCATCAAATTCCCATAAGCAAAGTGAATATACGATTTACCGTCGAAAAAAGGTTCGTTGAAGCAGAGGCAACGGTTATCTGTGTCGCAAAAACAGGAGTTGAGATGGAGGCGATGCAAGCCGTCAGTACCGCATTACTTACCATTTATGATATGTGTAAAGCAATAGATAAATCAATGACGATATCTGATATTTGTCTCATCACGAAAACCGGCGGGAAAAGTGGTGACTTTTCACGCGCGTGATCATGAATTTCTCCGATAGTATTTAAAGTAACACTCGATATTTTTATTATTTGTCATTTCTGAGATGTTTTGATGCGGACATGACAATGTCCGTTACAAACTTGTATCGCAAAAAAATGTATATTCTCACTGAAGCGTATGAATACTTCATGAATATAACCGATAGTGCATACAATTCACTTGAAAAATTAACAAAAATACTCTACAATAAAGTTTGATACGAAGATATGTGCATTACAAAAGTGATTTTTTGCATTACGGAGGTTTCTTTATGAAAAACAGTTATTATCTTAATGAAGTACTACACCATGAGTGGATTATCACCAATTCACAAGGCGGATATGCCCTTGGGTATGGTGATCTTACCAATGATCGTAAATATAACGGTCTTTTGATCGCATCTGATCCGTCGTTCGGACGACTCCACTGTGTGTCGGCACAAGAAGAACTTGTTGAATGGCGCGGTAATAAGCTGTTCCTTGATTCTAATGGGTATGCAAATTGTATTTTTCCTGATGGATATCAATATATTGTGAAATCGTGGTTACGCCCTTATCCGACCGTGTTATATTCCACTAATCCTGTGATGGATGACATCATGGTTGTCAAAGAGATCCTTATGCACCCGCATAAAAACTGCACGATGGTTCGTTTTTCAAATTATGGCAATCATGGATTGCATTTTTTTATACGCCCCAAATTTACATTAAGAGATCATCATGCACTCAACTACCCCGGGACATGGGATCATGCGGGTACGGATATTCATACCGAGGTTCATTCAGCACATTTCAAACGCAATGATACCCAACGATCGGTATATACATATATAAGCGAGGGGAGTATCGACACCGAGACAATGATTTTTCGCGAGGTGTATTATTGTATGGAGGCAGCACGCGGGTATGATGCTATCGAAGATCAGATCGCTCCGTTTCGTATTGCGCTTGACGTTTTTCCGGGAAAAAGCCAATGGATCCTCTATTCGGATGAACCGATCAATGATACGGAAAAAATGTGCAGAGAAATAGAAGAACGATATAATGCGTTGCCCTTACCGGCGGATCATCCCAAAAAAACCGGGTTTCATATCGAAAAACATTTACTTGCGAGCGGAGAAGATCTGTTCTCGTTTGATGAGTATCGCCTTATTCTTCGCACTGCAATGAAAGATTTTATTGCCAATGATAATATCGTCGCAGGGTTTCCGTGGTTCAGTGCTTGGGGTCGCGATACGTGGATCAGTCTCAATGCATTGCTCAAATTAGGAGAAGTCGATACTGCAGTAAAAATTCTTAACAATTATACCAAAAAAATTGTGAACGGCTGTATCCCGAATGTTCTCGGTGAAGGCGGGCAGGGTGAAAATTATGATACGGTCGATGCATCCCTTTGGTTTGTACTTCGTGCATACCAAACCGCGTGTGCCGCAAATGATGAAAAAACAACACAACTCATATTTAAGGCGATATTACCGATCATTGCCCATTACTTGAAAGATCAAGAATTGCCTTTTTATTCAGATGTGGATGGTTTGATAAGTATTCGATCGGGACCATGGGCGTTGACGTGGATGGATGCTAAGATATACGATGCTCCAATCACCCCGCGATACGGCAAATGTGTTGAGATCAATGCATTATGGTATAATGCATTACGTGCCTGTATTGAACTTGCCGTAAGTTGCGGTGTGAGCGATACTGAAAAAATGAAACATAAGCGTTTTACCGTGAGTATATCAGAATTAAAAAATGTGGTGCATAAAGTTGAAAGTGCGATGGCGATATTCATTACACCATTCGGTTTGGCAGATAGAATTGAGAATGAGCATGTCTTCGATGAATTGCGACCAAATGCTCTCATTGCGGTGTCATTGCCGTTTAAGGCGTGGGATGATACGGTTATCAAACGCGTGTGGGAGTATACTCGGCATGAACTTTTTACGCCTTATGGGATTCGTACACTATCACCGGGGCATTCGGCATTTAAGAAAAAATATATCGGAGATCAGAAAATGCGCGATCTTTCATATCATAACGGGACTGTGTGGGCATGGTTATTAGGCCCGTTTGTACAGACATATTACGATGTATTTAAAAATGACAAATCACCCGATGAATTACGGGATGATATCATATTTTTTATTTGGAGCTTTAGAAACGGATTCATGAGAGGGCACATTGCATCGATCGCTGAGGTCTGGGATGGTGATTTGCCGCATTTTCCGAAAGGTTGTCCGGCGCAGGCATGGAGTGTGGCCGCTATCGTTGAAGCAGAAGCTCTTATTGATATGATCAAGTCTTCGAAAGGATAAAGTATGCGTGTATTGATGTTTTCGTGGGAATTTCCACCGCTTATTGCCGGCGGGTTAGGGATCGCATGTTACGGTATCGTCAAATCATTATTAGATATGGGGATTGAGGTTGATCTTGTACTGCCGACCAAAGAAGAAGTTTATTTTCCCCTTCGTACCGTGCAGGATGCGGATTCACTGCCTGTTGTATTCGTATCTCCTGAAAAACAGCGGGAATTTAGAAAAATCCGTTTTCAAACCTCATATGAACGATTGCGGTATGTAGGGGTTTCCTCAGAGCCTGAAACGTATTGCACACCGCTTGACAGAAGCAGTGTCATCCGTGATGTCATAACCATGGAAGGCGAATATGATGAAGCGTTTTTACGACAAGTAGAACTCCATATTCAAGGCGGCGAAAAGATATTCAAAAAAGTACGTGAGTTCACGTTTCGTGCTGAAACGTATGCACGGAATTTACGATATGATATTATTCACGCGCATGACTGGTTGACATATCCTGCGGGAATAGTTGCCAAAAAAATAAGCGGGAGAAAACTTGTTTCTCACATTCATGCAACCGAATTTGACCGAGCAGGCGGACCGGGTGACGAACGTGTTCATAATATTGAATATGCCGGTATGATGATTGCCGATGCGGTTATCGCGGTGTCACAATTTACACAAGAATTGATCATAGACCGCTATCACATTGATACTCGTAAAATTCGTGTTGTACACAATGCACATGAATTCGACGTGCCGTTTACGGAAAAAAGACGTCTCTTTCGAGCGCCGACAGTATTATTTCTTGGGAGGATCACGCTTCAGAAAGGGCCTGATTATTTTTTGGAAGCCGCACGTCTGGTTCTGTCAAAATATCCCCATGTTCGGTTTATTATGGCGGGAAGCGGTGATATGGAGCGCAGAATGCTCCATCAGTCCGCATATTACCGTTTGGGCAACAAATTTCTTTTCACCGGTTTTCTTAACCGTGTTGAAGTGGCACAAATCCTTGAATCGGCGGATGTCTACGTAATGAGTTCAGTCTCCGAGCCGTTTGGGATTGCCCCTTTGGAGGCTATGGCATACGGTATTGCGACCATAATATCAAAACAATCCGGTGTATCCGAAGTGGTTGAAAATGCGTTAAAAGTCGATTATTGGGATGTTAAAGAGATGGCAGCTAAAATTATATATCTGATCGATAATCCCGAAGAACGGCAACGTTTCGCATGCGCAGGACGACTTGAGGTTGAAAAACTTCGTTGGGATGACGCTGCTCAAAAAATTATTGCCGTGTATAAGGAGCATGTATGATGCATCTTGTTTTTTATTTTCAGGTTCATCAACCGTTTCGATTGAAGCATATGCGTGTGCTTGATATCGGAAAGGGGATTTCGTACTTTGATGACGAATCTAATGCAAAAATATGCAGAAAAGTTGCCGAAAAGTGTTACTTGCCGACAAACAAGTTATTGTTGGAATTAATCGAAAAATATGAAGGACGATTCAAAATAGCGTTTTCTATAACCGGCACTGCTATTGAACAATTTCGTGAATACGCGCCGGAGGTACTTGAAAGCTTTAAAGCGCTTGCTCGAACGGGATGTGTGGAATTTATCGGAGAAACCTATTATCACTCGCTGGCAGGTCTTTATGATCCCGATGAGTTTTTTGAACAGGTACAAAAGCATAAGCAATTGATGATTGATGAATTCGGTTTTTCTCCGGTCACTTTTCGAAATACCGAATTGATATACCAAAATAAAATTGCTGATTATGTATGGGATCTTGAAGGTTTTAAAGTAATTTTGGCAGAGGGTGTTGATAGAATTTTACAGTGGCGTTCACCGCTCTATGCATACAAAGATTATCGACGAAACTTGATATTATTACTCAAGTATTATACATTGTCGGATGATATTGCGTTTCGCTTTTCAAATCGCGGGTGGGAAGAATATCCTTTGACGGTGCCGAAATTTGTGAAATGGCTTGATAATGTTTCACAGGTAGAGACGAGTAATCGTAACTTATTTTTAAATCTTTTCATGGATTACGAGACATTCGGAGAACATCAGTGGGCAGAAACCGGTATTTTCGATTTTATGCAACATTTGCCAAAAGAAATATTTAAACACAATCACATGGGATTTGCGTGGCCTTCAGATGCGCTGAGTATGGTTGATTATCAACCGGAGAGTTTATCGTTTAACGAACCGGTTTCTTGGGCAGATATGGAACGCGATCTTTCCGCATGGGTTGAAAATGCAATGCAGAAAAATGCCATCGAAACATTATATGATCTGATCCATAAAATTAAATTATCTGAAAGGCATGATTTATTGGAGATCGCAAGGAAATTGTCCACGTCGGATCATTTTTATTATATGTGTACAAAATATTTTCAAGACGGTGATGTACATAAATATTTCTCTCCGTATGATTCGCCCGAACAAGCGTATATTTACTATATGAACTCATTGGCCGATCTGGAAGAACGATTATAAGACGAGGGGAGCGAATATGAATTTGAAAACATTTTACGTCCGTCCGCACATTCCTAAAGAATTACAACCGTTATACGACATGTCATTTAACATTTGGTCGACGTGGGACAAGGAAGCCGATCGGCTTATGCGGAGAATCGATCCGCTTTTATACCGTGAGGTTCAACATAATCCTGTCGCGTTACTCAATAAATTACCTGCGGAAAAACTTAAAGAGTTGGCGCGTGATAAAGGATTTTTATACGAACTTGATAAAGTGTGGCAGAAATTTTCGAAATACATGGAATTTGAAGGGGTGTATACTTCCGACGACGGCTCAGAAGTGCCGCTTGCCAAAGAGGATACGATCGCGTATTTTTCGATGGAGTTTGGTTTGCATGAATCAGTTCCAATTTATTCCGGCGGTTTGGGGATACTCGCAGGAGACCATTTGAAGGCTGCATCGGATATGGGTATTCCTCTTTTCGGTTTTGGATTGTTATATCGGTACGGATATCTTACTCAACGCATCAATATGGATGGATTTCAAGAAGAAGAATATATTGAGAACACATGGTATCTCAAGCCGGTTCGGGAGGTAAAGAATAAAAAAGGCGAGCCGTTTATTTTTGCCATGAAATTGCACGGTGAGGACCTGTGGGTAAAAGTATGGCGAATTGATGTGGGTAAGATACCGCTGTATCTTTTGGATACGAACATTGAACAAAACAACGATTATCAAAAAGGAATTACTGACCACTTATATGTTGCAGACAGACGCAAGCGTATTGAGCAGGAAATTTTACTGGGACAAGGCGCGATCATTGCAATTCGTGAGCTTGGTTTGGATCCGAAAGTTTTTCACTTAAATGAAGGACATTCGGCATTTTTAATCATTGAACGATTAAAAAAATATATGAAGGAAGCAAAAATGCCATTTGAGAAAGCTCGTCAAATGGTTCGACAAACAACGGTATTTACCACACACACACCGGTCATTGAGGGTAATGAACATTATGATGATTCACTAATCAAAGAGTATCTTGCCGATGATATACCCGCGTTGGGTATACCTATGGATACGTTGTTGGCATTAGGGAAAATTGATGATTCCAAAAACTTTTGGCTCCCTGCATTTGCGATACGTTTTTCGAAATATTCAAACGGTGTATCAAAATTGCACGGAGAAGTATCGCGTCATATGTGGAAAAATATTTATCAAAATTTGCATATCAATGAAGTCCCGATTGATTCCGTGACAAACGGAGTGCATCTTCTTACGTGGCTCAGTATGGAGATGACATATTTATTTGATCGCTATGTCGGCCCGGATTATGTGCACAAAGCGGGAGACCCTGATGTATGGGACAAAGTTCTGGATATACCCGATAATGAGATATGGGAAGCGCATAAACGGCGTAAGGAGCAGTTGATCACGTTCATTCGCGAGAGAATGATACGTATGTTGCAAAAAAAGGGTGCTCCGATGAAACAGATAAAACGTGTTTCAAATGTTTTGAATCCTGATTATCTGACAATCGGATTTGCACGTCGTTTTGCACCATATAAGCGTGCCAATTTATTACTCACTGACGCAGAACGGTTGAAAGCAATTCTGACCAATCCGCAAAAACCTGTACAGATTATTTTTGCCGGCAAAGCGCATCCTGCTGATCTGATGGGAAAGTCGCTCATAAAAGAAGTAATAGATTTTGCGAAAGAACATAATCTTGAGGATCGATTGGTATTTGTTGAAGATTATGATATTAATGTTGCACGGCATTTGGTACAAGGCGTTGATATGTGGCTTAATACACCGATCAAACCCATGGAAGCGAGCGGAACATCAGGTATGAAAGCCGGCATGAACGGGGTATTGAATCTGAGTGTGCTCGACGGGTGGTGGCCCGAAAGTTATAATGGTGAGAACGGTTGGGCGATAACCGCCGGTGATCTGTATGAGAACTTTGATATGAAAAAATCTGCTGAAGCAATGCAAATATATGATCTCTTGGAAGATGAGATAACCGAGTTGTATTATGATAAAGGAAATAGTTATTTCCCCGGGAACTGGGTTAAAAGAATGAAGCAATCAATGTATACGGTCGGTATGAATTTTAACATGCATCGCATGTTACGAGAGTATTTCTATAAATATTATCTTCCTATCGGGATCAACCTCTATCTTTTGGAAGAAAAGAACTTTGAAATGCTCGATGAAGTGGTTGAAATGGATGAAAAGCTCAAGAAATATTGGAATAAAATCTATATTAAGGACGTTTTTTCAGAGTTTGATAAGAAGGATATTCAGGCGGAGGATAGTATTGCGATCGAAGTGTATGTTTTTCTTGATAGCGCTGAAAAAGAACTGATTGATGTTGAGATGTTGTATGTACATGATGACGACCAATATCATACTATCACCCTCGATTTTAAAGAGAAGTTTACTGATAATGTCGCCAAATATACAGGGACATTGATGTTGAAAGGATCCGGTGTGCAAGGTATGAATATTCGCATTCGTCCGCGCTCCAAGTTCTTTTTTGAGACCTATCCCGAATACGTGAAGTGGTATGTGAATTAACAACGGTTTTTATCCCTCAAGGGCAGTTATGTGCACCTCTCGGATTTTCGAGAGGTGTTTTTTTATCAAAAACTTTACACGCAGATCTGAACTCTTACGATTTCAAGTAGTAAGACCTTTGCAAAATCACATTTTTATGCCCCCCCCTCGCGTGAAAATCGGGAGGCGGGCAGAAAGATTTTCTGCCACTACAAAAATTCCCAATGTAGCGGATGCATACCATGCGCCCGACTTCGTCCCACCCCTATTTAGACAATAAAGTAAAAATGGAAATTTTGAATTTTGCAAAGGTCTAGTAGTATATAAAGAGGAAGATAGCGGTGTGGGTTAATCAAGAAAAACGGCGAATATATTACTTTCAGTGATGTTTACCACATTCAAATCCTACCATGTAAGGTGTGTTATTAAAATAATCTCTACGCTTTACCGTTGGAAAATGTTGTGGAAGCGTGCTCGCGATATCACTCTCGTATCATTTTTGCTCATCGGTGAAAAAAAGACTCAATACAGCTTTCTGTTGAAATGCTTCATTAATACTTTTGATAAATTCGAGTGAAAAGAGAAGCAGTACCGCACTATAATAGACCCATATGATTATAACGATCAACCATGCAATTGATCCGTAAATGATACTGATGGACGATAATTTGGTGAGATAAATCGTAAAGGCGTGTTTTGCAAGATTCCATAGAAATGAAAAAAGGAGTGCGCCAATCATGATGCTTTTAAAATGAATGCTTGCTTTGCGGGCAAATATACCAAAGAGCATAAAAAATATTATAATAATGAAGACAGTTGACCCAATTGCATTGAAAAACGATGTTTGTGATCGTATAGATTCAATCGTTGTGGTTATCGCGGGTAATTTTTGTGATAAATCAGTAAGAAACGGTAAGAGCAGTGAAAAAAAATATTGGAGAAAAAAAGTAAAGACAACTAAGCCTACTATAAAAAGCATCCCGAATAGCCGTGCAAAAATCATATGTGTTTTTTTCCCTTGAAAAATAATATAGAATGCATTTTTTATAATGTTAAAGAGAAGGGTTGACGAAAGAAAAAGTGTTGAAAGTCCTATCGCCCCCAGCGATGTTTTATATTGCCGGATATTAAAAAATTCTTTCAATGTTTGTTCATTGATCGCAGGGAAAATAGTTCTCAATGATTCAAACGTCGTGGCAGCGATCTGATCGGTGGATATATTATGAAAACTGCCTATGTAATCGATTATTACACCCATGAGTGCTCCAAGAAGTATAAGAAATGGTATAAAGGACAATAGGAAATTGAATGAAATGGAAGATGCAAGAATAACACAACCGTCTTTATCGAACGATTCAACGGTGTTCATGATAACTCGAGGGACAAAAAAACGATTCAAAATGGTTTTTACATTGATCAGGGCATGTGAGAGTGTCGTAATACATTTTTTCACGTCGTCAGTATACCCTAATAATATCGTTCCGTGAAGTAAGACCTTTTATTTCGGGGAATATTTTTATCTCAATCAGCAAAATTTACCAAAACCTTGCGGTGGATCTCCTATGATGGTATGTGGTATGAGAAGGGGTGCGGAGACTTGTTGATGCGTAAAGCATTTCCCGCGTACCAAAATATTTCCCTAAAAGAAAGTGAGGAGGTTGAGGGTGTGCACACAAATAGAGTATTTTATTTTCAATATCGTGATGCTTGGTGCAGGGTTGTTTATCAGAGCCCAATGCTTTTATTGAACATAAGAGAGATCGTGTATACAATTATCATGGTGAATAGTATGTCTTCAGTATTGAATACGCGAAGTGAATCTGGTATACTCAAAAAGTGAGGTATAAATAGTGTTGCTATGGAGTTTAATACAATTATTCGTGAAAAAGGAGGCCTGTGTGTTTGTTAAAAAATATACCGATATCAAAGAAGAGCCGGTCATTGTAGAAGGAGCCCGGGGTGCTCATATTCGTTGGCTTATTTCTGAAGGCGATGATGCGCCAAATTTCGCGATGAGAAGATTTCGTATCGAAAAGGGCGGGTATACCCCGCATCACACACATCCGTATGAACATGAAGTATTCATTTTATCAGGCGAAGGGGTCGCGGTCACTGAAACGGGTGAAAAACCTATTTCCGAAGGATCGTTTGTTTTTGTCGGAGCCGATGAGGTTCATCAGTTTAAAAATACCGGCGAGAACGAACTGGTGTTTTTATGTATGATCCCGATAATACGTAAAAAAAATAATTGTTGATAGTATAGTAGGCGTTGTTTGCTGCTTGCACTGTGCGTGACCTTGTGCTATAAAAAGAGGTAAACAGATTCATTGTTATAGTTTTCTGAGATCGGTGGCAGATTGGATGATTTAAAAAGTGCCATCGGTTTTGTATTTTTTGTGGTATGGTGTGGCGTGAAAACGAAAGGAATACACGATGTGCGGTATAATCGGAATTCTTAACGGTGAAGGCGTTCAATACGATATTGCCCTTGCTTTACAAACAATTCAGCATAGAGGGCAAGACTCCTGCGGTATCGCTACACGTGCAGGAAGAAAATTTTATCTGGAAAAAGATGACGGTTTGGTAAATCAGATATTTACGAATGAAAAACTGGAATATTTTAAAGGCGACATGGGCATCGCACATGTTCGTTACCCCACTATGGGTAGTGCGGGAAAAGTGAATGCACAACCTTTTTTTGAAAAACAACCCGGTATATTTATGGCGCATAACGGCAATATTATTAATTTTCATCAATTACGGCGTGAATTTTTAGAGAAGTCATTATACCTCACATCAAGTACCGATATTGAGCCTGTATTATATGTGCTTGCCGAAGAGTTGATGGCGATACGTGAAATCAGACATACTACCGATGATCTTGTTGTTGCGTTAAAGAAGACGTATGCGCGTGTCCGTGGTGCCTATACTATCGTAAGTATCATGGAATTAGACGGAGAAGAAGTAATGTTCGCGTGTCGTGATCCGCATGGAATCCGCCCCGGTGTGTGGGGGGAGAAGAACGGATCATTTATGGTCGCGTCTGAATCTGTTGCGCTTGAAATAAACGGATATGATTTTAAAGGTGATATACCTAATGGAAAATTAATGATATTTAAAAAAAATAAACCGGTTCAAATCTATGATATCGATGTGCGCGAACATCGTCCCTGTATTTTTGAATATATTTACTTTGCGCGGCCAGATTCGGTTATTTCAGGCGCCAGCGTGTACGATGCCCGTTTGAAACTCGGGGGATTATTAGCTGAAGAGATCCAAAGAAAAGGGATACAAGCTGATGTGGTTATGCCGGTACCCGATTCTTCTCGTCCCGCTGCAAGTTCTGTTGCAGAGTATTTGAAAGTTCCTTTGCGCGACGGATTTATCAAGAACCGTTACAGCGGGCGTACATTTATAATGCCGTCTCAAAAAATACGAGAAGATGCAATGCGTCTCAAACATAATACCATTGACAGCGAATTTCGCGGTAAGCGTGTGTTGATAGTCGATGATAGTATCGTACGCGGCACAACAACAAAGCATTTGGTCAATCTTGTGAAAAAAAGTGAACCGAAAGAGATACATATCGCTATTTATTCACCACCGGTATATCACCCGTGTTTTTACGGTGTTGATATTTCACAAAAAGATGAACTTATCGCGCGGAAATTCGAATCATTTTACGAAAACGGAAAACAATCGTTTGAAGAAAAAATGGCAGAATACAGCGGTGCGGATTCACTCACGTATCTTCCTGCGGATATGTTGTGCTCAGTGCTTCCTGTTAAGCCTTGTTCAGCGTGTTTTAACGGAGATTATGTGCTTCCCTTAGCCAACACCGAGGTAGCCGATATTGAACTCGATAGAAAAAAACGATAATACCGATTCTGTTATTATGCTCAACGGTGATGCCGACGTTGCCGCGATAATCGTGCACGGGTTTTCGGATACACCGGCTTCAATGATGCCTTTAGCAGAGAATCTTCATGCTTCGTTAGGAATTACTTGTATTATGCCGTTACTTCAAGGTCACGGTACTTCGATAGATGATTTTGAACAAGCTTCTTATGAACAGTGGATTGCGCAGGTGGAGCATGCCTACTCAGAAGCTGCCTCGCGTTTCTCGCATGTCTTTTTGATCGGGTTTTCAATGGGGGGGCTTCTTGCTACTATTGCATGTGCCTCACGATGTGCAGGTCGTATTCTTATAGCACCTGCCTTTGATGTAGGTATACAGCGACAAATGAAATTGTGGTTACTTCCGATTATACAATATTTTAAACGATATAATTATAAAAACCCCGAACATACTACATACAATCGCAACTTATATGATCCTGTTATGCGAGAAAAATATCGACTGTTTTATGATCGTGAGCCGTTACGAGCGATAATTCAATACGGTTTTATCCGTAAAAGAGCATTGTTGCGTATTCGCGACGTACCGTCAGACTCATTGGTAATCTTATCGAAAGCGGATAGGGTAGTTGACTTTTTTCGGACAAAGGCTATTATTGCTACGCACCAACCAACGTGGCGTATCATTGAACTTGACCGGTCGGGGCATATGATTCCTCTTGATTATGACAGGGAAATAGTTTTTACCGTGGTCAAAGAATTTATTCGTAATAAAATAGTTTCGGCTGATTGAGAGAGTGCCTTACAAACCGTGAAAGGACGGATATATGAAATACAGTGACGCAGGTGTTGATATCGATCGCGGTGATGAAGTTGTCCGAAGAATAAAAAAACATGTTCGTACTACATTCAATGCAAATGTCCTTACCGATATAGGTTCTTTCGGCGGACTTTATGCATTAACAGGGTATAAAAATCCTGTGCTTGTCGCCGGTACAGATGGTGTCGGCACGAAGCTGAAAATAGCATTTCTTACCGATAAACATGATACGGTCGGTATTGATCTTGTCGCAATGAGTGTCAATGATGTGCTTGTGCAAGGCGCACGACCGTTATTTTTTCTTGATTATGTCGCATCAGGAAGATTGAAACCCGAAGTCATTGAGACAATTGTCGCAGGGATTGCCGAAGGGTGCAGGCAAAGTGAATGTGCGTTGCTGGGTGGCGAGACAGCTGAAATGCCCGGTTTTTATGCCGAGAATGAATATGATCTGGCAGGTTTTGCCGTGGGTGCATGCGAACGTGAAAAGGTGATCACCGGAGAAAAAACAAAAGCAGGTGATGTCGTCATAGGTATTGCTTCAACCGGAGTACATTCGAATGGGTACAGTCTTGCGCGAAAAGCACTGATTGATGAAAAAAATCCTGATAACGCGGTGCTCCAGACATTACTTACACCGACGAAAATTTATGTTAAATCAGTATTGGCCGTCTTGGATAAAATAGATGTTCATGCAATGGTACATATAACCGGCGGCGGATTTTATGATAATATTCCACGCGTGCTTAATCCTGACCAAGACGTGTATATTCAAAAAGGAACATGGGAAGTGTTACCTGTTTTTCAGGAGATTATGAAAAAAGGTCCGGTTGAAGAACGCGAAATGTTCCGTACGTTTAATATGGGAATCGGATTTATGATAATTGTTGATCCTGCGGATGCGGATACGGTCATCTCGATTTTACACAATTACGGAGAGGCTGCGTCATTGATCGGTAACGTACGAAAGGGAACCCAAAAGGTTGTAATTGAATAGGAGACGAATCATGAGAAGACTGATAATACTTTTTATTGCCGTAATGGTAACCGAGATTATGTGGGCGGGGGTTGAGTGCAATGGAGATGTCTGCACATTCGTGCCCGATATAAAAAATGAGCATATCGTTGTCGTATATGAAGGGAAATCCCTTAAATGTGACGGCGAAGCACTTTCAAAGAATCTCAATGCAGATTTACTCATACTTGATACGTTCAAACCTGCAGAAAATTCACCGGTGAAATATGTATTTATTTTTACAAAGAATAAAATTGATACCGCAAAGTATCCAAAACATATGAATATGTTTATCGTGACCGAAAATAGCATTACCATTGATAAAACAAAATACATCATAACTTTAAAAGAAGATATTGATGCTTTGAAAAAACAAATCGGCGCGAAGTAATGATCGATAAACTGATATTTTTACTTCTTAAGCCGATTATTCGCCGACATAGCCTAAAAGATTGGCAATATTGGCGTCAATGGCGACTTTTTGTAAATATCAGTATAAATGCATTGTTTATGACAGCCAAGTTTGCTCTTGCCCTTATGACGTCAAGTATTGCTGCGCTTGCCGATGCCGTGCATACCGCATCTCATTTTGTGTTTTATCTGGTTATGGCGGTTGGAATGATGTGGATTGCTCAATTTCCCGCGGAAGAACAAAAACGTGCATCAAAGCGCTATCGACACAGTACGTATTTTTTGATCGCATTTGTTTTTATATATGCGGGGATCGAGTTTGTTCGTGCAGGTGTGACATCAATAAAAACCTCCGTAGTGTTTGCAACGGATTCCATATGTTATTATGTGGCAATACTGGCTTTCATGTTTATTATAAAACTTTTCTTAGTGCGGTGTTATTCGTTTCTGGATCGTAAACAACCGTTTACTATGCTTGTCTCAGATGCATGGCGACATATAAGCGATGCGATCACATCACTCGGTGTCATTGCAATTCTTTTCTATCCGCCGGCAGACGGATTTGTGGGTATAGGAATCGCACTATTTATTATTTACTCGGGATATCTTATGGCCCAAGAAGCATCTATTGAAGCAGCAGATCCGCACAAAAGGCATGAAATAAATATTGATGAAGTGACCACACTGATTTTAACCCATGAGCACGTGGTCAGTGCCAATGAGATCGTTGTGCAATATCTTGGGAAAAAGGTAGTAGTACTTGCAACTGTCACATTGCAGTCATCGGTGGTCGGCGGTGATTCGGAAGCAGTGCGCGATCAATTGGAAAAAATGATTCAGGACTCTTTTTCTGCAAAAGCGTTTGTTACTATCAGTGAGCCTGATGACGGGGAAAGTATAGATTGATGCCTTTCGATAAAGAAAAAGAGGGACATAAAGAACGGCTTCGGCAAAAATTCACGCAAGACGGTCTTGCGGGTATGCTCGATTACGAAGTATTGGAACTGCTTCTCGGATTTGTTATCATTCGAAAAGATACCAAAACAATTGCGAAATCATTAATTAAGAGATTCGGATCACTGTCTGCTGTAGTGGATGCACCCGTTCATATACTCACTCAAATTGACGGGCTCGGCAGTCGTTCCGCAGAGTTGATTGCATTTTTAAAAGAGTTGGTTACCTTTTATCTGCGTGAGAAAACACTGATTTCGTCATATTGTTGCAATTCTCCGCAATCAGTAGTTGATTATTTCATTTCATATTACGGCGGTAAACCGTATGAAGAATTTGCCGCAGTATTTCTTGCAAGTGATAATGCAGTGATTGCCATTGAGGTCTATCAATCGGGAACGGTTAATTATTCTCATGTGTATCCTCGAAATTTGATTGCAGATATGTTCCGTTTAAATGCGGTAGGTCTTGTGTTGGTTCATAATCACCCTTCCGGGACACTTGAACCGTCAAAAGCCGATATCGCGTTAACTCGCTCGATGAAGGAGATTTGCGAACGGTTAAATCTTACGCTCATCGATCACATTATCATTGCAGGGAAATCTTTTACAAGTTTGAAAGAATATGGATATTGTTAACCACGGGGATCGTTTGAATCATCACACGCTTTCGGAGTTATACCAATTTTTAAAACCTGATATTGAAAAAAAGTGTAATGAATTCCGTTCAATATGGCATCGAGCCGATGAGAATGAATTATTTCAAGAGCTTGTTTTTTGTTTACTCACACCACAATCGAATGCGCATCGTGCGTGGCGGGCTGTTCAAGAAATGGCAAGGACCGATCTTTTACTCACGGGGAACACACAGCAGTTGGTCACGATCGTTCGTGCGGTGAGGTTTCATAATAATAAAACATCATACATTCTTCATGCACGGCAGATGATTTTTGGGCATATTAAAGAGCGGCTTTCCGTTTTTTCACGAGATAGCGAGCGAAGGGACTGGCTGGTGAAATCGGTAATGGGGTTGGGAATGAAAGAAGCGTCTCACTTTTTGCGTAATATCGGCTTGTATGACGAATGTGCGATCCTTGATCGTCATATATTGCGCAGATTATCGTCATTGGGTGTTTTATCCGAATTTCCCAAAACCATGAATGCAAAAAAATATTGTGAAATAGAACACGCGATGAAAAAATTTGCGGTTTCCTGTGAAATTCCTCTTGCCCATTTGGATATGGTTCTGTGGTTTGATGCGAACAAAGAATTGTTTAAGTAACGAGTATCACAAGAAACAACAGTGTTGATCCGGATCGGGACAAGTTTTCACAAAATGTACTTCGACTTCTCTGTGATATTTTTGAAATGAGAAGGGGCGTAGAGACTGTTGCGGCAGCGTTTATTCTTGTCCGAAATTTCAAAAAAAGTTTTAGCCGTAGGGAACGATGTTATCCCTCTTCATCGGTGTGGGCACGCTATGAGAGTTTTGTTATAGGTGATACCCCGTAGCTTCCTGCGAGGCGGCACGCTATTTTGTGTGTGGAAATATACATTATGTATCACATTATTACACGGAGAAGGACAATTCGCGCTAAGATCATCGCCGCAAACGCCCCTTGTGAAATTCAATAACCTTCGTTCATTATACTCGTTAAAAAGAAAATGAAAGATGAAGTCGTCATTATATCACAATGCACACCCCCTCATAACTTTCCCGCGTGAAGGTTGGGGATGAGCACACATTTCAAAACGATCAGTTTTGAAAAGTCTCGTAAAAATTATTGACAATGAGGTTGTTTTCACGTATCGTATTGGTCGAACACGGAGGGAAATATGAAACATATGTTTTTTATGTACAAAAGGATAATCATTGCGGCAGCTATTGTTATTGCAGTGGCAATCGCGATATTTACAAGCATTATTGCCGCCAATAACGATACAAGCCCGGTTGTTGCCGAAGTGGGATCAATGCAATTGACCCAAATGAAGTTGGAGCAATTTGCCGCGGATGCAGGTGTCGATATATCATATATGACGCCGGAATCCCGTGACACGCTTATTCAGGGTTGGATCAATCAGCAGATTTTGTTCTCGGAAGGTAAATCTATGCATATTACTCGTGCGAAGAAGTTTCGCAAGGAGTTAAAACGTAAAACTGACCGATTCAAACGAGAGTTGATCGGCCAGGCTGCTCTCAATGCGTTACTTGAGGGTAAAGTTAATGCAACGCAGGATGAGATCGTTGAATTTTATGAAAAAAATAAAGAAGCGTTCAAAGTCAACAAATCAATGGTTTGGCTTAAGGTTATTTATTGCGGGACGAAAGAAAATGCCGACACGGTGATGGATCAGTTAAAAACAGGGATGTCCTTTGAAGAGTTGGCAGAACTGAACAAACCACAGGATGAACCATTCATATCGAATCTGGGGTATATTGAAACAGACGGCATACAAGAATCATTGCGTGACGCTATATTGGCTGCAAAAAACGGCGATGTTATTCCGCCGGTTCGTGTGGAACTTACTGAGACAGTAAGTGTTTACTATGTATGGAAGGTTATGGATAAGGTATTTGCAAATGATTATAAAAAAATCGATGCGGTCAAAAATATTATTCGGACAGAGATCGAGAAAGCAAAGATCAGAGCTGCAGCAGGGGACGAAATGAAAAAATTACGTGAAAAATATGAAATCAGAGTTTATACGAAGGAGATCAAATGAGGTCTTTGCTGATCTTTGTTTCCATACTGTCTTTTTTCATGGTATCATGCTCAGTTAAAGGGCAATTCAGTCGCAGCTCCGTACTGGCTCGTATCGATGATAAGATTATTACCGTCGGTGATTTCGAAGACTATTTTGCGTTACGTATGGGCGGATATGTTACAAAAAATGACCCTGAAAAATATACACGAATCAAATATTTTATGCTCAATCAGATGATAGAGGAAGAAATCATTTTAGATATTGCCAAAAGCGAAAAGATTGAAGTACCTGAGTTTCAAGTTGAACAAGAATTGGCACGATTTAAACAGCAATATAAAACGGAAGAGGCATTTCAAGCGTATTTAACCGAACGGAATATAACGATGAAAGACTTTCAAGAATCGTTGAAACGGCTTCGGATCATTCGTTTGGTAGAAGAAAAGAAAGTATACGAAAGTATAAATATTACCGATAAAGAAACGTTCAAATATTACTCGGAGCATCAAAATGAGTTTAATCAACCTGAGAGTGTCACAGTCAATGAAATGGTCTTTGATACACTTGATGAGGCAAAGAAAGTCGTTGACCGGCTTTCGAAAGGAGAACAATTCGAAGATATCGCGAATGCACTTAAAGGAAGTCTGGAAGAACGTCAAGATAAGTCTTATACCAAAGACGAACTTCCTCCGACATTCGCAAAAGAATTATTTTCTTTGGGGTCAGGACGGGTTTCTTCGATCTTGGAAGATGAGTACGGGAAATTTCATTTATTTGAAATGCGCAACAAGCGCTATCCCAAACTGGTTGAGTATAAAACGGTCGAAGATGCGATTCGCGTGACGTTATTACTCCAAAAAAGAGAATTACGGTATAATCAATGGATCAATAGTAAAAAAAAGTTATACATGATAGAAATTGATGAAGAGTATTTTAAAAATGAATAATGAGGTGTGTATGAAAAATGTAGTAGTGTTTTTGGGATGCATGGTTATCGCAGCGTCGATCTATGCACAAACAATGAAAGAAACTATCGTCGCGCGTATTGATAATCATATTATATTTTTAAGTGATATTACTGAAGAATTTCGCATGATAGGAAAAAACGAACCTACTAAAGAGGAAAAAACGACACTTATTGAGAGTATTATAAAGAATAAGATTTTGTTTTTTGAAGCTCAGGAAGAGAAAGAAATAAAAATTGCCGGTGATGATATTGAAGTAGAAGTAGATAAAATGATCGATAAAATGAAGACCTCAATGGGAGGAGAAAGCCAATTCGCACAAGCACTTGCTGTTGAAGGACTTGACTTGGCTGCTTTGCGTGCAATGTATAGAAAAAAAATTCGCGAAGAAATGTTTATACAAGAATATGTCGATATGAAGATCCGTCCGATGGTATCGGTGACCGATGATGAGATCGAAGTATTTTACAAAGAAAATAAAAATATGTTTAAACGCGGTGAGGCATACGAATACGAAGTTGGTATGTTGAAGTACGCATTTGGTGCCGATGACGAGAAACGGATCATGGATTTTTTACAAAGTCTTCGAAACGATATTTTAAAGAAAAAATTATCGTTTTATGATGCTGCGAAAATGTATTCTCAAGACGGTAGTGCACAACAGGGCGGAGATTTGGGATATGTTACAAAAGGTCAGATGGTGAAAGAATTTGAAACCATAGTGTATGGGATGCAAAAAGGTGAATTAAGTAAACCGTTTCGTACCCAATTCGGGTACCATTTGGCGTATGTGGATGACATTAAGGGCGATACCAGAAAAACGTATCATATAATAATTTTACCGTCACCACCGCAGGAGAAGATGGATGCATTTCAGAAAAATATTCAAACCCAGGGCAGCTGGGACAATGTGAAAAGTTGGGGTAAATCATTATCGATGAGTTTTATACCTGTAGGACCGGCTGAACGTGAGAAAATCAATCCTATTCTGGTGCATAATCTTGAGAATTTGAAAATAGGCGATATCTCAAAACCGTTCTTTTTTAACAATGCTATTATTGTGTTATATTTAAAAAACAAAACCGGCAGTACTGAATTAGCTTTTGCAGATGTGAAACAACGAATCAAATATGTGATCACTGATAGAAAAATTAAAGAGCAAATTGATCATATGTATGAAAAATTAAAGAAAAAATATTATATTGAGATTATGCTATGAGACTTGATAAATATTTACAATTATCCCGTATCATACGACAAAGATCTCTCGGAAAAGAATTGTGCCAGTATGACCGTGTTTTCCAGGGTGATACAGATGATCATCCTTTGAAAGCAAGTCACGAAGTAAATGTCGGTGATATCCTTACCGTTATTGCCTATAATCGACGTTTAGTTGTTAAAATACTTGAAGTACCGGCAACAAAAAATGTTTCCAAGCAAAAGGCGAAAGATTTATACGAGGTAATCAAAGAGGAATCGCTTGAAGGCTAAAAAGCAATTCGGGCAAAATTTTCTTCATAATTCCTCAACGCTTGAATTTATTGCCAATTCTCTTTATGCAAAACCCGGAGATACAGTGGTCGAGATCGGTGGCGGGACAGGTAATCTTACCAAATATTTAACGGCTATTCCCGAGATTCATTTATTTGTCATTGAGTTGGACAAGGATTGTATTCCTATTCTTCAAGCAATTCACAGTCACATCATTCACGCAAATGTTCTTGACGTGGATTTTACCTTTGCTGCTCGTCAAAAAGTAGTGGGTAATATACCGTACTATATAACAAAACCAATTATTACACATTTGTATCAATATCGTACGGCGATTATAAGCGCTGTTTTGATGGTGCAGTATGAAGTGGCTCGACTTTTATGTGCACACCCCGGAGAAAGCGAGTATTCCGGTTATTCGGCATATGTCCAATCTTTTTCCCGCGTTGAATTTTTAAGAAAAGTCAATAAGGATGAATTTAGTCCTCAGCCATCCATTGATTCAGCGATCGTTCAATTGACATTTTTACCTGATGACCCGGAAATAGGCGATCAAAATAAGTTCAGTGATTTTATATTTTCCTGTTTTCGTCAACCGCGAAAGACACTTATGAATAATCTTAAAATACATTATTCATCAGAAAAAATTTGTTCTGTTTTACATGAAATGGAATTGCGTTCTGATATTCGCGCAGAAGCTCTTTCAAGCGATGTATTGAAAGTATTGTTTTTGAATTTACGTGCCCGGCGTTGACAATGTTGCTGTTTTACTATACTATTCTCAGGGGAGGTCGGGTATGATTTGGGAACATTCGTTAAGTCCATATTTAATACGTTTCGGGGAGGGGTATGGCATTCGTTGGTATAGCATCGCGTATCTTTTAGGTCTTTTAGCCGGTTTTTTGTGGTTTAAATATTGCGTAAAAAAACGTGTGCTTCTTCTTAGTGTACCCCAAATTCACGATCTGATGTTTTATTTGGCTCTTGGTGTTATTGTCGGCGGACGCGTCGGGTATGTGATTTTTTATAATTTCAGCGAGTTTTTGCATAATCCATTGATTCTCATAAAATTATGGGAAGGGGGCATGTCATTTCACGGCGGGTGTGCCGGCGTTATCGTGGCGGCATATCTTTATGCGCGTGCAGTGAAACTGGATTTTTTAGCATTGGCGGGATTAAGCTCGGTCATTGTCCCGGTAGGTTTGTTCTTCGGAAGACTTGCCAATTTTGTTAACGGTGAGTTATGGGGTAAACCGACAAATGCGAATTGGGGGATTATTTTCCCCGATTCAGGTGACTATTTACCACGACACCCGACGCAATTGTATGAAGCCTTCGGTGAGGGTGTGCTTCTCTTTGCCGTGTTATTCTATTTATTTAAAAAAGGTGTGCGCCCAGCAGTTTTGGGTGTTGTATTCGGATTCGGATATTCGTTAATTCGTTTTTTGATTGAATTTTTACGTGAACCCGATGAAGGGATCGGATATGTGATTGCAGATGTGATCACTACCGGTCAGATCTTAAGTGCAGGTTTATTGATTTTTTCCGGTTATTTATTGTATCTCGCCATAACGCGTAGAGAGACATCCATAAAAAATATACCTCGAAAAAATAAAAATATCTGACAGATAGCTACGAAAATAAGTTGCGTATTTATAAAGAATCATGTAGTATATACATTATTAAGCGATGTATCTGCATATATGGGATAAGAGAAAATCAAGGATAAACAATGGAGGGTGCAATGGCGAGAAAGCAAGTTGAGATCTTTATGGGTAGCGACTCTGATCTTGAAGTGATGCGTGAAACAGCACAACAATTAGATGCGTTTGGGATAGAGTTTTCGATGTATATTTTATCGGCACATCGTTGCGGGGATGAGGTTTTTGAATTAGCGAAGACAGCAGCGAACGACGGCGTTGAGGTAATCATCGCCGGTGCGGGAAAAGCGGCGCATTTACCCGGTGTTATAGCAGGAGCAACGTGCCTCCCGGTGATCGGCATACCCATGAAAACGTCTGATCTTGGAGGGCTTGACTCTTTGTATTCAATAGTGCAAATGCCGTCAGGAGTGCCGGTCGCAACCGTTGCGATAGGACAAACCGGTGCAAAAAATGCCGCTATTTTAGCTGCGCAAATACTCGGTATAAAGTATCCGGAAATTCGCGAAAAAATTGTTAAATATAAAATAAAGATGCATGATGATGTGCTTGCCAAAAATGAGCAATTGCAAAAAAAAGGATATACTGCGTATTGATAGGCATAAAGGGGTGACTGTTTTGCATGAATTTTGAACAAGTATTAAAGGAAATTATTGGGGAGAATAATCTTTATTTTCCCAAGAACCGACAAGCAGCATTACGTAAAACAATCTATTGGCTGTATAATTATGTCTTTGAAGAGAATATTATGTTAGATCATGAGGAGATCACTGATGTAATTAAAAAATTTGTTCGTACGCTTCATGATTACGGTCTGTTTGACGGCCTCGATTATTATGATATAAGAAATTTATTAAAAGAACAGCATTTTACAAATGGCACTCATTTTTATCATACAAAAGATTATATCAAAATCGAAGGCAGTAAAGAATTTTTTTTATATTTAGCACGTTTTTTTATGACGGTAGCTCGTGAAACATCTTTGCAGGAAAATTTACGTGAGGATACCGAAAGTAAACCGATGGAAGTGTTTTTTCGCACGGAAAACGGCTGGAAATCGGCTCATGAAGATAGCGATGAGTTTGAGGAAGAGGATGAACCGGAATATCCGAATCGTAATATTAACATTGAAAATGTGATCGCGATCCAGTTTCTCTTTTGGGTTCCGGACTATTCTGCGCTTACGATCGGGAAGCTTTACTCTGTGCACGGATTCCATAAATTCAATGAAGAGTTTAAAGGAAAGATCGATGTGGTAAAAACAATTCACGATGATTATACATCAGTATGGGTTTTTGAAATAGTTGATGATCAGGGCATTTCAATATCTGTAGCAACGGATCTCAATGATGATGAAATGATGTTTATCGAATCGATTCACATTGAGCAAATGCAGAGTAAAAAAATATGACCCCATTTTCCGGCGCACAACATATTGATGCAATAGTTCAAAACGATTGTCCCGTAAATCCGATCAGAAAACAAGGGCAGTGGATAGTAATTAATCCTTATTTCGGTTGTGAGTTCGCTTGTTCATATTGCAGGGCTCAATTGCCGTGGAGATTGCATTTTCCGGAACTCCCCTGGCGAGGTTCTATAGAAATTCGAGAGCACGCGCCGGCATTTATGAAAAAAAATCCGACTCGTTTTCTTGGCAGGCAAGTGTTGCTTTCGACGTTGGGAGATCCGTACACACCTATTGAAAAAACAAAAGAAATTACGCGAGAAATTTTGCTTTTATGTCGTGAATATCAGACACATGTAAGAATCATTACCAAATCACCGCTTGTACTTCGTGATATAGATATTTTGAAAACAATGGATGTTGAGGTCGGTATCGAGATAGGCACAACAAACGAACGAATGGCATCAATCATAGAGCCTTCTGCCCCGCCGATAGATCACAGGACCGAAACACTTTATGAGTTGAGAGATGCCGGAATTCGAACATTTCTTCATATTTATCCCTATTTACCCGAAATTACTCCACCGTCGATGATTAATTTATTTGCTGAAGAAACTGATTTTATCGTCGTGAATACGATTAATTTCAAAAACAATTGTTTGAAGAAATATTTTTTTGATTTATTAAAGAAGAACGATCCTGAATTACTGATACGTTATCAAACAAAGTATCTAAATAGTGCGACATACTTTACTCAAACAAAGAAAAAAATCTTACAAAAGGCCGAAAAAGACGGTATTGCCGTAGAAGTTCTGTGGTAAACGAGTTTTCAAGGAGGCGACGATGGTTAAAAATGTGATGTGTGTGGATAACAATAAAGTATTCGTAAAGTCTTTATCTCGGATATTATTGAAACATGATATTTACGTGTCTCCCGCCTATACTCTTTCCGAAGCAAAGGACGTGTTTGAGAGTGTCGGCAAGCATCTTGATCTGATAATTGTAGGGAATGTATTCCCAGACGGAATGACCGGATTTGATCTCGCGTCAATTTTTCGCACACAATGGAAATACAAAAAAACAATAATGATGCTTACCGCACAACTCGATGAAGATACTCTTACTAAAGCAAAGGATTCAGATATTAACATATTACTTCCCAAAAAAATTAAAGAAAGCGAGTTATTGTCCCATATCAAAACTTTAGAAACATTAGAAATGTTTAAACATTCCATTTCGGTTTTGATTGTCGACGACTCTTCATTTATACGTAAAAGGATCGCATTTGAACTCAATAATGAACGATTTTCAGTGATCGAAGCAGAGAATGGCGAACGCGCGATTGAGCTGGCCATGGAAAGAAACCCTGATTTTATCGTGCTTGATGTTGACATGCCCGGTATCAGTGGGTATGAGACATGTACAAGGCTTAAGGCATCAAAGGGAACGGTCGATATTCCTGTCGTGTTTTTTTCAGCCTCAGCGGATCCTAATGCGCGTTTAAAAGCGCTTGACGCGGGCGGTGTTGAGTTTTTCCCAAAAGATGCACCTTCGGGAGAATTGGTTCGCTTTTTAACGACACTTGTAGGACAACTTCGGGGACAAAAAATTAAAAAGGGATTATTGATCGAGGACTCTGAGATTCATCGACATATCATTACTTATTATTGTTCAAAAGAAGAGTATGCGATCACCACGGTATCGACGTTGAATGACGCTCGCAGACAGTTGGCTCGTGAATCGTTTGATTTTATTTTATGTGACTTGTATTTGCATGATCCGATAGAAGAGGTGTTTTTATTTATTAAAGAAGCAACACATGATGTTGATTCGTATATTCCCCTTATTGTTATCAGTGCATCTGATAAAACATCTGATCTTGTTTTTTCACTCCAACATGGGGCGCATGATTTTATTAAAAAGCCTTTTTCTGCAGAAGAGTTGTCCGTACGAATTAATAACCAGATAAAAGTTAAAGATATGATGGAATATATTATGTCTCAAAACGAACATCTGAAAGCATTGTCGATAACCGATTATCTCACGGAAACATTTAATCGAAAGCATCTTGATGCGATGGTTGATACAGCGATCAATCGGCATGAACGTAAAAAAATCTCATTTGCAGCGTTAATGGTAGATATCAACGATTTTAAATACATTAATGATACTTTTGGGCATGTATCGGGAGATGAGGCCCTCAAAAGTGTTGCTCGTGTACTTAAAAAATCTATTCGGCCGACCGACATGGTCTTTAGGTATGGAGGAGATGAGTTTTTGATTCTTTTGGAAGGTGCAGGGAAGAAGGATATATCAGTTGTTATTTCACGTATCGAGAATAATCTCGGGACATTTATGTTGAGTAATGAAGAAGGAAAGTTCCATCGGTTGACAATATCGATCGGTGGGATCTGTTACCCCGGACATATAGATAAGGAGCATTTTATTGATATGGTTGATAAAGAAATGTTTGATATGAAAAAGAAACGGAAACAGTAGGGTATGCGCTATGCACGCTTTTTTTGATTGTGACCCTACAGAAATCATTGCATTGTGTGAGGGGAAAAAATTTCGTTATTTGCAGATCATTGATTGGATATGTAAAAAGGGAGTTGTTGATTTTCGAGAAATGACAAATCTGGCTCACGATCTGAGAACTCGCCTGCATGACCACTACACGGTAATACCGTTCTCAGTTGAAGATATACTTACTTCATCGGATACAACTACCCAAAAAATTCTTTTTCGAACACATGACGGGCTTCCGGTTGAAACGGTGAGTATGCAGTATGAGGATCGTCACACATTGTGTGTGTCGGTACAGAGCGGATGTAAAATGGCATGTTCATTTTGTGCAACCGCATCATTAGGTTTTAAACGCTCTCTTACGATCGCAGAGATATTCGGGCAACTGCTTTATTTTAAAAATGTAACCAATATTGTTTTTATGGGGATGGGTGAGCCATTTGATACAACCGAGACGCTGTTTCCCGTACTTGATCTGATCAATGATGAAAAGTATTATGATTTCGGTGCACGACGGGTCACTATTTCCACCATAGGAATACCTACCGGGATTCGTGCATTGGCGGACACCGCGAGACAGTTTGGTATTTCATGGTCACTACATGCACCAAATCAAGAACTTCGCACGCGATTGATGCCTGTTGCCGCACAGTATCCGATAGAAGAGATCATTGATTCATTGTTATATTACAGAAAAAAGACGAATGCAGATCTTACCATTGAGTATATTTTGATTCGTAATGAAAATATGGACTCGATTCATGCATCAGGATTATTGAAGATCGCCAGGCGATTGCGAGCAAAAATAAATCTTATTCCATATAACCCTCACCCCGGGGCATCGTATGAACCTCCCAATGCACGAGAAATACATTATTTCGCATCGTTGCTTGCAGAAGGTGGCGGAACATATTTTATTCGAGACAGCAAAGGTGCTGATATTCAAGCAGGGTGCGGCCAGTTGGCCGGCAAACGAAAGGAGTAGCGATGGCCGTATTTACTATTTCTCGTCAAGCGGGTGTTGTCGCAGAAGATTATTTGAAAAATTTTGCACAACAACATTCATATACTATTTTTTCAAAGCAAGTATTTGCTGAAGTCGCAAAAATATCCGGGCAACCCATTGATGATATAAAAAAAATGTATGGCATGGATTCTTTTAGTAGTCTTAAGGTATTTATTGCCGAAATGTTACAATCATTTGGAACTTCCGGAGTATACCCGCTTCCCGGTATCGGTTTTGACAGTGCGGTCATGACTCCGTTTACTTACACAGAGATTACGACGGATGTGAAAAAAGAGTTGCAATCATATTCGGGTGCGTTACATGCAGTTATCAAAAAAATTGCCGAAAAGGGATCAGCGTTTATAATCGGGCGCGGTGCTCATTGTATTTGTGCTGATATGCAAGGTGTTATTCATATACGGCTTATAGGTGATTATCAGGCATCACTCGCACGTATCATGGCAGAACATGGGTGTTCGAATAGTGAGGCTGAACATTTATATAAAAAGATAGAAAAGAACCGGAAAGAATATATCGAATATTTTTTTAATACGGATGTTACCGATCCAACCTGTTATCATATTGTTATGAATATTGATCGACTCACTTCCGAACAAGCTGATGCAGTGTTGAAAGCATTTTTGTAATCGTTTTTGCGTTTTTTCGACGTACATCAACAACAAATTGCGATGCGAGCACGCACAAATTATTTCATTTGTGTGTGCATATTGTTATTCTTTTTTTGATCTACCGATTAGAAAGCTTGGAAAAACTACAATTTGAGACCTTTACAATACTACTATATTTTGAATTTGTGCCCACCCCAAACCCCTCCCGTAAAAATCTGGAGGGGTTTAAATTGTTATATAATGGGGACTTCGTCCCCATACCCCTTGATAGAAAATAAAGAAAATTTGGTAATTTTGAATTTTGCAAAGGTTTCAATTTATGAATTTATTCCCACTGCACACCACCCCCGTGAAAATCGGGAGGGATAGGGCAGGTGAGTGCAGGCTAACTATTTACGTTATACTGTTTCTCTGAATGTTGTCAAAGTTTCTATTATCCACAAATAGCATCATGAAGCGGAATCAGTCGTTGTGTACGTGTCCCAAAATGATCATACACATCCGAAAATATCATTTTAACAGAATCATTTTCCGCACGCTTTTTTGTCCGTTTGATACCAATTGATAGTAATACACTCCGCTGGGCAATGTGCGACCGTATTCATCGGTGCCGTTCCAGTGCGTAGTGTGTGTGCCGATATTCATAACGGAAGAAATTAATGTTTTAATCAATTGTCCCTTTGATGAGTAAATGATCAGTGTGACTTCTGCCCGTTTTGTGATCGTAAAAGAGATTTCAGTTGACGGATTAAAAGGATTCGGGTAGTTCTGTGAAAGTGAGAATTTTTGAGAGGACGGGATTTCGTTGTCTTGAACATAACGATAGTCAGATGAAAAATCACTTATATTCCTACTTGCATCATATGCGGCGACTGCATAGTGAAAAACAGAACCTTCCGGTTTGTTATTAAAATCATGGGAAGTCGTCTCGGCGGTATCGATGATCGTATCAGTTGCCGAAAGAAGTTGAATGTCGTCGAGATAGACTCCGGTATATGTCCCGCTTGCATCGGTTTCATATCGAACAACAACACGGATCGTATTTCCCTTATACGCCGACATATCAAAAGTAAGTTGTGTCCATCCGGCGGATGTGCCGCTCATTGAGGCAAGGTTCGTGAGGGTAGAGCCGTGTAAAACATCAATTGAGAATACATCCCAACCGGCTTCAGTAGCGTAATTAACCCACAATGAAAGTATGTAAGGGCGAGAATCATCAGGAATAGTAATCAGTTTCGACTGCAACCCGCGCTTAAGATTATTTCCCGAGCCTGAATAGACCGAATTGTTTGGAGAATGATTCTCGATACTGACAATTGAAAAGCCGGAATATCCGGATGCGGAATATGTCGACCAATCTCCGAAAGAATTATTGTCAAAATTTGAATTGAGGTATGTATCCAATACTTCCCGTTCACGAAGGATATATCCGGTCGCTCCTGAAACAGACGGCCATGAGACGGTGAAATCATCAGTATGATGAGTTAATGATGGTTTAGAAGGAGTCTCAGGCGGTATTTTGTCTGCACTGAAATAGTTTGATAAGAAACCACGCCACGGTACATCGTTGAGCATGTATGCATTTGCAGTCGTGTACGCAGACCACTCAGCATCTGACGAAGAAAGCGGAAAATAAATATTCAGACCGTGAGCGAATGAAAAAGCACCTGTATTTTTACAATAAGGAACAAAGAGACGTGTTTTCCGGTATAGGTCTTCAGCCAATAGTTTTAAATCGGGGGTAAAATAATTGTTTCGGCAATAATTTGTAATATCGATCAGATCTCTATAGGCATCATCAAAAAGCATCGCTGATGCGACTGCGCGTTGTAAGGTATCCCATTCGCGGGTGGCACCGGTACTGAACGCATTGAGCGATGCAATGAATGCCGAAAATTGTGTCATATCCGCGACAGAAAGGGTGGTGTCGTCCGAACCGTCATAATAAGCCTGATACGTATCGACAACGTCTTGTGAGAGCGTAAGCGCGGGGTCATCATAATGCGTCGCAAATGATGCAAGAAAGGCTGCATAGTCCCATCCGGATCCCGGTTCATTCGCCTGGGAAAATATAACGGTCTCTGTCGGGTATGCGACAGGGCCTTTCACCATATAGGCGACTTCAGCCAAACCCATGATACACGCATCAAATCCGACAATATTGATCGGATGAGTAAATTCAGTTGCGATAGTGTTCAGAGACGTATTGACCTCCGCCATAGTTAAATAGTCGTTATTGGTATCATCCCAACACACTCCTTTGACCGGCGAACGTGATGTTGGTGTTTTTGCTGTTGTTTTTGAGCGCCAGCCGCCGCCGTGATTCCATAGTATAACAAAATATCGCTCTGCGGGATAATTGGTCATCCCCCATCGAAGAAAATTGGTAAGTGAGGTCCCGTCTCCCATATTTACTTCACCAAGGTCTTGAACCATTGTGCTGTTGATGGTTGACGAGGAAGTATCTTTGTTTATATAATAACGACGTGTGCCGGTCCAGTTATCATTGGTAAAATCATATCCTGTGATTCGATCGAATTGTACAACTATATTAATGTTCGTATCTGAGCCTATTTCTTCCATTTCATTGATGTCGATAATGCCTTCACTTTCGAGATTGTTATCGCCGTCGAGATAGACAAGGATTGTCCACTTCTTGGTTGGTGTTTGTGCCTCGGCGCACAGAGTCAATGAGAAAAAGAACACAAAGATAACGAGCATTACTCGCATGAGATATCCTCCTTGTTGATCGATAAACCCCTTGGACTATAGCTTCAGATATGATAATGTCAATTGAAATAACAAATAAATACAGAACGATGAAATTTCAAATATCAAGATATTAGCAATGCTACCATTTTTTGAATTTGTGCCCCTACAAAAATTCTCAATATCGCGGGCGCATATCACGCGCCCGACTTCGTCTCCGCATCCCATTTTAGACAATAAAGATAATTGGAGAATTTTGAATTTTGCAAAGGGCTGATATCTTCATTTTCATTATTATCAAAAGGGAGATGTGGGTGACAGGTGTGATTTGGCGCAGGAGATTCTTACGAAAATATTCCCCGGATTTCTTATGAAGGGGTTTGAGGCGGGTACAATTTCAATAAAACAGTGTTGTAACGGTCATCTCAAATAACAAAAGAGGCGGTGTGCCCCGCCTCTTTTAAGAACTTGGCTCCGGGAATCAGTATCATTTCAGCATGATCATTTTTTTCACAAAGGTTTTTCCGTTGACCGTCAATTTGTAATAATAAACTCCGCTCGGGACTGTGTTCCCTCGTTTATCCCGACCATCCCATGGGATTACCGTTAATCCTGCGTTGCAATGACCGTGGGCAAGAATGATAATTTCACGAATACTCAGGTGAATATCTGCAGCTTCAGCAAGTTTCACCGGTATTTCGGTGGAAGGATTGAACGGATTCGGATAATTTTGTTCGAGTTCATTTGTTTTAACAACAGGGATCATCGTATGCAGAGAATCATCAACCAGCAAATAGGTGCCGGCGGTATGAATGGTGAGACGTTCCCGGCTATAATCGGTTAAGATCCAGCGGTCATTCTTCCATTGCAACAGAGCTCCGTTTTTCCCATAGGGGTTGTTGATCTCCATACACTTTTCAGATGACGTGTCGAACGAAATGGCGACCGGCTTATTGGATGTCGAGACCGGGCAATTGCTCATATCAATATCGGCATAAACAATGATCATATTGCCGTTGCCGCCGGTCACATTCATGAAAAGATTCGAAAATCTTACCACTGCGCCCGGATAGATTTCTGCTGCGATGAGCGGAACAGTCTGAACGGTTGTTCCGTTATAGCGGACATAGACAGTGTGTGTCCCGTTTGAGAAACGGTGGGTATTGAATGTATTCGCGCTTCGGAAGAAAGAGTTTCCGGTGCCTATCATTTCCACATTGTATACGGTAAGATCGGTATCGATCAAGAGGTTCAGGCTCGATGAGGATATTTCTGCGTCAGCATTAATATATATGGATGCATATCCCCAGATCGCGCCGTTCACTGCCGCATGTGCAGTGATGATGATGTCGTTAATGGTACAATCGGCATTGCTTTGGTCATGTAAGTCCGCATCAGCAATGCTTGTGATCACGATACGATAGTCGGAACCGATTGTTTGTGAGACCGGCACCGTCCATGTGTATGTGCCGTCACTTTCGGTTGATGATACGATTACGGAATCGAACGAACCGCCTTTGTATAATTCGATTTTCACGTTATCGGTTATGTTATCATTCCATCTGATTACATGATCGGATCCTCGAATGATCCGTTCGCCGCCATTTGGAGATGTGACAATGATCGTGGGAGACGAAGTGTGGTAATATTCGACTTCACTTGAATAGTTACTTATGTTGCCGCTTGCATCATACGCAGACACTGAATAATGATAGGTGCCGTCAAGATTATCGGTAATAAGGTATGAAAGGTCAGCGTGTGCATTGACAGTAGTGATGACCTGGTTCACCACTTGAATATCGTCAACATATACTCCCATATTTGAAATGCTTGTATCGGTTTCATACCTGAGGATAATACGCACGGAATCGCCTTTAAACGCAGACAGGTCGTAGGTCAGTTGTGTCCATCCTGATGAATCGCCGCTTATTTTTGCCAAATTATGCAATGTTGATCCTTCTAAGACATCAATATAGAGGAAATCAAATCCGGATTCAGTATTATAATTCACCCATAAAGAGAGGGCAAAATCACGGGAATCATTGGGGATCGTGATGGAGGATGATTGTATCCCTCGCTTCAGATTATCTGTCGAGCCTGAAAAAACGGAGTATGACGGGGAATGTGAATATTCGCTTGATACCGTGAACGCCGAATAACCAACGCCTGAATACGTTGACCATTCACCTAACGTGCCGGTGTCAAAGGAAGAGTCTGCGAGAGATTCTGAGATTACGCGTTCACGCAGTACATATCCTGACGCATCGGTAACAGCCGACCAGGATACTCTGTACCCGCTTGCTTCCGATGCCACCGATGGGGTAAGCGGAGCACTCGGCGGTGTTTTATCGGCACTGAAAAATGTTGATAAAAATGTTCTCCACGGGACATCGTTGAGCATATATACATTCGCGGTCGTGTACGCGGACCACTCTGAGTCTGACGTTGAGAGGGGGAAATAAATATTTAATCCGCGAGCGGATGAGAAGGAGCCGGTGTTTTTACAATACGGTGCAAACGCAACGGATTTTTGATACAGATCTTCCGCGAGAGCGAGTAACTCAGTGGAAATATAGTTCTTACGACAATAATCAGTGATGTGAATAAGATCGCGATAGGCAGCATTAAAAAGTGTTGCGGAGAGTACCGCATGTTGTAAAATGTTCCATTCGCGAGTGACCCCGGTGCTGAATGCATTCAATGATGTCACAAATGCAGAGAACGCGGTCATATCCACGACGGAAAGTGTTGTATCTGTGACCCCGTTGTAGGATTCGTAATAGGTGTCTACGACATCTTTTGAAAGTTCGAGCGCTGTATCGTTATAGTTTGCTACAAATGAGGCAAGGAATCCCGCATAGTCCCATCCTTCGCCCGGTTCATTTGCCTGGGAAAATATAACGGTCTCGGTCGGGTATGCGACAGGACCTTTCACCATATAGGCGATCTCAGCTAAACCCATGATACACGCATCAAATCCGACAATATTGATCGGATGAGTAAATTCAGTTGCAATGGTATTCAAGGACGTATTGACCTCTGCCATGGTAAGATAGTCGTGGCCGTCTGTATAGTCCCAGCATACGCCCTTCACAAGAGATGTTGTGGTCGTTATCGGTGCTTTTGAACGCCATCCGCCGCCATGATTCCACATGATGACGAAATATCGCTCTGCGGGGTAATTGGTCATTCCCCATCGAAGAAAATTCGTGAGTGATGCGCCATCACCCATGTTTATCTCACCCATGTCTTGAACCATGGTGCTGTTTATAGTTGCAGTATCCGTGTCTTTCGTGACATAATAACGGCGCGTACCGGTCCAATCACCGTTAGAATCGTCTTCGCCCGGGATACGATCGAATTGAACGACAATATTCACATTCGCATCAGATCCGACCTGTTCCATTTCATTCACATCAATGATGCCGTATTTTTCAAGATCGTTGTCGGCATCGAGGTAGACAAGGACAGTCCATTTTTTTGTTGTTTGAGCTTCGGTGAACATGATGCATGAGAAAAGGATCGCAAAGAATACAGTCAGTATACGCATGAGATATCCTCCTTATTTATCAGTAAAACCCTCGAAACTATAGCGGATGAGATTAAATTGTCAAATGAAATATGCAGTAATTCATATCATCTAAACGAAGCAAATCCTCCGAAGCTGATTTCGATTATTCACTGATAGTGCAGATATGAGAACGAGTGTGGGGACTTGTCGCGTAAAAGAGTGAATGTGTCAAGAAAAAGGAGTCATATGCTCAGTTACCGATTGATAACCACGGAATTCACAGTTGTGCTCTGCATGCGATGAAAGAAAAAAAATAACATAGCGATGTAGAGTTATAAAAATGTTAATAAAATAATGCTACAATACGCAATTAATACTTGACATGAAAAAATTATTATGTAATATGTCGGTTATATGTAAAGCAAAAGTTACTACGGTTGTATAGAGTTGCTGATAAGGTGGAAGATTAAAGGGGGGACGTGATGGGTTTTTGTAAAGTTAAGGGTTTGTTGGTTTTGCTGTGTGCGTTTCCGATAATGGGATTGCTTACGGAGTGTCGTGCAGAAAATCCAACGGTTATACAAGGTAAAAATGAACCAACAAACGAAAAGCTCGAGCTAGAGAAAAAGAAATATGGCGGTAGACTTCTTGAACGCACCCGCTATGATGACGAGTTTGATCAGGTAAAGGTTGAAAGAATTAATGCAGTTGGCAGAAAAACCATTGTCACATATTTGATAAAGACGTTTGACAATCTTCCCGTTTGGCCCGGAGAAGAATACCCATTTGAATTTGATATTAAAAAAGACTATGAATCCATTGAAGGGCTGATCATTGATGAAAAGGGTATACGCAAGAAAAGCGGAGTTGAAAAAGGTGTATACTATTCTAAACCTTTAAAAGTTCAAGTAAGGATAGATGATAAGTTGATAGAGATACCACAATTATATGAATATATATTTGTTAAATACGATTTAATTGGCAGTAGAACTGTTAAGATATATTATAAGGAATCAGACGATGGAATTAATTGGATTGGACTAGGTGAGGGCAATGATTGGTTACGATTGTATCAGGATTATTTGCCCATAGATTCGCCACATTATTATCCAGAAAGGGGAACTTTATCAAGAAAATTTATCAAATATAAAGTAATATTTGACGATGATAGTACGCTTAATGATTTTAAACATACGTTTGTTATACCAAATACTTTTAATATCGGATTTGGTGGTCAAAAAGTTTTGTTTGATTTTACAAAACAGACGGATTATGAAACACTAGAAGGGGCTGTTGCTACACCAAAAGGATTAATAAAAAATGAAAAAATTAACGAAGGTATAGTTATCTCAAAACCGATAAAAATTGAAATAAGGGATAGGTTTAATACGCTAGTTGAAAAACCGATGCCATGCATCATGATCAATCTTGCTTGGATTGGCAGTCGTAATGCATCATTATACATACGGATATCTGAAGATGGGGAAAAATGGAGCGAGTGGATTCATAATAAACAAACGACCGAAGTCGAATCTGATATTCCGCTCACCGGACTTGATCCGATACCCCGTACTACAAAATATATTCAATGCAAAATGATTTTACGCGATACTGAACCGATGAAATTGATGGAAATAATTTTGCGCGCTTATGGACAAGGAATTGTAATTGAAAGGAAGTAATAATTATGTCACAAAAAATAATGATAATTATAATTTCAGGAATATTCGCTATATTTCCAAAAAATATTGAAGCGCAAAAACGCAATCGCCAGAGCCCTTTATAGGTATGGGTATAAAATGGGAAGGAAATCAGGAAATTGTTTTTGAGCTAAATTATTCAGTTGACGGAATGCAATGGAATCAGTGGCAACAACTTGAAAGAGGAGAAGGGAATTCTCCTGTAGGTACCTATATTACGGACTATATCGTTTTTCCGAAAGAAACAAAATATGAATTTAATAGAGTAAGAAAATCTTTTTACACTCCTCCCGATTTTCACGGGAGTGGTTCGGGGTGGGCATGATTTCAAAAAATAGTAGTTTCGTAATGGTTTCTGTTGATATAAAAAATAAATTTGTAAATATTTATGACTTTCGAGGTATTCAGGTTGTGTGAGTAGAGATTTACCCTGTATATTCATTAAATGAGTTTATTCTTTTCATAAAAAACCTTGCACAAAATTCTTGCCACGATTATACTCTCTAAAACACTCGGAGGATAGAATGGCTCACAATTTGTTTATTGCGGCTACCGATAAAGATGTCGGCAAATCAACGCTTTCATTCGCGATCATTCATCGACTTTTGGAAATGGAGAAAAAGGTCGGTTTTATGAAACCGGTCGGTCAACGCTGGCTTCCGACACAATGGGGTGAAGTAGAAGAAGATGTTATTCTCATGAAGGAAGCATTCGATCTTGCCGAACATCCTGCATTGATGAATCCGGTTGTTATCAAAAAAGGTTTCACAGAGGAATATATTTTTAAGACCATCAAGCCTGATCTCAGTTCAAAAATTATTGAGTGTTATGATCGTGTGGCATTTGATAAAGATTATGTGATCATAGAAGGAACGGGGCATGCCGGTGTCGGTTCGGTTATCGATCATTCAAATGCCGCTGTCGCCGCGCTTCTTGATGCGAAAGTGATTTTGATCGCAAAAGGCGGTATCGGGAATACGATCGACCGATTGGAGCTCAACCGTGTTTTTTTTGAAAGCAGGGGTGTGCATGTAATCGGTGTCATTATCAATAAAGTTATCGATCGAAAATATGAAGAAGTGAAGGATGCCATTCAGCGATATTGCGATGAAAAGAAACTCAAATTATTCGGTGTTATTCGCTACTCTTCGGTACTTGATAATCCCACGTTGGGGACTGTCATCGAAGAGCTTGAGCCTGAAGTGATCCAGGAGACCGGAGAAAGAAATGTGGTTATCGATAACTACATGATCGGGGCATCGTACCTGGGTGAAATCGTCGATTATATGAAACAAAAAACCGGAAATTTGTTATTTTTGTTTCCTTCACGAAGAGTAGATCTTATTTTCGGTATCCCAACCATGATGCGACTTAAAAATTTCGAATCGACACGTATTTTTTCTGTTCTTCTTACCGGGCAGACGCGTCCCGATGAGTTGTCATGTGAGACACTTCGCGGAGAAAATATAAATGTGTTGTATAAAGAGGGCGATACATTTTCGATTATCTCAAAACTTTCGACCATTTCGATCAAAACACGTCCTTCCGATTCATATAAAATTGATGTTATTAAAAGGATGGTCACCAAAGAAATTGATTTCAAACGTGTGTTATCCATGCTTATGCCCGCACAAGTGCCTGATACACCGGTGACCAAATTACGCCGGTGGATTCGCTGGCTGTTAAATCGTATCCGAAGATTTTTTACGAAGACGAAAAAGGCGGAGTAAGTATGGTAGTAAAAAAAGCGCTTCGCAGTTTTGACGATATTGCTGATGCCTATCGTGCCGCATGTGAAAAAGCATTTGCGTGGCATTCATCCGTGGTATCGCCGGGTATTCTTTGTAAAGCCGGATGTGACGCGTGTTGTCATGGGTTGTTTGATGTGACGATCCTGGATATTCTTACCTTACGACAAGGATATTCGGCACTGCCGCAGCAAATTCGCGTTGATGTCCGAGCACGCGCCGAATCTATCAAACATGAGATGAGTGCACAATTTTCCGCGGCATCATTTGCACAAATTGAAGAAAAAGACGAAGATCGATTTTACGAGCATTTTAAGTCTGTGCCGTGTCCGTTTCTGTTTCGCGGGCAGTGTGTTGTATATGAATCTCGTACCTATATTTGCAGAATGACCGGTATTCCGTTTTTTGACGGTGAATCTTGGGATGACAGCCCGATATGTGATATGAATTTTCGTTCGAATGATTTCCGAACTGAGACCGATGCTCAAAAAAAATATGCATATAATGAGACGAAGTATTTCAGTACCGAAGAGTCTCTTCTTGAACAGGTCAAACGATTGTCCCAAGGTGACGCGAAAGAGAGTGTCTATGCATACTTTGTGATACCTGATTTTATAGATTTTTGCGCAAAGGAGGATGAGGCGGATGAGTGATACTGCAATGAAAAGACTGATGCTTTTACCGGGTGTCGGCAAATCAATTGCGCGAGATCTTATTATGCTGGGTATTCGTAAACCGGAAGATTTGCGTGATGCAGACCCGCAACATTTGTATGACTGCATGTGCGAGCAAACCTGTAAACAAGTCGATAAATGTATGTTGTATGTATTTCGCTGTATCGTATATGCAGTGACCGAGCCTCATCCGAAACCGGAACTCCTGAAATGGTGGAACTGGAAAGATAAAAATACAAAAAAATAGTCCTGAACGTGCATTTAACTTGCTATTTTTACGTGTTTCTTTATACTAAGAACAGACTGGAATACGATATTTGCAGGGAGGTGTTGTATGCGTGTCGTTAAAGCGATTGCAGTATTACTTACCATTTGGATGATCGTGGTTTTTACCGATCAAAATTCCGGCGAGAAATTCAAGCTTACGTTTTTTGGCCGTGTGATCGGTGATACATCGGTCACGGAAGCACTACTCGGTGCATTTTTACTGGGGATTGCCGTTGCGGGCGCGTACTCATTGTATAATTATCAAAAACTTGCGAAAAAATATAAAGAGATATTGTCTGATAATGAACAATTGGAAAAGGACCTCACTGCGCTCCGTATGATGAGTATTGAAGACGGGCGTGATACTCACACAACATCTTCGCGGGAGTAACAGATATGGTGATATTTTTTATCGGAGCCTTGGTTGTTGCGCTTTTCGCTGCATTTTCATATGTGAAACGCTCTGAAGAAGAAAGCGAAAAAAAATTTGTCAAAAAGACGCTCGGGGCTATGTCTGATTATTATTTGGACGTGATCGAGCATGTGACTACAGGATATTTCGATGAAGCGACAGCGGTGTTGAAAGAGCTTATCAATAAAAGTCCCGATGATTTTCCTGCGTATCTCATCTACAGTTTTATTCTTCGCCGACAAGGGAAGGTCGAAAAAGCACTCAATATCAATAAAACGCTTTTTGCGACACGATCACTTTCTGAACGAGGAAGACTTGCAGTATTAAAAAGTTTACTTATGGATTACCACGAAAACGGAATGTATAAAACTGCACTCAAAACCATAGACGATGAGGGTAAGAAACTGCATAAAGACGCATTTGTGCTCAAACTCGGGCGTGATATGGCATATGAGATCCATGAATATGATAAAGCATTGTTATTTAATAAACGGTTACTTGACGTGCAAAAAAAGCGAAACAAACGGGAACTGGGGTTTCTTGCCGCCGCGATGGCACGAGAAGCTCTTCGTAAGGATGATATTGTCACCGCAGAGAAACTTTTGTCACAAGGAAAAACATTGTGCCGAGAATGCGAACGGTTAGATTATACCGAGGCGTTACTATATGAAAAAAAAGGCGATATTCATCATGCACGTAAAGCAATATTGCGTGCTATCACGCTCAAACCATCATTTGTTGATCGGTTTGAAGACACACTGTTGCGTGTTTATGAAAGTGATCATGCATTATTGATCGAAGATTTTCAACCGCTTGTTCAAAAACATCTCTCAGAGCCGCGTATGCATATCGTGATGAGTAAAATTTATTATGCAAAAAAGCGTATGAATGATGCATTGGAAGAACTGATAGAGGCAATTTTGTATGAACCGAATTCACATACAATTTTACTGATGATGCTTGATTTGTATATCGAGACCGAACAGTGGGCTAAAGTAAAAGAGATAAAGGATGAACTGAAAACGCTTGAATTAGTTACTGCGTATGTGTGTACTAATTGCGGTGCATATCATGAAAAGAAAACATGGCATTGTACTGCATGTGATTCATGGGGAACAACGGTAACGCGATTATGAGCGGTCACAAAGAAACTCCTTTGACCAGACAGTATACTGCCATTAAACAACAGTATGGCGACGCGGTGGTGTTTTTTCGTGTCGGTGATTTTTATGAAGTGTTCTATGAGGATGCAATCGTTGTTTCGCGCGAGTTAAATATTGCGCTTACTTCTCGTCAGGAAGGACAACCCATGGCGGGTGTTCCGCATCATGCGGTCGAGCGTTATCTCAAACGATTGGTTGAAAAGGGATATAAGGTTGCGCTTTGTGACCAAATTGAGGACCCGAAATTCGCCAAAGGGATTGTCAAACGGGATGTTACGAAAGTGATCACACCCGGAACAATGATCGATGATGAGCATGAGGTCTATTTAGCGTCGGTGCATCGTGATGAAAACGGCGTGTCATATGCCTATGTTGATATTTCAGTAGGATCGATCTATACCGGTATGACCGCGGACCTGCACGCACTTTCGGCGATCTTAAAGAAAAACATCATCAAAGAGTATATTCTGTCTGAAGGCGACCGCGAGTTGAAAAGTTATCTTTCAAAAGAGTTTTCCTCGGTATATATTTCATCTTTTCCTGCGTGGGAGTATGATGAATATCGGTCACGTGAGCGTATAAAACAATATTTCGGACTTGTCTCTGTCGTGCCTTTCGGTATTGATGATTCTCCCGGTCAAATAATTGCCATTGCCATGTTACTCAAATATGTCGAGGATACCCAAAAAGGACGATTGGGAAATATATGTCGTATTGAGCGTGAAGAATTATCGGATTCAATGTTGATTGATGCAAAAACGTGGCGAAATCTTGAGATATTCACACGTATGTCCGATAATTCCGATGAAAACACGCTTTATTCGGTGATCAATAAAACAATAACGGGAATGGGCGGTCGAATGCTCAGGCGGTGGCTTCAAAAACCATTGCGTAATACATTGATACTTGAGGCACGCTGGGATGCTGTACAGCATACCGTTATCAACCGTACATTTCGCGAAACATTATCGGAAATACTAACCCGTATCCCGGATTTTGAAAAAGCGATGGGGCGTATTTCATACACCAAGGGTCGCCCTCGTGACATGATCATCGTTCGAGAGGGATTAAAACCGCTTACGTTACTTAAAAATCTCTGTGCGGATACCGCAGTAGGTTTTTATGAAGATATTGCGGGCGAAATGATAATTCTTGATGATATGTATGAACTTCTCCAAAGAAGTATTGCCGATGACCCTGGTTCGGTAATAGGTGACGGCGAATGTATCAAGCAGGGATATGATTCACGGATTGATGAATTACGCTATCTCAAAAAACACAGCCACCAGATATTGGCAGATATTCAGGAGCGCGAGAAAACACGTACGCAAATACCTACTTTACGAGTCAAATATAATCGAGTATTCGGATTTTTTATTGAGATATCACGTTCATATGCCGACAAAGTACCGCCTGAGTATGAGCGTCGACAAACATTGGCCAACGGAGAACGGTATACTATCCCTGATCTGAAAGAACTCGAAGTGAAAATTTTATCGGCTGAAGAACAACTTGCGCGCTTGGAAGAAGAAATTTTGGATTCCATTCGAGCTCGTCTTGTTGAACGGGCAAAAGACATTCTCACTGATGCGCGTTGTGTCGGTATATTTGATACATTGTTATCATATGCAACTGTGGCGATCGAATATAATTATACGCGTCCGACGCTTCATAACGACGGATTATTTATCGTAGAAAACGGGCGACATCCGGTTATTGAACGTATTCTGACATCAGAACCATTTGTACCGAATGATTGCACTATGTCACTGGATTCGCCATTTCATCTTATCACGGGTCCGAATATGGCGGGGAAATCTACGTATCTGCGACAGAATGCGCTACTTCTTATTTTGGCACAAGCAGGCTCATTTGTACCGGCGACACGTATGGAATTTACGCCTGTTGATAAAGTATTCAGCAGAGTGGGTGCGTCTGATAATCTGAGCGCAGGCGAGAGTACATTTATGACCGAAATGTTGGAAACATCTTACATTATCCATAATGCCACCGCGGACAGTTTTATTGTGTTGGATGAGATCGGCAGAGGTACCAGCACCTATGACGGGTTATCACTTGCCTGGGCATTATCCGAACATATTCTTGCTCATATAGGAGCGAAAACCATGTTTGCGACCCACTATCACGAACTCACTGAACTTGCTGATGTCTACACCGGTATCGGAAATTATAATATTATTGTCAAAGAGTGGGATGACCGCGTTATTTTTATGCGTAAAATTCAACCCGGACGTGCAGACAAAAGTTATGGGATTCAAGTTGCCCGGCTTGCAGGGTTACCCGAATCGGTCATTGAACGTGCGAAAAGGATTTTATTTAATCTTGAGACTGACAGTTATCGTGACGGTGTCCCGTCGTTGGTGGCAAATGATCATTCTACCGCTAAAACCGGTGCAAGAGACCTTTTCAGCGATACATTTGATGAAAGCATTGTAAATCGTCTTCGCTTTATTGATCTGAATACGGTAACTCCGGTTCAGTTGATGCGAGAAATTGAAAAAATAAAGCAGGATATTACCGCATATGATTCAGAGACTTGATTCGATCACTGTCAATAAAATTGCGGCCGGAGAAGTGGTCGAACGACCGGTATCTGTGGTAAAAGAGTTAGTTGAAAATGCTCTTGATGCAGGCGCAACATCAATACGTATCACTATAAAAGACGGACCGTCGTCATATCTTGAAGTATCTGATAATGGCCAAGGAATGAGTTTCGAAGAATTACCGCACGCATTTGAACGTCATGCCACATCAAAGATATCGTCGATTGATGATCTCTGGTCGCTCTTTTCGTTCGGCTTTCGCGGTGAGGCATTGCCGAGCATTGCAGCGGTATCATTGTGTACCTGTGTTTCATATGATGGAAAAGGGCACGGAGGGAAAATTGTTTTTGAAGGCGGAACTCAACGAATTCATGAGGCGGCAAGCCGTGAACAAGGTACAACAATTCGGGTTGAAAGTCTTTTTTATAACATTCCGGCGCGTAAAAAATATCTCAAAAGCAATGATTATGAAATGCGTCTCATAAAAGAATATATTGCACGCCAGGCCATGGCCACTGCCGATAAACACATACGGTTTATACTTGTCAAAAACACAGACACGATCATGTCGTTTACCGAGTATGATACGCTGCATGATCGGATCGGTCATTATTACGGTCGGGACATTGCTGAGGGTTTATTATCATTTGAAACAAGCGGATCTTTTTTTTCCTGTCACGGTTTTATCAGTGCACGACACCATACTGTGTCGCATGCGCAAAACATGGTGTTTTTTGTCAACGGACGCCCGATACGTGACAAACGGCTCAATTTTACTATAAAAAATGCATTACAGGGTATATTTGAACCACAGGAGTATCCGTATGTTTTTCTTTTTCTCACCGTCGCCGGTGATCATGTCGATGTCAATGTACATCCGCAAAAGCACGAGGTTCGTTTCGCGGAAGATCGATCGCTTTACAGCGCCGTATACAGTGCGATAAGACCGCTTTATACTACCGTACATGCTGTTGGCGGCATTTCATTTGATCAAACACCGTGTGTGGTGAGTGAGGCGGACGCACACTATAGCGCAACATCCCTTTTCGAGACAATGACATCGAACTCATGTGATCAAGAGAAAGATTTAATCGAAAAAAACAATGATTACGGAGAGTATACATACAAGGGAGTTGTTTTTGATCGCTATTGCTTATTCATCGGAAATGACGAGATGCTTATCATAGATTTTCATGCACTGAACGAACGGATATTGTATGATCGGTTCATTGCGGGAGATATTCGCGAATACACTGCACATATTATTCCTCAAGCCGTACATATAGGTCAACGTTTTGTTGATGTGATTCACGAAAACAGCGATCTTCTCGCTGGATTTGGGATCACTGTACGACCATTTGGTCCTGAAACGGTTATTGTAGAGACTGTACCGCTTATCGGTACGCGATATGCTGATCCTGAGACCCTGATACGCGGAATACTCGAAGGCTTAGAGTCTGATTCAGCAAAAAATCCTCGTGCCGAGCGAATTGCCCAACAGGCATGCAAAGCATCTTTACGTACCGGCGATACCGTCCCGGAGGCCGATGCATGGTTTTTTTTAAAGACAGTTTGTGCAGAAACAACAGCATTGACCTGTCCTCACGGGCGACCGGTAGTGAAACGCATTGCACATTCTGACATCGATCAATGGTTTAAGCGAATATGAGGCGATCGTATGCTTGATTTTATTATCCTAACCGGCCCTACTGCAGTAGGAAAAACCGCGTGTGCAGAACAACTCGCCCGAAGAATAAACGCAGAAATAATCACCGCCGATTCACAAACGGTGTACCGTGAATTATCTATAGGAACCGCAAAAGTATCACCGCACGGAGATATTCGTCATCATCTTATCAATATTCGTGATGTTCATGAGAGTTATGATGTTTCTGAATTTATTACCGATGTGGAACGATGTATGCATGAGATTCATTCTCGGGGTAAGCATGTTATTATAAGTGGCGGTACCCCAATGTATATGCAAAAACTTACTCAAGGCTTATGTGAAGCACCGGGTGTATTTCATGATATACGAAGTGAACTTACTGCCCGATGGGAAAATGGTCAATCACAACAAATACGCGTAGAGTTGGAATCAGTCGATCCTGAAAGTGCGAAACGTATCCATCCCAACGATGCGCAACGATCGATTCGAGCTCTTGAAGTGTGGCTCGGGACAAAAAAGACACTTACCGAATGGCATAAAACAACGACAGAATCGCCGTATAAATACCTGTATTGTATCCTAAACAGACCGCGCGAACTGTTATATCAACGAATAAATCAACGCGTTGATGAAATGATTGACCAGGGGTGGATCAATGAAGTGGCGCTATTGCTGGAAAAATATACCGGAAGCGAAAAAGCATTTGAATCTTTGGGGTACCGCACTATAATACAGCACCTAAGGGGAGATATTCCATATGATGAGATGCTTCACATCATTAAGAGGGATACTCGGCATTTCGCACGACGACAGTTGATCTGGTTTCGGAAAGTGACTGATGCGGTATGGTATGATTGCGAAAAACTGAATGAAATACAGGTAGTGGATATGATCTCAGATGTTATTCAAGGAAAGGGAGGATTACGATGAGACCCGTCAAGGACACACAGTTGAAAGGTTACACGAAAATATCTCAAGGAAAAGTGCGTGATATGTATGAAGTAGGAGGAGATCTGCTCATCGTAGCAACCGATCGTATGTCGGCATACGACTGGGTTATGCATGAACCAATCCCTTATAAGGGTATGGTGCTCAATAATCTGGCATTGTTCTGGTTCGATTATCTGAAAGATGTCATCGACAATCATATTATCAATGCTGATTATGACACATTCCCTGCAGATCTCAAATCATATAAAGATGTTTTATATGGTCGCAGCGTGTTGGTAAAAAAAGCTAAGCCTATTAAAGTCGAGTGCATCGTACGAGGATTTATTACCGGTTCAGGATGGGATTCATATAAAAAAGACGGAGGTGTGTGCGGTATCGAGCTTCCGAAAGGATTACAAGAAAGTCAGGAACTGACCGAGCCGATTTTCACACCTACTACAAAAGCCGATGAAGGACATGATGAAAATATTACATTTGATGAAATGAAAAACCAGATCGGGGCAGATATTGCGTACACTTTGCGTGATAAAAGCATCGCGTTATATATCAAAGCAAAAGAATATGCGAAGAAAAAGGGCATCATTATCGCTGATACGAAAATGGAATTCGGTATATATGATGGCAAAATAATTATAATAGACGAAGTGCTGACCCCTGATTCGTCTCGTTTTTGGCCGGTTGACGGATATGCAATCGGAAAAGGACAGAAAAGTTTTGACAAACAATTTTTGCGGGATTGGCTTACCGCATCAGGATGGGATAAAAATTCCGAACCGCCCGTACTTCCGCATGACGTCATTGTGACGACCGCACAAAAATATCTTGATGCCTATTATCGCCTCACCGGCGACGATCTGTTAAAAAAACTGGGCATTGAAAATACCCTTGTCTAGAGAAATTCAAACGATAGGGCGGATCTCTCCGCCCATCTCAATAATGCGTTTCGTAATGTGACAGTTCTATCTCGTCTGAGGAGACGCTAGGAATGTAGATGCCGGCGGTCGTGAGTCAAATTTACTCCACGGTGATCCTGTTTTTACCGTTTTGCTTGCTTTTATACATCAATGTGTCCGCACGATGTATCAAAGAGTCCCGAGTATCATCTTCATGCATCATCGTTGCACCGCCTGAAACGGTTATCGCGATATGGTTTTTCTCATATTCGAAAAATGTTTCGGCGACAAGCATTCGCATCATTTGTGCGCGTTTTTCGAGCTGAACAATATCTATATTTCGAACAATAACGATAAACTCTTCGCCTCCGATCCTTCCTACAAAATCGAAAGACCGAATCGTGTTCATGATCGTCGTCGCGGCGTTGGAGAGTACGGCATCACCTACTTGATGAGAAAACGAATCATTAATATGTTTGAAATCATCGATATCAAAAAAGATCACACCGAATGGCCAACCGTATCGATGAAATTCATTAATGCGCAAATCAATGAATTGATTAGTATAATCGCGGTTTCCGGTTTTTGTGAGGGGATCAAAAAGGGCTTTGCGTCTCAATTCTTCTACGAGAGTATTCATTTCCAGAAACGAAGAATTGTCGCTAAAAAGTTCTAATGCACCGATTACTACCCCTTTATCATCAATGATCGGACTAATTTTGATATGAACGGGCACACGAGCTCCATTTTTATGATGTAGAAAAACATCAGCTTCTCTATGTTGTGTGTCTAAAAGTGTGTAAGCAAGCGGGCACATACCGTGACATAATTGTCGTCCTTGATCATCCACGTGATTGAGGATATTCTCATGACACGGTCTCCCAATGACTTCTTCAGCATTGAATCCGGTGATGCGTTCGGCAGCTTTGTTCCAATAGGTTATCACACGGTTCATATCGACAAAATAGAGTCCTTCATCCATCTCTTCTACGATCGTTTTATAAAAATCATTGGAGTAGTTCATGCATCCTCCCGTCAGGTTTAATAGTAACAGAAACTTATAATAAATGCAATGCTGCTGATCATATATGTAATTCATGTTGTCTTGATACGAAACTTCGTGTATAATAATGCTATATGAATGCATTTTTTAGTGAATTGCAAACAGGGAACGTTGTTATTCTTGAAGTTGCGCGCGAAAGGTTACTTCTGGATATTTCACATATAAGTGATTCTCAATCTGTCGCACATGTTGAGGCAGGTCAGGAAGATATGGCCGATTTGCTTGATCATTTGTCAAAAATTCCCGATAAAAAAACAGGTCAGATATATAATCATGCAATGTCTCTATTGTTTTCAGGCCGCTATGAGAGAGCAATGGAGCTTTTAGAATCAATTCGAGACGCTGTTTTGCAAGAAAATGATTGTCTGCGAATTTTATACTTGTTTCATAATATCGGGACAATTGCACGTTTGTTGGGTGATTATCAAACTGCATTCAGACATTTTATGGATTACCTCACTCTTGATAGATTTTATCGCAATGAGCGAAGCGGAGTTTCATTTAAGGATCTGTTACTGACCATAGATTTCAGTGCAAAAGGGAAAGAGCTACTGGACATTATCGAGCAGGATTCTCATTTTGAATACTCCTCCTTTGACACGCTTTTGATGAAGATATCATATTACGAGAAATTGGAAAAATATCAATATGTTGAAGAGTTATTACCGAAAGCGAAGAAATTTTTATTATTTGAGCAGGATATTAAAAAGAAGATCTATTATTATTTCATGCTTATCCATCTTCATACAACGACGGGTATCGGTACTCCGGAAACAGTACAAGAGACATTGAATGTGCTTGAGAGTGCGATTCAATCTGATATCCCTCATTATTATCGTATAAAGATATTTCTTCGACTTTTTTTGTATTATATCAAGATCAATGATATGAAACGTCAGTTGAGAGTATTGAATCGGTTTAAAAAGTTACCCGCGACGTCAGAGAATCGTATTCCCTTTTTTAACACACTTGCACATTTTTATTATGTGCGACAAGATTATAAAAAGGCAGCTGCGTGTTATGTACACGTTATGAAATTAAGCGATGAGACCGAAGAGAGACTAATGAGTCTTTCAACACGAATGTTATATTACAATATACTTCGTATTTTAAATGACCATTCGTTTCTTGAATCATTGGATACTGAGATTTCATTTGATATCTATCTGAAATATAACATGCGTTCGGAATATTCTCGAACGACCGTCAATTTCGCAGTGTTGCTCGGAGAGATCGGAGAATTTGCAAAAGCAATAGGATATTTACGCAAGGTTGTTTCCATATCTGCGATCAATAATCATGAGCGTTTTCGCTGTATTGCGGCATTTAATGAAGCATACTATTCATTTCTTTCGAAATATAATGAAAAGGATTGCGTAAAAATGTTTATCGAGGCAGAAAAATCACTGCAATCTGTTTCTCATTATCAGAGCTATATGATGTTGCTTTCATCAGCTACCTCTTCGTATTTATATGATTATCCGGAAATATTTCAAAAGAGCATGGTTTTACTTGCATCAGTTCGTCACAAATTTGATTATAGTCATGATCCGCTTCATGAAGAAATACTTACGGCAATAATGGCGAAAAAGTTTACTCCTGCAACTTTTTATGAAAGTGTACGCAATTCAAATCAGGGGCTTACATATGCACTCATGCATAAGGCGACTGATGATATGGCATGGCATGATAGCTGGAAAGCAACGGTGCAGTCCGTTATGCAAAAAGTACCGTTCAAATTTCAAAAAGGATATGCGTCAGCATTGCTTGAATACGCGTATATGGATCGTATTTCTCCGTTATTTACGGACAAATAACTTATTTTTATATTGGGGAGGGATGAATGGCGGATAGAGGTATCAACGGATATTCATGTCTTGCAGTTGAAAAATTGCGTGACCATATGACTGCATTATTGAAAGAAAAAGACGGTGTAATTGCTGCCGCGGATCATGAATATTTGCATAGAATGAGAGTTGCGTCACGGCGTGTCAGAAGAGCGTTGGATGTATTTTACGATGCGTTTGATGAGCGTGACAGTAAAGCATGGCTTTCGACGGTTAAGTCCCTCACCAAGGTATTAGGCAGTGCACGCGATTTGGATGTTCAGATCGAGTTTTTGGATTCGTTTATTTTAACTCATAATGATATTCGTATTCGCCCGGGAGTTGATCGTCTGCGCCTGCGTTTTTTACAATCTCGGACACGACAACAGAAAAAAATACTTCGTTTTTTTAATCAACTGGAGCAAACTAACGAGTTACTGCGTATCCTGCGAACACTCGATACGGTGGCGACACAATGCAGATTATCTGATATCCAACAGGATGATTCAATTAAAAAGTATATAGGTGAGCGAATACGACAACGTCTTACTGAGTTTTTAACGTTTGAGCGATACGTGAATGATCCATCGGCATCGGAAGAATTACATGCGATGCGAATAGCAGCAAAATTTTTACGATATGAAATGGAATTATTTGATTCGGAATTGCAAGGTGAATTTAAACCGTATATTCAAGTTGTTAAAAAAGCGCAAGATGTTCTGGGACTTTTGCATGACTGTGACGTATGGTTGCAACAAATCCCCGTTTTTCTTGAAAAAGAGGCACGCTTTACAGAACGATATTTGGGTACTTTGCGTGGGTTTACACGAATAAAAAAAGGGTTACATGTAGTTGAGCAAGAACGAAAAGAAGCACGAATAGTGGCATTTCATGATTTTACCGAGTATTGGAAATATCATACTGAGCAAAATACCTGGGAAAATCTATGTGCCTTGGTCGATTCATTACAAGGGTAACAATGGGTATTTTATTGACCATCAAGCCTGAGAAATTTCTGAAATCGGTTGAAAAACTTGCGTCTTATTATGACAAAGATATACGCCATTATACCGTCGTTTCATCGCTTGCGTGCCAACTCTTTGACGGATTTGCTCCTCTTCACCGACTGAGTGAAACTGACCGATATATATTGAAATATGCAGCAATGCTCCATGACATAGGAGCTGCATACAGCGATTCCGCACATAATAAAAAATCATATGCACTGATTCTTTCGTCTCCGTTTTTAGAATTTGATAAAAAGATCCGTCTTTATATCGGTCTTATCGCACGATATCACCGAAAAGCACTCCCGCACGATAGTCATGACGGCTATGCACTTTTAAAAAAAAGCGAACGAAGATATGTGTGTCAGCTCGCATCGCTTTTGCGGATCGCCGATGGACTTGATGTGTCTCATAGAGCGAAAGTGACACAACTTTCATGTACCTTCACCGATTCTGATGCGATCGTTGTTGTCAATTCGCACGATGCCGATGCAGAACGGATGAAAGCTCTCGAAAAAGCCGATTTATTTGAAACGACGTATGGACGCACACTGTCAGTGCGAAATGTGTAATATTTTCGATAGTAGTTATTTTTAACAAAGTCGGGCGCATACGACCTGCAATATGTTGTTTCCATTCGAGGTAAAAATCTTTCTGCTCATCTCCCGGATTTCACGCTAAGAGAGCTCTTACGGTGCGTTGACGGAGTTTATACTGACCGACGACGAAGTACTCGGTAAGTGAACACTGACGAAGCATAGGGAGGACGGATAGATCGAGTGTTGTTTTTTGTGAAACTCCGAAATTTGCCGGGAAGTTCGTTCCATGACGTTCAATGCCCGATTTCGGTTGACATATTTGTTCAAATTGATTACTATATCTCCAGAGGAATAATTGGTACAATATATACCACTTAAGGAGGTTGTTATGGAAAAGAAACCACATGCGAAGCTGTTTATCCCGGGTCCTGTTGATGTTGCCGATGATGTTTTAGAAGCCATGTCAGGACCGATGATAAGCCACCGCGGGAAAGATTGGACGGAATTACAAAAGAATTGTGCTGAAAAGATTCAGAAACTTTTTTTGACGACCAATCCAATCATTTTTTCTACATCTTCTGGTTCAGGACTTATGGAAGGATCAATTAGAAGTTGTACGGCAAAAAGAGCAGTGGTTTTTTCTGTAGGTTCTTTCGGTGATCGTTGGTTTGAAATGGCTGATTGGAATGGTATTCCTGCCGATAAGGTCGAAGTTCCTGAATGGGGGATGCCGACTCTTCCGGAAGAAGTTGACAAATATTTATCAACCGGCAAATATGATGTTCTTACTATTACTCATAATGAGACATCCACCGGTATTATGAACCCCGTCGCAGAGATAGCTGAAGTCGTAAAAAAATATCCTAATGTCATCTGGTTGATGGATGCAGTATCTTCAATGGGTGGTGTGAAAATTGAGACCGATAAACTCGGTGTTGATATTATGATCACTTCATCGCAAAAATGTCTCGGAGTTCCTCCCGGTCTCGCAATGTGTTCCGTTTCTCAACGTGCGATCGAGCGGGCAAAAACCGTAAAAAATCGCGGGTTTTATTTTGACATTGTTCAGTTATATAAATTCGTCACTGAAAAGGATCATCAATATCCGTCAACACCGACCACACCGCATATGTACGGTTTGGCGTGTTCACTTGATAAAATGATGAAAGAAGGCTTTGAGAACGTGTATGCTCGTCATGAAGCAATGATGCGTTTTGCCCGTGAATGGGGTGCAAAGCATTTTGAAGTATTGGTAAAAGAGGAAAAATATGCATCTCGTACGGTATCATGTATCAAGAATACGCGGAATCTTGATTTGAAAGAAGTATCAGGCGAACTTAAAAAACGCGGGTACGTGTTTTCAAACGGATATGGTAAGTTGAAAGATAAGACATTCCGTATACCTCATATGGCCGGCAGGACCATGGATGAGTTGAAAACGTACTTAGGTACCCTCGAAGAAGTCATGAAGTTAAAATAGTATTGTTTTGTTCGTTTTTTTCTCACCCTCGTTTTTACGAGGGTTTTTTTATTATATGACAGTATCTTTTTGCCATTTGAAAATATGTACCTTCTTCCGAACTTCATTTTGATGATTCAATGCATGAACCTCGTTTCTACCTAATTTGATTTCTATAAGGGTATGAGACGCTAATTTGAGTTGCAAAGCACCATGCTTTGATATAGACTGATGTCTGTGAAGCGAAATATCGTTTCTCGCACTATGGTGATCATTGCGTTGTGTGTCGCGTCATATTCATGCAAGGAGGAGTGGTGTGGATAAAATTATCTATTCAGACGGCAATGCGAATACGTGGATTATTAGTCCGTCCGGTCTCGAGTATATTCCTGTCACTCCCCAAGAGAGTTCTTCGGGTATATATTCAGGCGGCGTACCCGTCAATAAGACGATCACTTCTCTCGTGTATCAAAAAATTTGTGAAGCAACGGATACAATATTCAGAAGCGGGAAACCGTTTCTTGTCATGCGAACGATGGGTAGTGTGCAGATCAGAAGAATCATGAACGATAAAGAAGAAACGGTAATTCTTGTATCTGAGGATACGAACGTGATCTCGCTTCGCACACTGCTTGATGAGTATATTCGTTGAGACCGAAGAAAAGATACAATGTGGTGTGATATTACTGTTTGAGAAAATCAAATATGGTATTGTCGATATTGCGTGTATATGTTTTAATGATATTCAGATTTTTCTGTGCATTTAAATAATTCGGATTGATATCAATTGCATTTTTAAAATGTTCATACGCGCTTTTTAACATATCTTGCGCACTTAAAAACTCCAATATACCCAATTTATTGTGTAAATCTTCATTGGGTTTTTCAGTGAGTAACTGTCTGAATTCGTCAACGGCACGTCGAACAACCGAAATATCTTTTGTTTTTTTGTATTCCATTAAAACAATGTGGAAATTGTCAATTTCTTTGTTTAAAAAAGAATTTTTACAACTTTCGATAATCATTTGTATGCACTTATATGCTTCCTCGTATTGACTCCCGTTGAAAGCGATAAACGCTTGTTCAAACGTGTCTTTGTTAATAACATCTTTTGCAAGTTGGAATCCTTTCTTTAACATTTCAACTGTTTGTTGAAATATTTCGAGATCTTCATTTGGGCGAAAATTGCCAAGAATGAGTTTTTTTATAAACAATAAACTCAAATACCAATACGAATAGTGATATTCAGGGTGGTGTTTGGTAATACGCATCAACTCTTCTTCAGCTTTTTTCGTATTTCCTAATTCCAAATAAGCATCAACTAATTTTAATTTTGTTTCGAGAAGGTCGGGGGAAAGGGTGGCTGCGCGTTTGAGATAATCAATCGCCAAAGGAACATCTTGTCGCTTAAGTGCGATCGCCCCAAGGTAGTTATATGCCTCGACACAGTTACTTTCCCATTTTAAGGCTTTTTTGAAAATAACCGCAGACTCATCGATGAGGCCTTTTGTGTAATATACTGCTCCTAAGAAAAGGAGGAATTTGACATTTTGTTGATTCTCTTCTTCTTCACTTATGTGGTTAAGCACAGAAAGTTCATGTATATAATCTTTATGAATTTGCTCGATATATGCGATCAGTTCTTTTTCATCAACTTCTTTTTTTAATTTTACATTTTTTCGAGTAATCAAATTCCCGTTGAGCGTGAGTTCTGATGTCAACGTATTATACTTATCCGTATATGTTTTTAAGTGATACTCTTTTCCCGCTATAGCAACAAAAGCGGTCAATTCCTTGGACTTTTTCGTCATTACAATACACCTCTTTCGTATTATAGCAGATAATCAAGAAAAATCAACGCATTTATTCGCTTACAATAAGAAAGAATTTTGTATGGCGAACAATGAAATAAGTATAATCATGACGGTATGAAAAGAGCGCCTTGATGACGCCCCTAATTATAATGCGATGCAGTATCGAAAGAGGAAATATTATAAACCCAGCCAATGCATGATCGAACGATCATACTTTACTAATTCTTCTTGTCCAAAAAATAACGCGATCTCTCTTTGCGCATTTTCCACTGTGTCAGATGCATGAATGAGATTGAATTGAGTATTGATGCAAAAATCACCTCGAATAGTACCGGGTGCCGCTTCATTAGGAGTTGTTTGGCCTACTATTTTTCTTCCGATGTACACCGCATTGTCTGCTTCCCATACCATCGCGACTACAGGTCCTGAAGTAATAAACTCGAGAAGTTCACCGAAAAATGGTTTTTCAATATGCATTTGATAGTGTTTTTGTGCCAGAGATTGAGGTATGTACATTAATTTCAATCCGACAAGTTTCAAACCCTTGTCTTCAAAACGCTCAATAATCTGACCGATAAGTGCCCGTTGAATCCCATCCGGTTTGATCATGATAAATGTTTTTTCAACCATGGTGCTCCTCCTTGCGGGTTAGTAATCCTACTGTTTCAAAATGGAACGTATGCGGGAACATGTCAACCAGCGTATATTCTGAGAGACCGTATTCATGAAGTGCGAAGACATCTCGAGCAAATGATGCAATATTACACGAACTGTAAATAACAGATGCAAACTTCTTTTCCCTGATGTATCGGATGACATTATCCGAAAGTCCGCCTCGTGGGGGGTTGACAACGAGTATATCTGCGTTCAAATGAGTGATGTCATATGAATTGAGATCGCCGGTCTCGTAGCGTACGGCAGTGGCGTCGAAACCCATGATCTCAATACTGCGGGTTGCGAGAAATACCGCTAACGGATTATTTTCAATACCGATAACATCCCCGACCGAACGTGCAAGCCACAATGAAATGGTTCCGGCTCCGGAGTAAAGATCTATCAGCGAAGTTCCGGGTGTTTTTCGCACATTCACATAACGCTCGATAGTACGAAGCCAGGCAGGAAGTATCCCGTCATTTGATTGAAAAAATGTATCGGGAGACACAAAATAGGGTATACCGTCGATCGTCTTTTGTGCGTAGCGGAGTGATTCTTTCGTCGCTTCTTTTGACACAAATTTAGGGTAATCGCGTCGTATTATACCGGAATCGCACGTTTTTATACGTATTTCACCCTCAAAATCCGCTTTGATCGCATGAATTGACGGTAATTCATTGTTAATCACATTGTCCATGAGAAGACATTCTTCGATATCGAGTAACGATCGAGACATTTTTCTGTAAAACCCTGTTTTACCGTATTCAATATTGAAAGCGGCATAATTTCGGTAATGATCGGTGGTTGGTGATTCAATAACATGCTCAGGCCAAACGCCGAGAAGTTTCTCTGCTATCAATGATTTGATTGATAACTGTCGTTCATAAGTCAGATGTCTCAGATCACAGCCGCCGCATTGTGTGAAATGAATACACGTCGGCTCTGTGCGAAAGGAGGAAACATTGGATGAAACGGTAAAATTCCGACACCAAAGTTTTCTTTTTCGCTTAAAGATCTCTCCTGACAGATTTTCACCGATATCAGTATAAAAGACATGCGGCGAGAGTCCTGACGCGGTATGAGCTATAAAGAAACCGTCAGACCGAACATCATTAACAATGAATGTCTCAAACAAAGGTGTTTTCATAAGGTAAGTATAGCAGGTGCGTACATATTGTCGCAACAAAAAAGACTATGCGCGCGAAATATTTTTACGATTGTAAACCGAAATCTTTTCGAGTATACTTATATCAGGTTTGAGGAGGTCGTTATGTTGTCAAATGTGGGAAATGTTGATAGAGTCATTAGAATCATTGTCGGTGTGGCGGGGCTTGCCGCAGGTTGGTATTATCAATCATATTGGGGGTTGGCGGCGCTTGTTCCGCTTCTTACGGGAATCACTAAATGGTGCGGACTTTACTCGTTATTCGGAGTTTCGACCTGTCGATATAAGAAAAAGTAATGAAGGAGGAACTATGGGAAAAGAGTTATTGTTAAAAGCGATAAAAGGTGGGATGAAGGGGGAATTGGATAGCATTGCGGTGTATGCACAAGCAAAATCACGTGCCGACAGTAATGATGTGAAAGAGTTTTTCGCCCAACGAGAAACCGAAGAAAAGAATCATTATAATTATCTCTTAAGATATTTTGAAGAAATCAATGAAGGACGTCCAATGAGCAGTGCGGATACAATCATCATAAAAAATGACTTGAAAAGTCCTATTTTTACTACCGATTTCTTAAAACGCATCGGAAGTGATCAACAATTATTTTCTGCAACAGCGGTTGCCGTGCTTTTAGAGATGAATGCGATACAGTATTATAAAAAATGCGCCGAAGACACACCGGAAGGTGAACTTAAGAAGTTCTTTTCCCATATGGCTGAATGGGAAAGCGGACATTATCACGATGTACTAAAAATTCAAGAAGAGGCTGAACAGTATTTTTGGCAAGAAAATCGTTTTGAACCGTTCTAATGACGTATGCCCGGAGCGACCGATTGTCTCCCCGGGTATAATTCTTTTCTCAACTCATCATTGACGGCTTCAAAAAAAATAATTGCCAATCTAAGACTTTTCACGTATGATGAGGGCGCATGAGGAGGAGATAGAAATGACAGTGAAAATAGGCGTTATCGGGTGCGGTAGAATTTCTAAAAATCATTTTGAGACTATTAAAAATCTTGGAAACAGAGTGCAACTCGTGGCAGTGTGTGATAATGTTGAGGCGCGTGCAAAAGAAGTTGCCGAATCCTATAAAGTACCGTTTTATACAAATTATATTGAAATGTTAGATAAAGAGAAATTTGATCTGGTCACCATTTGTACACCAAGCGGAATGCATCCGATGATGGGTATAGAGGTCGCAAATCATGGCGTGCATGTACTCACGGAAAAACCCATGGGTGTTCGGTTACAAGATGCTGATGCATTGATCGAAGCTTGTGATAAAAATAATGTCCAACTTTTTGTGGTCAAACAAAATCGATTAAATCCCGGTATCCAAGCATTACGCCACGCGATTGACAAAGGACGCTTCGGGCGTATCTTTTTTATTAACGCGACCGTGTTTTGGATGCGTCCTCAAGATTACTATGACAGTGCAAAATGGCGCGGCACATGGGAATTTGATGGAGGGGCATTTCTTAATCAGGCGAGTCATTATGTCGATCTTGTCCAATGGATCGGCGGCCCGATAGACAAAGTGATGGCACAGACGGCAACTTTAGCGCGTAAAATTGAAGCTGAGGATACCGGTGCTGCCGTTATGCGATTCAGAAGCGGTGCAATAGGTGTTATTCAAACAACTATGTTGACATATCCGAAGAACATGGAAGGCTCTATTACTGTGATCGGTGAAAATGGCACGGTTAAGATCAGCGGTATTGCATTGAATCATGTCGAAAAATGGGAATTTGCCGATTATGATGATGAGGACAAATCTATATTTGAGTCAAATTATACTCCTGCGAGTGTTTATGGTAATGGGCATCAACCGTATTATTCAAATGTTTTGGATCTGCTTGAAGGGAAACAGTCAAGTGCCACAGACGGTCGCGAGGGTAAAAAGAGTTTGGAATTGATTTTGGGAATATATGAAAGTGCAAAAACGGGCATGGCGGTAAGTCTTCCGCTCAAAAGAACATATTAAGGAGCATTATGAACGTTCCATTTTATACGGCATCTCGAGAATATGCACGCTTAAAAAACGAAATAGATACTGCTGTACAGACGGTATGTGAAAAGGGTGATTTTATTCTGGGCGAAGCGGTCGCTCGTTTTGAAAAAAATGCAGCTTCATATTTACATACACGGCATGCGATCGGTAACTCAAGCGGATCGGAAGCATTATTATTAGCATTACATGCGCTCAATGTTAAACCCGGCGATGAGGTTATTACCACGCCGTTTAGTTTTTTTGCAACGGTAAGTGCGGTCGTTCGAATGGGGGCGAAGCCGGTCTTTGTTGATATAGACCCTAAGACATTTAATATTGATGCATCGCGTATCGAAAAAGCGATCACCAAAAAAACAAAGGTTGTATTGCCGGTACATCTTTTTCTACAAACCTCCGATATGAATGTGATCATGGATGTCGCAAGACATCATTCGATTGGTGTTGTCGAAGATGCCGCCGAAGCATTCGGTATGGAATTTAACGGTAAAAAAGCAGGGACTATCGGTGATATCGGGATCTATTCGTTCTATCCCACAAAAACATTGGGCGGATATGGTGATGGAGGATTATTGACCACGGATAGTGATGAACTTGCAGCGCGTTTACGCATGTTACGGGTTCATGGTTCCGCAAAACGGTATTATCATGATGAAGTCGGATATAACAGCAGGCTTGATTCTATTCAAGCGGCCATTCTAGATATAAAATTAAAATATATAGAAAAAAGTATTACACGCCGCAAAGAGATCGGAGAAAAGTATTCACACCTCCTATCGGGTATCGGTGATATCGAATTACCGTATATCGGACCCAATAAACGTGAAGTATATTATGTTTATTCAATTCTCACTGACCGTCGAGATGAATTAGCAGATTATCTGAAGTCAAAAGGAATCGGCACTACGGTGTATTATCCGGTGCCGCTGCATCTGCAGCACTGTTTTGAGTCGATGGGGCATAAAAAGGGTGATTATCCGATCGCAGAACGGACATGTGAGCGCATTCTTGCATTGCCGATCTATCCCGAATATACTGACGAAGAGCTTGAATACACCGTTGATACAATTCGTGCGTTTTTTTCCGGAAAATAATTATTCACCGGATGAGGGAATGATTGTTCGCCTGAACGTAAAGAATGAACCGGCAGTATTTTCGACTATATGATAGTAATCATTCAAAACACAACGGTCATGCATTCAGCGGTAAAAATAAAGGAAAACTATTGGTTTTACTGCGTATTGCTCTGAACAAAGAACGATGTTGATCGCCGTAAAAAACAAGAGTAGGGCATTGTGAGACATCACTACGTCGACACCATTGTTTGAATTTCAGCCGAAGGAGTGTCATTCTATGAAATGGATTACCCGTTCCCGTGTACATGTCGATCGAGTGGCATGTCCGTGGCTGATTAAGCGATTTATCGATTTGGAGGCAGAATTCATTTTTGTAACGAAGGAATTGGTTATGGAGACGGCTCAAAGAGAATCTGCAATTCCATTTGATATTGAGAATGTGGAACTTGGTCACAAAGATGAACATTGTACTTTTGTAACTTTGATGGATAAATACAAGCTGAATGACAGCGCATTGCGTATGCTTGCAGATGTGGTCAATGCCGCCGATACCGATAAACTTTGTTCGAATATTTATGCTCCCGGGCTGGAAGCGATAGCAAGGGGCTTTTCTTTTACCACCGAAGACGATTTTGAGAATTTGGAATATCAATTTCGTGTATATGATGCCTTATACACGTTTTTCAGAATTAAAACTGCGATTGAATGCGTAAAAAAATGAAGTTTTCTGACTTTTTTAAACCTTCCTGGAAGAGAAGCGACCCCGGCATACGGTTGAAAGCAGTACACAAGATCACTGCTCATGAGATTTTGACCGTCATTATAAAAAACAGCAATGAACTTTTTGAAATTCGAAAAACTGCCGTTGAAAGACTGAACGATACGACACTCGCAGAGTCATTGTTCTATGATATCTACGGTGACATGAGCGAAGAGATTCGTACGCTTCTTCTGAAATACATTACAAGCGAGCAAAAGATACAAGAAATGTATTTTTCGGTCAGAAAAAAGGGTGGTTTGTCATTTCTTGAAATTGTGCTTGAGCAGCGTCTTTTTGATATCTGGTACGAAAAAATTGATGCGACTTCTGACAATAACATTTTACTATCTATTGCAAAAAATGCTCGTCATTATCCTATGGGATCATATGTCAGTTGTTTCACATATGGAATAGTCGCAAAAGCTGTCGGCAAGATCACCGATGCTCTTATGCTTGCAGAACTTTTAATGAATGAATATAAACAGACAAACGCGATACACTATTCATACCGTGACGGCTTATCAGCTAATACTTCTGATACCGTCAAGACGTCATTAATGGCGCATATCATTGATATTGATTTCCTTGTGCAATGCATCAAATATAGCAATAGTTTACTCACTCCTCTTGCAGAAAGACGGTTAACCGAACTTGGGAAAATGCTTCTTATGGAAGAAAAGACGGTTACACGGAAATGTTCAAGTTGCCACGGTGCCCGTGGCGGTAATGCACGTGTGCCGTATACCGATCGTGATTGGGCTTGGGAAGAATGTTCTTCGTGCCAAGGGACGGGCGAAGAAACGGTCACTCAAAAAGAATACCGAATCGTAAATTCATAGATTCTTAAATAATAAATATTAAAGAAAAAACACCGGATGGATATCTTTACAAAACTGTTTGATTTTAAAATTGTGCAAACCCCGGCAGAGAAATATATTGCTTCTTCATACGAGGAATATTTTTGAAAACTTTTGTAAAACTGCCGTTTTTTGAATGTGTGCTTACCCCCAAACCCTCCCGTGAAAAATCGGGAGGGGCTTAAATTGTTCTATAATGGGGACTTCGTCCCCACCCCCCTTTTTAGAAAATAAAGAAAATTTGGAAATATTTGAATTTTGCAAAGGTTATTTTTGGTAATATCCGGCAGGAGCAAGTTACTAAAGGCACGCTTTTCTTTCCAAAATAGCAAATGAATCAATTTCGGATTTCCCAAGGGGGTTCAAATTATAAGAATATCATGAAAAAATGATTCGAGAGATGCGTAACGATGAATCGAATTTTTTATGATAACGATACGTCGTTGTGTAAAAATTCATTCGAATTGTATTGTTTGTATCTGCTTGACAAAATAACAGTTAGAGTGTAGTATACATGATATGTCAATAGCAGTACATGTCACACATGAAGCAGTGCAAAAAATTGGAGGAATAGGAGCCGTCATTTCCGGTTTACTGACGGCACCGTCGTATAGGAAATTTTTCGCGCACTCGTTATTGTACGGTCCGTTGTTTTCAACGGATGGGACTTTTTTTTCGCGGTTGGGGAAGGACGGAGTCGTTTTGTATTCAGGTATTGACGGGCATTTTACCGATGTGCCGTTTGCAGGGCGATTGAAAGAAATTGAAGAATTATACGGTATAAAAATTGTTTACGGTACACGTAAAATATCAGATGAGGCGAACGCTGCGGTTATTGTGGATGTTGACACTGTTCTGGTCTATATCAATGATATGAAACAGGATGCTATCGGTGTTTTTAAATTCCAAATGTGGCAAAGATTCGGCGTTGAATCGGAGCGTTATTCGGATTGGGATTATGAACAATATGTCCGTATTGCGGTTCCGCTTGTTGATATTCTGGAAGCAATATATGGTCCGGATGAGATCGCGTATCATTTTTCACATGAGTATATGGGCATGCCTGCGGCGTTAAAGATACTGATCGAAAAAGAAGAAACGAAAAAACGTGTGAATGATCACACTATATTTTATGCACATGAAGTCGCCACTGCCCGAATGATCACGGAAGGTCATCAGGGACACGATGTGATGTTCTATAATATCCTGAAATACGCGTTGAAGAATCGTATTTCAATGGAAGATGAATTCGGAAGATTTGATCATAATTATCGTCACGCCTTGATAAAAAAAGCAGATGAGCTTGATCTCATTTTTGCGGTAAGCGATCTTATCAAAGAAGAATATAAGTTTCTTAAACCCGATGTGCCTGACGGGAAAGTCATACCTGTTTTTAATGGTACTGCCGTGAAAACTGTTACCTATGAAGAGAAGATGCGTAGCAAAGGATATCTTCAAAAATATGGTGAAGCATTATTTAACTTCTCTCCCGATATTATTTTTACCCATGTAACACGTCTTGTCGTGAGCAAAGGGCTTTGGCGTGATATGGAGCTTTTAGAAAAACTCGATTCTTTGTTTTATGAAAAACAAAAAAAAGGTTTGTATATTCTTCTTTCATCTCAGATCGGTACGGGACGTCCGTCTGAGGATGTATATCGTATGGAACGTGAATACGGGTGGCCGGTCATGCATAAGGAAGGATGGCCTGATCTTGTCGGTATGGAAACGGATGTCTATGCAACCATTGCGCTTTTTAATGCGAAATCACGCGCAATCAAGGCAGTATTTATCAATCAATTCGGATTCGGGTGTCATCAATGCGGTCAACGTGTACCGGTCGGCGCACAATGGATAGATTTGCGGGTAGGGTCTGATGTGGAATTGGGTATGTCTATTTATGAACCTTTTGGTATCGCGCAGATAGAGACCCTTGCATTCGGCGGCATGGCGATTTTCAGTAAAGCGTGTGGTTCATCGGCACTTGTCGAATCGGTTTTTGCCGATAATGCGGATGCGTTTCACAGTATTGATTTTTCTTACATAGGAAGCAGTTCTATTCAATCCTCGCACGATATCGATGTATTAAAAAAAATGAATAGCGCGAATCGTATTCAGCATGAACAAAGTATGCTTGAAAGTCAAAAAACGGTTATTTTTGCAAAAATCTCGCGCATGTTTGATGACGCGTATTATAAAGAACGTATTCAAAAATCAGCTGTTATTGCCCAAAAACTGGGCTGGGATCATATTGTGACAACACGAATTCTCCCTGTTTTACAAAAGTAAATTTTTATTTTCGTGCGTATCGGTAATCATACTTTTTGAAATATGAGTATATTTTTCTGGTAATGATGAAAATCTGATTGTATAATCACATGCATAAAATGAAAGGAACGCTGCCATGAGATTTTTTCTTCTTACTGTTTTTGTACTTATGATCAGTTGCTCGACATCTCACTCGGTAACCCTCTCAAGGCTTATGCAAGAATATACGGTTGCATATTTTCAATTGAATCCTGATATTGCGATGGAAAAAGGTATCGGAGCTCAATTTGGTATTTCTGTACCGGATCGATTTACGGATACATCGCTTAACGGTATTAAAAAAGAGTATAAGCTTGTTAATTCAATATACGAAAAATTACAGAGAATAGATTCTTCCGCTTTAACAGGAAAGGAGTTGATTTATTACAAAGTATTCAAATCATATCTGGAGACCCGTCGAGAAGAAGAGCATTTTATGTTCCATTGGTATGTTTTGAATCCCATGTTCAGCGTCCATACCTCTATGGTTACTCTTATCACAGAATCATTACCGGTCACAACACAAAAAGATGTTAAACGTTATTTATCCCGTATGAAACAAATACCGATTCGCCTTTCACACGAAAAGAGTAAACTTGAATACCAAAATTCACATAAAATATTACCCTCACGCAGTGCGGCAGACAGTTATTTGAATTCCATAGATTCCTTCATCAAAACACCTGTACAAGAAAACCCGTTGTACGTAACATTAAAATCTAAGATAGAAAAGCTTTCACTGAATCCTGAAGAACAGAAAAAGATTCTCGCTGATTGTGAGACTATCATTACACATACGGTCTATCCGGCGTATCGTGAATATGCACAATATGTCGGCACGGTACGTGATACATGTGATGACATCGACGGTGTGTGGAAATTACCTGATGGTGAAGCGTATTATGCATTTTCCCTGAAATATCACACAAGTTCTAATAAAACACCTGATGAGATCCATACAACGGGAATACATGAAGTCGAACGCCTGCAAAAAGAAATAACTTCGCTGATGAGGACTGTGGGGATAGCGCCGCGTGAGACATTTCAAAAAACATTATTCGCGTACTGGGATCATTGTTCCAAGAACCCTGAAATGGGATATCCTGAGACTGAGGAAGGAAAACAGCACACGATACGTGACTATAGATTAATCATAGACGAAACAGAAAAAAAACTTGACGCCTTGTTTTCTCTGCTTCCTAAAACGAAAGTGACCACGGAGCCTGTTCCATTGTATAAAGAAAAAACATCCGGCACGTATTATCAGCCCGCACCGGCCGACGGTTCCGCAAAAGGTGTGTTCTACGCAAATTTGGGATACAGTCATTTTAAACCCGATATGCCTGCCCTTACGTATCATGAATCTATTCCCGGTCACCATTTGCAACTCGCGATTCAGCAAGAAGTAGGGTTGCCTTTATTTTTTGCGATTCCTTTTTTTACTGCGTATATTGAGGGATGGGCATTGTATGCCGAACAATTGGCGTTTGAAGAAGGCTGGTATCCCGATGTCTATTCAAGGATATCATATCTCCATTCTGCATTATTTCGTGCCGCACGCATGGTTGTTGACACGGGGATTCATTACAAACGGTGGACTCGTGAAGAGTCACGAGGATATATGGAGCGCACCGTAGGTTGGGGAGGAGACGGACAAATAGACCGTTACAGCACGTGGCCCGGGCAAGCCTGTGCGTATATGCATGGAAAACTTGCACTGCTTGCACTGCGTCATAAGACGAAAGAAAAGTTAGGGAGCTCGTTTGATATTCGCGAATTTCATACGGCCATTTTAGAACATGGAGCGGTGCCGTTACCGTTACTGGATGACATCGTTGATACCTATTATTCACACAAACCGTAAAAGACAGGAGGCATATTGTATGGTATATGACTTGATCAGACGAAACAGAAGTTACAGAAGGTTCTATCAAGCGTTTCGAGTAGATCCTGTTCTTTTAAAAGAGCTTATTGAGTGCGCCCGACTTGCGCCTTCGGGAAGAAATTTACAACCTTTGAAATACAAAATCGTCTTTGATGAGCACACGAATGCGCTTGTTTTTTCTCATCTGAAATGGGCAGGTTATTTGCCTGAATGGGGAGGTCCCCAGGAAGGTGAAAAACCTTCGGCATATATTATCATGTTGGGGGATACAACGATCACAAAAATATTTGATACAGATGTTGGAATTGCGGCTCAAACCATTCTTCTTGCTGCAGTAGAGAAAGAATTGGGCGGCTGTATGATTGCATCTGTTGAACGTGAGAAATTACGTCATGATTTGCACATTCCGACACATTTAGATATCTGTTTGGTTATTGCACTCGGGAAACCAAAAGAATCGGTCGTCATTGATGATATACCCGTTGACGGTAACGTTCGGTATTGGCGCGATGAACAGGAAATCCATCATGTTCCGAAGCGGACGATAGATGATATTATTGTACCATAACAGTTATTGGTAATAATTATCGTAATACTAGTGAGGTAATCAGACCTTGTTTTATCGTTTGAATATAGGTTATTCAGTTCGAGCGGTAAAAGACGGGTATGTATTGGGATTCTTCATGTGTTCATATTTTCATAATTCTTTGTCTTATGTAAAGGTACGGATGCTTGCAGCAGGGATCGCCCCTGAAATGTTCAAGGTTATTTCGAAATTCAAAATATCCTCAAGCATGTTGTTTTCAACATACGGGGTGCGTAACTTTGCTCGATAGTACCAAAAAAAATTCACTTGGTGAGAGACTATATGCCTCTATTAAGGGGTGGGGACAATTTGAAAAAAATCGTTGGTTTGAAAAGGTTTTTTTTCTGTATATCGATGCCATTTTGTAACTACAGTTTGACGGAGTTTATACTGTGCATCGCTGAAGTATGGTATGGCTTAGAACAATAGAGGCCGTCTGGAATACCTTTTTCATTATAATGAAACGGTAAGAAATTGGTCGAACAGAAAACGACAATGAAATGTAACATTATGGTTCTAAAAAAATCGTTTTTGCTTGCATTTTTTTTTTAACATTGTATAGTTGAACGGAAAAAAGGGCGTTTATGAATGTTGATGATTTTATGGCATAGAGATGTTTTGACGTAAGGGAGGAGGAACTATGGAACAGACACCTGTTCACATCCCGGACAATGAACAATATAGGGAGTTAGGTACCTATATTGATTCAATTAAAGGCTTGCCGGGACCGCTAATTAACGTGTTACACCGTGCTCAGGAGATTTTCGGATACTTGCCTCAAGAAGTTCAGATGTTCGTTTCGCAGCGCCTCGGTGTGCCGGCGAGTACGGTCTATGGTGTTGTAACTTTTTACAACTTTTTCAGCACAACCCCGAGAGGTAAATTTGTTATCAATGTGTGTTTAGGTACGGCGTGTTATGTACGCGGAGCTGACAGGGTCGTTGATATGTTTAAGGAACAACTTGGGATCGATGTCGGAGAAACAACTGCTGATAAGCATTTTACTCTTTCGACCGCGCGTTGTTTTGGTGCGTGCGGACTTGCTCCTGCCGTCATGGTCAATGAGGATGTATACGGTAATGTTGATCGCAAAAAGGTGCAGGAAATTTATAAAAAATACAGTGAACAATAATAAGGAGGGACTCGTATGAAAAGTCTTGACGAACTCAGAAAAATGCGTGAAAAAGCCCAAGAAGATTTAAAATTACGTGCTCAGGATGCAAAAATAAAAGTTGTCGTTGGTATGGGGACATCAGGAATCGCTGCCGGCGCACGTGAAGTGTTGAAGGCTTTTATCAATGAAATAAATGCTCGTGGAGTCAAAGAAGTTATGGTCACACAAACCGGCGAAAAAGGTATGAGTTCCATGGAGCCGATCGTTGAAATCCAAGAAAATGGAAAACCGACTGTCGTATACGGACATATGACACCGGATAAGGCAAAAAAAGTAGTTGACCAGCATATCGTTAACGGCAAAGTCGTCGACGAATTGGTTGTGTCAATGGAGGAAAAGAAATAACGGGTTTCAATGAGGGGAGGGTAAACTATGGATAACGTCCGCACCCAGCGGTTGAATGTGTTGGTATGTAGCGGCGCATCGTGTATCTCAAATGACAGTTTGAAGGTAAAAGAAGCGTTGCTTGCCGAAATTAAAAAATTTGCGTTAGAGACCGAGATAAAAGTCATTGAGACCGGTTGTATGGGACCTTGTGAGTTAGGTCCGGTTATTCTGGTCTATCCTGATGAGATTCTGTATAAAAAAGTTAAGATTGACGATGTTCGCGATATCGTTGAAGAACATTTTTTAAAGGGTCGACCGGTTGATCGGTTGTTGTATAAATCTCCGAAAACAGAAGAATTGGTCAAAAAACACAAAGAAATTGATTATTTTCAGAAACAATTAAAAATCGTATTAAAAAATTGCGGCTCAATTGATCCTGAAAGCATCGATGAGTATATCGCACTCGGAGGGTATGAAGCTCTCGGCAAAGCCCTTACTGAAATGAATCCTGACACCGTGCTTGATGAAATGCGTAAGTCTGGACTTCGTGGCAGAGGGGGCGGAGGTTTTTCTACCTACATGAAATGGAAATTTACAAAGGAAGTTGTAAATAACGAGAAGTATGTTATCTGTAATGCGGATGAAGGTGATCCCGGTGCATTTATGGATCGCTCTGTCATAGAAGGTGATCCGCATACACTTATTGAGGGAATGACCATCGCAGGATTTGTTGTCGGGGCGCAACACGGATATGTGTATGTGCGTGCTGAATATCCGCTTGCTATCACCCGTTTGAAAAAAGCGATCAAACAAGCTGAAGAATACGGATTCTTAGGGAAAAACATCTTTGGTACACAGTTTAATTTTACGCTGGAAGTGCGGATGGGTGCAGGGGCATTCGTATGCGGTGAGGAGACTGCATTGATTCATTCGATCGAAGGGAAACGAGGGACACCACGTCCGCGTCCGCCATATCCTGCTGTCAGCGGTGTGTGGCAGAAACCAACCGTATTGAATAATGTTGAGACCTATGCGAATGTTCGTCATATCGTGCTGAATGGCGGCGATTGGATGGCAAAAATCGGTACTCAAACCAGCAAAGGCACAAAAGTATTTGCGTTATCGGGTACGATCAAAAACACAGGTCTTGCAGAAGTGCCGATGGGAACGACTATTCGAGAACTTATTTATGATATAGGCGGCGGAGCTCCCGCAGGTAAGAAGATCAAAGCTGTACAACTTGGCGGACCGTCTGGCGGATGTATTAAAGAAGAGTATTTCGATACTAAAATTGATTATGAGAGTCTTTTAGCGCTCGGTGCGATGATGGGATCCGGCGGCATTATTGCCATGGATGATTCTACCTGCATGGTCAATACTGCAAAATTCTTTATTGAATTCAGTGCATTTGAATCTTGCGGCAAATGTGTGCCGTGTCGAGTCGGCCTGAAACAAATGCAATTGATACTGCAACGCATTGTTGAAGGTAAAGGCGAAGAGGATGATATCGAAAAGCTTATAGAGCTTGGACAAACCATTAAAAAAGCATCGCTTTGCGGATTAGGGCAGACTGCTCCGAACCCGGTTTTATCCACCATACGTTATTTCCGTGAAGAATATGAAGAACATATACGAGAAAAGAAATGTCGTGCACTTGTGTGTAAGGATCTTTTGACATTTAATATAACCGATAAATGCCGCGGATGTACGGTATGCGCACAGAAATGTCCGACCCATGTCATTGCAGGTGAACGTGGCAAACTACACGTTATCGATCAATCCGGATGTATTCAGTGTGGTACATGTTATGATGTGTGTCCGTTCGATGCAATCGAAAAATTAACTGGGGTGGAAGAATAGGACCGGGGATTTCCCGGTCTTTTTATTTTTGGGATCAATGAAAGGAGCAGTATGAACAGGCGGGAAATTTTAAATCGATACGAACCAAAGCTTGATAATCTCCTGTATATACTTCATGATATTCAGGATGCGAATCCGTACAATTATGTTACCGAGGATGACCTGACGGATGTTGCGGAGTATCTTAATGTACCTTATTCAAAAGTGTATGGAACTGCGACATTTTATTCAATGTATTCACAAACACCTCGCGGACGGCATGTGATTCGTTTATGCGATTCTCCGCCGTGTCATTTGATGGGATCGATCGATGTGCTTGATATGTTGAAAAAGGTGTTGTCTATCGAAGTCGGTCAGACCACTCCCGATCTTTTATTTACGCTTGAGACTGCGGAATGTCTGGGTGTATGCGGTGTCGCACCGGCAATGATGATCGATGAAATCGTCTACGGTAATTTGACCCCGAAGAAAGTTGAGCGCATCCTCAACCAGTACAGGGAGGGAAAAATATGACTCTGAAGACAAAATACGTATTATTTGGTATAGACGAAGATACGCTGATTTCAGGCGCACGCAGAGTGCAAGATGCATTCAAACGTGCTTTAGAGGAGTATAAACTCACTGACGAGATAGCGGTTGTTGAGACGGGAAGCATGGGAATAATCGGTAAAGGTGTTGTCCTGCTTGTTCAGCCGGATGATGTATATTACGCAAATGTGACTGCGGAGGACGCGCATGAAATTGTTTCCGAGCATTTACTAAAAGGGCGAAAAGTGACTCGTTTGGTATTCGACGGCAAAGTTGATACCGCATCAATAACTTTTAAAGAGTCTGCTCAAGATTTTAAAAAACAAAAAAGAATTGTTCTGGCGAATGCGGGTGTCATCAATCCTGAGAGCATTGAAGAGTATATCGCTGTGAATGGCTATGAAGCATTAGCAAAAGCGGTTACCGAGATGAAATCGGAAGATATTGTCAATATAGTGAAAGCATCCGGGTTGCGTGGCCGTGGCGGTGCAGGATTCCCGACCGGCTTAAAATGGTCATTCACTGCACCTCTGAAAGATAACCCTAAGTATGTTGTCTGTAATGCAGATGAAGGTGAACCCGGAACTTTTAAAGATCGCCTTATTATGGAAGGTGATCCTCATCGATTGCTTGAGGGTATGGCGCTTGCGGGGTATGCAATCGGAGCTGAGAAGGGTTTTATATATATTCGTGGTGAATACCACCTGTCAATTGAGCGCACACAAAAAGCAATTGACGATGCTCGTGCATTAGGAATTCTTGGGACTCATATTTTCGGAAGTAATTTTTCTTTTGATATTGAAATTCGTAAAGGTGCCGGAGCGTATGTGTGCGGAGAAGAAACAGCTCTCATCAATTCTCTCGAAGGTGGGCGCGGTAATCCTCGAGTCAAACCGCCGTTTCCCGGTGTTAAAGGATTGTGGCAGCAACCGACCGTCGTTAATAATGTCGAGACACTCTCTAATGTACCGTCTATCGTGCTCAACGGAGCTGACTGGTATAAATCTTTCGGAACGGCAACATGCAGCGGCACAAAAGTGTATACGATACTTGGACACGTAAATAATCCGGGGTTGGTTGAAGTTGAAATGGGCACAAAACTTCGTGATATTATTTACAAATATGCCGGTGGTGTAAAAGGCGGTAAATTTAAATGTGCATTGGTCGGTGGAGCTGCGGGGGCATTTCTCAACGATGAAATGCTTGATGTGAATATGGATTATGACAATTTGGGTGAGTTCAAGGCAGTATTGGGTTCCGGCGCTATACTTGTCATGAATGACAGTACCTGTATAGTCGATATGCTGGTTAATATCATGAAATTTTTTAAACATGAATCATGCGGAAAGTGTTCACCGTGTCGTCTTGGTACTCGTCATTTGTATGATATGTTTCATAAAATTGCTGATGGAACTGCTACGAAACGTGAGTTAAATCAGGTGCAAGCAGTGTCTGAGACGATGAAATACTCATCGCTTTGCGCGTTGGGTCAATCTCCGTATCTAGTCATATCAACTGCAATGAAATATTTTGAAGATGAGATTGCAGCTCATGTGCATAAAAAAACGTGCTCAACGGGCACGTGTACATTTCACGTAAAATAAATGGTTCGAAAGGGAGTCGAAAGGCTCCCTTTTTTTAAAGGGGGGGGATTTGATGAATCAAAGATGGGATTTGGACGCGTTATATACTTCTTTTGAATCAAAGGAATTTCAGAATGATTTTTCCAAAACCGATGCGATGCTTGTGCAATTTTCCGCATGGGTAAATGAGACATTTATTTCACATGATAACGAAGCAAAGATGATCGCAGATTATATCAAGAAAAACGAAGAAATATCCATGGTTTTTTTCCGCTTAGGGGCATATTCTAATTTGCGCTTAAGCACAGAGGCAAAAAATACGGAAGCACTTACCTATAGCGAAAAGATACGTTTGAAATTATCGGATTTTACACAACCGACTATTCTTTTTGAAAAATGGCTTGGTGAGATTAACAATCTTTCACAATTGATTGAATCTTCGAAGGAGTTAGAGCCGTTTCGTTTCTATTTGATAGAAATTGCAGAAAACAACAAATTCAATTTGTCGGAAAAAGAAGAAATCATCATATCAAAAATGCAGACAACCGGATCATCGGCATGGTCGAATCTTCAAAATTTATTATCATCAACTTTAATGGTTGATATTACTCTCAATGATGTACATAAGACGCTGCCTATATCCGTTGTCCGTAATATGGCGTTTGAGTCTGATCAAACGGTTCGTAAAACTGCGTATGAAGCCGAACTTAAAGCATATAAAAAAATAGAAGAATCCTCTGCCGCGGCACTCAATGCGATAAAGGGTGAAGTTACCACATTGGCAAAGATGCGTGGTTTTGAATCACCGTTACATATGACACTGCATAACTCACGTATGGATAAAGAAACGCTGGATGCGATGATGACCGCAGTTAAAGAAAGCTTGCCTGCATTTAGGAAGTATTTTAGAAAAAAGGCGGAAATCCTTTCTCATAAAAACGGTCTGCCATTTTATGATCTTTTTGCGACTATCGGAGACACCGATAAATCATACAGTTATGAAGAAGCGCATGCATTTATAGTTGAGCAATTTGGTACATTTAGTAAAAAACTTGCAGATCTTGCCGATAAAGCTTTTACCAAGCACTGGATTGATGCCGAGCCTCGAGACGGCAAAAGAGGCGGTGCGTTTTGTTCGAATCTTCGACCGATAAAGGAAAGTAGAATCCTTACCAATTTTAATGGTAAAATGAAAAATGTGACTACGTTAGCACATGAACTCGGTCATGCCTATCATGGCGATTGTATTTTTAAAGAACATTTATTCAATAGTCAATATACAATGCCGGTAGCAGAGACAGCTTCAATATTTTGTGAGACAATCGTGGGTAATGCGGTCATGAAAAATGCGAGTGCACATGATCTCAAAGGTTTGCTTGAAAGCGAATTGGCAGATCAGGGGCAAACCGTTGTTGATATATACAGCCGGTACTTGTTTGAGTCTGAGCTTTTTGAGCGCCGTAAAGACGCATCGGTGCATGTTGAGCAATTGAAAGAGATGATGCTTCGCGCACAAAAAGAAGCATACGGAGACGGATTGGATCATGAATGCTTACATCCGTATATGTGGGCCAATAAACCTCATTATTATACTGCGGGGAATAATTTCTATAATTTCCCGTATACATTCGGCTTGTTATTTGCAAAAGGATTATATGCGATCTACCAGGAACGCGGGGATGCTTTCGTTGCTCAGTATGATACGTTATTGCAGGCAACAGGGAAGAATTCGATCGCCGATGCCGCGAAAATCGTCAAAATTGATGTTCGTGATGTTGATTTTTGGAGGAGATCTTTAAAATTAATTGAAAAGAATATTGAAACGTTCATTTCGTTGTAACATGGTGCATGCGTGAAATCGGGGAGGTCTTCACCTCCCCTTTACTCTCAATGGGTCAAATTCCCCGAAGCTTGCGTCGGCTTTACTAGTATAGTTTTGTTATTATAAGGGGTGTGGGGACGAAGTCCCCACTATATAACAATCAATCATTAGTATAGTACAGAATCACAATTCGAATAAATGCCTCATCACCCTCAAGGTGTTATCTGTTGAACAATAATAAGGTAATATGTATTTTAATGAGGTCGGAGTGAATTTGTCTCAGTGAATTACAGATTTAGATCTTTGAACATTCATACTATCTCGTTTATTTGCAGTTTAAAAACAGGGGTGTGGGGACGAAGTCGGGTGCATGGTATGCACACGCGACATTGTCTTTTTGTAGGGGCAGAAAATTTTTCTGCCCGTTTTTCGATTTCCACAAGATGGGTTTGGGAGAGCACAAATGAAAGATATGTTAGATTCGCAAAGGGTTCCGATTATTTCATGATTCCCGTCGGAGCAGTGACTCGTGAAGCAGGTGGCAGGAATTGAACCGGATATAAAAACGAATCGTTTCGAAATGAATTTTATTTGTAGTAATTCAAGTCTCAAAAAATCGTGTTAATACAGATTGCATCATATAGACATTGAGTACAATACCCTAATATGAAAGAATTATAAAACCATGAGAAATGAAAAACAGTCCCAAGGGGATTTGAACCCCTGTCACCGCCGTGAGAGGGCGGTGTCCTAGACCCCTAGACGATGGGACCGTAAAGTAACTGGGGAGGAAGGAGTCGAACCCTCACATACAGAGTCAGAGTCTGCTGTCCTGCCATTAGACGACTCCCCACTACATCGGGCAAAATATACCATAGCACCATATGTCTGTCAAGTTAAAATGAGGAACGAGCATGTCCGAGCTTCGGGCGGATGGAGGGGAAATTAAAAAGGTCGGGATTCATCCCTGCTGGAAAATTAATGAATAAGCAAAACGTCGCACAGTGTGTGTTCATTTTCTTCACCGTGTGTAGAGTCAGAACTGAAAAACATTTCTCGAAAAATTATGCGAGTGCGCAAAGAACATTGGAATTGGTATGAAATCCTCAAAGAATCTCTATTATTCACTTGATAAGCAACGGGTTTTTCGTTACCATACAGACGAAAGGAGATATATGGACATATTGATTGACCGTTTTAAGAATGCGCATCATGTTGCTGTTGTCGGTGCGACCGATAATCCTAATAAATTCGGGTATAAAGTATTTAAAAAATTACAACACGAAGGGAAAATCGTTTATGCAGTGAATCCAACTAAAGAGACCATTGACGGAGAAAAAGTATATTCGAAACTTTCAGATATTACCGGACCTATAGATGCAATAAGTTTGATTGTTAACCCTCTCACCGGATTGCAAGTCCTTGCTGATGCCTATACAAAGGGTATACGCCTGGTATGGTGCCAACCCGGAGCTGAATCACCCGAACTGATTGCATGGTGTGCGATGAATGATATGGCGTGTATCGTTGATCGTTGCGTATTGGTGGACATATGAATATTTTTAAAAGATTATTTGTTCTACCGCGGTATATGAAAGCGCGTGCAATAACAAAAAAAGCTAATAAAGCACTTGCGAAAGGTGATTATACTACTGCAAAAACATTGTATCTTTCTCTTGAGGATATGAAGATGGTCAATTTTATGATCTACCATAATATTGCATCGATTTATTTTCAAGAACATGATTGGCAAAGAGCAGAAGAGTACTTTAAAAAAAGTATTATGCTTCATCCTAAAAGTGCAGTTTCGTATTCAACACTTTCCGAGGTTTATTTGCGCCGGCGCTTATGGAAGGATGCTGAAGCCGCTATAGAAAAAGCACTTGCATCTGATCCGATGAATTATTTTTTAGCGAAACGCAAAGATAAAATATTTGATACACAATGGAGAGTGAAACATGTTGATTCTCTTGAAATGAGCGAGGAAGGTGTTCGATTTTTAGCGCAAGCCTCATACGATGACGCCTTGAATCGATTTGAACGTGCTATAGTGCTTGATGATTACAATGCGACTGCTCATTATTGCATCGCAACGATCTATTCGCGTAATAAAGAATACAAAAAAGCAGTGCATGCGGTTTCTCGTGCTCTTGAGATTGAACCGTCAAATCGCGAATATTCTGCGATGCTCTCGATGATTCAACAACAGGTACGTCAAGAAACCACTAAGGAGGAATAAGCGTGGAATTATTTGAAATTAAAAATTTAATGATTGAGTTGAAAGAGGTTGTCAATCGCCTCAAGGAGTATCTTTGACGTTGAACATACGATATTACGTATCACTGAAATAAAAGCTCTTATGACTGAAGAATCGGTTTGGTCTAATCCGAAAAAGAGCAAAGAATTAGGAAAAGAATTACGCATCCTCGAAGATCGTGGGAATATGTTTCATCGTATGGTAAATGATTATGACGAGATTGCACTTATGGTTGAATTGCTCGAAGAAGAACATGATGACGGAATGAAAAAGGATCTTGAAAATGCAATTAAAGTTTTCCGTAAACATGTTCAGGAAACAGAATTGAAAAGTCTTTTGAATGACGAGAATGATATTAATGGGGCATATCTTGAGATACATCCCGGTGCCGGGGGCACTGAGTCGCAGGATTGGGCATCCATGCTTGTGAGAATGTATCAAATGTGGGGTGAAAAGCGCGGATATGGCGTCAGTTTTATTGATTACCAGGATGGTGATGAAGCCGGCGTAAAAAGTGCTACTATTCATTTCAAAGGAGATTATGCGTATGGTTACCTTAAATCTGAGATGGGTGTTCATCGTTTGGTCAGAATAAGCCCGTTCGATTCGAATAAACGTCGGCATACTTCGTTTACATCGGTTTACGTATATCCCGAAGTAGAGGATGATATTGAGATCGAAATATCAGAAAAAGATCTCCGGATCGACACATATCGTGCGTCGGGTGCCGGCGGGCAACATGTGAATAGGACCGATTCGGCAGTGCGGATTACCCACATCCCTACAAATGTTGTGGTTCAATGTCAAAATGAGCGATCGCAAACTCAAAACAAAGATCAGGCGATGAAAATGCTTCGTGCACGTCTATTCCAACTTGAAGTTCAAAAACGTGATGATGAACGCACAAAACTTGAAGGTTCAAAGAAAGATATTTCGTGGGGAAGTCAAATCCGTTCGTATGTATTACATCCATATAAAATGATAAAGGACCATCGAACAGATGTTGAGACAGGTAATATTGATCCGGTTCTCGATGGAGAGCTCGATGATTTTATCAACGGATATCTCGATTTCATGGCAAAACAAAAATAGAGATGTGTGTACCATTGAGGAGCCACTATATGAAAAAAAAGCCTGATCGTACCGGCCAAAGATTTTTTATGGCAGTTTTTTTTGTGCTCATTTTCTGTTCTGGTAATGTGTGGTCGGGTATTGATACTATCGCAGTCTTTCAAATGAATTATTCTCCGATTCGCTCCTTGACGGCTACTGTTGAAAGAGTGTACGGCGCGACTGAAAAAGGGCTTGTCGTCTTTGATAGAAATTCAAAAGAATTTTTGACATCACTGAGCAAAGAAGCGTTGTTGTATGGAAAAGACATCCGCGGGGTATTTTATAATACCAGGAATGCGATGTTACTTGCCGTTGCAGGAGGAAAGGTATATCTTGATATTAATCAAGAGAGATGGATGGTACTTGGAGTGTTGCAAGGAAATCCGATTCAGTATGCGATCACCGATACGGATACATTTATAAAAGTTGCCGAAGGGCCGATCTATCGTATATCATTTGCTATGAAAGATGTAACGGTTGTTACGTCATATCCCGGAATACTCGAATGGAGACCGCTACAGAATCCGTATCGAATGCCAATTTTTGATGCAGATACATCTCAATATATTCAGATTAAAGATCATGTTGAACTTCAAGGCAATGAGGTAGTCGGTATTACCGAATCCGGAGAAGCGATATTTTTTGACAGCTCAAGTCTGGAGTTAAAAAGAAATAATTCCGTTGTTTTTGAACAGTCCGTATCAGGCATTGTCTCTTTTCAGGGGGCTCGATACGTTGCGGGTAAGGATATTTGGTGTATTACGACACACGAGACCAAGAAAGTCGTGATACGCGGTATAAGCGGAACAATAAATGACATCGCACAATCTCGGAGCACTTTAGTCGTCGCTACTCAAAACAATGGCGTATATTTTGTCGAAGGGCTTGAAGGATTCAAAAATATAACAATGTCTCAAGGATTGTTTGATAACAAAGTCGTAAATCTCGAGGCAACACACCGGTTTGTATATGCCATATCACCTATGGGGTTAAGTGTGATCAATACATCAGATTATATGGTTTCGCAGATTAAAGGCACCGATTTTATGGGAATTACACATTTATCTGCTAGTGAGAATTATGTGGTATTTCTAAAACATGACGGTATACGAATTTGCGGCCCTGATATGACGATTATACGGCATATTACTCCATCTGAGACGTCGTTGGAAAATTTTAAAACAGTCATAATTGATAACGATTATGCCTATATAGGAGGTCGCGGGGGAATAGTTGAGGTCAATTTAGTTGATTTTACGATCCGCACTTTGCCACAACCCTCAGGAACAGTACAGGCACTTACTATCGATGAAAATACTATTTATGCAGGCACGGATAATGGTTTTTATGTGATTTCTCGACTAAAAACAAAATTTGAAAGATTCGGAACTTCGGATGGATTATTATCCTTGAAAATTTTACAGCTCTATAAAACTCCCGAAGGAGTCTATATTAAAACAGATAAGGGTTTTAATCGATGGACCCGTTGATGTCAGTGATCGTTGATGAACAAGCGATGCACGATTATGCGGCACGGTTTGCACAGACGTTAAACAGGCATTCATGTATTGCATTGTACGGTGATCTTGGAGCGGGAAAGACCTTTTTTGTTCGTGCTGTTTGTACTGCGTTGGGATTTGTGACAGGTGTTCGTTCCCCTACATTTACTCTTATGAATATCTATGAATGGTCTGATTGGCGTGTCTATCATATGGACTTGTATCGTCTGACCGATCCGGATGAGATATACGATATCGGATACGACGATTGTGTGAATGGCAGCGGAATAGTCTTTATTGAATGGCCTGAAAAAATAGAAGAGTTGTTGCCTGAGAACGTCATTCGAGTCAATATTGAAATAAGTGATAATAATAGCCGTCAAATAACGGTTTCGTGAAAGGTTCTGTATGAATATTTTGTGTATTGATACTTCATTTTTTACCGGTGCTGTGGGCATTATGCGCAACAACGATGTCATTATGTCGATATCATTTAATGTGCAGGCAACATATTCTGAAAAACTCCTTTATATGATTGATCTCGTGTGCAAAGAGACAGGTGTAGAATTAAAATGTATTGACTTGATCGCTGTCGCGAGAGGTCCGGGATCATTTACCGGGTTACGAATCGGTATGACCGCAGCCAAAACGATCGCATATGTTTATTCAATTCCCATTGCGGGAGTCGATACTTTGGCAACTGCCGTTTTCACATCAAAGATTCCGAAGAAATGGTATATACCGATTCATGATGCACGGAAAAATCAAGTTTATGCGGCAGTGTATCATACAAAGGACAACACGCTTATTGAAGAATATGAATCAGGGTCATATGACATTCATGCATGTGTTTCGGTTTTTCGTCATTACGGAACTGATGAAACACGTATTTTTGTCTCTGACGGAAGTCTTGTTGCACAGAGTGTATGTGATGCGTTTCCTGACAGTAATCACATCGTAATTCCATTCTTGCCAGATATCTATGCTCTGGGTGTGATTGCGAAGTCTCAATGTGAAAATAATACGCTTATCGATGTTCGTTCATTAGAACCGCTCTATGGGCGATTATCTGATGCGGAGATACAATATGAGAAACGTAAAAATTCTCAATCGTGATTATTTAGAAGCGATCACAGCGATTGAGCAGGCATCATTCACGACGCCCTGGACAGCCCCTATGCTTGCACAAGAGTTTGATTTGTCCTACTCAACGGTGTGGGGTGTTTTTGATGATACTGTGTTGAGAGGTTTTGCCGTCGTATGGCAATACTGTGACGAAGCCCATATAACCGACTTTGCCGTATCGCCTGACGTACGACGTCAAGGGTTTGGCATCGAATTGTTGAAAAGTATTTTCATCGACCTGAAAAAACGTCAAACGGTATCTGCTTTTTTAGAAGTGCGCGAGAGCAATAAAGCCGCGATAGAATTGTATAAAATGTTCGGTTTTCGTGTTATAAGTGTGCGACAAAAATATTACTCGGATAATGGTGAAGATGCGTTGGTCATGCAAGTATCTCTTGCGCATGATAGCGAGCAATGATATAATGAGTGCGGTTATGCAACGGAGGCGAGTATGATTCAAGGCAAAAACAATGATGTGGATTTTCGCGGTAGAACGATTCATGTGCAGACTGAATTTATGCCTACCACAAAAACGATAGTGACACTTATTTTTGATAATGGAGCAATTATCGGTTCCAAAAAAAAGAAATTAGTTTTTAATGGAGATGTCGATGCCTATAAATCACTTATTGATGAACGTGTCAAAGCACAACACAATGATTTTATTCAAACAATAAAGGATAAAGCAAAAGTTGCGGAAGAAACTGAAAAACGTGCGAAAGAAGAAGTCGGTGAAGCAGACCTCGGGGATTACTTGAAGGATGTATTCGGCGTCGAAGATGAGAACTGAAAAACGACGTCTTACAGTCTATGCAGTCATTATAATCATCATTATTATCGCGTCCGGTGTATCAAGTCTGTTACTACAAGAAAAAGTTGCTCGTTCGGAGGCTATCACGGCAGTGGGTACATCCGGTGATTCGTTATGGATAATCGAAGGGAACCGTGTCTTACGGTATTCGCAAAAAGGCGCATTTATGGGTGAGTTTGTGTTTAATACAGATTTTAATGATGTTTTTGCGCAATCTTCCGTATTGTTTTTATATGCACATCGTGAGAATATGGTAATGGCGTATGATTATTTTGCCCGATATAAATATTCATTTCCTGTTTCGTCTGCGTCAGCAGTGTATTATGACAACGGTGTATTTGCCGTTATAGACTCGAAACAAAAAAAAATATCCCTATTGTCGCCTGTCGGTAAAAAACTTCGTGATTATTCTCTCGAGTTCGAACCATCGGGTATTATCTGGATAGATGATGTGCTATATTATGCCCCTTTTGGGAAAAACAAACTCGTTTCCGTAAAAAATAATAAAGAAATCGTAGTCAAAGGTATGCCTGCTGATTATTCAATACTACGAGGGTACGAATTTAATAACGAATTGTATTTGATCGCTGCACAGCGAAAAGGCGGAAGTTATTATTATTCGAGATTTTTCAAATACTCGCCGGATAATGAACTCCTCCATCAATCAAATAAACGATATATTTATCCGATTACGTTATCGCTTGCACACAACAGAATTTATATTGGCAGTAATCTTGAAAACAGTATCGATATGTACGCACTGGATGGTGAGTACAGAGGTCGCTTCGGGGATGATAAATTTATAAATCAACATTCCAAGATGTATCTTCATCGTACAAGATACGTTGTGATCGTAATGATCATGAATACTGTCGTCGTTGTGTCGTTTTTTCTCTCATTGTATGTCTTTATTCTCAGTAATCGGCTAAAAAAGAAAGAAACACGTTATGTTCACGAATGAGCAAAAAAAAGCATTGCTTGAACTTGCTCGAATAGTAATTCAAGATCGTTTATACGGAAGGAAAAATTCTTATCCATGCGAGGACAAGTTATTCCGTGAGAAAAAAGGCGCATTTGTAACATTAAAAATTAATAATGAATTACGAGGTTGTATCGGATACGTACAAGCAATAGAATCATTATGGGAGACCATTATACGAATGGCTGAGCAGGCGGCATTTCATGATCCTCGGTTTTATCCGCTGACGATCAACGAGTATAATGATGTGACTATTGAAATTTCAGTTCTATCAGGCATGATTCCTGTCGATGATATTAATTCTATTACAATCGGTCGTGACGGGCTTATGATCATTTCATCTTTCAGGTCAGGCTTATTGCTTCCTCAGGTCGCAATTGAATATGATTGGGATAGAGAAACATTTTTACGGCATACCTGTATGAAAGCGGGTTTGCCTGAAGATGCATTTACGTATCCCGGTACGCAGATTTTGAGGTTTGAAGCAGAGGTGTTCGGGGATGACACAGTCTGAACCTCTTTACTCTCGTGATCTGATATTTTATATGCCGCAACAAGATCCGGTTATATATCCGCATCAGGCAATTGTATGCTACTATGCCGAGATATTGCGAAATATTTTATCTGTCCAAAACCGGAAAACATTATTACCTGCACTCTTTTGTAACTCGGTCAGTGTCGACAGTGCAAAAAATGTTTTCAGTTCATTCGAGCATGTGCTCGATGATACGGTAAAGAACCGTATTTCTGATTTTTTGCATCAAATAGCAGAAGCACATTTGTCATCGGATGTTATTAAGTTCGGTACGATAAAAAGAATGTATTGCCCTCATTGCGGGAGATATTTACAGACATTTGAAACAATACGTATTGTTGAAAAAAAAAGTAATCATGTGATCCGTTTTTCTGTCGCAGGGCAAGCAGAGCCCATATTTCTTCATTTAAATAATCTTGATGATCTTATCGACCTTGCAGTGATTGGCGTAAAACAACATGATTCATTATCGGGGAAATTCGCAATAATGCCTATTACCGGTAAAGCTATACCTATTATAGCCGCCGAAGGGATATCGCATGCAACGGCTTTTAAGAAATTCTTTCCTTATTATGGAACTCATGTTCTTGGAAATGAAGATATTCAGCGATATAGAGGACAAAACGATCATTTTATATCTGATTTGCGTATTAATGGTTCATATGAAGAAGAAATTGAACATGAAGCATCGACGGTAATCTGTAAGCAATGCGGACATGCCACTGAAGCACATTTGGTAGAATGTTATTTTATTGATGCCGGAGTGTCGGCGTTTAAAAATTGTGTGAAAAATCATGAAGAGACATGGTGTTTTATTTCCTCAGTAAGGACGGCAGAAAATATATTACAGCAACAATTCGTACCTGCATTCAAAATTCGCGTACCTGAACATGCGTTTATTGCGAATAAAAAAATCAATAGAAATCAACAGTGGTGGTTTGATACACACTGTACAGTATTCTCAATTCCGTTTGTATTAAATAATATGATCTCGCTTCTTATTTGTTCTCGAGATGAGTATACATCTGTCATAGATACATTGGCGATGCTTCACCGGTTATCCGATATACCCATGCCGATTACCCGCCAACTGATTATTACTCAAAGAGGGCGCGAGAAGGTATCGCTTTCTGATACAAGCAGGTTTTCACGTCTCAATTCGGTTTTTAAGACCATTCTCGATTCACATCAATTGTTGTTATATCATGAAAAAATAAAATTAATGAGTGAGTTCATCAGACAATGGAAACATTTGTTTTTACGGATTGATATGGAAACGCTTGATTCGCTTGAGACGCGCGTTGATTTTTTTGTTGAAAAGAGTATCATGTCACGACTACAAAAATGTATTCAAGTCCAACAAAAAACCAGTGCCGAAGTGAATTTATTGGGGTATGTCGATGCACTGTCCGAATTACTTGATTATACTGAAAAATATGTTTATCCGTATCTTTTTCGTACCAATTTTGAAGAAGATCCCCATGTATTCAAGGTTGCCAGATATTTTTATCGCCAGGTATGCGGTATGATTGCGGCATTGAGTGATTACAGCGATGATCTTGACAAAGAACGACCCGTATTTAGAGCGGATTATCAATTTGATGATGAGTTGCAGTCGCAACAGTTTCTTATTGCGTTTGCGGATTCTTATATGTACGCCAAAAGTGTTTTAGGTTTTTCCGCCGACTTCGTTACCGCGGTATTTTTAAAGACGAAAGACACCAGTGTCAGAGATATGATTACTGCGAACAAAGATTATCTTTTCGCATTACTCAATATTGATGATGTTCGTTTCTCGATTGATAATGATACCGCAAAGAAAAGCTTGAAGATCCAATGCGAGGGGAATGATTTTTTTGTGCCGGTCTATGATATCTGGAGTATCAAAATCCGAAATCAACGATTACAAGAAGATCTGAAAGAACTTGAGAAAAAAATCCATGAAAAAAGGAATTTATTATTAGATTATGATTTTCTTTTGAAAGCAAATCGTGCTATACTACTGAAAGAGGAAAAGATTGTATCCGAGCTTTTTGTGAAAAAGCAGCACCTGGAAAAGAACATTGCCTTGTTGGCGGAACTCTACACGGAGGAGGACAAACCTTATGCGGAAACAGGTATATGAGCAATTACTTGGTGTCGTGAAAGAACTCAACGGATCTCTGGACTTTGAAAGTATAAAGCGAAGTATTATTGAACAGGCGAAAGTTATTTTTGATGCGGAGGCAAGTTCATTAATATTTTTGGATAAAGAAAAAAATGAACTCTATTTTGAAGTTGCAACGGGAGACGCAGGCGCACTTGCCAAGGAGATCAGATTTCCTGCCACACACGGCATTGCGGGCTGGATCATCCAAAAAAAGAAACCGCTTCTGGTACGCGATGCTCAGAATGATAAACGTTTTTTTAAAGGTGTTGATAATAAGACGAGTTTTGTTACTCGAACCATTATAGGTACGCCGGTTTTTATTAACGGCGAAGCAGTAGGTTTGATCGAAGTACTGAACAAACGGAAAGGGTTTTTTAATCGACAGGATTTAAAACTTCTTTTAGTGTTTGCTGATCTTGCGTCGTTGACTTTGAAAAATGCGATGTGGTATCAAGAGTCGATCGAAAACGAACGCGTCACAAGTGATTTGCGTGTTGCAGGGGATATTCAACGGAGGTTATTACCCAAAAAAGATATTAATATTCCGGGGTTTACGTATAGTGCATTATATAAATCGTCAAAAGATGTCGGCGGTGATTATTATGACGTCCTTCCGATCGATGAGCATCGATTCGTGTTGGTAATTGCCGATGTAAGCGGGAAGGGTGCCCCGGCATCACTCGTGATGAGTATGGTGAGAGCGTATATTCATTCTGCTTTTAAGTTCAAAGGAGATTTGCTTGACTGTGCACAAATGGTGAATAATGCGGTGCATGCCGATACGGAAACTCGTCGCTTTGTGACGATGGTGATCGGTATTCTTGATATTCGAACAAATATATTTGAATTTGTAAACGGAGGTCATCATTTTCCGACGATCGTCAAACCGGACGGAACATATGTCCAATATGAAAGTAATGATATAATATTCGGTATATTCCCTAATTACACATTCTCAAAGTATTCGTTAACTATAGAAAAGGACGAAGTTCTGGTATTATACACAGACGGTATCGTTGAGTGTATGGATGAAAAAGATGATCTTTACGGGCCTGAACGTCTTGTGAAAGATTTCTCGAGTAAAAAACTTTCACTTGAGGAACGAGGTCAAAATATTATGGACAAAGCCCTTGAGTTTGCACACGGAGAGCAGGCTGATGATATGACGCTTTTGATGGTGAAGAGAAGTTGAGTATGGCTGAAAGGCTGTTTCTTTCATTTCCGAGTGATACAGGATTTGTCACTATGGTGGAAGATTATTTTTATGAGTTCATGAGGGAAGCACATTATAATGCCGATGATGTCTTTTTAAGTCTTGTGGAAGCTGTGGTCAATGCGATAAAGCATGGGAATAAATGCGACATAGCCAAGACAGTAGAGGTTGAAATAATTAAAGAACCATCTCAACTGAAACTGATTATCCAGGATCATGGTGCCGGTTTTGACCTGCAAAAAGTAAAAGATCCGACGTTGCCTGAGCATTTGCCGATTCCCGGTGGGAGAGGGGTGTTCTTAATTCGTAAACTTATGGACGAAGTGATATATGATTTTTCTGCTTCCGGCACGTGTCTCACGTTGATTAAACACGAAGAAAAATAATAAGGGAAGGTGGATATATGGAATATCAAATCAAATTTATGGAAGCTTATAATGCAGCGATGGTTCATTTTACCGGCAGTGTGAATGTGAATGACGAACCTGCCATGATTGAAATGGTGAAGGAACAATTGATACCGAAAAATTGGAAAAAGGTTATCTTTAACATTTCACAACTTGATTATATTGATAGCGCCGGAATGGGTTCGTTCCTTACGGCACGTTCGATATTGAATAATAATGGGGGAGAGCTTGTGTTGTTGAGTCCTTCTCCTCAAATTTTTAAAATACTGATGCTTGCAGGATTTAACAAGATATTTCTCATTTATGATACCGAAGCAGAAGCGGTTAAGGGTTTATCGCAGATATGACCGTTATCCGTGATATTGTCCTTGATATGGCTCGTACATTCGGGGATAAGCCTGCGCTTCAAATAGAGCGCGGCGATGGGTATTATGTAGTAAGTTATAACAATGTTCTTCGTTTATCTATAAATGTTGCTTATCATCTTATGCAGCAGGGATATACAAAAGGTGACAAAATCGCGATTGTCGGTAATAATTCCCCTGAGTGGGTAATTGCGTATTTCGCGATTCAAATCGCGGGATGTACCGGTGTCCCGATTGATAGACTTCTGGGCGCCGATGAAATAATTCATATTCTGCATGATTCTGAAACGAAGTTTCTGTTTGCTGATGATAAATACGCTGAAATACTCGGTAATGATCCAACTCCGTATCTTGAAAGTATGCTCTCATTATCTGCGGAGAATTCACAAAACATTTATTCTGTTATTACAACGACCGATATGCATGACTTCAAACTATTTCCGGATATTGGACCTGAAGATGATGCTGTTTTCTTGTATACATCAGGCACCACCGGTAAGACAAAAGGAGTTATGCTCACCCAGCGAAATATAATCGCAAATTGTGAGGGCACCGAAAAAGCGTTGATTCTTGATGAACATGATGCTGTCGTCTCAATTCTTCCTCTTCACCACGCATACGAAATGACCGCGGGTTTTTTATATGTATATTCGCGTGGCGCGTTGATCACGTATTCATTATCGTTGGTAGCTCGTGATATTTTAAAAGCGATTCGCTATAGTCGGGCGACGATCATGGTTGGGGTGCCTCTTGTCTTTGAAAAGATGCATGCAACTATTGTTAAAAACCTTCATGACCAGCCGATCATACGAAAATTTGTTATTAATATTTTATTTCTTCTCGCGCGATCAGTGAGACTTTTCAATAAAAAAATGAATGCAACTAAAAATATTTTCAAACCTTTATTGCTTAAAGCGGGTCTCTATAGTATTCGTCATTTTGTTGCAGGGGCAGCCCCTTTGCCACCGCATGTGAACTACTTTTTTTATCTGATGGGAATACCCATTTTACAGGGATACGGTTTGTCGGAGACATCCCCGGTCATTTCTGTGGTAAGTCGGGATGATATTGATTTTCAATCGGTAGGACCTGCATTTTATAATTTGAAAGTACGTATTTACCGTCCCGATGAAAGTGGTGTGGGCGAGATCGTCGTACGAGGACCAAGTGTGATGAAGGGGTATTATAAGGAACCGGAAAAGACTGCTCAGGTTTTAAAGCGGGGTTGGTTGTATACAGGCGACTATGGTTTTATTGATGAAAAAGGACGTATTCATATAAAAGGACGTTTGAAAAACGTGATCGTATCTACAGGAGGAAAGAATATTTATCCTGAAGAGATAGAGGATGTCTTAATGCAATGTCCGTATATTGAAGAGATCGTGGTATTTGGTAAAGAAGAACCCGAAGCTATGGTGTTCCCGAATATGGAGAACGTCGAAACGTGGGCTCACCAACATAAAATCACCGATATTACCGACGATATCGTGTTGAAATTAATAAAGACTGAAATAGACAAGTTGAATGAAAAATTAGCACAATACAAACGTGTTCGTAAGATTACACTCAGGAAAGACGAGTTCCCCAAAACATCAACACGCAAGATCAAGCGGTTTCTTGTCGGGCAGGAATAATTACTCATAATAACTTCGCCGCAAAGAAAAGTGAACGGGTAAAATAATAGTATATGAATGTCATAGAGAATGAGGATTCGGGTGTATTTCGAATGATCAGGCGGATAGGAAAAAAGATGAAAGTTATGAATTAGGATAAAATGAGCGATAAAAAAAATTACACATTTACTTCGTTCGGGCATTTGGGGCATTACCGTGCGAAATTGATGAACAATATTTGTCTGGTGTTTGAAAACGAAGACGATGTTCTGCAAATGAATGAATTGCTTCCCCATGCTGCGGTATTCCCAGCGTGGGAATTATTGCCGTTTGAGCCGTTTTACGGGGATGTCGCACGTACTGCCATGAGATACGAAACTCTTGATGCAATTGCATCCGGAAGAGTAACCACCGTATTGACAACGACGGGAGCATTATTGCAAAAATTACCGCCGAAAGAATTGTGTCTTGAGTATACATTGCATTTTCATAAAGGGATCCGCTATGATCTTACAAATATATCCCAAAAACTTGTTCGCGCCGGTTTTTCGCGTGTATATGAGACGCATTATCCGGGACAATTTTCCGTACGGGGTGATATAGTCGACATATTTGCCTCAGGGAGTGATCTGCCGTATCGAATTTTGTTTTTTGATGATGAGGTCGAAGGAATTCGTGTGTTTAATCCGAATACCCAATTGTCCACCGGAGCAGTGGATTCTTGTACGGTCTATCCGCTTACCGAGACAATCTATGATGTCCGCGTAAATGTCGATCGATTACAGGAGTTGAACCGTCCGGTATTACAATTGGTTAATACCGGTCGCTACGATGGTTTTGAAAAAGATTATCCCTATTTGTATACCGGGTATAACTCATTACAAGACTATTTCAATGACTCGTGGGAAATATGGGTGATCGGTGATGATGCAGTGGCACGGCATTATTTTTCTCGTTTGGATGCGACAGGACGTCTTGAACATGAAAATGAAGCGATACTTGATTTCTTTTGGGATAAAACAGATGAATCGCGTTATACCCGTTTTGTCTTTGAAGATGTGACCGTTTCATATGAAAGACTTTTTGGTTTTACTCATGCCGGTCAATTTGCACAGGCATTGAGTTTGTGGTTGGCGGAAGGTTATACCGTGGCAATGTATTTCGATAATCAGTCGCAGATGACACTTTTTCGGGAACATTTTCCCGAATATCAGCACCGTCTGACGTGTGTCGTCGGAAGTTTTTCGGGAAGTTATAAGGATATTCAGGAGAAAAAAATAGTCATTTCTCATGATGAAATGCTCGGTCGATATGCCAATAAATCCAATACGGATTATTCGAAAAAACGAAGTGAACCTGTTTTTATAAGCGATATGAGCGAAGGTGATTATATTGTGCATATCGACTACGGGATCGGTGTATACCGCGGTGTCGTCAACGATGTAATCGCGGGTAAATCAGGTGATTATATTATCGTTGAATATGCCGGAAGCAACCGAATCTTTGTGCCGGTTGAGCACATGGAAAAGATAGAAAAATATGTCGGCGACCAGCGTCATGTAAAAGTAAGCTCAATGAGTGATACGTTGTGGAAACGGACGAAAGCGACTGTCAAAGACAAAATAAGGACATTCGCGGTTGACCTATTACGACTTCAAGCTGAGCGAGCATCTATCCCCGGATTTTCATTTGCAGCCGATACGCATGAGCAGAAATTATTCGAAGATGCATTTATTTATACCGAGACAGATGATCAAAGGATTGCCACTGAGGAGATCAAGCGTGATATGGAATCCGAAAAAGTGATGGAAAGACTATTGTGCGGAGATGTGGGATTCGGTAAAACAGAAGTGGCACTGCGTGCTGCCTTTAAAACTGTAGAAAACGGGAAGCAGGTCGCAGTATTGTGTCCGACCACCGTATTGGCCATTCAGCATTATGCGACATTTCGCGAACGATTAGCCGATTTTCCGGTTTCGATCGCCATGCTTTCGCGTTTGGTTGCCGCCAAAGATGTGAAGGAGATCAAAAAGAAGATCGCCTCGCATGAGATCGATATCATTATCGGTACGCATAAAATGCTTTCGGAGACGATTGATTACAAAGATCTGGGGTTATTGGTCATCGACGAAGAACAGCGTTTCGGCGTGTATCATAAGGAATCTTTGAAGGGCCGCACAAAAACAGTTGATACCCTCATACTTACAGCAACACCAATTCCCAGAACGCTCTATATGTCGTTGGTTGGTGCGATCCACCTGAGCAGGCTCGAAACCCCGCCGGCAAATCGTCACCCTGTTCAAACGCGTGCTATTGCTTTTGATGATGATCTGTTACGGGAGATTATCTTTCGTGAACACCGCCGACAAGGCCAGGTTTTTGTCATTCACAATCGCATTAAAGATATAGAAAGTATTCGAGAACGTATCGACCGAATTTGTGACAATCGATTGAAAAGTGATTACGTCCACGGACAAATGCATTCGCATGAAATTGAAAAAAAGATATTGGCATTTATACGTAAAGATATTGATATTCTCATTTCCACCACTATTATTGAGAATGGTATTGATATTCCGAATGTGAATACGATTATTATTAATGAAGCCGATATGTTCGGATTATCTCAATTGTATCAGTTGCGCGGCAGAGTCGGACGACGCGAGACTCAGGCATATGCATACTTAATTCTTCCGCCACAGATCAGCACACTGGCAATGGAGCGTATCAATGCGTTGTTAAACTATGATCATCTCGGTGCAGGTTTTGAGATCGCCATGCGAGATCTTGAATTGCGCGGAGCAGGTAACATCATTGGGAAAGAACAAAGCGGTTATATGAACATGGTCGGCTATGATCTGTATGTAAAACTTTTAAAAGAAGCGATCGCTGAAATTACCGATACACCCCTTGAAGCACATTCATATCCTGCGTTGGATATTCATGTGCCTGCATATATCCCCGACAGCTATGTGTCAGACGGTGCAAAAAAAATCGGGTTGTATAAAAAGATCTACGCTGCGCGCGATAATGAAATGTTGCGCATCATACGTATGGAAATGCAGGATCGTTTTGGTTCCGTACCTCGCGAAACTGATGTGTTGTTCGATGTGGCACATCTTCGTTTGGTCGCCGAAGAATGCGGTGTGACCGGTATTGAAGAGGGAAAAGGGATATTGACGGTGTATTTTTCACAAGATATTGGTATACACTCTATACTTGCCCTAATCGAGTCATATGGAGATAGATTATCATTTAACAGTACCGGCGAATTTAAAGCAGTATTACGAATTCAAAACGATACCGTGCTTGAACAAACGAAGGAATTTTTATCTTTATTACACGGTATTGTCACAAATACGAATGAGTAATAACTCAGTGGCAGACCACATGAAAGTTGAATTGTCACCAAAAAAGGTCTTTAAAAAAATGTTTTTTGTCGTAGCGATACTTTTATTTATGAATCTTATGGGGTTATTGTCGAAACATTTGCTGGGGCAAGATTTTCTTTTCGGATTGGTGCCATTGTTTGATTTTAATCTAAATGGGTTAAATTCCCCGAAGCTTGCTTCGGCTTTGTTATTATAGTTTTGTTATTATAAGGGGTGTGGGGACGAAGTCCCTACTATATCACAATTTAAACCCCTCCCGATACTCACGGAAGGGTTTTGGGGTGGGCACAACTCATAAGAATCGTAATTTTGCAAAGATCTCAGATAAGGAAAATGAGAGATACTCCATGTTTATTCCGGTTTCAATTTGTATAGTACATGACTCTAGAGAAATTCAAAAATGTGCGATCATGTTTTTTATAAAGGTCTATGGCTAATGCCGAGTGATTTATCCCTGCCCGGTATTTCCGAAATAAATTTCCCGGTAAGGAGAGGTTCTTAGCTTGTCGGTTAGGGAGGGAACAATCTCATAAAGCGTTCATTTTGAACGGTCACGGCAGTGTATTTTAATTGATTGCATATGATGCATACGCGTTGTTTAAACGAAATGAGCGTGCAATAATCAACACCAATCTCTTCATGATTACCGTTATCAAAGATTCATCACAGATTATCAGCGAAATTTAGTATTTTTCTATTGACGGACAACGTGAAATCCATATACTAATCACGGAAAGAACGGGCCCATAGCTCAGTTGGTAGAGCCACCGGCTCATAACCGGTTGGTCAGAGGTTCGAGTCCTCTTGGGCCCATTGAATATGATTGAAGATACGCATCGCACATTTCATCCGCACACATTCTTATCGAGACGATATCACACAATACTGAGTTTTTTTACCAAGGAGGCGTTATGAAGGAAGTACTGGATACACTGAAAGAGTTTTCGACTCTCGTGATATCAATCATGGAAATGAGATATTATATTGAGGAAAAACCGCGTGAATTAAAACCCCGCGAAGAAAAATTAGCGCAGATGGCTGTACACGTTGATACATTGAATAATGATATCGTGGAAATATCACGCCGTATGAGTATGCTTGACGTTGAACTTGCTGAAGCGCGTATGCAACACAAAAAGTATGAACATCAACAAATGCAAATCCGCAAACCGAAGGAATTCGAAGCGCTTAATGCGGAAATATACGCAGTGAAACAGCGTATTGACGAGTTGATCAAAGATAAAAAGGATTTAGAACGTAAGATCGAAGATAAAACGAAAGAATTGGAATCAATCAATCCTCGTTACTCCCAAGAAAAAGAAGCTATCGAGCAAGAACGTCTTGATATATCAGTGAAAATCGAAGAAATGAAACCACAGTATGACGAATTGCAATCAAAGAAACTAGCGCTGGCGAACATGCTTCCCGCAGATCTCAAAGTGTCGGTATTGGCAATGGAAAAGAATACACGCTATAAATCAGGTATTGTGGCGCAAGTCAATAAAAACATGTGCGGAGGGTGTAAGGTAGCGTTACCTCCTCAATTGGTTGCTGATGTACGTCGCGCAAAAGCGATAAAGAAATGTCCGTATTGCGGGCGTTTGTTGTTTTGGCAAGAATAACGGAATTTGCGTATCGTGACTGATGTGTTTGAGTTATTCACCGACGGTGGCAGCAGAGGCAATCCCGGAGAAGCCGGATGCGGGTTTGTATTATTTAAAAACGGAGAACCTTATAAAGAAGGTTGTTTGTATTTAGGTACAGCGACTAATAATCAAGCAGAATACCGTGGTTTGATAGAAGGTTTAATTCTTGCACATACTCATAATATTGATGAATTGATTGTTAAAATGGACAGTGAGCTTATTGTAAAACAAATGCAAAAATTATACAAAGTACGAGATCAGGGATTGAAGATTCTCTATGATCAAGTCGTTCAGTATTGCACATGTTTTCGTAAAATAACCTTTGTTCATGTTCCGCGTGCCGAAAATAAATATGCGGACATGTTGGCCAATAAAGCTATGGATACACGCGAGCCGGTCGAGCAGTCGCGCGGAGTATTATTTACTCCGTGAGGAAAGTCCGAACACCGCAGGGCAGGGTGCCGGATAACGTCCGGAGATGGTGACATCGGGAAAGTGCCACAGAAAATATACCGCCGTGAAAACGGTAAGGGTGAAATGGCGAGGTAAGAGCTCACCGCATGTATGGTAACATGCATGGCAGGGTAAACCCCACCCGGTGCAAGGCCAAATAGGTAAAGAGAAGCGGCCCGCTTCAATCTTTACGGGTAGGCTGCAAGAGGCATGCGGTAACGTATGTCCCAGATAAATGGCTGCTACGCAAGCGAAAGCCTGTGAACAGAATTCGGCTTATAGACCGACTCGCGATTTTTTTTACAAAACTGCAGGGGAAATTGAAAAAGTTTCCCTTGGCATAACAATGAACTACCCCGCAGCTTGCTGCGGGGTATCTCCCCAAAAAATACTATATTTGTTTGCCCACCCCAAACCCCTCCCTTTGAATTTGGGAGGGGCTTAATTTCTAATATAGTGGGGACTTCGTCCCCACACCCCTTATAATAACAAAACTATAATAGCAAAGCCGAAGCAAGCTTCGGGGAATTTGACCCATTTAGATTAAATCATTTCATTTCATGAAAATATGATTTGAAAATTGCGGGGTAGTCGTTTGAACGCATTTTTTGAATCTCATTCCATTTTCGTGAAATACAATGATGGGATCTATTGCAGAGAGCCGCTATGTCTCACCGTAGGTTAGGGCTCAATTCCAAAATGATCGAGCCTTGATCTCACGATATATATTTGCTGGTAAAGAATCACGAAGTTCATTTTTTCAATGATGCGCGGAGTGCATTTCATTCCGTTACGGTGCATATTCTGCCATTGACAAAACATTATTTATTCAGTAAAATAATAAATGGTATGGTTATCATGAATGTTATTTATGAAAAAAGGGGGCACTGATGAAAATGATGACGAAAAGTTTTCTTATGTATCTTGTTGTAGGGTTAGTGTTGACCATCAGTGTAAGTGCACTGTTGAGTTATATCAACATACGTAAGAGTTTTCGTGATCAACAGGATACCATGATGAAGCAGGTGGCAGGTTTTCTTGAACCGACCATCGAATTGGCATTATGGAACGTCGATCAGAATGCGATCAATACCACACTTGACAGTGCCATGAATTTGTTCCAAATTCCTGAACTCGTTTTAAAAAACCAACAAGAGAAAGCTGTATTTCATTCTCGAATGAATAGTGAAGAAAAAAAGATTGAACCGGTTTTACCTGATGCAGCGGATTATGGTGCTTTTGACAAAAAACTCAGCGATAATCATCAAGTAATCGATCTGATGAAAATGAAAGATGACGGTACAGAGGAAAAAATTGGAAGTATAGAAGTATATTATAATTACAATGCCGCCGAACTTGCCATAAGTAAGTTTTTTATCGTCCAGCTCGGTTTTTTCCTTTTAGCGATCATATTGATTTCAACCCTTGTATATTTCGTACTGACATTAAAGATAGTCAATCCTATTACAACCATGAATGGTATCTTGCTCGATATTTCACAAGGCGAGGGTGATCTTACCAAGCGGCTGAGTGTACTTACGCGTGATGAGATCGGATTAATGGCGGAGTATTTTAATGCGTTCCTTGCAAAACTTAATCGTCTTATGCTTCAGATCAAAAACATCGCAGTAAATTTTGGAGAAAAAAGTTCAACGCTTGCTTCAACCACCGAAGAGTTGTCAGCAAACAATATTGAGATTACCGCACAGATTTCTGCGGTGGCAACCGCTGTCGATGAAATGAGTGTAACAGTGCAAGAGATCGCGCGAATTTCTGAAAAGAACAGACTTATGGCTGACGAAAGTACGCAAAAAACCGACAAGGGTTCGCGTCGTCTCGATGAGGTCGTTCATTCAACAAAAGACACCACAGAGGATATCAAACGTTTTACTGAAAATGATATTATGAATCTGAAACAAAAAGCAAACCAGATATATGATATTGTGAATGTTATTAACGAAATTGCCGATCAGACCAATCTTCTTGCACTGAATGCCGCTATCGAAGCAGCACGTGCCGGAGAGGCAGGCAAAGGATTTGCGGTGGTCGCGGATGAGATTCGTAAACTTGCTGAAAAAACTACAAACTCTACTGATGAAATTTATAAAATGGTGAAAGATATACAGCAGTCAAGTGAAGGTGTCGTAACAGGAATGGGTGAGAAGGTTAAAAAGTTGGATGAAATCACTGCGATCCTTGTGACCGTCGGCACTGAAATCGCAGGTGTGAGTGATAATACTCGTGACATATTGAATGAGATCATTTCTGTCGCAACCGCGACTCAGGAACAGAGCAAGGTCGCAGAAGATATTTCTTCCAATATTTTATCGGTATCTGAAAGTATGAATCAAAATTCCAGTGCGGTCAGTCAATTGGCACGTATGGCGGAGGAACTTGCCATGATCGGTAAAGAGGTCACGGAAATAACCGGACACTTTATCGTATCAGATGAAGATGATGAGAGCGGATTGACGGTAAAATAGAACGAAGTGTAATGATTCTCATCGCATCGTGTTTTTCGGGTTTTTCCCTTTCGAAGATGTGTTTGTTTCGTCGGTTTTATAGTGATATCAACTTACTGTTATACGAAAAATTACCTGTATATTAATGTGATCCCCGCCAAACGAAAAATGGCGGGGAATTCATTTTAGTACGAGTATAATTTTACCAACTCTTATTTCAACTATAGTTTGGTAGTGCTGATTGGGTCGTGAATGTTTTGCAAAATTAGCTTTTTGAGACTTTTGCAAAACGTATACGTTCCCGTTTATTTTCCGAAAACGGTGCGTGGGGATGAAATCCCCATTATAAACAAAGTTAAGCCCATCTCCTCATAAAAGGGGAGCGTTTGGAGTGGCACACAACGTGATAACCCGTAGCTTGCTGTAAGGTAGTTCATTACATGGCGTAGGGGTTCGGGGACGTAAGTCCTCGCTATTAAAAATCGTAAAACCCCTTCCGGATTCAACGTAAGGGGTTTGGGGATGGCACAACTTCAAAACTTCTGCCTTACTTTTTGTCTTAACACAAAAAGTAACAAAAAGGTCAAGTCTGTAAAAAATTATCTACAATTCTGCGTATTTTTCCTACAGCGCATAAACTCGCTACGCTCAAACAGTATGCGCTGCTTCACGGAAAAATATTTGAATTGCTTTACGATAATATTTTAATGCCTTATTTTGAATAAAGAGAACTTTGTGAGAATAATAATTTTCCATATTTTTATATTTTCAAAAAGGGATGTGGGGACGAAGTCCCCACTATCAAAACGTATAAGCCCCTTCCAAACTCAATGGAAGGGGTTTGGGGATGGCACAATTATTAAAAACATGCCTTGATTTTTGTCTTGACACACAAGCCGGTATGTGTCATTTCCGTGAAAACGAGAATCCATAATAATTTTGAAAACACCTGGATTATCGGGTCAAGCCCGATAATGACACCTTTTATTGCTTTTACGAAAAAATACTTGAATTGTTTCACGCTTATTTTTTAAGACCTGTTATTTTGAGTAATGAAATAGCGTTTGAAACACTCCTCTTCATTACGACGTAACAGAATCTTGTAGGCTTGTTATGTAACTTTCATTTATATTTGATAGTTCATAATGCGCTCTTTTCAGTAAACTGTTTTTCGCCTTCTTTTTTAGTTTTGCCATAGACTGAAAAATTATTTCCGAGTTCAATGTGGGTAAGGGCAAAGTGAAGCTGATGATTGCTGCGCTAACCGATAGAAGATTGAAGCGAGTAGTTATTCCTTCTCGATTTTCTGACTGGTAGCTGCCATTTTTTCGAATTTCTTCCGGAAAAAGAATTCTGGTTGTGCGGTTAAATTTTTCTTGCAGGTTTTGAACGATCGCATCGATAGTATTTTTATCATTCATATCGTTTAGACCAACAAAGAAATCATCTCCCCCTATATGCCCCAGAAAGCATGGAGAGGTTTGATTAAATTTTTGAAGAATCTCTGAAAACATTACTATTGCTCTGTCACCCAGTCGAAATCCAAAGGTATCGTTAAAAGGTTTGAAATTATCAAAATCAAAGTAAATAAAGGTAAATGAACCTGACTTCAGCTCTATTACATCATGTACATACTCAGTAATAGGGTAATTCCCCGGAAGTTTGGTAAGCGGATTTTGATTTCTTGCATAACTCAGGTTTTTTGTGTTCAAAGCGGTCAATAATGCATGCGCACTTAAAAAACCGATATACTTGCCATTTTCAGTAATAATCACGCATTCGCTATTCTTGTTTTGAGAAAAGATCTCCAAAATTTTCTCAATTCGAGTATTATACTCAACGGTAGGGATTTTTTGAATAAAACCGTTCACTCTGTTGTGAGATATAGGATTCATAAGCAGGTCTTTTCCATATGGTGAGTAGACAAAATCTTTTAAATCGCTCTCTTTGATAACGCCTAAGGGTTCGAAGGAATGATTCACTACCGGTAAGAAGGAATGTGTTTTGTTTTTTCTGAATATTTCAAAGATGTCTTTCATTTGATTCTGAGGCACAATGATCGGGTTTAGATGTTCTAATTGGCTTAAAACGTGACGATAATCATTATGATTGTTTCTTCTGTTGACGCGAATCACTTCAAGAGAGAGCGGCGAAAGTTCACCCGCACGCTCATAGTCGCATGTAGGCGACTGAATGAAATAACCTTGTGCAAAATCAGCTCCGATCTCTTTGCAAAGTTCAAATTCTTTTCTGGTCTCTATGCCTTCTGCAATAATTTTGATACCTAAAACATGTGCGATATTGATCATTGAGATTGCGATTGCTCGTTTTCTGGTGTTAACATCAATATCTTGTATAAAAAAACGATCAATTTTAATATAATCCGGTTCGGTAAGATACAGCATTTGATAACCCGAGTACCCTGTTCCAAAATCGTCAATTGCGATGGTGTAAAGCTGTTCTTTATATGACTTGAGAATTTTTAAAAAATCGGGCAAAGGACAAATTTCGTGTTTTTCCGAAAGCTCAAAACATATATTACTTTGTTTTAAATTCATTTCTTCTAAAATCGAACATGTCAGACCTTGCTGGAAATCAGGCATCGACAAAACCCTGTTGTCGATATTATAAAAAAGTTTTAATTGCTCAAAACCGCGAATTTTTTTAAACATCAAAAATGCTTTATTTCGCAGTTGAAGATCAATTTTGAAAAGAAGATTGTTTTCAAATAAACAATCGAAAACTTCTGATGGTGTCGCAAATCCGATGGCTTCGTAGTTTCTTAAAAGAGCTTCATAACCGAGTAGTGAACCGGTATGAAAGTTAATGATCGGTTGAAATGCAAAATCTAACTTTTTGACATAGGTATTCCATATGGAAATATCACTCGTACTCATAAAAATAGTATACGAATAAAAATTTTTCTATTGGTTAATAATGTGTTAAAAAAAAGAGAATACAAATAAAGTCAGGAAAGGGTTGTGGTATGGATCTTTTCATGCAGACATTTCTCCAAATACGGTTCAAGATGCCACAACCGCTTGAACGCTTCATAATTCTGTAACGCGCTTTTGGCAGGTTTTGCTGTCTTTCGTGCACGTATCAAAATGTTTTTCGGGGTATGCTCCATATCAATGAATTCAAATATCTCTACAGAATAACCGAATATCTCCAAGATCATTCCGCGTACCGTGTCGGTGATAAGTGAGGACAGGCGTTCCTTGATAATTCCATGTTTGAGCATCGGATTGAACGCGTCGTTTTTGATCATCGGAAAAAATTCATGCTGACAACACGGTACAAGGAAAATATAGCGGGCATCCCAATCAAGCGCTTTTACAATGGCATCATCGGTGGCAGTATCACAGGCATGTAATGCGATAGCGATGTCTACCGAGCTCGCACCGCGGTAATCCTTGATCGTTATTTTTTCAAATGTCAAATGCGTATAGCCTAATTCATTTGCCAGCGTACTGCAATGCAGGATAACGTCATCTTTAATATCCAAACCGGTTATGCGTACCGAACGTTTCTTTTTTTGAGTAAAATACCAGTACAGGGCAAACGTAAGATATGCTTTACCCGAACCGAAATCAATGATCGTCAGTTCTTTTTCCGTGTCGAGTTCCGTCAATGAGTTGTCGATGATCTCAAGATATTTGTTGATCTGGCGAAATTTATCGTACTTATTTTTATGGACAATGCCGTGTGCATCCATAACACCGAGTTTATGTAAAAAATCGCAGTATACGCCGTCTTCGATGATATATTTTTTTGTGCGGTTATGCGACGCGACACTTTCTTTCACTTTTGAAGGTTTGTTTTTTACGATTTTGCATGAACCGTCATTATTTGAAAATATCTGATAATCAGCTTCTGCGGTGAATAGGGCGAGCTGTTTAAACGACGGCAAGAGACGTACAATTTCCATTTCCGTGTCTGATGCATTCATATTTTTGTGTACGACCTTTTGCGCGTTAAAAAAAGAGAATTGATAGAGGGTGTCGCTCGTATTGGTAAACGGCTTAACGGTGATCTTAGCAGTGAGAGATTGTTTGTCTTTTTGCCCGCTGAGTGTGGCAGAGATCAGACGGTGTGTTGACACGATCTGCCGGAGTAATTCGGTGAATTGTGTATTCATACTGTCATATCACTTTCATGGATTTCCATGCGCCGTGTTTGAAACGTAAAAAGAAGGAAACACCCAACACGCACACGTAGGCAGTGGCGATGATCCATGCGGTATAGATCGAGCCGTGCAGTAATTTTATCGCGATATAGGACGGGATGATCAGTACACAAAGGGAGATCACGATAAGCATCTTCATGACAAAATGTGTGTCGCCTGCACCTTTGATAGCCGATGAAAAGGCGATATTAAAACTGTCAAAGATCGAATAGAGTGCTATAAAACGAAGTAATACCGCAGTAACGTCTTTTATCTGTTCAAATCGTGCCAAGTCGTTTTTATTTCTGAATAATTCCACAAATATGTGTGGTACCGTGACGTATAAAATGCCTACGAGTATCATATAGGTCAATGCGAGATGAAAGCCGGAATACGCGCTTTTCTCTGCCATGTCAGGGCGTTTTTCGCCGATGTGTTGTCCTACGCGAATGTTTATCGCAATACCAAAGCCGACAAGCGGCATGAAGGCAAGGCCGTTGATATTAAATGCGATATTCGATGCGGCGAGGGCATCGGTGCTGATAAGTCCTGTTAATATGATAAATGTCGTATACGCCGCCATGTCGAGGAAAAATTGAATCCCGTTAGGAAACCCGTATTGTATGATACGTGTGAACAATTCCTTATTGAACGCACGTTCGGAACGTACGCGAAATTCCGCCTCATTTTTCCTTGAAAAGACAATACACGCAAAGATCACGCAGGACACGAGATATGAGATAAGCGGGCTGAGTGCCGCTCCGCGAATGCCCATTTCGGGGAAACCGAATTTGCCGTAAATAAGCACATAGCTTGCAAGGATATTGACTGCGGTGGCAACGATATTGACCCACATGAGCGGTAGGGTTCTCCCGAGTCCCGAAAAATACCCCGAAAAGACCGATGCAGCTACGCCCGGGCCGACCGCCAAGCACAGCGTGCCGAAGTATTCAACTTCAAATTGCTGCACATGCGGCGCATGTCCGAAAAGCGAAAAAATTGACGGTGCCAATGGAATGAGCGCAAGATGGGCGATCCCACCGAGAAGGGCGATGTACATTCCCTGCCAGAGCACGCTGCCGATCTTATCATATTGTTTTGAGCCGTAATATTGTGCGATGAAGGTGCCTGTGTAACTGGCAGTACCCAAAAAAATGGTCATAATACTGAAATTGAGCATGCCTGCCGGTACTGCAGCACTCATTGCATCGAGGGAGTAGCGGGCAAGGAACATTCTTCCGATGAATTGCTGTAAAAAAGAAATTCCCGTCCCGATAATAAGCGGTATTGCGACGATCAATATCGCTTTATACCCGCACGGGTCATGCCATCGTTGTTTTAATGCGTGTATCATACCTGCTGATGATACATTGTGCTCATTGGATTGTCAAATGCTTAACACCGCCACTAATATAATAATACGTGAAATCGAATTTTCAAAGGATGCGGTAGTATCTTTTTGAATGCTATGAATTTGAATCTCTGTATAACACCGAATGAATATAGAACTACGGACTGCGGGTGCTCGTCAATCGTTTGATCAATGCAACAATTTGAAAAAGCCAACGTATCAAAAGACAGTCACGTATACTGTGTTGTTGAGTATATAACAGCGGAGGTAAAAAAAATGTTGAAAAAGATGTTCTTATGGGTATCTGTTCTGTTGATCTGTGCAGTGAATGTGTCTGCAGTGTTGACGACCGGTTACAAACCTGCGCCATTACAGGTCGGAAAAGTGTATGAAGGTTTCAAATTCGTACAGGAAAAACAATTTCCGGAATTTGAACTGACCGCACGTTTATTCCGTCATCAAGTGACTGGGGCAGAAGTGTTGAAAATTGAAATTGATGACAATAATAAAGTGTTCGCCGCGATGTTTAAGACAATGCCTGAAGATGATTCCGGTATCGCACACATCATAGAGCATAGCGTGTTATGCGGCTCTAAAAATTATCCTTTGAAAAAACCGTTTGAAGTGTTGAGTAAAGGTTCGGTAAAAACATATTTGAATGCCGAAACCTCTGCCGACAAAACGCGGTATCCCGTTGCAAGTACGAACACCAAAGATTTTTACAACTTGATGAATGTGTATCTTGATGCAGTGTTTTTCCCTAATATGTATACCGACCACATGACATTGCAGCAAGAAGGGTGGACGTATGACCTACGTGCAAAAGACGGAGAATTGAAATACAACGGCGTGGTTTTCAATGAGATGAAAGGTGCGCTGTCCAATCCGTTCCGGTTACTGCTGACCCATATGAAAAAAGCGATATACCCCGAAATTTTTATGAAAAATGAATCCGGCGGGATGCCTGAGAGTATTGTCACGTTGACTCAAGAGGCTTTTGAAAAATTTCATAAAAAGTATTATCATCCCTCAAACAGTTATTTGTATCTTTACGGAGACGGAAACACGCTGGAAGAGTTGAAGATCCTGCAAGAAAATGCTCTTAAGCATTTTACCCGCGGTGAACGTTTTACCACTCCGAAGCAGAAGGACATTGGCGTCATGAAGCCGTACTCATTTGAATATTCGATCGGCGTGAATGAGGACGATTCGAAAAAAACGAATTTTGCGTTTGTCTACAGTATCGGTGATATCAAAAATACTGAGCTTGAAGCCGGCTTTTTACTCATCAACAGCGGTTTGTTCAATTATGACGCATCTGAGTATCGTCGAGCCATCATGGACATGAATATCTGTAAGAATATCTCATCCGGTTATTTCAGCAATTGGAATCAACCGATGTTTTTCATTATTGTAGAAGGTGCAAAACAGGAAGATAAAGAAAAGGTCATAGATGCCGTGACAAAACAATTGCAACGTGCAGCGACGAAAGGTCTTGATCTTGAATATCTCACAAGCGAACTTATGAATGAGGAATACTACATTCGCAGAGGTGAGTTTGGTAGAAATCCGAAGGGGTATACGTTGTTGGGTTATGTCGACAGTTATTGGATTCACACCAATGATCCGATGCGCGGGCTTGATATGTTTGGGATTTTAGAAAAACAGTCGAAGATGGCGGATAATAAAAAGTTGGGAAAACTCATTAAAAAGTATTTGCTCAACAGCACAGCATCGTCATTTATTACTATGATCCCGAAAAAAGGATTATCAGGTGACGCAGAAAAGCAATTTGCTGAGAATTTAAAAAAATATAAGACGACATTATCGGATGAACAGGTGGAAAAACTTGTGAAAAACACTCAGGAGTTGGAAGTGTATAAAAACACACCCGATACGGCTGAGGATATCGCACGTATACCGATGTTGCAACTCAATGATCTTGAAAAAGAACCGGCTGTCTATCTTGCGACTACCGATACGATCGGCGCGAACAATGTGCTGAAATATCACATCACCACCAACGATATTGCCTATGTGCAGTTCTTCTATGACGTGCGTACCGTTCCCGTTGAGCTTGTGCCGTATTTACAGCTTTCTGCGATGCTGCAGGGTGATATGGACACAGAAATGTACACCTACGGTCAACTGGGTATCGAACTGCAAAAGAATGGCGGCGGTGCCGGTGTCGGATTGGACCATTACGTCTACAAAAACAATGCCAACGATATTCGTCCGTATTTCTCACTATCCGGTAATACACTTGTGAAGAATTTACCGAAACTGTTTGAGCTTGAGCGACAGCTGATGTATAAGACGAAATTCGATGATGAGAACAGGATATTTGAGAAGATCAAAATATTCAAAGAGAACATGAAACGTTCATTTGACAGTCGTGGCAATGACTGTGCAGAATCACGTTTGAGAGGATTTTTGGATGCGTCAGGTAAGTTTGAAGAAATTACCAACGGTATTGAATTCTATCAATTCATTGCAGACATTGAAGCGAATTGGGACACAAAGAAGCTCGATGTCGTGGCGAAAATGAAACAAGCGCTTGAGATGGTATGGAATAAGAATAATGTGACGATCTCGGTCGTATGTGCCGAAAAGGACTATGCAACCGTGAAAACACACGTGAGCGCGTTCCTTGATACTTTCCCGACGGCGGTGTATCCGAAAAAGGATTTTGCGTTTACACCTGAAAAAAGGAATGAGGGAATCAAATCGGCATCCAAAGTGCAATATGTACTGATGGGAACGAATGCCGATAATCTGGGCTATCGCTACGACGGACGTATGCTTGTGATGAAGCAGATACTTGACAATGAATATCTGTATGAACAGATCCGCGTGCACGGCGGAGCGTACGGCACATGGTCGGGTTTCTCACCGAGCGGATTCATATCATTCGGTTCGTATCGTGATCCGAATTTATCCCGCACCGTGGATGTGTATAAGAAGATACCGCGGTTTTTGAGTAATTATACCTCTACTGAAGAAAATCTTACCCGTATCAAGATCGGGTTGATCTCACAGTTTGATTATCCGAAGACGAATTCTCAAAAAGGAAATACTGCAATTTTCAACACACTCAAGGGTTATGACGAGGAGTATTTTAAGAGAACTCGCAGCGAGATCTTCGCCACCACGATCGACGATGTGCGCGGGTTTGCTCCGATGCTGCAGAAAATACTTGATCAATCGCTTTTGTGTGTGTACGGAAATGAGGGCATGATCGAAAAAGAGAAGAGCTTGTTCACATCAACGATCGAAATGAAATAATTCACGCGAGGAGGAGCGAAAGCTCCTCCTTTTTTATTAAAAATCATTATGTGATATGAGAGGGTGGGGATAACGTTGAAGCTATTGGCTGGTCTTTTGAGCAAACCTAGTAAATTGGCAGCTTTCTATAGCCTGTGTTGTGCCTCGTAATTTATTTATTACTTGTTTCTAATAATTTCTGCGTTTCGAATTGTCTTTTAATTAGCTCTTTGATTAAATACGTCAAAAGGCCACTTACTACAGTTGCAATAATGTCTTTCCAATCAAATGTTCCATGAATTCCCAATAATCCAAAAAATTCCCAAACAAAACCATACATGATTATCGCAATAACTATTTCTTTATTCTTTTGAGAGTCATGATAATTTTTAAAACTCCAAATGAAGAAACAAAATCCAATTACCGACACTAAGCTTCCAATGGTGTCGGCGAATCCAAAGTCATTTATTTGATTTATATACACATAAGGTCTGTAAAATTGTGTCAATAATAATCCAGTTAAGACTGCAGCTATTGAAACTATTAAATATATTTTTTGTTGTCTAGACATTTAATGTAATTTGGTTTGTTTTATTATGAGGCACAACATTCTTGTATACGCCATATTGCGTATATTTAAGCATGTATTATCTCCACATATTCCACCGAATCTAAAATAGTTAGATGTTTCATAAAGCATTTCATGCAAAAGAGTAGCACCACTACGATTTGTAGTCAAGAAGTGTTTTTGTATAATGATTATGAAAACTAGATACTCTGCAACACATCGCTCCGATGCTGCAGAAAATACTCGATCAATCGCTTTTGTGCGTATACGGAAATGAGGGCATGATCGAAAAAGAGAAGAGCTTGTTCACGTCAACGATCGAAATGAAATAATTCATGCGAGGAGGAGCGAACGCTCCTCCTTATTTGTTAAACTAAAGTTACAGTATAGAGATAATTTGGGGAATGGGGATAACTGTTGAGGTTATTTACCGTTTTAATGGTATATAACTTATCTTATAAGATTGTTTTTGTCTTCTGAACTTCTGCATTTTCTTCGGATAAGAGCAGAAGACAGGATGTTTTCTGCTCTACCTTTTAGAGTGCATGGTTCTTAGTTTTACTTATTAAAATTCCATTGAAGCACAATTTAACGAAGAAGAACGAAACTCAACTTTTTTAATATTCATCTTATCTTTCAATAATTCGTAGAATATCGTGCAGAACCATTCGCAAGTAGAAGGCCCTTTACTTACCGCTACTCTACTTTCAGGAAAGGATTTAACCAATTCATGGTTGAGAGCTTTTGCAGGCGGCCCGAATCTATTTGTTGTACCCTTCATTCCTGTTTGCTCATATCCCTGCAAAACCAAATCAAGCAATGGATCGCCTTCCTGAAAAATCGTTGCATGCATGAAGTTGTCGGCAACTGCCCATGCTAATTTTTGTGCTTCTTTTACCGGATAAGCATAATTATGATTGTTCAAATCACCTTCAATTTCAATTGTTAATAAACCCGAATGCCCATGAAGATAGCTTGCTTCTCCAGGATAATTCATAAATCTGTGCGCATACTGAAAATCCAATTTCACAATTGATCTGTACTTTCTGTTTTCCATACTGTCTCCTTTCGTTTTTTTGTTTTTATCGGTCTACGACACAAAAAGCAGCCATTTCTACGTCAAAACTATCTCGATTTGTAACTTCACTAAACAGAAATGAGTTGCCTGTTTCAAAAGTATTTCATGCGAAAGGATAGCACCATTGTGGGCTATAGTCAATAATTGTTTTTCCATATTTTCGAAATGACGCATTGTTCATGTTGTATTTACTTTCTTGCAGATATGCGTGATGTCGGGTATACTAAAATCAGCACTTACGTGAAAGGATAAAATTATGCCTGTAAAAAAACTTATCTCATGGAACGTGAACGGGCTCAGAGCCGTGCATAAAAAGGGCTTTCTTGATTGGTTCAATACCGTGAATGCCGATATTGTCTGCGTGCAGGAGACAAAGGCTCACCCCGATCAACTCACCGACGACCTGCTTCACATAGCAGGCTATGAATCGTATTTCGCTTCTGCGGAGAAAAAGGGGTATAGCGGTGTGGCGGTGTGGAGCAGGCATAAGCCCGAGCGGGTAACGATCGGCTTGGGTATACCGCGTTTTGACAGCGAAGGGCGGACGATCATCGCTGATTACGGTGCATATGTCCTCTACAACATCTATTATCCCAACGGGAAAGCGTCTGATGAGCGCTTGCAGTTCAAAATGGACTTTTACGACGCCTTTCTTGAATCTGCAGAAAAGTATCGCGCCGCAGGAAAGCATGTCATCGCATGCGGCGATGTGAATACCGCGCATACGGAAATTGACCTGTCGCATCCCAAAAACAACGAAACGGTATCAGGATTCTTGCCGCAGGAACGGGCATGGATCGATCGTTTTCTTGCCGCAGGATATGCCGACACATTGCGATTGTTTCACAAAGAATCGGAGTTATATACATGGTGGGATATGAAAACTCGTGCGCGTGAACGGAACATCGGTTGGCGACTGGATTATTTCTTCGTCGACAACGGCATCGAGTCGTCAGTAAAAAATGCAGGCATAATGCCCGACGTATACGGTTCCGACCACTGCCCGGTGTTTATTGACGTTGCGATATGATCACGCGATGAAAGGATCGTTATGACCGAAAAAACACTCTTACTTCCCTATGAAGCATATGAAGTGTCACAAAATCGCCCGACGATCTTCATTGATACTCGTGATCCCGGCGAGTATGCACTATCGCATATCCCCGGTGCGGTAAATATTCGTGATATTTTTTCAAAACTTGCGTCGTCAACACCGGAAGGCTTGCATGAGTTGAGAGATCACTTTTCAGCACTTTTCGGTGATGCAGGTTTTTCGGGTAAAGAGTATGCCATTATTTATGAAGACGCGATGAGTACCGGATTCGGGCAGTCGTGCCGCGGGTATTATCTTATGAAATATCTCGGGTATCCTCATGTGTATGTGTTGCACGGAGGGTTTCGTTTGTGGCGTAAGATCGGCTTACCGTTGACCGATTCGCCCACAGTGCCGACTCCCGTGACGTTTCCGCTTTCTATCGATACATCCATCATGGTTACCACCGATGAAATGAAATCTGCGTTGGGAAAACCCGGGATCGTGTTACTCGACGTACGTGATTATGACGAATGGACAGGAGAAAGCTCGTCTCCGTACGGGAAAGACTTTTGTCCGCGAAAGGGGCGTATCCCCGGTGCGGTGTGGATAGAATGGTACCGTATGATGAAAGAAACGCCTGTCGGGATCATGTTCCGTTCTGTTGAAGAGATTCTGGAAGTGTGTGCGGAAGTAGGCCTTACACCCGAGAAAACGGTGTATGTGTACTGCTTCAAAGGGTGTAGAGCGTCAAATACACTTGTGGCATTACGTGAAGCAGGTTTTAAAGATGTGCGTAATTATTTTGCATCATGGAATGAATGGTCGCGTGATGAATCCCTGCCGATTGAGACAAGCACACCCGAAAAATCACGTATGGCACGATATATACGTCATGATTGCGAGAGTTGTTGAACATTTTTCGAAAGAGTGACCGTCTGTGAACACCGATGGCGGTCAGAATTCGTTTCGGCTAAAAAAAGCCTTGAAAACAAACATGTATTCGCTATACTCGTCTGCATGAAACAACGAATTGCAGTTTTATCATGTGCTATTGCGGGATTTATATCATTTATGCCGTTTATCGGGTATTGGGTATCGCTTATCACGCTTATTCCCTTACTGTATACCGTTCATCATGCGAAATCAATGAAATACACGCTTAAATGGTCGTATCTGTGCGGGATCGCATATTTTACGGTTAATGTGTATTGGATCTATCGATTCAGTTGGGTTGGTCTTTTTCTCGTGGTCATGTTATTTTCTTTGTTCTGGATGGCGGCGGGCGCACTGTTTTATTTACTTCGTCATACGCGGTATTTTATTTTTTACACCGCACTGTTGTGGACCTGCCTCGAATGGATTCGCGGGTTTGGACCGTTACGTTTTCCGTGGGCCGAACTCGGATCCGCGTCACCGACTTTTTTACCGATCGCCAATACGGCATCGCTATGGGGTATGCACGGGATCACTTTTTTTACGGTAATGATCAATGTGTTGCTTTTTCGGTATTTTATCAACAAAAAACGTATCTACATCCTGCGTTCGATCACGAGTATTGTCTTGCTTACGATAGTAGGGCTTATCGCAATGTATACTCATGCTCATTCAGGTATCAAAAAAGTGACCGCCGCGGCCGTACAACCATCGGTGAGTTTGTTCGAGAAATGGGATGACACTTTCATTGTGCAGCTTATGGAGATCTATAAAAAACTTGCGTTCAGTGTCTCTGCCGACACGAAACTTGTCGTATGGCCGGAAACGGCATTTGCGGCGGGAATATTCAATTACCAGACGGATAAGGATGCTTTTACGGCAATAACTGCACACACGGGCTCAGGAAGATACCATCTTGCCGGAACGTCATATGATGTTCAGGAAGGCAATTATAATGCGTTGGTATTGGCGGACGAACGTGGTTTTTACGGAATATATGCAAAAATTCGTTTACTTCCTGTGGCAGAATACATACCGTCACGCACACTTTCTGATTTTCTCATACGCTATTATGATATCAATGAACTTGCCCCCGGCACCGATTATACGGTGTTCCGATTTGAGGATGTGCGATTTGCAGGCGTAGTATGTTTTGAATCGATATTTCATGATTTTTTTCCGAAATTCATTCGGGGAGGGGCACAATTTTTTGTCGTATCAACGAATGACGGGTGGTTTGACGGAACATTTGTACCGTTTCAGCATCTGCAGTTTTCGCGATTGCGTGCGATAGAATCAGGCCGAGACACGATCCATTGTGCCAATAGCGGCATTTCTGCATTCATCGATCATAAAGGGCGCATTCATGCATCACTCGCGGCACAACAACGTGGAGTGCTCGAATCTTTTCTCTATACAAGAACCTATAAAACGGTGTATTATTATATACGCGATTACTGGTTGTTGGCGCTGGCGATCGCGGGAGTGTTTTTATACCGAAAGGAAAAGGTATGCGCCTGATTGTATTGATCGTTATATCGGTATTATTTTCTGCAGCAATATGTGCCGAATCGTTTGTTATGAATGGGAATAACGGGCGATATCTTGGCAATACACATCTTTCCTATCCGTCTTTGTCCACAATTTTTAACAACCCCTCGATTATGCCGTCAGTAGATGCGACAGGGATGACCTTTATTCACAACAGATTATTTGCCGATGTCTATCAGACCGGTGTCGCCGCCGCATTCAAACTTAATTCCGGCGGATTTGTCACGTTCGGATTTCAAGAGATGACTGCTCCCGACCAAGAGGTATACAATGACTACGGCCTTGATCCCGACGGATATTTTTCGTTTTACTATCGCAATTTTTTTGCCGGCTTTACCTATGTGAGTCGGTCGTTCGCATTAACGGCGACGCTTCATTATCAGGATGAGCGATTGTGGACCGTGCGTTCCGGGTATCCTTTTCTGAATCTCAATCTTTCGGTACATCATGAATCGATGATCGTATCATTGGCGGTTATGAATGTCGCATTTCGCCATACCTATGTGGATGATAGTGTTGCAGAACCGATATATTGTATCGCGGGTGTCGGGTATAAAAGTAAAAATCACTACATAACGACAGAGTTTTTCTATAAAGGGAACGATGAATATTCCCTTTCGGCAGGGCATGAGATCGGTATAGGTGAATTCATAGGATTCGGATACGGTGCGGAAATATATAAAGATCCTGTCGGAGAATGGAATTTTTATCCGACGGCAGGCGGGCGAGTGGGCACACACTCGATAACGTTCGATTACTCCGTTATGTATAAAAGCGAACTGATGATATCGCATCAATTCGGATTGACGGTTAATTTTTAAAGCAGACGCCTTTCCTTAGCGAGCACGGTTGGTGTTTTGTAAATAAGTCACACCAAAATAATCATTTGAAGACCCTGCAAGTATTTCTATACACTGATTTTTTCATGCCGTTCCTTTTTCCCCCTCATTTTTGCAAAGAGGGGGAAACGCGTAACCGCGAGGGGGAGCTAAATTTTCTACGTTGTCATTTCGACACTTTTTTTTCCTTACTGGTTTATTAATGTCGTTTAAGGGATTTTCTGTTGCTTACAGTTTTTAAGAGGTTTGGGGATTGCACAACGTATAAAATCATGTCTTACTTTTTGTCTTGACACAAAAAGTAACAAAAAAGTCAAGGCTGTAAAAAAT
>CAYRFE010000004.1:0-113939 GCA_964423645.1 uncultured bacterium | reverse complement strand
TTTATGCAATGGAATAGAAAAGGTATGGCACTCATGATGGTGCTGGGACTTATGGGCATAGGAGCGGTACTGATGGTAACGGTGAGTACAGTACTGGCGACATATATGCGGCAGGTGCGTGCATATCAAAGCACAGACCGCTCGATACATTACGCACAAATGGGCCTCGATGAGGTGAAGTGGAATGTGTTGAAGGAATATAAACAGTGGTTGTATGAGTCAACTCATGATACCGGCGCAAACGGCCCTGATTATGAGCCAAAAGTCAATTCTGCGAATTACAATGACGTTCCGCTTAACGGCGGCACGCTTGATACAACGGGAGAATATACCTACACTGCGGTGGCGACAAAGGGCTTTACCCCGCTTGTTGCGACCTATCCCCGATTTACCTACTATGCGACCACCTATTGGGTTAAGGTAATTGACAGTGTTATCCAGTCGGATGGCAAAATGTATGATCCGAACACGTCTGCCTCAAATACGCAGATCATCGGTCGTGTCGAGGGATGGATGCGTATCGCAGAACATGCTGCAGATGCATTGCAATTTTCACATCGGTATGATATATTTTGTCGCGGCACAGAATATTCGGGTGCGTTGGTTACCTATGACAAAGTATCCGGGAAATTGGTAAAACCGGAAGGCGTCAAAGAGAAACATGCGCATATCAGAGCGAGTGCACAAACACCTGACTCAATGTCAATAAGTGAGTATGTTGTCGCGGTTTTCGACGGTTTTTTAAATATCGGCACGGGATATAATGTGTATGGAAAGATGCATGCAAATGAGTATGTTAATTTTTTAAGTGCTTCAAATGATTTCAATGAAGTGTGTAAGATTCATAATGTATTGAGCACCAGTCAAGAGTTCCGATTTGCAGATGGAACACCTGTCGCGAATGACGGCGGAAAATATGTCAGAAAACAAACGACTATCAATACGTATGCAAATACGACGGCGTCATTGAAAAATGTTTCTCCGAAAACACAACGGTCAAACGGCTTTCATTTCACCTCAGGCGGATTTAATAAAGCATATGCGGTATTTCTTGGTGAAATAGCACGACCGGAAATTGTTCCCCGTATAACCCCGAAAACGGCGGACCATTTTGCAAACGTGCGTGCTGCGGCTCGTACGAACGGTATGTATCTTGAGAACGGCGATGCGCGCTGGGTGCGCTTTGATCCGGGTGATCTTACCAAAAACGGGGACGGTAAAATATATATCAAAACTCTCAGCGGTAATTTATGGGTGAACGGTAAAAAAGTACTGACAGGGGCGGGAGAATACACCGTATTTATCAATGAGCAACCGAGTTCTACCGCAGAATTTTTGATCACCCCGATCTTATATATTGACGGGAATCCGTCAACGGCAACATTTTCCAGTACGGCGTGTTCATCTGAAACAAAGTTTGATATTAACAAGGGTATTTATAATACAAAAGGAATTCGCGGGATAAGCGGTGTCATCGACGGGCAAGTGTCGGTCTATTCAGGTTATGATATCGTTATCTCCGGAGACATTACGTATCAAGAGTTTGCGAAAGTTATCAAGTTTACCTATAAGAACATGAATGATGCAGGTAAATTGGTACAACCGTATCTGACCTCCGCCACACCGATCAAACCGGATCCCAATGCACCGAATCTTGTCGGGGTCAATGCGATGCATGATATCATATTGCCGGGTGATCTTTTTGTGTATGCAAAAACAAATCCGCCTTATGACGGCGCAAAGGCTGACCGCTGTGATCTTCAAGGCAACGGTATTATCAACGGCGCGGGTGGCGCCGCAGACGGCTTATCAGATATTTTTATATTCGGTGTGTATTTTGCAGGCCACCGTGCATATGGAGAATTGCCGCAAGCCAATGAGCATACATATTCCAGAAATGCTTCATACAACGATAAAAAAGGAACGTGGTTTATCTATGGTTCGCTCGTGAGCTTTGAACAAGTGTATGCCGCGGAGACATCGAGTAAGATAGGATTTTACGCGCGCAGTTATAACTACGACCCGAATTTGTACACCTTTAAACCGCCAATGACAATGCAGATCTCTACTTTGCCGGTATGGAGCTGGCGTATTACAAGCGGTTTTCCTGACGGTTTGGCCTTAAAGAAGTAAGGGGGGGGAATATATGAGAAAATTCAGAGGATTTACGCTTACAGAGTTACTGATAGCATCAATGATCATTGGTATGGTGGCTCTCTCCATAACGTCATATTTAATATTTGCGAGTAAAAAAGTTCGCCAAGTTAAGTATGGTATCGACCGGTATAATTTGTCACAATCAATTCTCACGGAAATTCAATCATGGGAATATAAGGGAACCGGGTCAAAGACATTGGTGTATCTCAAGACCTATCTTGAGGATAATAACTATGATTATCTGAAGTATTTAAAAAAACTTGCAGATTCCGGCGATGAGACCGGTAAACTTTTTAATATAGAAGCGTTAGGCGGCGGATTATACATTCTTGATAATGTGGGTAACTCGTATTACAAAGTACGTGTTATTCTTGAGTTCGCGCAAGAAGATATAATCGATGCGGACGGTGATGGTATTAAAACAGAGCTTGTCTTCAGTAATAGTGATAATAATATCATGCGAATCACCGTGCAGACCGCATTATATGATGAAAAGACATTGTTGGAAAAAGGCGACGCGGGATTGTTATGGGCGACCGCGATCGGATATAAAGGTATAAGTATGCAATCGCCTTCTATCGACTTTGTTATCAACGATCCGAGTGATGATGACCTGAGCCCGGGTCCAAATGCGATGTTATTGGGATTGGATATTCGTAAAACTGCTGATATGAATAACGGCTTAAATACTTTGCACAACATGTTTGTATTTGATACAGACGGAAGCGATCAAAACGGGGACGGTAAAAATAATTATAATGACGGCGGTTTCTGGGAAGCAGATTCTGACGGTGTTGATAATGACGGCGACGGTGTGGTTGATAATGCACTTGAGCAAGGATATGTTGATTCAATATCCGGAAAGCTTCGTGTGTCATATGATATTGAAGTCTATTCAACGGAACCGTTTACGTTATCTGCATCTGGCGGTACCTTCGGCGTGTTTATAAGCGATAAAGTTGGTATCAACCCGCCATATATTGATATGACCGATTGGCATGATATTACCGGTTGGTTTGAAGAGGTGAGCGGATCGGACAAGAAACATTACAAAACCAAAAGTACCATGAAACTCAAAGTCAGTAACATGGGGACGGTCAATAACCCTAATTTTGTTGACCCTGCTTCTGATTTGGTAATCGAAGGATCCTATACAGTCTGTGTAGTAGGACGTACCAATCCGACATTGGCATCAGGATACACTATGATCAAATCTTACCCTGTTATTGTTGATACAACGTCACCGATTGTCTCTGATGTCAGCCCTTCCGATGGGTCTTTTGTACCTACTTCTACAGTGACGTTGGCTGCACGTGCGTACGATCCGAATAATGCGTCGAAACTTAACATGGCATATGTCTTGGAAAAAATTCCGAATGGATCAACAAGCGGTTATACATGGGTATTACAGCAAATACAAACCATTGAAAATAATGTCGATGCAGTATCAGCATTGCCTTCATCGCTCAATATCAGTGTCAATATTCCTAATGTATCGTTCGGATGGCATTTCTACCGAATTGTTGTTACGGATAAAGCGGGAAATGCAGGATATCAAGAAACATCCGTATATGTCTCCCCGACTCAGGGTGACAAAGGCGGTAATAAAACCGGAGACGGTATTACCGGAAAAGGATTGCCGGGCGGATTACGGATCGCAGGCACTGAAGATTCCGAATCCACCAATTTCCCGATCATTCAACCGCTCGCACCGTGGAATGCAGAACAAGAACTTCTGAACACGGGAAGTGATTTGGTCACCACCTACGGAACTTCGACCAATATACCGTTGGTCAATAATGAATCGCCAAGAATATCGGTTTTATTGATCGATTCTGATACAAGCGACGGTATTGAGTCGCAGACGGGTATTTTAGTCGATCGTGCATCGGGATGGCCGAAAGTATTCTATAAGACGTATGAGTCGGATGAGTTGACCGAGCCTTCGATTTGGACTGCTGAAGGTGTGAAAGATGCGACAGCATTGACCAACCATATTCAATATAACGTGAATAATGTTATTGTTCAATTTGTACCGGAGTCTGTCCCGACAAACGGAAAAATACAGATCGGCGTGAAGGCGATCGATAAAAGCGGTAATTTATCCGTGCGTGAATGGATCGTGAAATTAGATGACGGGTACACCAACCCTGCTCCGGAAATAAGTAATATTTTGCTTTTCCAACGTGCAAATCATCCGAACTGGGTTGCTCCTTTCCCGTATAATCCTGATTGGCTTGCAACAGAAGACGATATTGATAATAAGAATTTCTTTATCGGTTTTTCTGCGGCGGGAAGGAATCAGTTGAAGACGGTCACGTTGCATTACACGGATGTTTTTGACCCTGCAAGTATTCCTGCTTCTATAACCTATCACCGTCAGACAATCGATCTTACGGACAAATACTCATACGGTGATAACTTTGGGTTCAATTTAAGTGATCTGAATCTATCGGTGCCCGGTGTGTTCATGTATTTTATCAGTGTTGAAGATACGAACGGGAAAATAGCATATTTTTATAATAAAAGTATCACAATACCCTATTATCGTGAATCGCTTGACGCAACCATAGAAACCAATAAGGTCGTTACCATGCCTATTACACAAGTAACAGCGCCGGCATCGTATTCTACGACTGCGACAACGCTGAATCATGGTGAGACCAGTGCTGCGATCGGGAAGTGGATCACGGTGCCGGTTCAGAAGGTGAGAATTCTCACACTGAATATGGACACGTCATCGACATCTGATGCGATCGAAGAGATCTATAAGGATCCTGCCGGCGCTTTTTATTGGAACAGCAGTTCTACAGATTTTAAGATGATAAAAGTACCGCAGAATGCGACTCCCGAGACATTTGAAGGGTTGATAGATAAAAATGCGAATGGTAAGTTTGATGATTATGATATTGTCATTATGTTTACCGGTGATACTGTCGCACCTCCGGGGCTTGATGAAAATGCCGTATTACATCTGCATCGCTGGCTCATGTCGCCTGCTGAGAATGATGTGAACCGCGGTCTTGATAATGATGTTTTCTATCCGTGGGATGGTATCGGAAGAGGCGTTTCGCCGCTTTATTCAACCACGGTTGCCCCTCGTATCGTATTTATCGGAAAACGATTCTTTAATGTCACGCGTAACGGCTCTTCTCCTTGGACATTATGGGAGGCATTTGCCGCTCGTTGGGCGGGTATCAATCCGAACAATAGAGAAAACTATGATGTGTCACTTGATCATCATGTTGTCTCAAACTTGAAACAGGCATATGATGTCGGTACCGGTGACAAACTCAATGATACTTTGTTTGGTCATTTCCTGGGGCAGGTTATTCCGGTATGGAATTCAGACGGAACTCTTGATGTAGATGATACTGATGCGAGACGCAGTGATTTGGAACAATACCAAGTGATGCTTTCTATCGCGAACAAGGGTGGTAATTATGATGGTATCGACACCAACAGCATTGACGGCCCGTATCGTTGGAGTATGATGGGGGAAAATTTCCCGAAAGAACAAGTTCAGCCTTCCGCAAGCTCAGGCCTCACGATACCGGTTGATATTACCACGAATATTCCGAATAATCCGAGCGTGCATAACGCGAGCGTTGCAACACCGTTTGATTATTATAGATATGCAGCTCGCTGGTCATTGGTATTCGGGGATGAACCTGACGATCTATCGTATACTGCAGGTACATGGGTATATAAAGGGCGTCTCATCAACGGGAAATGGAATTATTCTATCAATGACACAAACAGAGATACGATCAACACTAAGACAATGTTCCTTGGATTTGGAATCGAATCGGTTGCGACCAAAGACCATCGATATGTGATGATGAAACGTATCATCCGATTCATGTATTTTTGAGAAAGGGGGAGATAAGTATGAAATGGCGTAAAGGTTTTACTCTCCCGGAGATGATGATCACGGTGGGTATTCTTGGAGTTGTCTCACTTATCGTCTTTATGATTTTCAGCCAAGTGAGCAAAACAGGGACGGCGGTTCGTGATGCGGCGACATTCCAGGTCCAATCTGCAAAAGCATTGTCGATTATCATGACCGATATTCAGTCAATGAGTTTTGTCATGACGTTGCAACGCAACCTTGTTCCTGTTGTGCAGGGCGGTCCTCATCCTCAAACCAGACAGACGCTCCAGTTGACCAATACCCTGCAAGAAACACAATTGGATCCTTCGGTCGTAAAGCTTGATGAAGAATACTTGCAGTTTAAGCGTTCCGATTATAATTATCCGCACAATACTATGACTTTTTCTATAGGTCTTTCTGATGCGGACTATAAAACCGGTATAACGACCACAAATGTTGATCATCCGATTCTTCTGAACTATTTTTTATGGAGACGTGATGATGATAATGACGGGAAGTATCGCACCAGTGCCACTCAACCCGAGGATAAAGAAGGCGACGGAATAGATAACGACAGCGACAAACTTGACGGTGAAGAGCCTGAGGATGAAGGAATGATTATCGGATACCAGGTGACCTACAGCATTGTCGAAAAATCGCGCAGGGTGGTCACCGGTCCTAAGGGAACGCAATATCTTAAATATTGCCAACTGACTCGTACCGAGTATCGCCCTCATAGCGGGAAGACACGGAAAGAAGTTCTTATCGATAACGTCGTGTTGTTTTCGATCTTACCGTTTAAAAGTGAGGGCAGTGTTCGTCAGTTGATTACCGCAAATGATCTCAAAGCAGTATGGAATTCCGGTACAAATACGTATGATCTTGGAACCGGCGTCTCTCATTTCAGAATTAGTTTTGAAATCACATTATCGGTCGCTGATCCGAAAGGAAAAGTCTTCACGTTCCAACGAGTTTTTACACCAATGATATTTTCCGCCATAGAAAGTTAATAAAAAGCGCCTTCGGGCGCTTTTTTCTTGACCGTAAGGAGGTAAGTGTGTCTGAAGTACCAATGTTTATAGGCGTATTGGTGTATATTAAGCGTGGTAACGACTATTTGATGATGCACCGTGTGAAAAAACAAAATGATATGCATGAAGGATTATGGGTTGCCCCGGGCGGGAAACGCATACGCAATGAGAGTATCATTGATTGTGCAAAACGTGAGGTTCTTGAAGAGACAGGTCTTACGACAAAAACACTCACACATCTAGGTTTTTTGCATTTTCCTGATGACGGTCATTCTCCTTTTCATGGAGAATGGGTAGATTTTGTCTTTCTCTGTGATGATTTTGAAGGCGAAGCTTTTTCGGAATGTCGTGAAGGATCATTGAAATGGATACCATCAGAACAGATGATGCATTTATCAATGTGGGAAGGTGACGCGCTTTTCACTCCCTATGTACTGTCAGCAACACGTTTTAATGCACAACTTATTTATCACGGCAAAAATATTTACTTCTCGCAGATCGACGCATTACCGTAAAGACGGATGATACGATCGTGAAATACGCAAGTATTTCGCAAAACGTAAACTATTCAATGGATTTTTTGAAAAAAGGGTTGTGGTGGCAAATCCTCTCTTTTCCAGAGAGTTTTGCGAAATTCATAAAAACTCATTTTTTGTTACATTCAAAACCGGATCGTGGGGAGGGCATGATTTCAAAAAAATGAGACCTTTGCAAAATTCAAATTCTCTCGTTTAATTACAGCTTGAGAGCTGGGGTGTGGGGACGAAGTCCCCGCTATATAACAAGTTAAGCCCCTCTCGATTTCAACGAGAGGGGTTTGGGGAGAGCACACATAAAAATTATTGTAGTTTTGCAAAGTGTTCTTTTTGTTACATTCAAAACCGGGTCGTGAGGAGGGCGTAATTTTAAAAAATAAGACCTTTGCAAAATTCAAAATTTCCATATTATCTTACTTATCTAACAAGGGGCGTGGGGACGAAGTCCCCGCTATATAACAAGTTAAGCCCCTCTCGATTTCAACGAGAGGGGTTTGGGGAGAGCACACATTAAAATTATTGCCGTTTTGCAAAGGTTTCAAAATAGTAATTTTACAAAGATCTCTCAGTGATTTTCTGCAACTCTTTCATCATAGTCGTACACAGACTGGACATCATACGTGTTTTTTGCTATGATGACGGTAGGGAGGATACTATGGATGCAAAAAAAATTGCCAGGATCAATGAACTTGCTCACAAAAAAAAAGTTGACGGGTTGACACCGGAGGAATTGGAAGAGCAGTCTATACTGCGAAGAGAGTATATTGACGCGTTTAAAAACAATCTCAAAGCACAACTTGATTCAATCGTTATAGTTGATGAAACCGACGGACACACTCATACGCATGCCGAGGGAGAAGAATGTCCTCATTGTCGCGCAAAAAAACAGGAGAAAAAAACATAATGCAAATGCTTCGAGATTCATTCTTACATAATATATTGGAAGTATACTTCGGGATGGACATTAAAAAGATCGAGACCGTATTGCTTATTAAAAATGATCATTCTATTGAAAAACACGTGAGTATTCGTTTTAAAAATGGGGAAAAAGATACGGTACGGGCAAAGCAACAAGAAAAACCTTCTTTTGAATGGTCGTATTACCGTTCGCATGAAACGCTCGCAACGTGTTTTCCGCGTTTTTTGTTCGGCATGCGTCTTCACAGCGGGGATTATTTATATTTTGTACGTGATTCGGTTCGTGTGGACGCGGTGTCCGATTTCATGTCCGGGGAAGCGCTTCAAAGTTCGATTACATGTATAACGAATGAAATGTCTGCTCTTTTATCCGAGGAACATAAAGCTTTTGATGCCAAACGGGATATATTGCGTGATTTTTATCGACCGTATGCGATACAACCTGAAAAATCACACCTCGACGGCGCGTATGAAGTCAGCACCCTGTTTTCACTCAACTCATATGCACTGCTTGACGGTGTTATCCGATGTATGGATTGTAATTGTCTTTCGGTGCATTATCCCGGATATGCACTTGAATCTTTGAATCGTTTTATTGCGGACTCCAATGAAACGAATTTATTATTCGGAGATGACCACGGCTATTTTGCGGCACGCTGTGAATTATTATATGATCTTCGTCAGCAATTAGGAGAAAAGTTTTTTTTAGCAGGGATCGACGCACTACTACATGAATAAAATGTCGCTTTCGAATACCTTTACCAATCCGCTTATTGAAATGATCCTTACCCGTGCCCGTGAATGCGGGTTGAAAATATATATCGTTGGCGGTTCTGTACGAGACATACTCATTGGGGAAACAGTATTTTCCGATATTGATATGGTATACGATGGAGATTTTGATTCATTTCGTGAAGTACTGTTTTCCGAAGTACCTTTCAAACGGCTTGTCTTTTCAAAAAAAGGTTTTTTGACCGAACGTTTTTGTTTTCGTAAAGTTATGGTTGATTTCCAGCCTATTGAAGGTGGTAATCTCGAACGTGATGCGTATCATCGCGATTTTACGATCAATGCACTATTTTTAGAATTGACAGAGACGGGAGAATTTTCTGTATATGATTACGTTGACGGTTTGTCGGATCTGGAAAAACGACGGATTCGATGTGTGTCGGATACGGTGTTCTCAGATGATCCGCTACGGATCTTACGGCTGTTTCGTATGGCAGTCTCACATGAATTTGTATATACTGATGAAGAATTGAGAGTTGCGAAAGAGCATGTCGCCCGATTATCGCTTGTTGCGCGGGAACGAATGCGAAGCGAAGTAGAGAAAATATTCCCTGAGACACCTCTTTATATTTTACGAGATATGCATAGTATTGGAGTGGACATCGCTCTATTTGGTTTTGAGATAGATTTTACTCGCTATACACCCATGAAAACCTTACGCAATTGCGTGTACCGTTTATTTGCAACACACGGTGCCGGTACAACACTTGCCGAATGGGGAAAAGCGATGACATTCAGCACTCGCGATTGTGTGGCCTGGCACACTATACACGAGATTGATGTTTTTCCGGATTCGCGTTCGGAGATTGAGTATTATCAATATTTTCATGCGAGGCCTATCACCGTATTGACCGCAGCGTATGATTATTTCGTGGAAATCGGGAGTGCGCTTCAAATTGCACGACTGGATCGTATTATTCGACATCATGTACGATGTGTAGACGGAAATCGTATAAAAGAGGAGTTTCACGTTGAAGGGCATGCGTTAGGAAAGGTATCAGACGCGTTACATTGCGTACAAATACGTATTGATGAATCGAATCCTGATGCGGTGTTGAAAAGATATCGCGAAGGTCTTGATTTTTGATGTCGTACTGCTATACTCACAGAGCGTTAAGGAGGAAATGATAATGAGTCAACAAAGTTTTATTTGTGCGAAAAACAGTGAACAAGAATTTCAATTTTTACCACATATGGCAAATCGTCACGGTCTGATCGCCGGTGCCACAGGAACGGGAAAAACAGTTTCCTTGCAGGTTCTTGCGGAACAGTTCAGTACTATCGGCGTGCCTGTTTTTATGGCAGATGTCAAAGGAGATCTGTCTGGGCTGAGTATCCCCGGTTCAACCTCGACAAAAATGCAGGATCGTTTGAAAATGCTTTCAATTGACGACCATGCATTTCATGGTTTTCCCGTTATGTTTTGGGATATTTTCGGTACGCAAGGTCATCCTGTGCGGGCGACCGTATCCGATATGGGACCACTTCTCTTTTCACGACTTTTGAATCTCAATGAGACGCAAGCAGGTGTATTACAAATAATATTTAAGATTGCTGATGATAACGGTCTTTTACTGCTTGATTTAAAAGATTTACGCGCATTATGCGAATTTGTCGGCAACAATGCATCGCAATTCACCACGCAATACGGGAACGTATCTTCGGCAAGTATCGGTGCGATACAACGCGGACTGCTCATGATTGAAGAGCAAGGGGGAGATCAATTTTTTGGTGAGCCGATGTTGAATATCTTTGATATGATACAAACAGATTCTCACGGTAAGGGGATAATAAATATTTTTGATGCGACGACGATTATAAATTCTCCTAAATTATATGCGACGTTTTTATTGTGGATGCTTGCGGAATTGTTTGAGCAATTGCCTGAAGCAGGCGATCTTGAAAAACCGAAATTCGTCTTTTTTTTCGATGAAGCTCATTTGTTGTTTACTGATGCCCCGAAAGCGTTGGTAGAAAAGATCGAGCAGGTTGTACGCCTTATTCGTTCAAAAGCAGTCGGTGTGTATTTTATCACACAAAACCCGCTTGATGTGCCAGAGACCGTGTTGGGGCAATTGGGGAATCGAATTCAGCATGCGTTGCGAGCATTTACGCCGCGTGATCAAAAAGCAGTAAAAACGGCAGCTCAAACATTTCGCCAAAACCCGAAATTGGATACCGAATTGGTCATCACCGAACTGGGAGTCGGAGAGGCGTTGGTATCGTTCCTTGATGCGCAGGGCCGTCCGACAATTGTGGAACGTGCATTCATTATGCCGCCACACAGTAAAATAGGACCTATTGATGACACCGAAAGGAAAAAAGTAATAGCACAATCGCCGGTGTACGGACATTATGAAAAAATGATCGACCGTGAATCGGCATATGAATTGATATCAAAACAGAAACAGCAAACTGTCCAACAACCGACCCCGCAACCGCAACAGAAACCTCGTCAGCAGAATACATTTGTTCAACAGATGCTGAAAGGTGCAACGTCATCTATCGGACGGCAAGTGGGACGTGAACTTGTGCGAGGGTTATTGGGATCGTTGTTTCGTTGATACAGAAAGGAAATAATGAATAAGTCTCCGAAAGAAAAAAACATAGAGGATAAGATACTGGCATTGGTCGGCGGCAAAGCTCGTGAAGTTGCTCAGGCGATTTTTGATGATGAGGAAATTGCCGCATTACAGGACTATGCGAATAAAGTATCAATCGTACGGTTGGGCTATAATGACCATGGCCCTGTGCATATGAAAACAGCGGCATTAAATGCGATGATCTTGAGTAATTTGTTAACAGATGCCGGTGTAAAACTTAATTTGGAACAAGAAGAAATCGGTACGGTCGATGATAGCAGGGTTGCCGTACTCGTGGCGACATTGATGCATGATATCGGCATGAGTGTGGGGCGTGAAAATCATGAGATTATCGGCATATCCTTGGCGATGCCGATCATTACTCGATTACTTACACCGCTATATTCCGGGGATCTTCGTAAATTGGTCACGGTTCGTTCAATGATCGTCGAGGGCATTGCCGGACACATGGCAACACAAAAAATTCACTCACTTGAAGCCGGTCTTGTTCTCATCGGTGATGGGTGCGACATGGAAAAGGGGCGTGCTCGTATTACTACTCAATTGTCTACAGAGCCAAAGATCGGTGATATCCACCGATACTCGGCAAGTGCCATACAGAAAATACGACTTACTAAGGGCGAACAGAAGCCGATACGAATTACTGCTGAGATGAGCCAATCGGTAGGGTTTTTTCAAATTGAGGCGGTGTTGTACCCCAAAATAACATCAAGTCCGGTCAAGCCGTACATTGAGCTCTATGCTGGAATAACCGGCGAGACAATGCTCTGTTATTTATAGCAGTGCACCGTTGAGGGATATGTAATTTCTATGATGAATTATAAAAATAGTCGATAATCAAGTATGTTTACGTTTGACACCACAGGACTTTCGCCATTAATCGCTACACTGTCTGAAAAATTATCACAAATGAATAGCATGAGTAATCCGCAACGAGGCGCGGATATTCAGGGATATCTTTTTTCTATGGAAGCACTGATCAAAGAAAATAAACAAGAAATATTTTTTGCTAAGCGCCCGTTACTACAGGGAGAGTATATGTTACTTGTGTTATTGTCATCATTTGACGAATCGATCCATATCCCGACTCTTTTCAAAGAGTATCTTCATGATCGTCTTGCGTTTATACATACGAGTGCCGGTACATGAAGCTTCGGATTCTGGTATTTTTTTCACTCTTGGGTTTGAGTGCGGTCGTCGTTCGATTTTGGTTTATCGTGTTTTGCGTACTTTTCTCCATACTGGTCTTTGGTCCGGGTTCGTATGGGTTTTCGTTTCTTTTCGCGATCGTATCTCTTGTCGTATATATCATAATCTCAAAGCAGATCATACGGTGTTGTGAAGTGACAGCTCCTCGTTTTCGCGATCTGTATGCCTATATGACACATACCGGGATCCGTGATTATCTTAGGCAAGAACTCAAAGACATTTTTGTACATATCAACATTAAAAATTTGATACGCCGTCTATCGTTGAATATACGGTATTCGCTGTATTCAATCATTGCAGCATTATTATTTTTATTGGTATTTCCTCACGTATTTATGATGCCGATGTCTCCCGTCGTGATTTTCACGCATATTCCGGATATGCTCTCATCAGGAGAGACAGTATCGATATCAGCATATTCACCGGAAAAACTTCAGTATACCCTCACAATCAATGGCGAAAGAATACTCTCCCAATACGGGTTCAGTGTGCGGCATACCATGGTTATTCATGAAGATTTGCATATCAGGGTGGGGGCAGGGAATGAGACGTTTGAAAAGACGATTCGCATGATACCGCTTCCTTCGATGCATGACATCCATATCTCTCTGATACATCCTGCGTATATTCGAGATGCAGCGTTGCGTGTCCCTGACGGGCTTGTGTTTCGTGATACCGTTTGGGCTTTTGATGCAAAGGTATCAGACTCTGTTCGAATGGTAATCGTTCGTAACGGACTGCACACCACACATATTCTTCCTCAAGAAAATATCTCTGCGCGTGTAAAATTGACGGATGAGACAATATCAGTGAGTCTGCGCGATGACGTGAAAGAATATAATGCAGGATCATACCGTTACACAATAATAGATGATGATCGACCGAGCATTCAATGCTTGACATCGCAAGGTGTTATATATTTTTCAGCACAAAAGCCCGGGCGAATAGTGGCATCAGTATCTGATGATTGGGGGCTTGCACAGTGGCGCGTGATCAACGGGGACACGGTGTTATTACAAAATCATATACACGGCCAAGAGATGCAGCTTGACATACCGCTTGAAAATATGGCGGTATATGACGGAATGATGCTTACGGTACGAGTGTATGATATAAAAGGGCAATATTCGAGTGCTGAGATAATGCTTCGGGAAATGAACGATGAAGTGAAAAATGAGCGGATCTCGGAATTTACAACAGAAATAACTGAGACCGCAGGGAAAAATGATGAAAAATTATCAGAATTGACCGACTCAGTCCAACATACGCTTGATCAAACCCGATTGCACGGTGAAGTCAATAAAGATATGAAAGAATCATTACAGAAAATGCAGGAGCATATTGATGATATCGGTGAGATGTTGAAGGAAAGTGCCCCAATTCTTGATAATGATCAAGAACGATATATTCGAGAGGTCGCACAACCCGAACTCAAGGCCCTTGCCGAAGAAATTGCCGAATTGTTACAAACTACCGATTTGCGGATGTTGCAAGAGCAAACAGAAAAAATAGAAAAAAAACTCGATTCGGTGGCATCAATGCTTAAAAACTTTAGAGATGCGCTCAAACAGTTGAAAAAAACGCAAGCACTCAATGCCCTTATCAGCGCCGTCGAACATACGTCCGATCCGAGCGAAATCAATACAAAGATGAATGAATTTCTGCGATCAAATCAGGATCCGATGATTGAACACGCCGCAGCGCAATTTGCAAAGAATAATAATAAGCAAGAGCTTCTTGATTCGTTGAAAAAGTTGCGTGATCTCATGTCCGGAAAGGCAAATGATGAGATGCGTGAAGTGATTATCCGTATCATCGGAGAGGCTCTTGCATGGTCAGATCTTTTTGAAGAACGAATACAGAAGGGTTCTGCCACATTGCATGATATTGTAATTATGAAAGAGATGCTGAGTTTGCATGATCGATTGATAAACGAATTAGGAGCGGGAGTGTTGTATGTCGGACCTGAAGTAATGTTTTCATTGTCAGAACTTTCTGTGCTTCTTGATCGCGTCCAACTCAATCGAGGCGGAAGCTATAAGCACGTGTATGACACACATCTTGTGCTCATTACTCAATTGTTAAAAACATTGGACCAGTCACAACAACGAGCACAACAGCTTAACGCCGGCCAATTGTCTGAGATGTTGAAAGATATTTTGGGGCAGCAACAAACGCTCAGTAACGAAATGTCTTCGATGACCGAGAATTCAGAGAATGGAAATTCATTAAGCGATTCGCTGAAAACACGACAGCATGAATTGGCGGAAAAGATGGGTGAATTAGGAAAAAAATCAGAGGGAAGCACCCAAAAAAGGATAGATGCGTTACGTGATGAGATGAACCGCATTGCAGAAGATATGGATCTCGCACGAAAAAAATCAATGTCAAAAACAATGGAATTAAAACTTGAAAAACTTATAAGCGACATGCAGTCGGGGGATCCTTCCGAGAAACGTAAAAGGGAATTGGTCGAAAAACTGTTAACGGGAAAACAAAAAAAAGATACTGCCGATGAAGAATGGAAAAAACGTGTACGGGAATTACGAAAGCTCATCAATGACAAAGAATTCGGTTATGAGATTGATCGGTATTACAGGAGGTTATTGGATAAGTAATACCCCGTTTCAGTTTGATTTTAATCATGATCAGGAGTATAGTCGTGACGAGGTGATACTATGAAGAAAGTTTATGTTTTGGTGGTAATGGCAGTCCTTATGTCATCAATGGCGAAAGCCGGCGATTTTGGGCTTGGAATTGTGCTTGGTGATCCGACCGGACTCAGTTTTAAAGTATGGACAGGGAAAACAACGGCAATCGACGGTGGGTTTGCGTGGTCATTCGGAAAATACGATGCTGTGCACTTGCATGTCGATTATTTGTTTCATTCAATGAATCTTGCGCAAATTACATCAAATAATTGGCTTTATATGCACTACGGTATTGGAGGGCGATTTATCGCTGCCGGAAAAGATGATAAAGTTGTTGCCGATGATGAAAATGATACGAAAGCGCGTATTGGTGTGCGTGTCCCGATCGGTGTTGATTATCGACTAAAGACAACACCAATAGATTTTTTTATTGAAATAGCTCCCGTATTTGACCTTGTCCCGGAAACAGAACTATCATTTAATGCAGGTATCGGAGTGCGATATTATTTTTGATAAAAAAAGCGGCGGCCGAAAGACCGCCGCTTTTATCTCATACTTTTTCGCGTTACTTTTTTAAAACATTAGCCTCCGAGTAATTGCAGTACTGACTGAGGCATTCTGTTCGCCTGAGCAAGCATTGCGGTACCGGACTGAGCAAGGATCTGGTTCTTTACGAATTCAGCCATTTCTTGTGCCATGTCGACGTCTCTGATCTGTGATTCAGACGCGGTCATGTTCTGACGGCTGATCTGCAAGTTACGCAAGTTCGCTTCAAGTGTATTCTTTTGGAACGCACCGAGTTTACTGCGGATCGAGGATATGTCATCAATGGCTTTATCGATAACTGCGATGGCATCCGATGCGCCTTGTGCAGAACGGACATCTATCTCGCCAAGGTTATCAAAGCCGGAAGTGTTCGTAAGACCGGTACCGATTTGATCTGCGGCAACATTATTGACGCCGATCTTCACGGTTTGTCCGCTGTTTGCACCGATCTGGAACTGCATTGCATTATCAACAACACTGAAAACGATAGACGCGGTTGTCGTGGTACCAAGAGTTGCGGCCAGGTTACGAAGTGTAAAATCAACTTCTCCGCCGTTGGCAATCCCTGAGGTAAGACGTTTTTCAACATCTGCGCTTACACTGACAACACTTGAGTTACCGTCAAGAGTCGCTTTCGCTTTTGCACCGGTGACATTTAATGTATACACTTTTGATACAAATTCATACTGGAAGCTACATGATGCAAGCGCGATATCAATAACGCCTCCGTTGCCGGTGGTAAGATGGAAGGGATCGGGTGGTAGCCCGCCCATACAAAAAACACCGTCATGATAACCATCTGGAATGGTATAGATCGGTCCATCGTCAAGCCCGATCGTTGCATTAACACCGAGCGAGGTTTGTGCTTCTGCAAGTCCCATTTTTGTTGAATCGGCTGTGCTGATTGAACCTGCAGTCGGTAAGCCTATAAAGGTATCATATGCTGCGGAAAGATTTCCCTTTAAGGTTATATTGTCAATAGTGACGGAATAGGTACCGTCTCCATTATCAACTGCACTCAACGAGGCATTGTCATTAATATCGTTGACAATTTTTTGGAGCAGGTCTTGCTCATCGCCTACTGTGTAGGTCACGGTAGTCGCAGAACCCGAAAAAAGGGTTACTGAAATACCGAATATATCGACCACGGTAGTGTGTGCCACTACATCTCCGTCAAAAAGATCGACTTTTGCGCTGACTGCAGTGTTGTATGTTGCTTCTGATACAGTGATTTTGTGTGTACCGCTCTCAAGACCTCGTAGTGAGCTGGTCACAACGTGATAAAACGTTCCTTTGTTCGCTGTCGCACCTGCGGTAAACGCGGCGGTCGCATCCTCAAAATCTGTCAGGTTGATGGTATGTACACCGGTTGACAAGGTTGATTCTTCCAAACGGAAGCCGTTCGTGCCGAGTCCGCCGTATGAGTTGATAGAGGTAACGGTGTTGCCGTTATCGCCGTTCAACAAATACTTTTCACCAAACTGAGTGGTCTGTGCAATACGTGTGATCGTTTGAAGAGAAGACTGGATTTCATCCTGGTTCGATTGCAACATGGTTTCGCTGTTTGCGCCGCTGTTTGCGGATTTTACTGCCAACAGACGCATTTTGCTCAACAAGTTATGAATTTCCGAAAACGCACCTTCCGCGGTCTGGATCATTGAAATAGCGGTACCGGAGTTATCGATAGCGCCTTCAAGACCACCGATCTGTGAACGAAGTTTTTCAGAAATAGCAAGACCTGCAGGATCATCAGCTGCAACGTTGATACGATAACCGGATGACAATTTTTTGAGGTTTCCGCTCAAGTTCAAGTTCGTTTGGTTCAGGTTTCTCCAAGAGTCATACGCTTGGATGTTGTGGTTAATCCTCATACATCACCTTCCTTGGGATTTACACCGGAATCCTTTCCAGCAAAAACTCACGAAAACAGAATAAAAATAGATAAAAATGCATCGGCGGTGATGCCACCGCCGATATTAATCAGGCTTCTTCGTCAAATATTAATCCGGACAACTCGCGAAGCTTCTGCCTCAAGTGCAGTACCTCTTCAGGCGGTATTTCCCGGATTACTCGTTTGGTATCAGTCGCAACGATTTTAACAATCAGGTCTTTCGTCTCGGAATCAACCGAGAATTCAAGATGATTGTTGAGATGTTTCATCAGATCATTTGCTTCCTTTACCATTTTTTCAATAGATTCTCTACTGACGACTTCTCTGGGAGCCACAATCTCTGTTGTTTTACCCGACTTTGTTTCCGATGTCAGCGTTTGGACACCTGAAGATGAAAAGCTTTGAGAAACAGAAGACGGGGCTGTACGGACTGTAAACGACTCGGCGTCCACCATCGGTGTTACCGCTCCGCTCAGTTGAATTTTGTCCATACTACCTCCTTATACCGCTAAGGGAAGCGTAGTATACGCTCCCCCTGCACTATTTCTATTCCTCATTAGCCGCCGAGTAATTGCAGTACTGACTGAGGCATTCTGTTCGCCTGAGCAAGCATTGCGGTACCGGACTGAGCAAGGATCTGGTTCTTTACGAATTCAGCCATTTCTTGTGCCATGTCGACGTCTCTGATCTGTGATTCAGACGCGGTCATGTTCTGACGGCTGATCTGCAAGTTACGCAAGTTCGCTTCAAGTGTATTCTTTTGGAACGCACCGAGTTTACTGCGGATCGAGGATATGTCATCAATGGCTTTATCGATAACTGCGATGGCATCCGATGCGCCTTGTGCAGAACGGACATCTATCTCGCCAAGGTTATCAAAGCCGGAAGTGTTCGTAAGACCGGTACCGATTTGATCTGCGGCAACATTATTGACGCCGATCTTCACGGTTTGTCCGCTGTTTGCACCGATCTGGAACTGCATTGCATTATCAACAACACTGAAAACGATAGACGCGGTTGTCGTGGTACCAAGAGTTGCGGCCAGGTTACGAAGTGTAAAATCAACTTCTCCGCCGTTGGCAATCCCTGAGGTAAGACGTTTTTCAACATCTGCGCTTACACTGACAACACTTGAGTTACCGTCAAGAGTCGCTTTCGCTTTTGCACCGGTCACATTGAATGTATACACTTTCGATACGATCTCGCCTTGGAGAGTAGTACTGCCGAATGCAACATCAATGACGCCGCCTGTTCCTGTGGTAAGATGGATATTGTCGGTACCGCCTGCATAAGAAGTTGACGCAAGGGTGTATAATGCACCATCGTCAAGTTTGATCTTAGCATCAGTTCCAAGAGTAGATTCTGCATCTGAAAAACCAATTCGCGTAAGATCAGAACTGGTCATTGTTGCGGTACTATACCCGGCAGTGGTGTATAAAGTGTCATATGTTGCCGCTACATTACCTTTTAAGCCGACATCATCGATTGTCACGGAATAAGTGCCGTCACCGTTGTCAACAGCGCTTAATGATGCATGTGCATTGATCGTATTGACAATATTCTGGAGCAGGTCCTGTTCGTCACCCTCTGAATAGGTAATGGTGGTTGCAGAGCCTGAAAACATAGTAACAGAAATACCGAATACGTTTACAACAACGGTATGAGCAACAACATCACCGTCTGCAAGTGTTACTTTTGCACTTACTGCAGAGTTATAGGTTGCTTCAGATACGGTAATGCGGTGTGTACCGCTCTCAAGACCGCGTATTGTTCCGGTGGTAATATTGTACAGTGTTCCACTGTTTGACGCAGCACCTGCGGTAAACGCGGCGGTCGCATCCTCAAAATCTGTCAGGTTGATGGTATGTACACCGGTTGACAAGGTTGATTCTTCCAAACGGAAGCCGTTCGTGCCGAGTCCGCCGTATGAGTTGATAGAGGTAACGGTGTTGCCGTTATCGCCGTTCAACAAATACTTTTCACCAAACTGAGTGGTCTGTGCAATACGTGTGATCGTTTGAAGAGAAGACTGGATTTCATCCTGGTTCGATTGCAACATGGTTTCGCTGTTTGCGCCGCTGTTTGCGGATTTTACTGCCAACAGACGCATTTTGCTCAACAAGTTATGAATTTCCGAAAACGCACCTTCCGCGGTCTGGATCATTGAAATAGCGGTACCGGAGTTATCGATAGCGCCTTCAAGACCACCGATCTGTGAACGAAGTTTTTCAGAAATAGCAAGACCTGCAGGATCATCAGCTGCAACGTTGATACGATAACCGGATGACAATTTTTTGAGGTTTCCGCTCAAGTTCAAGTTCGTTTGGTTCAGGTTTCTCCAAGAGTCATACGCTTGGATGTTGTGGTTAATTCTCATACATCACCCTCCTTGGGTTTTACACCGGAATCCTTTCCGGCGTGGTTTAAATGTTCCAACCTTTTTCGAGTCCACAAAAGTCCCTATGGTTCATTTCTCTCTTCCGGTTGTCACACCACCTCCTTACATCTTTTTGATGTTATCGGAGTTTTATACGAAAACTTAAGTAGTTTTGTTGAAATTTTCTTGCATATACCGAAGATTATTGATTCCTTGAGTATACTCAGGATGTGTTGCGACAAGGTTGTCAAGAATTGAGAGCGCTTTTTCACGATTGCCCTCATGCCAATGTGCCAATGCATCATTATTAACTGATAAGATGATCTCGGGATAAAGTTTAATCGCGCGAGAAGCAAGAAGATGCACTTTCGAGTATTCGCCGCAATCGCATAAAAGTGAAGTTGCATTATCAAACACATAAGCATCCGGAACGGCATCAATTATTGTTTCATAAAATGCGGCAGCATATGCGGCGGAAATTTGAGTGGCAATTTGTCCATAGAGAATGATTGCGTCTTTTGTTAAAAAGTCAGCATCAAATCGAACGATCTCAAGATCTTCACGGACCAGATTACCGCGAAAATGAAGGCAATGCAGATATTTTACGATAATAATCTGTTTTTCAGACAGCGAGTACAACATTTCCTCACCTGAAAATTTCATATCATAGACATAATTAAAATATTTCTTGAAAAAGTAGGTCGCTTGTCCGTAATCACGCGTACGTTCATAATATAATCCGAGATAATAATAAAAATCCAAATATTCCTCGTTTATCGTTAATCCGAGCAATGCGTATTTACGGACTTTTTCGTCATCATATTCTCCTGCTCCGATTCGCATACAAAATGTGTAGGCTTGTAACATAATATATTTCGGCAATAAATGAGATCCGCTTAATGCTTTCTTAAACCATTCAAATGCTTGACTGAACTGTTGGAGGCCAAAATCGGTTACACCCAGTTGATAGTACATATAATATTTTTTGATCTCAGAATCACAGGTATCAAGCTCACATAACAACATTTCACGGGTTTGACTCAATCGGTCTATTCTTTTCAATATTTTTGACGAATAACCGTAATGATGTAAAATACAATCATCGGATAACATGTGCGTCGCATACCCGACGATCTGATTATGGATCGCACTTTCGAAGCGTACAAATGATTTACGTAAAATACGTCCGTTGGAGACGCCTTTCCCCTTCACCACATCTTCTTTCCAATCGAGAAAGTGTGTTTTGATACAATCACGTTCATTTTCTATTGCGTACGCGATCACATCTTTAAAGGGTTTATGGAGTTCCAACTTCTCATCCGCGTCAATTATGAATATCCAATTTCCTTGTGCATGCCGTATGCTTTCTCTGCGTGCGGCGCTGAAATCATTGATCCACTTGAAATAAAAGATCTTATCAGTATATTTTTTTGCGATCTCAACGGTACGGTCGGTCGAGCCGGTGTCGACGATAATAATCTCGTCAACATGCTCACAAATGGATGCAAGGCATTGTTCAATAAACATTTCTTCGTCTTTTACGATAAGACACGCGGATAACATTATATTATTTTTCCATGTGTCTTTATCTTTCAGATACCTGTCAATACGTGCGCACATATCTTTGTGGCCGTCATTTTTCGCACTTATACGGATATTCATAAGGTTTTGCCATTGGAAATGATTGTGAAACAGTTCTATAAGCATGGCAAGCACCTTTTTGGCTTTTGTCATACGATACAGGGCCACACCCAATTCAATGGCACGATTAATGTGATTGGTCGCGACAAGAGCTTTACTCATCGCGTATAAGGCGATACCGAATTGTTTATAACTGTGTGAATGGGGAGCCGTTTTCTTTCCTGCGTGATCAATGGCCGCCAGATAGTCGTCTTTGTAAGCGACCATATCATCGAAGCGTTGCAAACGATATAATGCCGTTACCAGCCAGTACAAACCGTCGATATGTCCCGGATGATGTGTAAGGAATTGACGAGAGATCGTTTCGGTGTCGGCCCAATTTTTCAGTTCGGAAAGAGCCGCACAACGATAATAGAAAACATCAATGTACTGTATTTCGCTCAATAATCCTTGTTCTTGCCATAATTCACGTGACAGTGAATCTGCGGATTCGAAATCTTTGTTTTTTAAAGCATCGGTCAAGTTTCGCAATTTTTCTTCATGTTTCATACGGTATGTGTGCCTTTCATTGTGTTTCGTTGCGCTTCCCAGTAGACGTAATTTGTTTCATCGTGGAGCACATCTTTGTAAATAAGCATGAGATTGTCAAATGCACGCATATCAACAGGTGAACACGTAACTGCCTTTTTTATTATTTCAACGGCTCTTTCAGTATCCTTAAGACGAAAAAGAACCACACCCAATGCGTTATAGAGCGCACTCTTCGGGGTGTGCGCAAGTGCACGATTATACCATTGAACCGCGCCGGGCAGATCTCCGGATTTTTCCGCATATAAGGCACGTAACGCCCAAGCATGCGGCTGCTCACATTTTTCAAGATCAGACGCAAGGGACTCGAGCAGATCAGTCCGATTGATAGCGACATACGTGTCGGCTGTTGCGAGCAATTGTCCTTCTCCCGGTGAATGTGACGCGATGTATTCGTTGAAATAGTGTTGTGCTCTCTCAATATTATTACAGAAGAACGCATTAATCCCTCGTGCATAGGCGATCAATCGTCGATGGTCAGGTATTGAAAGGAAATCATCATCGGGAGTGACCAATGACAGGTCTGATTCTGATTCGGTATATTTTCCGATTTTGGAAGCGAATATCCCTTTGAAAAATAAAAAAATCGGTCGATTGGTCGCTTCGAAAAAGTGACTTGCGCGGGAATAACCTTTATCGGGATTATTCAAAACAAAATCCAAAAAACATATGTTTATTCCTGTTCTGATATTTTCTTGACGTTCGAAGCGAGGATACTTTTTCGTTATTTTTTCAAACACAGCGTATGCATCATTATACCGCTTGAGTATCAAATAGGTACTTGCAAGGTAATAGTCCGACTCAAAAGACGGGTAACATCTGCATCGTTCTTCCAGTAAGGGCAATCGCGGCTCGTATTTGGTTATAAGTTCCGCATCACTCATATTATAACCGTAATGGTACAACACAGAGTCGTGATGGACGACAAGCGGTTTTTGAAGCGTGAGAGCGTTGTGCACTAACGCATCATACCGAGCGTTTTTTCGTAAAAACAATCTCTCACTGCTCACGCTTATGCTTACCGGTTCACTATCGGGGGTGACATCAATTTCTTTTAATGTAAAGGCGGTTGCATGAGGATTGTCACGTATCAGTTGTTGTAAATTACACGTTGAATCGAGCACTTCATCTGCGTCAATGACAAATACCCAATCGTATTGTGCATATGCAAGGCTTTCATTGCGAGCTGCACTGAAGTCGTTGATCCACGGGAAATAGTAGACTTTATCGGTAAATATTTTAGCACATGCTACTGTACTGTCGGATGAGCCGGTATCAACCACAATTATTTCATCGACTTTATCAACAATCGAATGAAGGCATCGGGATAGGTTTTTTTCTTCGTTTTTAACTATAAGACATGCTGATATGAGCGGATCCATTATCTATGCCTTCTCGGCGAACAGGTAGTATTTTTGCTCCATTTCAAGCATTTTGGGATAGTTGCCGAATTTTTTATAGGTTTCGGCAAGTTCTTTGAAGACCAACGGGTCTTTGGTGAGTTCAGCATATCGTTCGATCATGCCCAATGACGCATCCAATCTGCCGACCTGTGCGTAAATATCTCGTAAGTTGCAGATAATATCAAGATTGGAAGGATCTTTTTGCAAACCGTCTATGAAATATTGCTCTGCTTTCACGATATCCTTGATCACAAAATACAACGAACCGAGGTTGTTGTATACTTCTGAATGGTCGGAATTCATCGTCAAATATCGTTCAAAAACATCAATCGCTTCAGTGATCTCATTGTTATCAACATATGCATCGGCGAGAGCCCTGTAAAAAGCATATTCCTGAGGATGAGTTTCGAGTTCGCGTTTGAGTTCTTGTATGGTTTTCATAGCAGTCCTTTCAATGATATTCAGCAAGAATATGAACTGTTGAATTGACAAAATCTGCCACATACACATTTCCGCGATGATCAGATACGATATCAACAGGATAGACCGTCGATGCGAACACATAATAACCCAAAACAGTGCCGGTGGACGTATACTTAATGATTCGATGGTTATACTGATCTGCCACATAAATATTCCCTGCATAATCTACATGTATCCCGACATTGCCGTTAAGATCGACATGTGATTCGCCACCGTCTGCCCAAGAAGTTATACGTGTGCCGTTTCTGTCAATTTGGACGATACGATTATTACCGGTATCGGATACATAGATATATTGTCCGTTTGCCGTTACACCTACATCGGTTGGAAGATGTAACTGTGTTGTTCCCGCCCCGTCGGTTCCGTAGGTCCATATAAATGTTCCGGCTCGATCACAGCGTACCAAACGGGAGTTACCGGTATCGACAATATAAAAATCACCCGATATTTGGGGTACAAATTCTTCATACGTGGCTACCCCGTAAGGTTGATTTAGGGTTGTGCCGTTAAAAGCAGTAAAAGTGAGCGTATTCTCAAAACCTGAAGATGTTTTAGCAAAAAATAACACACGACCATTACCGTAATCGGACACAAGAATATTGCCTAACGAGTCAACGGCAACTCCGCGAGGCCCGATCATCTGACCGATATCACTTCCTCTGCTTCCGATCGTTCGCACATATGCTCCGGTTACACCGAAAACCTGTATGCGGTCATTGGCGAAATCGGCAATGTACACCTCGTTCTGCGCAGTGATGTGAAGTGATTGCGGGTTTTGAATATGCGTGCTTTGGGAGCCGACCACCACTGCCCATTGAGTGACAGGGCGAAACGTTGTCAATACATCGGGATTCGTGATGTCGTCATTTGCTTTGGCACAACTCATGAGCATGAAAAACGCTATGAGTGTGAAAGAATGTATAAAAGTATTCCTCATATATGTATTGTATCGGCAGAATAAGAAATTTCAATAGAAAAAAACAAACATCATGTTGACAAACAAGAGTCGTGAACTATACTACTGTTTTAGGAGGTAATCATGTCAACTCTTATGAGAATTGTTTCGGCATTCGTGTTAACCTTAGGAATATTTGCGGCATCGATGATAATCACAATGGTTTCCGGTATACATGTTCCGTATATTCCTTCTACTTTTTGGTTACACACATCAATGCTTGTATTGACAGTTTTCTGTGCATGGGTATTACGTCGTAAAGATATTTGGCCATTACGTAATGTTTCAATATCATTTTTGTCCGCCGTGAAAGCATTTTTGTGGTCTTTTCTCATGGTCACGATCTCAGTGATGCTTTTTATGGCGATAACTACCGCTCTGGGCTATGAACACAACGGTAAATCGGAGCATTTTGTGTTTCAAACCATGCAATCATGGCAGATACTGCTGTTTGTGGTGATCTGGGCGAGTATCGCAGAAGAATTTCTTGTGCGTGGTTTGTTGCAAACAATGTTAGCTCCGCTTAAAAAGTATTCGGTGCCATTTTTCGGTACGCGTATAACATGGCCTGTTATCTTAAGCGGTATCGTGTTCGGATTGATGCATGTCGGATTGATAAAAACCGGTGCAAGTATGCTTTTTGTGGTACAGATTATCGTAGTGACGACGGTCCTCGGATGGTGTGCGGGATATTTTCGAGAAAAATATAATTCCATGATCATCGCGATACTTATCCATGCCATGTTCAATATGCAGGGATTACTTGTGCACATTTTGCGAAACGTCGATTAAGCGAATGAATGTGAATTGAAACTTTTTAACCGTATGTGATGTCTTATTCTTAATAAGAGGTGGATATCATGAAAAAGTTTATAATTTTTGCAGGAGTTGTTCTTACGGTATGTGCGGTATTATTTGTCGCGTTGTTCGTCTATACGCATATACGGGATGCTGATAACGGTTCCGTTGCTGATGATAACGGGTCTGTTTTGTTGTTGCGTAAAAAAGTTCCTTACGAAGCTTCGGGTTTTTTATTATAATTGTATTGCAAATATTTGTATTCGTATGCACGGCATTTTCTCAGGTCGACGACTTGATTTTTTGCGGTAATCTGGTATTGTATATGCCGTTCTGCAAGGAGGAATATCAATGTCGATTTTAAAAAAGGTCAAAACATTTTTAGGTATACACGGAGTTACGATTGAGCTTGAAATTCCGCTTGAGATACCCAAAGACAGTAAACGGCTTGAAGGTAATGTCGCCGTGCATTCGAAAAGCGACCAGCAGATAATTTCAATAACTGTCAGTTTTATAGAAAAACATACAACCGGAAAAGGGAAAGAAAAAAAGACCCGAAAGTTTGAATTGGGTACATGCGTCATTGCCGGGCCGATCAATCTCCAGGCCGGAATCGTGAGAACATTTCCGATACGTTTAGATTTTGCCATAATGAAAACAAAAAATGAAGCACTCATTGCACAAGGCGGGGTGTTTCATATCTTGGGGAAAATAGGTTCGTTTGTTCAAAAAGAGCATTGCGACTATTATGTAACGGCGAGAGCTGAAGTTTGTGATGCCGCATTCGACTCGACGGATATGAAAATCGTTTCTTTCGTGTAAAAGCCTTGAGTAGTTATACAATAAAATGATTATGCTGTGCTGCCGTCGTGATTATTGGATTTTTTCTATTAGAGAGTTTTCGATAAGTCCCATGCCGTTTTCCCTCATTTCAGCGTTATGAATAGCGATGAGATCTCCGCGAGAAAGTGAGCGAAACTGCTCGAGTAGCGAGGGTGTGGCAGTGTGAGCGACCGATAATGATATCCGTTTTCCGTTCCCGCATAAAATGATCCTGTAACGACCGTTTTTCGTGGTCATGATTTCCGAGACTACGCGTACGTGAGCGGGAGTATGGGGTATCGGATGACGCCCTATGATAAGTAATGTCATTGTGATAAATTCTTTTTTAAAACTCGTATTGCGTATAATTGATTCTAATAAGGGCGTTTTTTCATAAGAAAATGCGGTATGACACATGCCGGTTTCAGCATTCAATGCCGGGCAGGGATATTCTCCCGGACACGGATATTGTATAAACCAACCGCGTTTTGTCAATTCATCTCGCATTTGAAGAGTCTCGCGCGAAGTCGCAAGAAGAGCCGGTTCGATTATTATCAGTCTTCCGTTCGGAGTCAGTAATTCACCTGCGGTATCGATGAGATCAGCTCGTAACTCTACCCGTGCAGAGGTTTCCCATAGTTCATTAAGAAGATGACTTATCGTGATACAATCGTAACGTCCCTCAGGCAATGGATTCTTGATAGCATCCCACGAGATAAAACGTATGTTTTTATGTGCAAATTGAGCAATGTCGCGCGCCATCGTAAGTGCATCTTTGCTGTAATCTGCAGCAACAACATCCGCGCCACAATCAGCCAATGCCATTGAAACCGGTCCGGGGCCACAACCCAGATCAAGTGCATGTTGAGGTTTAAATGACAGCTGTTCCAGCGCGATACGCGCTTGAATATATGAAATTTGCCAAAAATAGATAAGGTACGCCGTGCGATTTTGTGTATCATTCATATATCGGCTTCCTATCAAATTCCGTTCTCGTGTTAATCCTTTTGAAAGTTCTTCGACGCGAAGGGCAATCTCTCGAATATCTTTTGTCGACAACGAGTCTTTCTTATTCTCATGAGCATTGGCATCATGCCATGCGCGTATGAAGAAGGATGTGAAACGATTCAAATCGTTCAAGTAGGGTGTCGGCGTGTTTTTTTTCATGATTTTGTATGGTCAGTTTACTGATTTTAAGTGTGGTTGTCAATGCAATTGATGTGAAATATGTATATGACGCGATGAAATGTGTGTGAATAAAATCTTGAAGATGCAATTGGGTGAATCATGATAAAAAGGTGCACGAATTGTTTCACAACTTTCAGGTCTTTATAAAGTTTGATTTTTCCGCATTTTCTTTCTCCCATGAAAATAAGTGCGGGGAGAGGGGATAGCAAACAATTGTTATATAGTGTGGATTTCATCCCCACACTCCTCTTTATGAAAAATAGAAAATGAAAAAATTCGAATTTCGCAAAGGGCTCGATACGTCATAAAACAATGCGATATATAATTCACACTCGACGTATGCAGCAGTTGTGCGATGCGAAAAACGTTGCGGGATTGATAAAAAATCTGTTTTCATAAAAAAACGGAAGTCATCACATATTCGTTGTCGGTTTGGTCCGTGATGATGGGGTGGCAAAATGATTCTTTTACACAACATTGCGGATAAATTGTTCAATACAACAAAGGCACACTTGCAAAAGCATGCAAATACACGTATACTTCATGAAGAATGACGTAGATAAGAATTTGGGGGTAAATATGAAACATCGAATCGTAGTGATATGCATATGGTGTGTTTTGTTTTTGACATCGGGAGGTTATGCTATGACGGTGTATCAATTGGAACTTGATACCGGGGATGAGGTTGTTTCTGCTAAAATTACCGAAACTGACGGCAAGTTATACGGCGTGGTGTCTGATGACTCTTGGCGCACCGATCTGTCACTTTCAGGAATTATCAAAGAGGATTTTTTTTCTTTTACGATTACCGATGAAACTGATTCCGTATGGGGGCAGGTCGAGGGAGTGAAAAACAAGCAGATGTTCAATGGAAAAATGCTTCGCGGGAAACGTTCTGTTGCATGCAAAGGGATATTTCTTCCCGATTACACCGGGCAATGGAGCGTCGAACCGGCGCAGGGCTCTTTTGATATTACTCTCTATCAGACAGGTACGCGTATAGAAGGGCATCATTCTTTCGTGAACGATGATGCGTCGAGAATAGATGCTTCAGATATGAAAGGCGGCGATTATTCTATAATCGGAACCGTACAAAAGAACGGTGATTTGCTTTTGACCATACAGACCATGTATGGTTATTCTGAAAAGAAAGATGAAATGAGAGGTCGTGTGCGTGGAGTCAAGAAGCATGAGGATGAAATTGAATGGCATCTTGACGAGGCACCGAAAGTGATGCATTATATCCCCTCACACAGCATATTGCGTCGATATCGATTGATCACGGGATCATTTTCATCGCTTGAAAATCGATATGTTATGTTTCAGGGAGAGATCACCGGGCTTATCAATCAACATATGATCGCCATGAATGAGGCATATCCGTTCAGTCAGTATGTTGATACAGACATTGGACAATTTGTGGTGTACAGCAAAGAGGAGATACCCGAAAAGACGAAAGTGACGATATATGGGAAAATGATCAAAATCGGTGGCGGTTCAAAACGCCCCGGAGAACAGGAGCGAAAATATTACTACGAATATCAAATCGAAGCACACCGGTGGACCAAATAATATGAGAACCATCAAGATCACTGTTTCATATGATGGTACGAAATATCGCGGGTGGCAACGTTTAGGCGACAGTGATAAGACGATACAAGGTAAAATCGAAGCGGTGCTGACGCGATGCACGGGTGAAAAGATCGAGATCCACGGTTCGGGAAGAACTGATGCCGGTGCTCACGCATATGCGCAAGTTGCACATTTTAAGACAAGATCCGAGGTGACATGCCAGGCGATACTTGAGTTTGCATATACGTATCTGCCCAATGATATTGTGATATTTAATGCCGAAGAAATGGCGGATAATTTTCACGCTCGTCTTCATGCGAAACGGAAACGATATATCTACCGCATTGATAACGGGCAGTATCCGAATGTATTTGAACGACATTATGCATGGCATGTGGCAGAAAAACTGAATATTGAAGATATGCGCACCGCAGCCCTTTCATTTTTAGGGAAGCATGATTTTACATCATTTACGTCTGATAAGGCAAAAAACAAAGCAATGCGCACTATTTATACTGCAGAAATTGTCGAAAATGAACATTGTGTGGAAATTATTTTTGAAGGCGACGGGTTTTTATACAACATGGTTCGAATTATGGCGGGGACCCTTATCGAGATCGGTTGGGGTGAGCGATATGCCGACTGTATCGATGCAATGTTTGAGGCAAAAAGCCGTCAATTTGCCGGTCAGACCGCTCCGGCTCACGGTTTATTTTTAGATTCTGTCTCGTATGAGTAATTGCACAACGAAACATTTGTGATTACGTGTGATTCGAGTGCGAACCAACGAGTGAAAAACGATAATGTAGAAGATACAAAAGGTTCTGTACTTTGTTACGATAGAAGGAGTATCAGACGGTAAAGATACGGGAGGGCGTTTTTGAAAAAACCTTGTCTTGATAAAACCTTCACGTATGCTATACTTATGAAGGATTTTGCGTAATAAATGAGTTGTATGTTTTTTTCGGAGGTTGAATTATGAAATGTAACGTTGTCGGCGCGGTGCTTGTGGTCTTTTTTTCTTTTTCTATTCACGCACTTTCACTATCAGGGTCAGCGTTCAACGAATCCTTGGGCGGTTCGTCGGTCGCCTACCCGTGGTCGGTCAATCAAAGCGTCATGATCAATCCTGCATACCCCGGTATCGTCAAGTGTTATGCGGGAAACAGTTTTTTTAATTTTAATTATTTTGTTTCTCAGGATCGAAAAGATTTGCATAGTTATTCGTGGAATGTTACATTCGCCGGAGTATCATATTCACATATTCAAAACAGATATCTGGATATAAATAATAAAACTATCACGTTCTCACGTTCATTCGATCAATTACCTTTCGGAGAAATGCTGAGCATAGGAACTAGTTTTCGTTGGCAGGAGAGCGCCGGTGACGTTGATGAAGGTATCGATGTCGGTTTTCTCATGATGGCGCGTGATAATCTTGCAATCGGTTATACATGGAAAAATGTCATGGCACCCGAAATTAATGGAGCGCCTGAACCATGGAGCATGATAATCGGCGCAGGATATAAGCCGATGGAAAAAATAGGTTTGACCGTGAATGCACACTTATATGATGACGATGATTCACAGGTAAGCGGTGGCGTAGAATACAATTTGAAAGATTTTCTTTCCTTGCGAGTGGGGTATACCGCGGACTCTCGGTGGGTTGTCGGTAAAAGCGTATCGATAAAAGGATACATGCTGAGTCTTTCGTATGAATTTGCGCGAAAAGGGTATGATGACAATACGCTGAGCATAAGCTTTTCAACGGGTAAGTATAATTATTCACCCGGTTGGTTCACACCGGATGATGCACCAAGTGACGACGATGATTATAGTGAAGAAGAATGAGCCATGCCGATAGCGGTTGAACTTATTTTTGACGATGACGGCAATCACGCCATAAAACGTTATTGGGATAGGCTTACGGATGCGGGGATTCCCTCGCTCAACACTGTAGAAAATGCAATTCCGCATATTACTCTCGCGGTGTATAATTCAATTTCCGATCGACAACGAATTGAAGCCCATATTGCCGATTTAAGCAATGGAATGAAACCGTTTGAGTTAAAATTCAGCCATATCGGAGTTTTTTCCGTCACTGATATCCCTGTTTTTTGTGCTGCGCCGATGTCTGAAACGCTGATCATGCTCAATCAAAAGGTGCACGCATGCTGTGATGAATTGAGTTTGAGCAAATGGCCGTATTATCAGCTCGGACAATGGATTCCTCACTGCACGCTGGCAATTCTTGAGGAAATATCCCAAGCCTCTCGGGCGGTTCAATTATTGGTCGATGGGTTTGAACCTTTTTCTGTGCGTGTCGTCGGGATGTCGATCGCCGAATTCTATCCTATCACTTACTGGGGCGAATGGCCTTTTACGATCTGAATTTATTTTAGCATGATACGCTTTAAAATGATAAAAAAAAGTCAGAAGCATACAATACTTCTGACTTATCAATGATTACAACCCGAGAAGTTTGTCGATTTCAGGTTTGTTGAAGCCGACGATGATCTTGCCGTCGATGTCAATGACGGGCACGCCCATTTGACCGGATTTACGTACCATTTCTTCAGCTTTTGCCTGATCTTTTGATACGTCGAAATCAGAGTAAGAAACATTCTTTTGCGAAAGATAGCTTTTCGCCATTTTGCAGTAAGTACAGGTCGGGGTCGAATAGATAGTAATAGTTGCCATAGTTATCCTCCTTTTTCTGTTAAAACCACTTGTAATACTTCTGTTATTGCCGGGTCAACGATACCGTAACACATCATGATGCCTTTCTTTTTACAACGGATTATGCCCAAACGACGCATAACCGCAATGTGTTGTGAAACGGCAGGCTGACTTATTTCAAACTCATCCATAATATCCTGCGGGGTAAAAGATCCTCTCATAAGGCGATGTAGGATCACCAAACGAACCGGATGCGCGATCGCCTTCAGCTTTTCAGCCCAGAGTATGTAATCGGTATTCGTCTTCATGTGTTAAGTATATAAGCATATTCTTATATGTCAAGAAAAAAAATGAAGAAGAGGAATTTTTTATTTTATGGTTAAAGGACTGACCCACAGCAAGCTACGGAGTATCTCAAAAAAATACTACAATATTTGTGTCCCGACTCCTCTTTTTTAGAGAATAAAGAATATTTAGTAATTTTGAATTTCGCAAAGATCTCGATAAATAAATTCGCGCATATTCGACATTTTACTTGACAATTTGCGATTTTTTCGTATAGTACACCTCAAAGCGGGTATAGCTCAGTTGGTAGAGCGTCAGCTTCCCAAGCTGAATGTCGCGGGTTCGAATCCCGTTCCCCGCTTTTCTTTATAACCGGGAGGTTTCCATGTCGAATAAAATAGAGCGCGAGGCACTGACTTTTGATGACGTATTATTAGTACCGCAAGCTTCCGATGTGATGCCTCACGAGGCTGACATTCGGACTAAACTTACACGGAACATTACGCTTAATATTCCCATTATCAGTGCGGCGATGGATACCGTTACCGAGTCTGAGCTTGCGATAGCAGTCGCGGCTGAAGGCGGTATCGGCATTGTACATAAGAATATGCCGCCGGAACAGCAAGCGCTTGAGGTCGATAAAGTCAAGCGTTTTGAAAGTGGAATGATCACGAATCCTATCACATTAAAACCAACCGATACCATCGGTACCGCTCATGAAAATATGAAACGATACGGTATCTCGGGATTTCCCATAACCGTGGGTAACGAGTTAAAAGGTATTGTCACAAGCCGTGATCTTCGTTTTGCGGCAGATCCGACCAAAACAATCGAGACAATCATGACCCCGGCTCCGCGTCTTGTGACGCTTCTGGAAGGGGCTACGATCGAAGAAGCAAAAAGAAAATTGCATGAACATCGCATAGAGAAAATTCTTGTTGTTGACAAAGATTTCAATCTTAAGGGGTTAATCACCGTAAAGGACATTCAAAAAAACATTGATTTTCCGCAAGCGTGTAAAGATGCACACGGCAGACTTCGCGCAGGTGCTGCGGTCGGAATATTGGATGATGCATTTAAACGCGTGCAATATCTGATCGATGCCGGTGTTGATACCGTAATCGTTGATACTGCACACGGGCATAGTAAAAATGTCATTGAAACCGTTCGTAATCTGAAAAAAAACGTTTCTATCGACATTATTGCAGGAAATATTGCTACAAAGGAAGCGGCAAAAGCACTTATTGATGCTGGCGCAGACGGGCTCAAAGTAGGTATCGGACCGGGATCAATATGCACGACCCGCGTTGTTGCGGGAGTCGGAATGCCACAGCTTTCGGCGATCATGGAGGTAGTTTCCTATGCCGCTGACGCGGGTATACCGGTCATAGGCGACGGAGGTGTTCGCTTTTCCGGTGATATCGTAAAAGCCCTTGCCGCGGGAGCACATACGGTCATGTTAGGTAATTTACTTGCCGGGACCGAAGAAGCCCCCGGTGAACTCATCATTTTCCAGGGGAGAAGCTATAAAACATATCGCGGAATGGGTTCATTGAGCGCGATGAAAAAGGGCAGTAAGGATCGTTATTTTCAGGGAGATGTTCAAGAAGAATCAAAATTCGTACCGGAAGGTATTGAAGGACGTGTCGCATATAAAGGAAAAGTTTGTGAAATATTATATCAGCTTGTCGGAGGACTTCGTTCCGGTATGGGTTATTGCGGGGCAAAAACCATAGCTGAGCTTCATGAAAAAGCGCGGTTTGTAAAAATAACGTTTGCAAGCCTGAAAGAAGGGCATCCGCATGATGTGCAGATTACTAAAGAAGCTCCTAATTACCGTATCGAGTAGTTTGCTTTGTGTCTTTTCGCTCTTTGCGGAAAGTACGGTGTCGTATGAAATAGATGTAACGATAGCAGATGACGGGAAGTCGTTCTCTGCCTTACAAACTGTCGTTTTTGTGCCGGAATTTAATACGGACCACATTTTATTTCATGTCTATTGGAATGGATTGAAAAAAGAATCAGAGCTTATCAAGGGAGCTCCCCGCCAATTCCAAGACACGGTCCGTGCACTTAATTATCCCGGGGTTATGTTGGATTCGCTTGCTGTAAACGGTGATTCTGTATCAGCAGAGCAGCATACCGATCCGAGTGTCTATCGTATAATTGCTCCCGGTGGGTTTTCGGCAAAAAAAAAATACATAATTACCATGAAGTATTCAGCAAGGGTTCCGCAGCGTGTGTTACGCTACGGATATCATGAATCTGACGGTATAACATGGTTTTCGCAATGGTTCCCCAAGATTGGCGTGTTACGAGCCGAAAATACCTGGTTGTGCGAGCCCGCGCGATATTATACGGAGTTTTTTTCTGATTACAGCGATTATACACTTCGCGTATCCATACCGTCTCAATTGTCGGTTGTCGCGAATTTAAAAACGATCAGTACGCTCGCCGAAAACGAACGAATCCTTTATGCCTTTGCAGGGACCCGTATTCATGATTGTACATTTGGTTTTTCTTCGTCTTTTTATATCTCGAAAAACTCGTGGAACTCTGTTCCGATCCGTTATGTACGTTCACGGGCACCTTCAGCCGCTCAAACCGAATTTGTTATGACAAGGGCACGGTTTGCACTTGAGCATTTGAGTTCATGGATAGGTCACTATCCATATGATGAATTGACGATCGTTGAGCTTGATTCGTTCGGTATTGATGCCGGCGGTATGGAATATCCCTCACTTATTCAAGTTACGTCACGTATGTCACTCATGGGGCGTGCGATCGATCATGAGATTGCGCATCAATGGTTTTATGGTGTGATCGGATTTAATGAAACCGATGAACCGTGGCTTGATGAAGGATGGACATCGTATTATGAATTTCGTCTTGACAGGCTTCGCGGAAGTCGTGTGATCGGTCCTATCAAGTATTCAAATTTTGACCTCGCATATATTGCGTACAGCAAATCTAAAATGAAAAATGACTCATCTATTCAAACTCGCTATGATGAAGCATCTCGTTTTCACGGATACGTGAAAGCACCTGTTGTCATTTCAATGCTTGCGTCACTCATCTCAGAGAATTCGATGGACGAAATTGTTCGTGAAATGGTGCGTTTGTATTCGTATTCACATCCCGATACAACGACGATATTGCAATTTTTATCTTCAAAATTGGATACGCCGGTGTATGATGCATTTGAGCGCGCTCTTACCGGTGAGGCATTCAACTATAGCATTGTGAAAGAAAATGAGTCGTTAAGAGTTCATAAAAATAATTTTCAATTGCCTGAAATGTCATTACGAGTTCAAGAGAAAGGCAAGGGCAACGACCAGGATGAGGGTGTGCCGCAACGTCTTTTTAGCGTACCGGTTCATACAACACGCATTGCGGCTGTTCATGTGGTCGACGGAAACCCGTCGGATTCGTATTATTATTCGCCTTCCGTTGTACCTGTATTTGCTTCGATAGGCATGCTTGCGGTATGTGCAGTGTTGTTACGGTTGCTTTCTCGAAAGATCAAATCGGATATACGCAGAGACTATACAGTTTTTTTGTCGTGGACTTGTTTTTTTATGATCCCGGTCGTGACGATCTATTCGTCGATGATGGGACTTGTCACCTCTGTGCAAGCGATCACGCTTCCGTTCAATGGATTTGTCATGCCACTGACGAATATCAAGACATGGATCGTGCCTGTGTTTGCGGGTATTGCGATTTCAATCATTGCATCAATAATTCGTTCCACCGTGTATTCGATACGCATTTATGCTGAGCCGGACGCGACGTATTCAATAGTGCAAATATTCTTTTTAGATTGTGCCTTTTATTTGATCATTCCTCTTTATACGGCTGTTGTTGTCGCCATCGGGCATTTCAATATATTTTTATTCTCAATGTTTGTATTATTGCTTGCAATGGCAGAGCCGTTGAAGATCCTTTTATTGATGCCTTCTAAAAAGGCGATTATTGCGATGAATTTTAAATCGTTGGTTATGCAGAGTCTTTTAGTCAATTTTTTCACCCTATGCGCTGTATTATTACTACTTGTCGTCAGTACGCAAGCGATGATGACATCAATGTGGTTTTTTATCCTTGGAATGTTTGTGTTTTCTTCTCTTGAGTTTGTGTATCGTTCAATGTTTGTCGCAATGATCCGCCGCTTGCCTGCATCGACCACGTAACGTCAGGAGAATATCTATGGCATTAGAAAAAATAATGTGTTGTATTGTCAATCATATTGCACAACAAGATGATCCTATCGAGCTTGCAGACGAAATAGAATCTCTTGTCGATACGTGGGGTGGGGACGTTATCGAAACGTTCTCACAGCGTACTGATCGAATAGAAGCCGCACACTATTTCGGTAAAGGTAAATGCGATGAGATCGCAGCATATCTTGAAGAACACAAAGAGATTAAAATGGTGATCGTTAATGTGAGTTTATCACCGATTCAGCAACGTAATTTAGAAAAGCTGTTTGGTCGAAGTGTTATCGACCGTCAGCAAGTCATTCTTGAAATATTTGATCGCCATGCTCGCACCAATGAGGCTAAACTTCAAGTACAGCTTGCCGAGCTTGAATTCATGCGTTCCCGCTTACGTCATCAATGGACGCATATTTTCAAACAACAAGGCGGATCGGGTTTCCGTGGCCCCGGAGAAAAACAGATCGAAATGGACCGTCAGGCAATACGAAAGAAAATATCATTTTTAAAAGATAAGTTAAAAAAACTGGAAACGGTACGTACGACACAACGAAAAAATCGTCACGACGATTATTCGGTATCGATAGTCGGGTATACCAATGCGGGGAAATCGTCACTTTTGAAATTACTCTCGAAAAAAGATCTTTATATTGAAGATAAGTTATTTGCTACACTTGACACAACGACTCGAACCGTATTCATTGATGACGGTACGAATGGGCGCAATCTGCTTATTTCCGATACGGTCGGATTTATTAGCAATCTTCCGCATCAATTGGTGGCGTCCTTTAAATCGACGCTTGACGAGCTTCGGTATGCTGATCTGATCGTTGAAGTCATTGATGTCGGAAGTAAGGGACTGGCTCATAAAATGGGTGTTGTCGATGACGTGCTCAAAGAATTAAAAGTTGATGAAAAACCGCGAATTTTTGTGTTCAATAAGATTGATCTGTTGAGCGAAGAAGACCTGACCTCAATGCGTATTGCGTTTCGTGATTTGAATGCGGTCTTCGTTTCAGTGAAAGGCGCACAGAATATAACCGATTTAAAAATAGCACTTCTTCGTCAATACGACCAATGGTATGACTCTTCTAGAAACCGCGTATAGTGATTATGCACACGGTGAGCGATCACCGCTTGTTATTGCATCAACGGTGGGAACCTTTGATGAAGATTTATCATATTATTTTACGGGGTATCGCCAATTTTTTACAATTGAAAAAAGGTTACTTCGATATGTTCGGGGCACGATCCTAGACTGTGGTGCTGGGCCGGGGCGTATCAGCGGATATTTGCAGAAAAAGAAGTATACGGTCATTCCTGTTGATTCAAGCAATGTGATGCGGCAAATCGCAACGGAGCGAGGAGTGCATTCGTATATTCTTGCTGACGCATTCGACTTGCCCCACACACTCCGTGCAGATACAGTAGTGCTTATGGGAAATACGGTTGGTATTTGTCATTCAACCGATGATATCGTTCGGCTGTTTCGCTCGTGCGCAAAGGTGTTGTCACCAAACGGACGAATTCTTCTGACCGCCACCGACCCACATGCGTATAAGTTATCAGCTTCAACGCATATTGAGGGAACTCTTCGGTATAAAAGCATGACCGAAGCGTTCTCATGGTTTATCGCGTCCCGTCATGATATAGAGGATGCCGCTACAACCGCGCGTCTTCGACTTGATTATATAGACACATGTGACGGTGTAGCAGGGTTTGTTTTTATCAAATCATGAAACGATATTATATTCAAATTAAGGATAACTCCGTCACCGTACTTGATGCACTTATACAGAATTTATCACTTACATGCTTACAGGCACAAAAACTGATACACCAAGGCAGTGTATGGCAAGTAAAACCGGAAAAACGAATAAAAGATGGCACACGCGTGGTGACGAATGAACTTTTACGGGTCAATCTTCCTTTTTATCAGGTAGTAGAATGCCATATCACCGCAGATGATGTCGCGTATGATGACAAATGGCTTTTTGTGGTGTATAAAAAAGCGAATGTGCCGGTACATCCTACCCCATATTCGGATATCGACTCGTTATCATGGGCCGTTGGTGAATACTGTGCGGATTCATTGGGGGGATATGTTCCTTCCGCGATCAACAGGCTTGATAAACCTACACAGGGGCTTGTGTTTTTTGCAAAAGATAAAGAGACCGAACGACGACTGCATGCGATGTTCCGTGAACACGCGATGAAAAAACGCTATATCGCAACGACACATCCCGTTGATGCGCTTCAATCGTCATATTGTATCCGTGATGCCGTGGAATGGAATGATAAAACGAAAACAGCCCTCACGTATGTTCGTTTTATCGGAGAGTATAACCGATTGTTTTATTATCTGGTCTTTCCGCAAACCGGAAGGACGCATCAGATACGGCAACATTTTTTGAAACGTATCGCACCTCTGTTCGGAGACAAAAAATACGGACACGGCACATCGCATGATGAGATGGGGCTGATCTGTTTTGAGTATAAATTCACACACCCGAGAACAGGAAATGTTGTTCGTATCAGAAAGCTTCCTGAAGATATTACTATAATTCATCAGCGATGTCAGGAAACGAATACGTAACGGTTTTCTGGCGGTAAACTTGCAGACATGTTCTTTCAATTTTATAATTATATATGGTTTTTACTTGTTATTTTTTGTGAGTATTCTATAATCTTGCGGTAAGGAACAACACAGGAGGAAAAAATCATGATAGAACGCTATACACGGAAGAAAATGGGGCAAGTGTGGACAGAAGAACATAAACTTTCAATGTGGCTGGCGGTAGAAATAGCCGTGTGTGAGGCTTGGAATAAAAAAGGGGTTATACCCGATGAAAGTCTTCGTGTTATACGAGAAAAAGCCGCATTTGATCCAAAACGCGTACAAGAGATCGAGAATACCACGAATCACGACGTTATTGCATTCTTAACCAATGTTGCCGAATATGTAGGCCCGGACAGTCGTTTTATCCATTGGGGGATGACATCCTCTGATATGCTTGACACCGCCAATGCGTTGCTTCTTCGTGATGCATCAGATATACTGATTGACGATATATCGCTTCTCATTGATGCATTAAAAAAACGCATGATTGAACATAAATATACGCTTATGATAGGTCGCTCCCACGGAATTCATGCAGAACCGATTACCTTCGGACTCAAACTTGCCGTATGGTATGAAGAAATGAAGCGTAATCTTGAACGAATGAAAGCCGCACGTAAGGACATTGCTGTCGGGAAGATCTCCGGTGCAGTCGGATCATTTGCAAATATCGATCCCGATATTGAAGAGGATGTATGCGGTCGTCTCGGACTTGACTACGCGCGCGTTTCCAATCAGATAGTGCAACGTGATCGCTATGCGGTGTTCATGAACACATGTGCGGTAACTGCGTGTACACTTGAAAAAATGGCGACAGAACTTCGTGCATTGCAAAAGACTGAAGTTCTTGAAGTTGAAGAACCGTTTAAAAAAGGACAAAAGGGTTCATCGGCGATGCCGCATAAACGTAATCCGATTCTTGGTGAACGTATTTGCGGACTTGCTCGCCTTATTCGTTCAAATGCGATCGCCGCAATGGAAAATGTCGCACTGTGGCATGAACGCGATATCTCCCACTCGTCCGTTGAACGTATCATTTTGCCGGATTCAACGATTGCGCTGGATTATATTCTCGATCGTATGACGTATGTTATCGGTAACATGGTTGTTTATCCCGATAATATGATGAAAAATCTTGAAAAAATGCAAGGTCTGGTTTTTTCTCAATATTTCCTTTTATGTCTGACACAGAAAAATGTTTCCCGCGAAGACGCATATGCACTGGTTCAACGTAATGCTATGAAAGTTTGGGAGACGGGAAGAGCATTCAAGGATATTCTGATGGATGATGAAGAAGTGAGAAAATATTTCAACGAAAAAGAGATCAACGATGCGTTTGATTATCGATATCATGTGCGCAATATAGATGCCATTTACGCACGATTGGGTTTGTAATAAGGAGGTTTTGTATGAAAATATTCGGAATAGTGCTGGTTATAATTTTTACTGCTGTTTCGCTTTATGCACAGGTGACGGATATTGAGTACCCGATTTTAGCGAAATATATGTTTTCAGGAAATACCGATGACAGCGGCGGTTTAAACAATCATTCCGTGGGAACAGAGCTTACTCCTTCGATCGACAGAAACGGGGTGAGTGGCCGTGCATATCTGCTTGACGGATCACGATCATTTATCACAACTCCTGTTCGTATTAATCAAAATGTGAATACATCCGGAGTAACATTCATGATTTGGGTATATCCGACGAGTATTACCGACGGGAAAAAATACCTTCTTTCGACCGATACAGGAAAAAACGAATGGTCCTTGCTTCGCGACGGTGACAAATGGATGGTTGCGACGGGTACCGGTGTGTATGAGACCGGTTTTTCTGTTGATGTGAATGAATGGCAATTTATGGCAGTTGCTTTTTCGCCAACAGCCGTTGATGTATATAAAAACACCGAGAAAAAAACAATAAACTCTGTAGGATTTTCTGTTGCAGATACACATATTTTGATCGGTAGCGGACACCGTAAAACAAGTGAGCGATTTGCCGGGATAATTGATGAAGTTCGGATATATGCCACGCCTCTGAAAGAGGAATTTATTCGTGAAACATATCAGTATAATCATCCTCCGCGTCCTTCTTCTTTGATCGGAGCATTTACTTTTGAGCAATCTTTGAAAAACTATTCATCGTCAGGGAAAGATTTATTCATGGACGAGCAACCGACATACTTTGCCGGCAGAAAAAATACTATGAGCGGATTGTATCTTAATGGGATGTCGCAGTCGGTAACATTGCATTCTTCGATCAATCAGCATAAAAATTCACGAGGATTTTCTTTCGCGGCGTGGGTCAAGCCCGAACGTGACAGCAAAAAGAGACAATTTTTATGCAGTACAAATACCGGAAATCTTGAGTGGAGTGTGTTTCGCAACGGAACAGTATGGGCTGTTTTTAACGGTGAAAAGCAGATAAACACCAAACTTACCGCAGATGACGGTGTTTGGCAGTTTATTGCTGTGGTGTTTAAACCCGGTGAGGGCGTTTTTGTGTATAAAAATTCAGAGGTGGAGAAAATCAGTCAGATAGGATTTTCAAAAGAACCGAAATTCTGTACTTTTTTTACTGATCGCAAGTTTCCGAGTGAAGCATACAATGGTATCGTTGATGATGTTTTTGTGTTTTCGGAGGCTCTTTCATCGGATGCCATAGCAACGCTGTTCAAAAGTTCATTTGAAGAGATTGTAAAATTGTATTTGTCTACAGAGGTTTATACAAATTATAAGACGATAGATCTTGGTTATGCATTCAGTACCGGGCTCGGCAATCAATCCGGTAAAAAAGGCGGTGTGCACTTCCAAATACCTCTTTCAAGCATTAAAGACGGTGACGCCCTGTTGCTTGAAAAAGTATCGGGAAATCTTAAGTTTATCACCGTGTATGTCGAACCTCGCCGAGGTGAGCTCATTGAGATTTATAAGGGGACAGAACTTCAATTGCCTGTGCGCAAATATTTTGATATCTATCGGAAAAATCCTGCCATGAAAAATATCATAATTATGGTCAATGGCGTGAATGATAATTACGAAAAGCTTGAGGGCAGAGTAAAAATAAAACGTAAAATATTGATCGGAGAAGAATATTGATGAAACGCTTTGTCATATTGTGCTTGGGCGCGGTATTGCTGTTGAGCGGGTGCGGAAAAATATTTCACAGTACTTCAGTTCCTCAAAAAGCGAAGGATGAGCCCGTGCTTATAGACAGCTCAGACATTGTTGTTTTCATGAGGTATTATCTGACCGAATACAACACCATGATGCAATCAGGGACAATTGAAGTGGTGTACGGTGAGCATGTAGCACAAAAATTAATGCTCTTGGCAGAAAAACATCCTGATTCGCGATATGCCGATGATGCTCTTTTTTTTGCGGCAAAAATATATTATGAGACCGGAAAGAACGATGAAGCGGCAGAGTTATTCCGTCGTGTCTATACACAGTATGCGGATGGGATGATGTCGACAGAAAGCAATCGTTACGGGTACACGTTTCATATCGCGCCTTTGGCACATTTATATTATGCGATGACCATCGATTTTCATCAGGAAAAAATCTCACAGGCGGCAGGTGAATATACCCAGATCTTGCAGAAGTATGCAAAATTTGCGGAGGAACGCTATATGCTGGATGATATTTCCGGTAACGTTGCCGCAGAAGCTCAGTTCAATTCGGGGTATGCACATGAGCGATTGAAAAATTATATGATAGCCGTTCAGGAATATATGCGTACGGTATTGCGCTACTCGGGATATTTTTTGGCGAAGCACGAGGGGGAACGGCATGATTATGCGGAAATGGCACTCGAGCGTATTTATATCGTTGCGACGGGTGACGCAAAGCAACCTGATCAGGCCAATATCTATCTTCGTGAGATGCTCAATCAATTGATATTCTCGGATTATTTCCCAAAGATTCGCTTTTACCTCGGCAGTATTGCATTGGAGCAAAAAAAATATTCTGAAGCAATTAAAAATTTTCGGGATATTATCAACTCGGTTCGTTCATCAAGTTTTAAAGAAGTTGATCTTATTTTAGCAACGTTGGATAAAGTGAAATATATTGAACGATTGAAAGTGAAAGAGGTCGTCGCAGAGAGTGAAAACCTGACAGAGTATCTATGTAAATCAATTCTTCACGGTAAAGATATGACCGCAGAAAGCACCGATTCGATTGTATCGGATCTGTTGGCGGCCGAAACGCTTTTATATTTATCGACATTATATTTTGAACAGACCAAAAAAGATCTTGCCGTGAAATATTCGGTACAGATTTTTCAGCGATATCCGTATTTAGTATCCAGTAACGGCGATTATATGACCATAAAAACCGCTGCATTATTGAAAAATAATCTTCCGCAAAATGAATATATCGATTTATTAAAAGGTCTTATTACCTTTATTCCCGAAAAATATGATGCAAAATTCGTTTTACGGAAAGAATTACAATCCTATGCAAATAACTAACATTGCTTCCTTTGCAAGCGTTTTGTCCGTATCACCCGATATACGTCCTGAGCAAACTGTCAGAGGGATAACCGATGATTCGAGAAAGGTACAACCCGGCTCTCTATTTGTCGTAAAACAGGGTTTTCACGATGATGGCATGAGATTTGTGACCGATGCGCGTGCAAAAGGAGCCATTGCAATTGTTGCGAATCAACCGATAGAACACGTTCCTTTGATTCATGTTACTTCGGTTCATGAATTTGAAAAACAATTTCTTTCATTACACTATGACGGAGTTGAAACGAAAATGTATTTTGCAGGTATTACCGGTACAAAGGGCAAAACTACATCTGCTTTTTTGATATATGAATATTTGCAACGACGTGGCGAGCCTGTATGTTATATTGGTACGATCGGTATATATGATAAGAACAGACGATCGGTTCGAAATATGTATACTACTCCCGATGTCTATTCGCTTTATGCGATACTTGATGAAAAATATCGTGAAGGTCACACAATATGTATTATGGAAGTGTCTTCACATGCGCTTGCGCAGCATCGAATTAACGGAATACGGTATACGGTCGCGGGATTTACCAATCTCAGTCACGATCATTTGGATTATCACCATACGATGGAAGAGTATTATTCGGTTAAAAAGACGTTGTTTACCGATCATCTGAACGGATATGCAGTGATCAATTGTCATGATACATACGGAAAAAGACTCTTTTCCGAGTTAATGAGTGAGAAAAAAATAGGATTCGGCGAGAAAAGCGTGCATGAGTATACCCTACACGAACGTATCGATCACTCATGTATCGATTGCGGTGATTTTACCGTAATTACCGGAATGCCCGGGACATATAATGCCGAAAACGCTGTGCTTGCAGGGTATATGCTTCGTGCGATGGGGTATTCGGAAACTCGGTACCAGTTCGGGCTACTTGGTATTCCGGGAAGACTTGAAAAAGTGACTGCTCGCGGGATCACGGTGTATGTTGATTATGCACACTCGCCGGATAGTCTTGAGAAAGTGCTCGAATTGTTGCAACAGCGAAAAACCGCACGACTCATAACCGTGTTCGGGTGCACCGGTGATCGTGACCGCACCAAGCGTCCTGTCATGGCACAGATTGCTGAGCATTATAGCGACTATGTCGTTATCACCTCAGATGATCCGCATTCGGAAGATCCCGAAACAATATGTTGTGAGGTTGAAAGCGGAATGTCCGGCACACAGTATGTCGTTGAGCCGGATAGAAAAAAAGCGATTGCACTAGCGTTGAACTATGCGCAAGAAGGCGACATCGTATTGATCGCCGGTAAAGGACACGAAACGGTACAGATATTTGACGGGTTTGAAATACCGTTTAATGACCGCGAGGTTGTTGAAGAATTTTTCAGATTACAATCGTAGCCAATATTTTTTGATATTTGCCCACATCTATTTTCGTGCAATACGGAAGGATTGCATACATTGAAATTTGCGTACTAATATTGTCGCTGAAAAAGATAGTAACGTCAGGTGGTATAGTATTGCTGATTGCTGTCATTATGAAAGCATATAGAACAAGACATATCTCATTTTACTGTTGACAGACAGATAGAAATATATACTATGAACAGTCTGTTGCACAATGAGGAGGATGTTAAAAAACTGATAGGAGAAGTAGCACGATATGAAAAATAATTCTACATTATGTGCTCATATAGGATTATCACAATAAAATTCTTTTGATGATATGGTCACCAGACCGCAAGATACAGGCGATATGTAGGTATATAAGAATGAGCATTGTGATTGGTCAGAGCTGCATGGTTGTGGTATTCCGAAATGATTGTGGAGAGGCACGCGTGCGTATCACCTTCTTAAAAGGAGTTTGAATATGAAAGTTTTTTTGTTTCTATTAGTATTGGTTTTTGTAATATTTGACGGATATTCAATAGATAAAATCACTCACGATAATTTAAAGCGTATTAAAAATATTAAAGAATTTCAAGATATTATGACAAATAAAACAAGCATTGTTTTGGAAGGTGTCGACGATAATTTTTTTAATCATTTTTCCCGCTTAAAAATTTCTGATGAATATATTGTTGCTACATCTCAAATGGTTAATGTTTATGTATGGGATTATCGCGGGACGTTGATTGGAAAAATTGGTAAATCCGGGAAAGGACCCGGTGAGTTTAAAGTAGCGGGTGATGTAATTTTTATTGGAGTAGACAAGATTGCTGTTCATGATGCTTTTCGCGGGATCTTATCTGTATTTAAAAAGAACAGCGGTACTTTTGTATATGACAACGATATCGATTTGTTTTCCGCATTGAACATAGAGCAGTTTCCGCCAATGGTAATATCGAAGTATAAAGACGGATTTGTGGGTCTCGAGGGCGCATTTTTGAAAAATAAGTATCGATTCTATATCATGGATAATAATTTTAAACCAATAGTTACGGGGTGGAAATTAAAAGACGATACTCATGATTATGGTATGGTGTTTGATAGTTTTGGGGTTAATGATAAGTATATATATATGACCGATCTGTGGAAAAGAAAAAATGACGCCAATAAAAAACTGCTGTATTATTATCGCGATAATTCGGTGGTCTACCTTTATGACTTTTCAGGAAAATTAATCAAAAAAATCAAAACATTCTCCAAGAATGAAATAAAAGTATTTCCTGATAGGTCCGGTAAAGTATTGAATATACTTGATATGGAAAGCTCTATCGTGCAGTGTATAAATATCGATACAAAAAAAGAAATAACTCGGTTAAAATTTCCGTTTGAAGTGAAGCGGACAACAAAAAATATTATATTTTTTCCCGGTAAAATTGTACATCTATTTATAGATGAAAACAAAAAAGTCATGATAGATATGTATGATGTGGATTTCGGATTGTAAAGTAAGGTATGGCGAAAGGCGTGAAAAAATCAATAGTTATCAAACCTTTTCACGTCCTGTTTTCTTATTTTGAGATCATACATGGTGTTGGGGAAAAAAGTTTGTATGGTTCCCCATATGCATGATTAATTGATTAAGTAAGTTCAAAGGCAGTATAGGAGACCTTTGAAAATTCAAAATTTCCAAAATATCTTTATTTTCTAAAAGGGGGTGTGGTGATGAAGACCACGCTCTATAAAAAGTGAGGCTAGTTATAATTTTTGGTATACACGCGACGAGCCGCGGGGCAGTTATTACGCACGAGACCGCAGGTATTAATAAAAGTAATAAAATAAATAAAAATATTAAAAAAATTAATATCATAGGCTTGACATTATAAATTATGTAACTATACTTATGAAGAAGGGAGTTGATGATATGGATATGGCAACAAAGTGTCCGTTGTGCGGAGGAGAAGTCGAAATCACACAATTTCATTGTCTTCAATGTGATTCCAGTGTTTCGGGGCATTTTCACAATTGTAGTCCTGCTCATCTTGACGAAGAAACGCTTCGTTTTATAAAAGTGTTTTTATATGCGGAGGGTAGCATCAAGCAAGTTGAAAAACTTTTAAATTGTTCATACCCGAAAGTGAAAAATCTTTTGAAAAAAGCGAAAGTATCATTGGGGGTCAATGATGAAGATACGATTGAGATTGAAGATGCTAATGAGGTGCTTGATATGCTTAATGAAGGGAAAATCACATTTGAGGATGCAATGGACCGAATCAATAAAAAAGGAGGTTCTGTATGATTTTTGAATATTCAGGTGAAAGACTCACGTTAGATATTTCATTAAAAAGCGGTGATCTGACATTTAAAGCTGAAGACAGGAAAGATATTGAAATTGAATTTCCCGGACTTCGTAAAAATGCGGCGGATGACATTTTTGATGTGTCATTGGAAAATACCGTATTGAAGATCCGTGAAAATAAACGTGAAAAAAAGTTTGGAATAATAATTCTCTCTCCGGGGAAATCAGGTGATAACGCTGATGTAGTCATTCGTTACCCTGAAGCGCTTATCTTTGACGGCTCGGTAGTGACCTATGCAGGAGATTTAGCGGCCAATGACCTTAAATTCAGCGGTAATTGCAAAACATACAGTGGTGATATGATCGTCGACAGAATGACTACAGAAGGATTCAAGTTGGAGGCATACAGCGGTGATGTCACGATCGGTACATTGGACGGTGCATTGAGATTAAATTCATACAGCGGAGACATAATCATTAACGGCGGTACAATGACCGGCTTAGAACTTAACAGTTATTCGGGGGATTGCAATATTAATGGAGCGCTTCATTTGTCAACAGACGGCGTGATCAAGAGCATGTCAGGTGATGTCACTTTAAAAATACTTGCGTATACCGGTGATTCACAATTGTTTATCCAATCACTCAGCGGTGATACCAATGTATCGGGTGAATATCCCGATGATAAAATCGTGATTAAAAGTTTGCTGAAGTCTATGAAATTTAATCCTGTTAAAATGTTCTCTCACGAAAATAATAGTGATATTGAAGTTGAAGTTGATAGTACCAAAAAGCATGTACAACGCATAGTTGACATGATCGACAGTGGTAAAATCACACCCGAAGAGGGCGAAAAACTTATTAAAGCGGTGAAGGCATGATTATGTGGATGATAATTCTCTTTTTTGCAGTAAGTTTCGTGTATTGGGCGATAAAAGGAATTGTAGTGAAAAAAGCTATACCGACGATTATTTTGTTCATTGCAACCGGGTTGTTATGGTATCTTTTGTATCTTATCAATACTCGAATTGACGGAGTATTCCATTGGGTGTTCATTGCATATCTCGGTATCAGTTTGCTTTTCTATATTCTATTTGTTTTAGGCGTGCATCCCTATGAAAAAAAGGTGTTTTCCGGTGTATACGTAAAATCAAAAGATGTGTACGTGAAATATTTTTGGTTCAAACCGATCACATGGCTTTGTGCCAATGTTTATTTATGCGTCAAAAAATATCCGTTGATCGGATTATGTGAAACGGTGGAAGTTGATGTCATGAGTCGCGACAATGTAACGGTCAGCGTACGTTTATAAGGAGGTTCATCATGGATGAAAAAGCAAAAATACTTGAAATGTTGGAAAACGGTAAAATCACTCCCGAGCAAGCGGAACGTTTACTGCAAGCAGTGGGGGCATCCTCGAGACAGTCCGGTAACGGAGATTATTCAAACGGGGCTGCGCGCGTAAAGAAAATTGATCCTGTTGTGCAAAAGAATATGAAGGGAAAACTTCGAATAGAAGTCGATGCTGATGACGGTGATAAAGTACGCGTAGCGGTCCCTTTAAAACTTGCACATCTTGCACTCTCGATGATGCCGAAAGATGCAGCAATTCAGATCGAGAGAGAGGGAATCGATATTTCAACGCTGTTGGCAGGGCTTTCTGAAAGTATTGATGAGATTGATGAGGATTTGGTCAATGTTACATCAAGTGACGGAACTCACGTTCGTATATACATTGACCGTCGATGAAGGTCGATCCGCAGATAGAGCCTGCGGATTATCTTCATAAAAAGGAGAAAATATATGAAAAAACTAGTATTCGTTTTGATGATCTCTGTCATGATCGTAGGATGTGCGGGAAAAGGTGAGTCTGCATCGAAGAACAAACCGCAGGCCAGCCAATCGGAGCAGACCATTGTATCAGTGTTGCCATCGCCTGAACGATAGTCTCATTCGGTGAATATCGCGGTCTCGACGTCCCCTTAACCTGTAACAATAGTGGGCGATACACAGGAAGGGGACGTTCCTTTAGGATTTCACACGGAGAACTTTGAAAAATACACCTTATCCACTGTTTCTTTGTCGTGAGAAAAGGGCCGCGGGTCGGGAAATGATATCCAGAACGGTAGTGTCGCAAAGGGTTCAAATAAAAATTGAAACAAAAATGGTGAAATGAGAGTCAAATAGATGAATGAGGAGGACGCATGAAACATGTAGGGAGTGTGAGATTCGGTCTTGTTGTTCTGATCATGATAGTTGCCCTGACGTGGAGTTGTTCAAAAACACACACAAGTCTTGATGCACCAATCGTTACAGTATGGGAGCCGGAATCATTTTCCACCAGCTATGCGATGTCTGCAGTAAATTATTACAACGGAACAGTCATATATCCTCAAATACTGACGAACAGCGGCGGATTTTGTTTTGCCGATCTTAGCGGAAAGACAATTCGACAAATCTCTATTGCAAACGGAAAGGGGCCGGGTGAAATTCAGTCACATATGGCCATTACGATCGCGAATGACCGTATTGTTATTTATGACAATGCACAAAATAAACTTGTTCTCTATTCAATTGAAGGGAAGCACATTGACGATATCGCATTAAATGATGAAATCGGTGTCCCTATGTCGGTGACGATCAATGATGCGTTTATGTATATCAACGGTAAGTTTGGCGTGAAATTGCTCAAATACGATCTTACTCGGTTATCTGTTAGCGAAAGTCAGGCATATGAAGTACTTCAGAAAGAAGTACCCCAAGACGGTGATCCCTTCCAAGGCGGTGTATTATCTTACGATCCGTTTGAAAAAAGTTTATTCTTGGGGTATTACAACAGACCGTTTACCCTTGAGCAATATGATATTGATCTCAACGTGATTCAAACGTATTCGTTAAAATCCACGAGTGACTACAAGGAATGTTCATGGTATAATTATAACGGTGCGATCACTCAAGTCGGAGATCGGGTGATCGGAGGTATCGCTTTTGATGAGAACTATATCTATACATCTTTTGGCGGAGGATATGAGAAAGCATCGACGCCGACGGATGGAAAACCATTCGAATACAGAGTGGTGGATGTGGATATCCGAGCTTTTGATAGAAAGACAAAGCGACAGACCGCACAGATCATCTGTACGCAATTGAACGGTATACGAGGTTTTGTGAAGATCCTTGGTGTGACACATGACAATATCATAATTCAGATCGCGGATATGAGCCCAACTACCTACTTACTCATGAATAAGAAACGTGCCGAGAATCAAACAAGAAATTTTGCCATCGCGGTATTGAAGAATCCTTTGTATGAAAAAGGGGTTCGTTTGTAAATAAATGAAGGGAGCTCAGCGTCTGTGTATAGCGAGGATGATGTGTGTTTAAATTGTAGGAGTGGCGTATGAGAGTATCACTCATGGTTACATGTGTGCTTATGCTATTTGGATGTTCAAAGAATTATACATCGAATGAGAGAAACGGCGTAATTTATGTTCAGAATACCATTAATGCAAAAAATGTGACTAAGCTTTCAGTCGTTACATCAAGGACACTTGCCGATTCCGAGTATTTGTATATGGGGGCAGTGAACGCGCTCACAGGAGATGTGCTTCTGGGTACTGCTCATGCAAAAACAAGAAAAGAATCATTGCGAATGTATGACGCAGGCTTAAATGAGCAAGTTGTAATGATCAAAAAAGAAGGTAAGGGTCCAGGTGAGTTCAGTAGTTGGATCCCTTATTTTGGATTTGTCGATAATTCTGTGGTAGTATTGGATGGCATGAAGCGAACATTGGAAGTTTTTGATACACAGCTCAAACATCAGGATAGTGTTTTGCTCCAAGGGGAGTTTCAGCTTTATCGGGGACCGTCGCATGTCGCCTACGCTCCTGACGGGTATGTGTTTGCTCCGACCGTACCATATTATGCGGTTCGTACTGATAAAGAAGGGAAGATCATAAATGGAATTCCGACTGATCTGAAAACTGAAACACAGGAAGAGCGAGTAAAGCTCTATGGGTACAATGCCAATGTCATGCGACAGGATACAACACGTCTGTACCTGGCGTTTCAAGAAGGTGAAGACAGGTATGAACTTCGTGTGTACGACTTTTCGCTTGTCCCGCTCATGGAAATTAAAAATAATGACCCGCTTAATTCTGTGTTGTGTGCAAAACAGATAAAGATCGCTGACGGATCGGTGCAACCTGTCGGGGCATTAACCGTGTCTGATTTTTGCGTAACAGAAAAGTATATATACGTAGTTAGAGCTTCTGGCGGGTATATTTCTTATACACAAAGTTACAAAAAAAGAACATGGGGAAAGGTTCCTGGTGTTGAGCATCCGTACATTGATGTTTTTGATAAAACAAGCGGGCAGTATGTAAAAAGAATTGAGATGCCGTTTCTCGATACACGTATTCAAGTGCAGTTATTTACAAGAAATACCACTTTTTATGTAATTGCAAGTGCTGCATTCGGTGAGGATGAAACACTGATCGAGGGGTCGAATACCGTATATATTTGTAATGAGATGCAGTGATTAAGGACGTTTTTTTAAAACAGCCCCATAGCACATGCTATGGGGTTTGTTCATTTACATTGCGAGGGATTTGAAACAAAAGGGGTGCGGGGACAAAGTTCTCGCATATTTTGATCGCCTGTTGAAGACCTTTGCAAAACTACCAAATTTTGAATTTGTGTACCCCCTTTATAGAAAGTAAAGATACTTAGGAAATTTTGAATTTTGCAAAGGTCTAAATGATGACTGTATCCTCACGTCCGTATTTGGGAAATGATCGTCATTAAGATATTTTGATTTTCGCAAAGGTTTCTATAATGTTTGCGTTTCGAAAATTATTCTTGAAAAAAAAATCAAAGTGTTTATACTACGATGTGGGGGATTCAAAAATCATGATTCTATAGGAGGATTTGTGTGAAAAAGGTTTCTTTTGTGGATATTTCAGGGTGTATCAGCGCCCCAGGGCACACCGATCGAAGTGTTTTGTTGCACATTTCCGATCTTCTTATCTGCAGTTATTCAACCCATGCATCCGTTGGGTTTACCATTGGATATGAAATAGCGGATCCCGCAATAATGTGTTTAAAAGATAATGACTCTCATTATATGCATCCCGAAGCGATCGAGGCGGGGATGTGCGGTGCCGATGAAGAGCAAGGCTTATTTCGTTTCGAAGCATGTGCAGCGGGGAGCACAACAATAAAAATACTGCAATATTTTCGAGGCGACCCGTTCAGCGATTGTACCGTAACAGTAACGATTGAATAGAAAGGGGGGAAAACTATGGCAGATGTATCACGTATCTACGGGAAAATTCAGTTTGTTGATTCTTTTCCCGATTTCAAAGTTCAGGTCGTGACCTCTTTTCCCGACCTACGCGTTCAGATGGTGAGTTCATTCCCGGATTCGATAGGAAAGTGGGAAGAAGTGACCTCTTTTCCGGATTATAAAATACAAATCGTCGATTCATTCCCTGATTTTACAATTCAGTATGTTGATTCATTTCCAGGTATATAACACAAAGGAGCATTCGCATGCGTCGGTTATTTTTCATTGGAATCGTCGGAATTGTTATTGTATTGATGACGTCATGTAGAATCGGTTCCGTGAAAGAAAATTATATACAATCGAAATCCGGTGAGTTAGACCTTTCACAATGGGATTTTATAACCGACGGTATTGCTCCGTTGAACGGGGAATGGGAATTCTACTGGAATCAACTGTTGGAGCCGAAGGATTTTTCAAACTCGACGCACAATCAAACAGGATATATCACGTTGCCGGGGACATGGAATGCCGTAAAAATTGGTGATAAACGATTACCCGGCGACGGATATGCGACAATGCGTTTGCGGGTACGTTTAAAAAAGCCGTCCGAACGGTTGATGGTATTTATGCCGTTCGCTTTAACCTCGTATCGTTTATGGGTCAATGGCGAAGCAATAATTACGAACGGTGTGGTATCCGCCTCACCCCGTACCGCGAAACCCCTTTTGTTGAATAAAATGTCCGCTCTTCCTTCCAATGCACAAGAATTTGATATTATCTTACAAATTTCAAATTTTTCCCATGTACGCGGCGGTATTGAAGGAATCATGGAAATAGGAAACGAACAGATGATGCTTACGGCGACTGCAAAACGATTGGCGTTTGACCTGTTCATAATCGGCGGACTTCTTCTCATGGGTTTTTATCACTTCAGTTTGTATATTTTTCGAAAAAAAGATATTTCAACATTGTATTTTAGTTTGACCTGTTTCTTATTTGCGTTATTTTCATTAGTAAATGGAGAGCGATTCCTTAATATAATTTATCCCAACGCCGGATGGGAATTTTTAGTCAAACTTGATTATATTCCCCATTACATGGTATTGCCGGTGTTTTTATTGTTTTTATGTTCATTGTTCCCTAAAGAAGATTTTCCTGCGATCACCAAAGGCTTTGTCATCATGGGAGTTCTGTTTGTCTCAGTTGTAATGTTTTTCCCCGCGAAAGTTTATATTTATACTTTACCGTTGTATGAAGTGCTTGATGTACTCGTTGCAATATATATAATTATCATTCTAATACGAGCCAGCATACATCGCCAGGAAAGTGCAAAGGTCATGCTCTTGGGTTTTTTATTTTTAGCAGCAACGATAGTAAATGATATCCTGTATTCACATCAGGTCATTATGACCGCATATCTTATTCCCGTAGGGTTTTTCTTATTCATTATGTTCCAGTCATATGTAATGTCGTTACGTATCTCAAATGCATTTGTCCAAGTAGAATTGTTCTCGGAAAAATTGGTTGCTCTCGATCATTTAAAAGATGAATTTATGGCAAATACGTCTCATGAGTTGCGTACACCGCTCAACGGGATCATCGGTATCGCACAATCACTTTATGACGGTGTTGCAGGCGTATTAACGGAACAAGCCAAACATAATCTCATGATGATCATCGGCAGCGGAAAAAGACTCACGAATCTCATCAATGATATTTTAGATTTTTCGCATTTAAAGAACAGAAACATCAGTCTCAATCAGAAACCGTTGATCGTATACGATATCGTTGACATGGTTATTCAGATATCGGGTCATTTGAAATCCGGGAAAAATATTACATTAGTAAATGATATTTCACGCGCCCTTCCCCTTGTTTATGCGGATGAAGACAGATTGCAACAAATATTACTCAATTTGATAGGAAATGCGATCAAATATACTGAAGAGGGGCGAGTCGTTGTTACCGCAGAAGTTGAAGAGGGGATGTGCGTTGTGCATATTACCGATACCGGGATTGGTATCCCGCACGAACAATTTGAGCGTATATTCATGCCGTTTGAGCAAGCTTCCAATGCTCAGACATTGGGATCAGGCGGTTCCGGTATCGGGTTGGCAATCACTAAAAAACTGATTGAGCTTCATCGCGGTACGATTCGTGTCGAGTCTGAGGTTGGGAAAGGTTCAACATTTTCGTTCTCATTACCGTTATACAATGAAAAGTCCATTGTGCAAATTACAGGAGATGCTATTCCGATCGTGAAGCATGCGATCAAACCTCATGTCGTCACAACAAATAGTGTCATTGAGTATTCGCAAGGCGATCTGACCCAATCAACGGTTCTCATTGTTGATGATGATCCGGTAAATTTGCAAGTATTGCTCAATCATCTTGTATTTGCTCGGTATACGGTGTTGAAAGCCGAGAATGGGCCTGATGCCCTTAAAATAATAGAAGAGACAGTGCCTGATATTGTCCTATTAGACGTAATGATGCCCAAAATGTCGGGGTATGAGGTAGCGATCAAGATCCGTGAAAAATTTTCTCTTATGGATATGCCCATTCTGATGTTGACTGCAAAAAATCAACCGCAGGATATTGTGAACGGTTTAAAAGCGGGTGCAAACGATTATCTGGTAAAACCGTTCGATAAGGATGAATTGTTGGCACGTGTGCGCACGCTTGCCGTTTTACACGCGCTCAATTGTCAAATTCAGCACGAGATTGCATTGCGGGAAGATGCTGAGCGTGAACGAGCCGCAATGAGTGAACAATTGACCACGTCACTCACAAAAGCGCTTAGCGGGTTCATACATATTTGTGCAGGTTGTAAAAAAGTGCATGATAAAGACGGCTGGAAAAGCGTTGAGGGGTATATAGAGACACATACTGATGCACAATTCAGTCATAGTATATGTCCGGATTGCCGTAAAAAGATGTATGATGATCTGCTGAATAACGGATGAGATATAAAGACGGAATTTGAAAGGAGAGTATTAAAACTCAACAGGTTCAATTTCTCGCTGTGTATGGAGATGTGGATCACTTCACGATTGAGAGGAATTTTTAAAAACCGTGTCGAACTTTTGTCTTGATAAAAAAACCATATGATGTGTCATTCCCGTCTCCGTTTTCACGAGGATACATTCTAACGGGAATCCGGGTGCATTTCATAATAACCACCGGATCATCGGGTCAAGCCCTATAATGACACCTTCTGTTGTTTCAGCAGATGATTTTTTGATGTTCTGTTATTTAAATTGTGTGTCGTTTTCGTGAAAACGGGAATCCAATCGACGATGCCCATCCCCGATCAGAGAGCTTTGCGAAAGTACAATTTTTACAAGTTGTGCCCACCCCAAACCCCTCCCGTGAAAAATCGTGAGGGGCTTAACTTGTTATATGGTGGTGACTTCGTCCCCACACCCCTATTTAGGAAAAACAGAAAAATAAAAAAATTTCGAATTTCGCAAAGGTCTCGATTTTTACTTATTTTTCCGATTACATTTGACCGTCAGTGCAAATCGGCGTATAATCCGCGCGTATGATACGTTCAACGAATTATAGAGTAATATACGGTGATACCGATACGATGGGATTTCTCTACAACGGGAATTACCTGCGGTTATTCGAGATCGGGCGAAACGAATATTTTCGTCATACCGCATTCACCTATCGCAAACTTGAAGAGCACGGGATCTTTCTTCCGGTGCTCGAAGCTCATTGCGAATACAAAAATCATGCCGTATATGATGATCTTCTTACAATTTCCACCGAAGTAACACAACTGACAAAAGTGCGTATGCGATTTGATTATACTGTCACACGCGAGGCGGTGCTGATCGCAAAGGGTTATACGTTACATGCCTTCATGAATCACTCGAATAAGATCTGCAGAATTCCTGATGAGTATTTTGAAAAACTGTCTCATTCTTGCACCGTGGAAACCGATTAAAATGCATACGATCGTATTGCACTCCGTGGATTCTACCAATACGTATGCAAAAAGATTACTGCAAGAAGGCGGATATGACCTCCCTTTGTGTGTTGCCGCTTTGCAGCAAACTGCAGGAAAAGGGCGATATAGTCGTGAATGGAGTTCGCTCCCGGGTGGAGTATATTTTAGTATTGCGCAAAAAATTTCAGGTAATACAAAAGAAAATGCGGCATATCCTCTTTATATTGCTTCAATCGTTCATCATTGGCTAAAAACGACTTTGAGAATATCTGATCTGTTCATTAAGTGGCCGAATGATATGTATATCAATATGCGTAAGTTGTCGGGTATTCTTTCAACAATGCAGACGTGCGGTAGCGAGTCAATCATTATTACCGGAGTAGGCATAAATGTGCGAAATGATATTCCCGATACCGCAGTATCGCTTCGGCAACTTTTTCCTGAAAAGACATTTAATATTCACACTATTCTTCACGATATTGTGCAAGAGATACACACACATTCGTTTGATCACGAACAGGTTCGAACATATATCAATTCATATCTTTGGGGTAAAAATCAGACCCGCAAATTGATCATTCACGGCGAAGAGATAAAAGGAATTATTCGAGAAGTTGCGGATGATTTTTCATTGGTACTGGAACGAGATGATGATAAAAAACTATGCCGATATTCATTGGGTGAATTGGAATAGGAGCGGTATGGAAAACGCATTGGTACATGGTCTGATGATGATTATTATCGGCGGATTCATCGTGTTGTTGGGGCAGGCGATGTATGCCGCTCTGGGATTCGGCTCGGGATTGATCTCAGTATCGTTATGGGCATTGCTTTTTGGCGACATTCAATTGTTCGTACCGGTGTTTTTACTGTTATGTTTGCCAACAGAGATTATTATTTCCATGAAGGATTTTAAAAAGATCAACATGTCAAAAACGGCTGTATTTTTGTTTTTTATCGTACCTGCATTAGTGATTGGCACGTGGCTTTTGCGATTTTCATCGCAGCCGTGGATGTTGCTTCTTTTGGCGGCAGTGATCATCACCGTCGCGGTGTATTACTTTCTTTTTGAAGAAAAACAGAACGTGCATTTGGTCTACAGCAAGTGGTATATCGCGTTATTCGGTATAGTGTCGGGGCTTATGGGCGGCTTGTTCAATATGAGCGGTCCGCCGCTTGTATTTTATTTCAAAAGCATCGGGTTTACCAAGGCGGAGTTTCGTGCGTCGCTTCTCGGGATTTTTTTTATTATGAGTTTTGTGCGACTTGTTACCTATATTTCATTCGGATTCTATACGACGACTACCTTGAATACCGTAGTGATACTTATGCCGTTTGCGCTTGTCGGTATGGTGCTTGGAATGATTTTACATCATCATTTGAACGAACACATGTTTAAAAAAATCGCATCGATCATATTATTTTTAACAGGGGCCTTAATCGTTATGAAAAATATTGGGCCTTTTTTGGGAGGTTTACGATGATACTGGAAAGTTGTGAGAATTTACGTCGCTATACTCGGTTGCATCCCGGGATCCAATATGCATATGAATTTCTTAAACGCACTGATCTGCACGAATTAGCGGACGGGAAATTTAATATTGCTGAAGAGTTGATGTATGCATCAGTGAGCAGAGAACAGGGAAAAGGTATGCATAATGCGGTGCTTGAAGCGCATCGTCGTTTTATTGACGTACAGATTGTGATTGAAGGTGAAGATTATATCGGATGGAAGCCGATGGAACGGTGTCTTGTGGAGAAAATGAATTACAACGAAGAGAAAGATCTTATCCTTTTTAATGATGCTCCCGAAACGTGGTTTGGTCTTGTGCCGGGTATGGCAGCGGTATTTTTCCCGGGTGATGCACATGCACCGCTTGCAGTGGATCACACGGTTCATAAGGTCGTGTTGAAGATCGCCGTGAATTGGTGATATCAATGAATACCACACCTGTTGATACGCGCACACATGCAATTATTACCGCATCTTGGGTCAGTATTGTAGGCAATGCGTTTCTTGCATGCACAAAGATTGTTGCCGGTTTTATTTCGGGAAGTTTTGCCGTTATCGGTGACGGTATAGATTCGACCACGGATGTTTTGGTATCGGTCGTCACTTTAGTGGCAGCAAAAATCATTGCGCAACCCCCTGACAAAAATCATCCCTACGGACACGGAAGGGCCGAGACGATCGCTACAAAAGTATTGTCCTTTATCATTTTTTTTGCCGGGGTGCAATTAATTTTATCTGCCGTACACAAAATTACCTCGAAAGAACCGCTTGTAATTCCTACGACACTGGCATTATTTGTCACTCTCGCATCTATAATAGGAAAATTATTACTGGCATGGTACCAGTTTCGAATCGGCAAACGACACAGCAGTTCTATGTTAAACGCAAATGCGAAAAACATGCGAAACGATATTCTTATCTCATCGAGCGTTCTCGTTGGTGTCGTGATGACCCGAGTGACAGGAACACCGTATATTGATTTGACTGTTGCGATTGTTTTGGGATTATGGATCATGAAAAGTGCGGTCGGAATTTTTCTTGAGACAAAGAACGAGCTTATGGACGGACTTGATGATACAGCGGTATATGATACCATTTTTGATGCCGTTTCGGATGTTCCGGGAGCGTCAAACCCGCATCGTGCTCGTGTTCGTAAAATGGCTAATTCTTTGGTGGTTGATATTGATATTGAAGTTGATGGAATGATGACGGTTATCCATGCACACGAAATTGCAAAAAGTGTTGAACACGCGATCAAAAATTGTTTACCAGATGTGTACGACGTGATCGTGCATATTGAACCGAAGGGTAATGTTGAGCCGAATGAGCGATACGGTCTTTCCGAAAAAAACATTAAAAGTGATTGATGCGCTTTTTCAACTTCGAAAGGCCGATACTCGCGATGAAAACAGAATACGTGTGACCGTTAATAGCCACGGCTAATAAATGCGGATTGTTGCAAAAGGAGTATGTTTTTTCCCTACAGACTTGCAGCGGCTTGAAACGTTGATTCATTCTTGTGAAAACAAAAATCGGGAGAAGATTCACGTGTTAAGCAGTGGGGTTCTTTGACAGTATATTCATTTTGACGAGACACGAAAATATCGGGGAAACTGAATTTTACAAAGGACTCCGAATGGGATTTTGTTGACACACATATAACATTATTATGAAGATCGAATTTTGCAATGACCTCATCCGGCGATATTCGCTCGAAACTTAAAAATTCTTGCGAAAACAAACGCAATGCTTTATAATGACGACAACGGATGTAGTATTTACTTAGTGCAGAAACGGTTTCCTGTGGGATTACGATAGGTGGACGGTGCTCACGAACCATCATGTATCAATGCCGCAGTGCAGTAAGGAGTTTGTCATATGTCGGATATACTGGGGGCTGTTGGATTTAATGATCCGGAAGAAAAAGAAATAGTTGCTTGTGTGCCTGAAGATACAGCGTCACGTATCCAAAGTGGTGCATCGCTTTCGGTGGCCTCGCATCAACGAGCTATGATATATGCAAACGGTAAAGTGCATGATATGTTCGGTCCCGGAAATTATATACTTTCTCCCGGAACACTGCCTGTTTATTCCAAAATTCACAACGTGAATCCTGCTGAACGTGAAATGAAGATACAGGTCATATTTATAAACGTGACTCCTTTGAAAGAGAAGAAATGGGGTACGAAAACCCCGGGCATGGTCAGAGATACCCGATTTGGAGCAATACCGGTTCGGGCTTTCGGTAGTTACGGATTACGCATAGTTCAACCGTTAGTTTTTGTCAACACATTGGTATTGGCACATCGATTATATACAACACGTGAGGCGGAAAATTTTATTCGCGATATCTTGGGTTCATTATGTGCTGAGAATATCGGGTTGGCCGTCAAAGACCTTGCAACCGTCTCAGACTCATTTGTTCGTATATCAGATACGGTGTTACCGTTTGCAGCCGAATTTTTAAAAAAACATGGTGTTGAATTGCGCGAATATCAGGTGACGAATATCAGTATCCCCGACGAAATCCAGCAAATGCTCGATGATACTTCTGAACATACCGAAGAACAATCATTTTCACCGTCCGCACATAAAAAGAGCAACGAAGAGACTGTTTTACCCCTGGGAATCGGTGCCGGACTTGGCATGCTTCTTCCCGGCATGATGTACGGAGCGGAATATGTTGTTTCTGAAGGGGTCGTATTATGTTCTCATTGTAATGAAAAGATAGCAGCCGGAAGTAAATATTGTCCGAAATGCGGTAAGCCTATGATCATTCGCGAGGAAATGGAATCATGTCCTTCGTGTCATGCGATGATCACTGCTCATTCCCGTTTTTGCCCGAAATGCGGTGCTAATCTTGCACAAAAAACATGTGCATCATGTGGAGCTACTATTGATGCCGGTGATGTGTTTTGCCCGCAATGCGGTAAAAAAAATTAGAAGAAGCGATAGAGGGTTATGGCTGAATCGTATAAACTTACCATGGGGCATCTTGTCAAACTCGAACGTGATATCAAAACAATAGAGGATCTTATTCGAGACATGTATTTTTTACCCCCGCCGCGGCTGCCTCAGGCTGTGCGTGAGATTCGTGAATTACAAAACGTCATCGAGCGTGAAATAAAACAAATATCTGATAATATTGAACTTGCTACAGTTCAAATCAAATTTAATTATGAGTCGTCGGTCTATAAATATCGCGCAAAGCAGGGGATTTACGAGCGACAGATCAGTGAAGCCCTTTTTTTGAAGCCGGGTACCTTTCTGTCAGCCGGAGATACAACATCAAAAACGAATGCAACGCAGACCAAAAAAAGCGGTATGGATGTAAAACTCAAAAATCAACTTAGTCAAGTTCTGGACAAGCTTGTTGATACCGACAGTAAAAAAGAAAAATATCTCGATATGATCTCAAAACAAATTGATAAGGCAAAAGAACAAGCCGGAAAAGATATGAAAGTCAAGGTCAGTGTCGGAAAAGGTGATGACGGGAAACCAAAGATTAAAATAAAGTTGGTAAAAAAAGAACCATGAGTTTGATCCTTGTCAGCGCATGTCTTCTTGGCTTGCGCACTCGCTATGATGGTAGTGAGAAAAATACCTGCAATGAGTTGAGAAGCCACGGCGACTACGTTCCTGTGTGCCCGGAACAGTTGGGTGGTTTGTCTACGCCTCGTGAACCGGCAGATATTGAGAATTTTACCGAAGCGGCTGTCTTATCGCAGACTGCGTGTGTTCTGACGAGGAGTACAAAAAAAGACGTTTCACGGGAATTTTATCACGGTGCAGAAGAGACATTGCGAATTTGTCGTATGCTGGGTATTCGCGAAGCAATATTAAAGGCGGGGAGTCCTTCGTGCGGTGCTGAAGGCATAACCGCAGTTATTTTGAGAAACAATGGGATATCTGTGAGTTTTCTGGGATAGATATTGAGATAACGAGGAGGATGTATGAAGAAAATTCTTGTTACCGGTGCATTTGGTCAAATTGGTTCTGAATTGGTTCCTTTTTTGCGTCAATTATACGGCGAAGCGAATGTTGTAGCCACCGATGTCCGTTTTGATAAAGACAGTCCGGTTGTGCAGGGGGGGCCATTTGAGTTTCTTGATGTCATGAACATGGATATGTTTGCCGATATCGTCAAACGTAATGAGATTGATACTGTTATTCATATGGCGGCACTTCTTTCCGCTGTTGCAGAGCGTAAACCACAGTTAGCATGGCGCATCAATATGGACGGACTTTTCAATGCGCTCGAAGTTGCTCGCGAATACGGATGTGCATTTTTCACACCAAGTTCTATCGGAGCATTCGGACCGGGCACTCCGAAAGAAAATACCCCGCAAGATACGATCCAACGCCCATCAACGATGTACGGTGTGACCAAAACTGCCGGGGAATTGTTGTGTGATTATTACTTCAAACGATTTAATGTTGATACGCGCGGAGTACGTTTTCCCGGACTAATTTCGTATGTCGCGCCCCCGGGTGGAGGTACAACGGATTATGCGGTTGAGATCTACTATGAAGCACTCAAACAGAAAAAATATACAAGTTATATAGGCGCAGGTACATTTATGGATATGATGTATATGCCTGATGCTCTGAATGCGATAGTTCATTTAATGGAAGCGGCTCCTGCAAAACTTAAACATCGTAATGCCTTCAATGTTACCGCGATGAGTTTTGATCCTGAGATGATCGCTGCCGAATTAAAAAAACATATTCCTGAATTTGCCATGTCCTATTCGGTCGATCCGGTGCGTCAGGGCATAGCTGATTCGTGGCCAGATTCACTTGATACGTCTGCAGCACGTGAAGAATGGGGATTTAGTCCCAAATATTCGCTTGCGACCATGACGACGGATATGTTGCTGCGTTTGAAAGAAAAGCTTGGGATCAAATAAGTATTGACCTCGGTCATTATCCAAGGAGGTCGAATGACCTCCTTTTTTTCTAAATAGGGGTATGGGGACGAACTCCCCCATTATATAACAATTAAACCCCTCCCGATTTTCACGGGAGGGGTTGTGGGCGCACAATGCTGATACTCCGTAGTTCGCTGCGGGGTAGCTCATTCAACAATATTCGTCACGGGAAATATAAATTCTGTATGTTCAACCCCGTTATTTTCGCGCAAATAGTATCGCACGCCAAAGCTTTTGATCGGTATCAATTTGCTGATCACAGCGTCATATGCATCGCGATTTTTGTTGTTTTGGGGCGTATCGAGTGTGTCACCACCGACGATAATCACATCGAGCGCATATCCCGGGATATGCCGGCTGATTTTCGGTTTGTTATCTTTCAGCCACTGCTCAAGTGTCGGCACATCGTACTTTCGTACTGCGAGGGCGGCTTCTTCGCCGTACCAAGCACGTAAATTGGCGTCGCTGACCTCTTTCATGATTTCCGCTTGTTCACGAAAGGTTCTTTTGGTGCTTGAGATATAGGCGGAAAAAATGCCGGATTCGGCGAGAATACTTCGTATCAATTTATCGGCATTGGCGTTGAGCGGATGTGCGGTAGTGCTGTCGGCCACATAACGGATCGTCACTTTTTCATAGGCTTCGTTGTAGAAATAATAGTTTTCTCCGAGGTCATCGAATATGACCGGGGATAAAAAATTACCGCTTAGCGGAATGAAAAATGATATGAATAAAATTTGCATAATGTGCATACACTACTTTTCCTCTCGTTGATGCCGTATGTGTCGCGAATCATTATAGGTCAGGTTTATTTTTGAAACAACATAAAAATTTGAATAGTATCGGTTCGATTCGGTATATATTTGATATTGCGGTACGTGTATATATCAGGTATAATTTTATCTATGAATAAACAAGAATTACAAGCATTAATTGAATCATTACTTGAACAGGGCAAGGTTGCTGATGCATATACCGCATTAAATGCATATAACGGTGATATGGAGAATGATTCAGATATATTGTCGATGCGGGCAGTATTATTAATTTCCGAAGGAAAATTTTACGATGCAAAAATATTACTTGAAAAGGCTATATCTATTACCCCAGATCATTTTGATTCGTGGTATAACTTAGCATATATAGTTTATGATAAAATTGATAAATTTAAAAAATTAGATTGCATTTTTAACTTAATGAGATTCGCAAAAACACCTGAACAAAAAGAAATTGTTGCTTATGCTGAGAAAGAATATTTTCTTCGAAACGAGAAATTTCGCGTGTTAAGCGGTACGTATGAAATTGCCAATCAGATGAATACCATTACCCAAGCATTGAAACAGAACGGATGGCACGCTGAGACGGTGTGTTATTATCCGAATTATCTCAAATTTCATTCTGATCTTGTACTTGATTTGGCCCAATTTTCTACACCTCAGGAAAAGCAACTGCATGCCGCTCAGATGGCAGATAAATTGATCCCCAATTACGATGTGTTTCATTTCCATTTCGGAACAACGTTGACATTGGATTATTCCGATCTTGTGTTATTGAAAGATCTGGGCAAGAAAGTGGTGAATCATTATTGGGGCAGTGAAATTCGTTTATTATCGAAGGCGCAACGAATGAACAATCCGTATGCAAAGGTAAAAGTTGATAATGAAGATTCGATCAAACGAGCGCTTGAATTTCGTTCGAAATATGTATCGCATTGTATTTCACCCGATTGGGAATTGTATGAATATGTGCGGGATTATTATCCGAATATTTATTTCATACAAGCTGCGGTGAATATGGATAACTATCCTGAGGCTCCGGTCCCGGTCAAGAAAAACAAACCGTTTCTTATCGTGCACGCGCCCACATCGCCGGAAATAAAAGGAACGAAATATATCGTTGATGCGATACAATCTTTAAGCAAATCATATGCGATTGATTTTAAATTCATTCAGGGCATGGCGCATGAAGAGGCCAAGCAGTGGTATGCCAAGGCCGACCTGATCGTCGATGAATTACATTGCGGTACCTATGGTCTGCTGACCATCGAATCCATGTCAATGGGGAAGCCGGTTATCACGTGGGTGACCGATTATATGCGAAGCAAATATCCCTACGGACTTCCGGTCATTTCCGCCAACCCCGATACGGTGAAAGAAAAAATCAAGTGGGCCTTGGATAATCGAGATGCATTACCGCAGATCGGGAAAAACGGGCGGGAGTATGTTGCGAGAAATCATGATATACACGTTGTTATACAAAAAATAATGGATATGTATCAGCATTTGTAATTTGTAATACCGAAACGGGAGTGGTGGCGATGGCGATGCGTAAAATCAGTCCGACACTCAGAACAGTATTGATTGTCATTGCGGCAGTAATTGGGTTAGCAATAGTATTTATTATTATTGGGCTAATAGATGTTTCTTTAGAAAATTATAATCCGCATTGGATTGTAAAACTTGTATTGGTCGCACTGTTTCTCGGAGTGTGTGCATATTTGGATAAAGATTCTAAAACCCACGGCGATGATGAATAATGGTGTGTAATGAGGGGTATGAAAAGGAACGTAAAGTATGATAAAACTCAGTAAACCATGGATACCGGAACAAGCGTTCGATGATGTAAAAACAGTCCTTGAATCAGGCAATCTGGTGCAGGGTGTGTTTGCGAAACGATTGGAAGAAGAAGCCGCCGCGTATTTGGGAACGCGTCATGCGATCGCCGTATCTTCTGCGACTGCCGCATTACATTTAGCCCTTATGACATATGGAATCGGTGCCGGCGATGAAGTGATCGTGCCGGCGTTTACGTTTCCTGCGACTGCAAATGTGGTTGAAATAACCGGTGCGACCGTGCGACTTGTTGATATTCGAGTCGATGATTGTTGTCTGCATGAGGATCTCATCGAAGGACAGATAACTCCGTTTACCAAAGCTATTATACCGGTGCATGAATTCGGTCAATCGGCAGATAATGATACTATTCATGCAATCGCCAAACGTCACGGTCTTATTGTCATTGATGATTCAGCATGTGCATTCGGCGCAGTATATCGAGGTAAAAAAACCGGCACGACCGGGAATATGGGATGTTACAGTCTTCACCCGCGTAAGGCGATCACTACCGGAGAAGGCGGGTTTGTGGTCACTGATGACGATGATCGTGCCGATAAAGTGAGATCGCTTCGTAATCATGGAATAGTCGCTCATGACGGTAAAATTGATTTTGTATATGCAGGATTGAATTATCGGTTAACTGATATTCAAGCGGCATTGGGTTGTGCGCAGTTATACGCAACCAATGAGCTTAATGCATATCGTCGGCGAATTGCATCGATCTATACGCAAGATCTATCACAAAACGAAGAGATTGTTCTTCCCCGTGAATATAATGATCGTGTACATGTATATCAGACATATCATGTGGTTTTGCCGGATACGGTTGACCGCGATGCGCTGATTGTACGATTAAAAGAAAACGGAATCGAGACCAATTACGGTGCGTATGCACTGAATGCATTGACCTATTACAAAGAAAAATACGGTTATAAAGAGAGCGATTGTCCCGGAGCATACCGTGCGTATAAACATGGTCTTGCATTGCCGATGGGAAATCACGTCAGTGAAGACGATGCGCATTTTGTTGCAGCGGCGCTTTTGAAAATGATAGGGTGATGGTATGGATTTTTCAAGTATAAAGAAATTTCAATCTCACGGAACGGGTGAATTTACTCGGGAACAGTTTAAAACAATCGGTGACAATGTTGTGATCGAGCCGGGAGTGCTGGTGTTTCACCCTGAGACGCTTATGCTCGGGAACAATATTTATATCGGTCATGGTACTGTCCTGAAAGGATATTACAAAAATGAAATGCATATTGGTGATCATACATGGATCGGGCAAGGATGTTTTTTCCATAGCGCCGGAACTATTACTATCGGAAAGGGAGTAGGCATCGGTCCTCATGTGAAAATTCTTACTTCGGTTCATGAAGACGCGGGAGATATTACCAAGCCCGTCATGCATAATCCGTTGGACTTCAAACCGGTGGTGATCGGCGACGGTAGCGACATCGGTGTCGGGACGATCATTTTGCCGGGTGTGACCATCGGTGAAGGTGCAATTATAGGCGCAGGTGCGGTAGTGACGCATGATATTCCGCCTTTTGCAGTAGCGGCAGGAGTGCCGGCGAAAATATTACGATATAGGGATCACGGTGAAACAGAATGATCGTGATTGTCGATTACGGTATGGGTAATTTGAAATCAATTCAAAACATGTTTAAAAAAGTGGGAGTTGCCGTAAAAATTGCTTCTTCGCATGACGAGATCATGACGGCGGATAAGTTGATTTTACCCGGCGTAGGAGCATTTGATAATGCCATGAAAAATCTTAATGAGATGAAGCTTATCCCCGTATTACGCGAAAAAGTTCTTGCGGAAAAAACACCCACACTCGGTATTTGCCTTGGGATGCAGTTACTTACCGAAAGAAGCGAAGAAGGTACACTTCCCGGCTTAGGGTGGATCAAAGGTGAAACAAAGCGGTTTGCGTTCACCGGAGAAAATGCGAAACTGCGTATTCCGCATATGGGATGGAATACGGTGGAGATATGCAAAGAGAGTAAGTTGTTTGCCGATATGTATGATGAACCGCGTTATTATTTTGTGCATTCGTTTCATGTGGTATGTACCGATGACAGCGACTCATTATGTAAGACCGAATACGGCTATGCCTTTACTTCGGCAGTAGAGCGCGGTAATATCTACGGAGCGCAGTTTCATCCTGAAAAAAGTCACAAATTCGGCATGAAGTTACTTAAAAACTTCGCGGAGCTTTAATTGTGAATAGATGGAATAGTGAAAATATGTATTGTCATGAATATTTTATCAGGGGTGTGGGGACAACGTCCCCACACTATAATTACAAAAACCCATCCCGATCATTACGGGAGGGGTACGGGGTGGGCACACATCATACGTATGAATTAAAGGGATCTCAATGCTGAAAACTCGTGTGATGCCGTGTTTACTTGTACAGGATGGTCGTTTGGTCAAATCCATACAATTCAAGAAACTCAATTATATCGGTGATCCGGTGAATGCCATCAAAATTTATAACGAAAAAGAAGTCGATGAACTCATAATCGCCGATATTACTGCTACTGTTGACGGGCGTAAACCGCCCTTCGCGCTTATCGAAGAGATCACAAGCGAGTGTTTTATGCCGATGGCGTACAGCGGTGCGATCCGTTCTATCGACGATATACGCACGATATTCAAACTGGGGGTGGAGAAAGTGGCGGTGAATTCTTATGCATACGAAAATCCCGCGTTTGTCTCAGAAGCGGCGCGAATTTTTGGTAATCAGAGCATCATCGCATCCATCGACGTGAAAAAAACAATGTTCGGCGGTTACAAAGTATTCACTCGGCACGGCACGAAGAATACGGGGGAAGATCCTGTTACGTATGCGAAAAAGATGGAAGAACTCGGCGCAGGAGAGATCCTTCTCAACAGCATCGACCGCGACGGCATGATGGACGGGTATGATTGCGAACTTGTGCGAATGGTCACCGATGCGGTGAATATACCCGTGATCGCACTGGGCGGCGCAGGTGAATATGCTGATATCGCCAAGGTCGTGCAGGAAGGCAAAGCATCCGCCGTGGCGGCGGGAAGTTTGTTCATCTACCAGGGACGGATCCGATCGGTGCTTATCAATTTCCCCTTACAGGAGGAATTGAAGAGATTGGTGCCGTGAGGAAGTTTTTTTTTGTGTTGGTCGGGCAATGTTGTATTGGTGGGAGGATAGGTGGCAGATAATGGTTGTGATTTTATTATTCAAGGAGAAGCATTATGACAAAAAGAAACATTATTAGAGTCGTGGTTGTATTAATATTGTTAATTGATTCATTGAATATTTATGGTGCAGTATTTAAAATCACGAAAAAAAATTATGATAAGATTGATATAGGAATGACTAAAGAAAAAGTTATTGAAATAATCGGTCGAAAACCTGATGAAGTTGGAGAGACAACGACAAAAAGCTTTGGAACGTTTGAATATTGGACATATAAAAGTGCGGGAACAAAATTGGGTCTAAAGATAAAAATAATTTATATAACTTTTGTAAATGGAAAGGTTTATTCCAAAGATTGGATAGGTTAACAAGAACATTCAGTAATATAAATCTAAGCTTTTATTTTGGGAAATTGTTATGGTTCTGGATGAAAAGATGTGATCTTGCTATTTAAAAATAAATTCCACCGTCATTCTCTCCGCCTGAAAGAGTATGATTATTCCTCGGCAGGGGTGTATTTTGTGACCGTTTGCGCGCACAATCGGGAATGCCTATTCGGCGATATCATCGACGGCGAGATGGTATTGAACGACGCGGGGAAAATGGTTGAACGATGTTGGTTGGAGATCCCCGATCATTATCCATCGGTTGAATTGGATGAATTCGTGATCATGCCGAATCATTTCCACGGAATTTTGTATATTCATGAAATCGAATCCACCGTAGGGGCGCCTCTTGTGGGCGCCCTCGAGGGTAATGAAAATGAATTATCACAATTACATGGGCAACCACAAGGGATTGCCCCTACGGTAACATTGGGCAAAATTGTTGGTGAATACAAATCGTTGACGACGTTATTATATGTACGCGGTGTAAATGAATTACAATGGAAACGATTTAATACGCGATTATGGCAACGCAATTATTACGAACACATCATTCGCGATGAATCCGATCTCAACCGCATTCGTGAATACATCATCAATAATCCTGCCCGGTGGCAGGACGACGAGGAGAATCCATTTTCTTAATAAAAAAAATGCGTGAAGAGACGTAATTTATGTTGTATACTTGTACGAACCTTCAGGAATTACTCGTTTTACCGATAATGAAGGTAGAATCACACCGCGAAAGGAATGACCGCCATGCAGGTATGCAACCGATGTATTTACGACGAACGGATCCCGAACATCAGTTTTGACGAAGAAGGAGTTTGCAACTACTGCCGGCAGATCGAACAGCTCGATAAAGAATATCCCACCGGCGATGAAGGCACACAGTATCTTGTCGCCTTGGCCGAAAAGATCAAAAAAGAAAGCAAGCGTAAAAAATACGATATCGTGATCGGCGTAAGCGGCGGCTGTGATTCGTCGTATCTGATGTATTACGCAAAAGAAGTGTTGGGATTACGTCCGCTTGCCGTGCATTTCGACAATACATGGGATTCAAAGATCGCTGTGGAGAATATTTACGCGGTGACCAAAAAACTCGGTATCGACCTCTACACGCATGTCGTGGACAACAAAGAATATAACGACATTTTTAAATCCTTCATGAAGGCGTCCGTACCCGAAATAGACACGCCTGCCGACATTGCGCTTGCCACCACACATTATCTTGCCGCCAAAAAATACGGTATCAAATACATTTTCGAAGGGCATTCGTTCCGCACCGAAGGGATCTCTCCCGTCGGTTGGTTTTATATGGATGCGAAGTATATTGCAGGTATTCAGAAAAAATTCGGCTCTCTGCCGATAAAAACGCTTCCCAATCTCTGGATCACGCGTTGGCTGAAGTGGATCACATTCGACGGTATCAAAAAAATTCGTCCGTTGTACTATCTTGATTACAACAAAGAAGAGGTCAAGAAGTTCCTTTCATCCGAGCTGGGTTGGCAGTGGTACGGCGGGCATCACATGGAGAATCGCACGGCATATTTTGCCAACAATTATTATCTGCCGTTGAAATTCAATATCGATCTGCGGTTTTGCGAATTTTCTGCACTTATTCGCTCCGGTCAGATGACGCGTGATGAAGCGCTTGTGAAAATTAAAGAACCGAAACCGTTTGATAAAGACATTCTCGACGAGGTGAAAAAACGTCTCGGATTTATCGACGAGGAATTTGACGCAACGATGAACGCGCCGAAGAAAACGTTTCTTGACTACAAGACGTATAAGCAGACGTTTGAGAAACTTCGCTGGTTGTTCAAGATCCTTTCGAACATGAATCTTGTGCCGAAAAGTTTTTATCTTAAGTTCACACGTCCGTATACCTACGATGAATTGAAAGTTATTTATAATACGACCGGAGAACAGACACAAGTGCGGATCTTTGATAAATATAACGACAGCGAAAGCAAATAAGGGGGTTGGATATGATAAAGGGCAAGCGCATTTTTATTACGGGCGGTGCAGGATTTATTGCAAACAAAGTGATAGAAAAGTTGATCGAAGGCAATGAGATAGTCGCATATGATAATTTTCACCGTGATACGTTGAGTGACAGCAAGTATGCACATCATAAAAATCTTACTGCCGTAAAAGGTGATGTGCTTGAGTATGAGTCTTTGAAAAACGCGATGAAGGGTGCCGATATCGTGATCCATGCGGCGGCGATCGCGGGTATTGATACTGTTATCGTGCATCCGACCAAAACGATGCGGGTGAATATGATCGGTACTGCACATGCGCTTGAGGCGGCTAAGGAAAATGGTATTAAGGATAGATTCATTGATTTTTCCACATCAGAAGTATTCGGAAGTATGGCATATAAATCAGCCGAGACCGACAGCACCGTGGCCGGTACGGCCGGTGAAGCACGTTGGACCTATGCGGTGAGCAAACTTGCGGGTGAGCATCTCACCATGGCCTACAACAAAGAGTTCAAACTTCCTACCGTGAGCGTGCGTCCGTTCAATGTCTACGGCCCCGGGCAAACAGGTGAGGGCGCGATTCAGATATTTATTAACAATGCATTACAGAATAAAGATATCAATATTTACGGAGACGGAAGCCGTATTCGTGCATGGTGTTTTGTCGACGATTTCGTAGACGGGCTTTTGGCATGTCTTGAGAACAAGAACGCTATAGGCGAGACCTTCAATATCGGTAATCCGCGTGCGATCATCACTATTTACGGGCTTGCACAGACGATATGTCGCGTGTTGGATTCAAAGTCGAAGATCTATTTCAAACCGGACCTTTCAGCGGATATCGACTTGCGTATCCCGTCGATCGAAAAAGCGCGGGAAATACTACAGTTTGAGCCGAAGATCGACCTTGACGAAGGCATATTGAAAACAGCGGAATGGGCGAAGAAGCATTTGAAATAACTTTTTATCCGCAGATTAACGCAGATGAACGCTGATTATAACGACAAAGAAACGTATGCTATTATAGGTGCAGCGATGCGCGTGCATCGTGAACTCGGACATGGTTTCCTTGAAGCTGTGTATCAGGAAGCATTGGAAGAAGAATTCATTATACAAGGTATTCCTTATGTTCGAGAAAAAGAACTATCACTATCTTACCGTGGCAAACCAATGAAAACGTATTATAAAGCGGATTTTATTTGTTTTACCTCTGTAATAGTCGAGTTGAAAGCTATTGCAATGCTTTCCGGTAACGAAGAGGCGCAAGTTATTAATTATCTAAAGGCGTCCGGGTTTAATCGTGCGCTTCTTATTAATTTCGGGGGAGTGTCGTTAGAATATAAAAGGTTGGTTTTAAATCTGTGAAAATCAGCGTAATCTGCGGATGAAAGGGATCGTATGAATTCAAATTATGAATGGAATCGTCTTGAATCGGATTACTACCATCAGCTTGAATATATCGTTACGTGGCATTACCTGAATAAATATCTTCCGAAAACAGGGAAGATACTTGATGCAGGAGGAGGTCCCGGTAGATATTCGCTTGATTTGTGCAGAAAAGGCTATGATGTAACACTTTTGGATATTTCAAAAGAAAACATTATTCTCGCAAAACAAAAATTTGCGCTTGAATCACCGGATGTACACAATAAGTTGACTGATGCCGTTCAGGGTGATATCCGTGATATGTCGCGATTTGAATCTCATAAATTCGACGCAACATTGTGTCTTGGCGGACCGCTATCATGCATTGCCGACAAACAACAAAGGTTGCAAGCCTTATCCGAAATAGTCCGAGTGACCAAAAAAGACGGAGTAATTATTCTCGGTGTCATGGGGTATTATGCAATGTTACGAACAGTTATGAAACAGGCAAGTGACCAATTACTCGATGAAGAAAGAATATCGTTGATACAAAAAGGTGAGAATATTGTGCGCGGCGAACGGTGGCATTTTTTTACTGTTGAAAGATTGATTGCCGAAGTCGAATCGTGCGGATTGAAAACAATTGACATTGCCGGTTGTGAAGGATTATCATCAGGATTACAAGAAGCAACAAATGCTTTAAACGATCCGATAAAACGAAATGCATGGGAAAAGATTATTACTCAAACATCTGCGGATCGAGCAATTGCTGAAATCTCTGAACATATGATTTTTATCGGTGAAAAACAGTAATCTGTGAAAATCAGCGTAATCTGCGGATGAAACGGATCGTATGAATTCAAATTATGAATGGAATCGTCTTGAATCGGATCACTACCATCAGCTCGAATATGGTATAACATTTTCTTTACATAGATAACGGGAGATGTTACTATGCAGAGAGTTGTTTCAAAGAGTACTATAGGAGGTTTTATGAGCACATATTTTGATTCCGTTACGTTGCTAAAGAACTCTCCTTTTGCATGGTGGGAATGGGATGTTGTCACAAATAAAGTCGTTTTTAATGAATTGAAAGTTACTATGCTTGGGTATGATCCGGCTGATTTTAAGGATAAAGGATATGAAGTATTCACTGACTTACTTCATCCCGATGATTTCGCTTACACGATGAATGCCATGATGGTGGTGTTGAAAGGTGAGACGGACCTGTATCAGGTGGATTACCGGATCAAAACGGAAACGGGGGAGTATCGCTGGTATATGGATCGGGGAACAGTGATTGAAAAGTTATCAAACAATAAACCTGCTCGAATTCGCGGAATTGTGATTGATTTAGGACGAGAAAGCGAAGTTACAGGCAGTGTTGATAGTCTTATCGGACTTTTAAAGGCAACTGTGAAAAATTATCCGTCGGATAAAAGATCGTTTCTTGTAGTGTGTTCAAATTGCAAAAAAGCAAAGTATGAAAAAAATCTGTGGATTGATATATCACCTGAATTGTATCAATTAGTCGGCGAGGATATCTCACACGGGATTTGCCCTGATTGTATACGTGTGTTATACCCGGATTTGTTTGATAAAATAGCAGCAAAATTCAAGTTGTCTTAAAGCCTATTTATTTAGTTCTATAATAGAAGTATCGATCAATCAAATTCCAAAAAGTCCATAACGAATTGTCTTGCATATCAAGATATGCCTTCATAAAATCAGCACCTTTTTTGGGAAATTCTTTCAGTAATTCATTATATGTACGAGTTCCCTCGGATGTATGATTATTTGTAATTTTTTGAGCTAAGTCCGGTTCATAAAGATTCGAATGAATAAAACTTGATGTGAAAATATTTGAACTATCATATAATTTGTTGTCAAACTCAATAAAATCGGTGACTTCGGACGCGAGTTCTTCTTCAGAAGTGCCTAAATAGGGCATCATACATTCATTTGATTCAACCATATCAAACCATTCTTTTTGTGTTTTAAGTTGTAATCTTGGATTTTCAATATTGTAATCAAGTGTATGTAAATATTCTTTGTGATGTGATTGTAGAAGAATTGAGGCGTTTTTATCAGTGCGATCAGTGTGCGCGTAAACGGAGAAATTGAAAGAATCACTAATTCCTCGTAAGAAGTGCTCTGTTTTTGATAATGACAGTAAGTTTTGCGGTGTAATAAAAAGATTGATATGAATAGCGAAACCGATTTTTTTGCAGATATGAATAGCTGTTATTAGGTTGTTATATGCGCCCTTCCTGCCTGCGAACATGTCATGTTCTTGTTCATTGCCAAAAAAAGACATACATGCCATTGTAGTGCCAAGGGTATAAATTTCTTTTGCAATAGTTGTCCCGTTGGGGCGCAGCGCAATTCCCGATCCGTTGGTCATGAGTCCGCGTACATAGGAAAAATTATACTGTTGTACAAGGTTGAGAATGTGTAAAATGTCGGGATGTAACGTCGGCTCATCATGGAAGTACAATGTGATATTTTCTGCATGTAACGGTTTTTCACGAAGGCGTGATAGTATCTCAAAGATAGCGATAATTTCTTGTGTTGTTTTGAACCTTTTGTTTCGGTGTTGCGGTACATAACAATGAGCACAGCTGTTATTACACGCGGTCGTGTTGAGCATGAAAAAAAGTGATTTCATTAATTTCTCCTGGTAAAAATATACGGCTTTGCATGTTTCGGCGTAAGGAATCTTTTCCCCGAAAATCCGCGGCGCAACAGCTCTTTTTGCAGTATATACATCACATAGCCGTGGCAGACGATCGTCGCGTCAGTGTTTGTCGCAAGCAGTTCTTCAAGAAATTCTATGATCGGTGTACGAAACGATTCATTCTTCTTTTTTGACGCACAGTAGCGTCCGAGTACTCCCCAAAGCCACCCCGGCAGTTTCCATGATGGCGGTAATACCGGCTCAAACACAAATTCGCGAAGGCGCGGATCAGTGATCGGTTTTTGTTTAAAAAGAAGTTCAGCGGTGATACGTGCGCGGTTGAGGTCACTCGAATATAATGTTCCGATACACGAATAGGTGGGAATTGCCGTTGGAACATCCAAAAGCTCAGGTGTATCGTAGTCTTTCATCGCCTGTTCAAGCTCTGTGCCTCGCAACAACGGGCGGAACGAATAGCGCACCGGAAAGTGGCGAATGAGTCGGATGATACGGTGTTGTCTTTCAGGATTCTGATGCATGATACCTTTCTGCGGATTATTGTTTCCGTGATTTGAATAATGAGTATAGCAAACGGTTGTTTTGTTGTCAATGTTATGAGGACATGAACTGTAAAATGCAAAAGACTTGCAAAAATGAGGCGTATCATATACAATAGTTATAACGAGGAGGAATAATATGAATTATATACGTGTTATTGTTATTGCGGTGCTTCTGGTATTATTCAGTGCGTGTGCAGGAAAAAAAGAAGACACAGGACGCATGAAAATTGTCACTACCAACTATGTCTTGTATGATTTTGCACGGACTATCGCCGGGGATGTAGCAGACGTGACGATGATAATCCCGCCCGGAGTAGAGGTACATTCATTTGAGCCGACACCGATGGATATCAAGACAATTGCCGATGCATCACTTTTTATTTATACCGGAAAATATATGGAACCGTGGGCTGAAAAAGTGCGTGCCTCTCTACCGAAATCGTCTGCGATCATCGTTGATACTTCAAAGGGAATAGATCTGATGGATAGTGACGGCGACCATCACCACGATGATGCTGACGAGCATGATCAACATGATGAAGAAAAAAGTCACACGAAAGATCCTCATATATGGCTCGATCCGATATTTGCCGCACAAATGGTCGATACTATTGTCAATGCATACGTGCAAAAAGATCCGAAGAATGCGATGACGTATATTCGTAATGCGGAGATAGTGCAAGCAGATATTATGGAGCTACATACTCGGTGCGAAAAGGAATTGGCAACACTTCGTCATCGCACAGTTATTTACGCGGGGCATTTTGCATTCGGTTATTTTGCACAGAGATACAAACTTGATCATGTGTCTCCGTATAAAGGGTTTTCTCCCAATGCAGAACCGACACCGGCCGCTATAAAAGAAATGATATCCTTAATGAAAAAAACCGGACAAACAACTGTTTTCTATGAAGAACTGACACAACCGAGGATCGCTGAAGTGATTAAAAAAGAGACCGGCGCATCACTTGTTTTATTGCACGGCGTACACAATGTGAGTAAAGATGAATTTCTCAAAGGAGTTCATTACACCGAGATAATGGAAGCCAATCTTGACAAACTTCTGAAAGCGCTCAGGTGATGTATGTCGCATATTACGGTTCGAAATGTATCTGTCCGCTACGGCGCTGAGGCGGTATTGAATGATATTAATTGTGTCATTTCGCGTGGCGACTTTTTAGCGGTTGCAGGCCCGAACGGGTCGGGAAAGACCACGCTTATCAAAACTATCGTCGGATTATTGATGCCTTTTGAAGGCACGATCGTTTTCAACGAAAGTGAGCAGTATGGCACATGTTTTGATTGTATCGGGTATTTGCCGCAGAAATCAACGTCAGTCGATCCGTTATTTCCTGCATCAGTGCGGGAGGTGGTCGCGTCAGGACTTGAAAAACGTCGCGTCTACGACAGTTCGGATAAGGAGCAGGTTGAAGAAATTCTGCATATTCTGGAGATTCACGATCTTGCACATAAACGCGTCGGATTGTTGTCGGGTGGACAGCAACAGCGCGTGCATCTTGCACGAGCATTGGTCAGTAATCCGTCTCTTTTGGTGTTGGATGAACCGACAGCCGCACTTGATCCGCACACACGGGAGTGTTTTTATAAAACAATAGCCGCTCTCAACAGTGAACACCATATTACCGTCATTATGGTCACTCATGATGTGTCGGCTATTCGTTATTATGCACGCTCGGTGTTGTATTTAGACAGAACGTTACTTTATTACGGGTCTATGGAGGATTATTTTTCACAACAAAAAGAACACTATTTTAACCATTCGCATCATAGTAAGAGAGGTGTGTAATGGATATTTTTACCTATGGATTCATGCAACGGGCATTGATCGCGGGAATGTTTATCGGTGTAAGCACCGCGATTCTCGGACTATTTTTAGTTTTGCGACGTTTTTCGATGCTTGGAGACGGACTCGCGCATTCGGCATTTGCGTCAATCGGTATCGCAATGGTTTTGGGTGTTGCACCGTTATATTTTGCAATTCCTTTTACGATAGCGGCATCATTGTGGATCTATCGCTTGGCGGATGCAAAGGTTGTCTACGGTGATACGGCTATCGCGATGGTGTCGACACTTGCGATCGCGGTCGGAGTGCTGGCGGCGAGTTTGTCGGGCGGGTTCAACGTTGATCTTTTCAGTTATCTTTTTGGGAGTATTATCTCCGTAACAACATCAGAAGTGGTATGGGCTGCGGGAATATCGATATTCACAGTGGCAGTATTATGGTATTATTATCACGATCTGTTTTCACTTACCTACGATGAAGATTTCGCACGTGTATCGGGAATACGCGTCGGTTTGTTGCAGAAAGTGTTGGTAGTACTTGCTGCATGCACAATCGTAGTCGGTATTCGTGTGGTAGGGACGTTATTGATTTCCAGTTTGCTTATTTTCCCTGCAGTGACGGCACTTCAAATCGCACATAGTTTTAAAAAAGCGGCAATGACGGCAGTATTTGTGTCGGTCGTAGCGGTGTTTTCCGGCATTGTAATTTCTGCACTGTTCAATCTCCCGACCGGGGCGGCAATTGTAGCAGTCAATTTCATTTTATTTGTGATCGCTTTTATTGCAGGGCGAGTGTTGCGATGACGCGTATTCGAAAGATATTACTTCGTTATATTAATGATGCAGATAAACCTGTGACCGCGAATGATGTTTTTGAACACGGCGGCAGCGGGTCTGATCGCGTCACCGTGTATCGTGCGCTCGCGTATTTTGAAAAGAACGGACTTATTGAAGCATTTACCTATCACTGTGAACGAGAAGGCACATTGCGATATTATTATCCCTTGAATGGCGAGCACACTCATTTTTTTCATTGCAGTCACTGTCATACCTTTATACCTCTTGGGCCGTGTACACTTCATGACACGGTAAAAGATCTCGAGCGACACTATCATTTTGAAATAACACGACATGTATTGTACTTCACGGGTATTTGCGAAACATGTGTCGGAAAGAAATAGATTCTTGCTTTGTAGTGTAAATGTACGTTTGTACGTTGTTATTTTTGCGTAAAAGGTATATATTCACTGAAACAAATGCGGTATGATTCGTGTCATATATGCAACAAAAAGAGATATGGGGCGTATGTATGATTAACTATAACGGAAGGTGATATGATGAAACGATCCGGTTTTTTATTTGTAATAACCGCTATGATTCTTTTTACAACTTCGCACGCACTTACACTAAAAGAAGCGATCGATATCTCTTTGGAGACAAATACCGAATATAAGGTCGAGAAATATCGGGAGAAGATCGCGTTTATTCAACATAACAACGGTTTATTGGGAATGCTTCCCGATGCGACGCTCAGTTATAAATATCTTGAAGCTGAAGATATGAGCGGTGTTATGAGTGAATCATATTCCCGTTCATTGACATTGTCACAGCCGGTTTTCTATAACGGGCGTGAAGTGTTTGATTATCTTTCCGGTTATTATTCATGGCGTGCCGCACGACAGAAATTCTCTGAAACCGAAAAAAATGTCGTAATTGATACCATCAGTAGATATTTTGCGGTATTGAAAAAACAAGAAATGATTAATGTTTGGGAGTATGAGCTTCAAAGTGCGCAGAAGCAATGGGAAAAAGCACAAAAACTTTTTGAACTTGGGCGGATAAGTCGTGAGGGCTTGTTAGAGAACGAGTCATACTACAAATTGGCCGAATATAATACTGCAAAAGCAAAAAATGATTATGAGATCGAGCGATTATCATTCCGGAATTACCTGAAGAAAGATTTTAATGTCTTGGAGGATTTTAATTTTTCAGAGACAACCCCGAAAAGTATCGACGAGTATCTGGCCTATGCAAAAGACAATAGTTATGAATACAAAAATCAAGTGAATACATATCGTGCGGCAAAATATGGTTATTGGGCAGATAAATTGGCGAAATGGCCGAAATTAAGCGTATATGTGAAGTATAATTATGCAGGTGAAAGTTTTTCTGATATGAATGATGATGATTTTGAGTACGGTTTTTCCCTGAGTCTGTCAGGATGGCTCTATTCATCGGCAAGTGCATCATATTACGGGATTCAGGAGCGTCCGAGTGATGAAGATGCCGGCAAAGGATATACGGTAACGGGTTCTTTGTTGACAGGGGACCTTACCACTCCGGGAGTGTTATCAAGCAAGATCGCGTATTTATATGAGATCGACAAGACTGCCAATAAATCACTTGCACTGGAGCGAATCGTAAAAGATAAATATTTTTCATTTATCGAATCAAAGAATTATTTCGAATATAAAACGACCGATATGAATCTCAAAGAAAGCAAGCGAGACCGCTTGTTAAAACAATATGATCTCGGTATGAGCGATGATGCGGCATCAATCGAGGCTTTGCGTGAGCATGCACAAGCACGTGTTGATTATCTTAATGCAAAATATGCCTATTATCTGAGTTGGTATAATTTGTTGAAAACGGTCGGAATGGACGTAGAGTTATAAAGAGCGGTTGACGAGCAATGTGTTTGCCTTTCGATCCCCGAGTAGATTTCGGGGATTTTTTATTCCTAAAAACTAAGAGATGCGGGGATAATCGGTTTGTAGGTGAAAAAGCAAAAATGAAAGTCCATGTGATTAAAAACAAACGATATAAGCATGATAAAAATACTTGCACTTTTATAAAAACCTTATACAATGAATGAGCACAATAAAACGATAGAGGGGGAAACAGACATGGATATTTTTGAAAAAGCATATATTGAGAACGAAGCAGACCGTGCGCGAGCATCGGGATTTTATCCTTACTTTAGAATTATTGAGTCCGACCAGGATTCAGAGGTCACCATGAACGGGAAACGGGTGCTGATGTTGGGTTCCAACAGCTATTTGGGTTTGACCAATCACCCGTATGTGAAAAAAGCTGCTCAGGACGCGATCGAAAAGTACGGTACAGGATGTGCCGGTTCTCGTTTTCTAAATGGTACACTTGATATCCATATAGAGCTTGAGGCACGTTTGGCAAAATTAGCGGGAAAAGAAGCTGCTCTTGTGTTCGCAACAGGGTATCAGGCGAATCTTGGGGGCATTTCTGCCATAGCCAGTCAAAAAGAAGACGTTGTTATCACCGACAAACTTGATCATGCGAGTATTTTAGACGGTATACGTATGTCGTACGGGAAAATGGTTCGCTACAATCATGCAGATATGAATCATCTGGAAAAAGTATTAAAAACACATAAAGATGATCCGAAGGTTATCATTACCGACGGTATATTCTCGATGGACGGCGATATTGCCAAGCTTCCTGAAATAGTAAGTCTTGCAAAAAAATACGGAGCACGTGTGATCGTCGATGATGCACATTCTTTGGGTGTATTGGGCAAAGACGGGGGAGGAACCGCAAAGCATTTTAATCTGGCGAATGAGGTCGATTTGGTCATCGGCACATTCTCAAAATCATTGGCTTCAGTCGGTGGTTTTGTTGCGGGAGATGCGAGAATAATCGATTTTGTGAAACATAAAGCACGTTCGTTGATCTTCAGCGCGTCGTTGCCTCCGGGTTCTGCCGGTTCTGTAATGGGTGCGCTTGATGTTATGGAACGCGAACCGGAATTGATTACCAAATTATGGGACAATACCAATTTTATGCTGAACGGTTTGAAAAAGGCCGGATTCAATGTCGGACACGCGGAGACTCCGATTATACCGATAATTGTCGGCGATGATATTGATACGTTTAAAATGTGGAAAATTCTTCAAGATGATAATATATTTGTCAATCCGACGGTTTCTCCTGCAGTGCCAAAGGGTCAAGGACTTATCCGCACAAGTTATATGGCAACGCACACCCGTCCTCAACTTGAGCTTGCGTTGGGAAAAATAATCAAAGCGGGGAAAACGATCGGGCTTATTTAAGCCATGAAAAAAAAGCTGATAAAGCTCATTGCAAATCCCGACTCAGGGCAACGAATTCTCGAGGAGTATCTCCCGAAAGTGATGTATATTATTGCCAGTAACGGGTATGCGGTCGACCTCAGTCTCGTACGTAAAAAAGATGAAATCTTGAAAGCATTGCATGAGGCAAAAGAGCATTGTGATATGGTGTTTACGTGCGGCGGTGACGGTACCGTTAATCTTGCCATTAATGAATTAATTCACACTGATATTCCAATCGGTATTATACCTGTCGGAACCTCAAACGTTCTCGCCGCTGAACTTGATATTCCCATGAATCCGTTTGAAGCGGCATATTATCTTACTACATTTGCTCGTCCAAAGGCATATGATGTCGGAAAATTCGGTGATGTCTATTTCGGACTGATGGTCAGTTACGGCTTTGATGCACATACGATCAGTAAAGTTGATACCGCATTAAAGAAAATAATCGGGCGGTACGCCTATGTACTTGCAGGATTTTCCACTTTATTTACCTATAAACCGGAACCGATCTATATCGATTTTCGTGACGGCACACCTCATCGTGTCGGCTATTTTGTTGTCGTTGGAAATGCGGCATTTTATGGCGGCAAATACAGTATGACCCCGCTTGCGAAAATGGATGACGGGTTGCTTGATGTATGCATCTTTAAAGAAAAAGGTGTTTTAAAATCAATTTCTTATGCACTTGACGTTCTTCGCGGGAACCATATCAATACTGCTGATGTTGAATATTATCAAGTACCACGCGTAAGTTTAATTACGAAAGAATCACGCGGGCAAGTCGATGGTGATTTAACGGTCAAGGAAAAACGTCGTGTGGATATTGAGATCTGTCCCCAGTCGGTTAAAATTCTTGTGTAGGGTTCACAACGGGAGGTTTTTTTATGAAAGTTATAATTCCCGCAGCAGGCATCGGAACACGCCTTCGTCCACACACGCACACACGCCCGAAAGCTATGCTGGAGGTAGCGGGGAAACCGATAATCGGGCATATAATCGATACGGTATTAACCAGTGCTCCCGAAGAAATATTCATCATAGTCGGATATAAAAAAGAAGTTCTTATCGAGTGGGTCAAAAAATCATATCCCGGCGTACACATTACATTCATTGAACAAAAAGAGATGCTTGGCCTGGGACATGCGGTATTGATGGCAGAAAAGTATATTTCAGTCGATACTGAACTCTTCATCCTTTTAGGTGATACGTTAGTTGATATCGATGCCCGTGCGTTCACGTCACAACCGACATCATCCCTCGGCGTAAAATCCGTTGACGATCCGCGCAGATTCGGAGTGGTTGAAATGAAGGGGGAATTCATTACTCGCTTAATTGAGAAACCACAAAACCCACCTACCGATCTTGCGTTAATAGGAGTGTATTATATTAAAAGTTGCGCACGTCTTTTTGAAGCGATTCATTATATAATCGACAATAATATAACTACAAAAGGAGAGTATCAAATAACTGACGCTCTCAATCGGTGCGTTGAAATCGGTGAAAAAATGACGGTACATAAGGTTGAGAATTGGTTTGATTGTGGCACATTTGAAACTTTGCTTGCGACAAATCGATTTTTGTTGTCAACTCAGGGCGAGAAGGGTGTGCATATAATCGGTGATTCTCTTGTTATTGAGCCGGTTGTCATGGGCAAGAATATATCTTTGTCGCGATCTGTTGTCGGCCCGTATGTGGGTGTAGCGGATAATGTGACGATAACGGGTACGGTCATTTCGAACAGTATTATTTATGAACATGCCCTGGTACGTGATTCGGTCGCTGAGGATTGCATCATTGGAGAATATGCAGTTGTGAGTGGCGTTAAAAAAAATATTAATATTGGGGCTCATAGCGAATATACACATTGATAACGGAGGATATATGAAAAAATCGCAAGGTACGTATTTATTCACGTCTGAATCGGTCACTGAAGGGCATCCGGATAAAGTAGCTGATCAGATATCTGATTCTATTTTGGATGCTATTTTAATGCAAGATGCGGAAGCACATGTTGCGTGTGAGACGTTAGTCACCACCGGTTTGACCATGGTGTCAGGTGAAATTACCACGGAAGCTTATGTTGATATTCCTAAGACCGTACGTGAGACGATCAAACGAATTGGTTATACTGATGCAATCTATGGGTTTGATTATAATACGTCGGCTGTTTTGACATCAATCGACGAGCAATCACCGGACATTGCTATGGGAGTAAACCGTGAATCACGACTTGAGCAAGGTGCCGGCGATCAAGGGCTCATGTTCGGGTATGCCGATGATGAAACCCCTGCATTGATGCCAATACCGATCTATATTGCCCACCAGTTGGCACAAAAACTTGCCGAGGTTCGAAAAAATAAAACATTACCTTGGCTTCGTCCTGATGGAAAGACACAAGTCACGGTAGATTATAACGGTTATAAAGCAGAACGAATTGACACGGTCGTGGTCTCATCACAGCATTGTCCCGACATATCGTATGATGATTTGCGTAAAGGTATTATCGATTATGTCATCATGCCGGTTTTGAAAGAAGAATTTGACACGCACCATGTTACATATGATGACGTTAAATTTTTAGTAAATCCGACGGGGTTGTTTGTTGAAGGGGGACCCAAAGCTGATACAGGTCTTACGGGAAGAAAAATTATCGTCGATACATACGGCGGGATGGCTCCCCATGGCGGCGGGTGTTTTTCGGGTAAAGATCCTTCAAAAGTGGACCGTTCGGCAGCGTACGCCGCACGCTATGTGGCTAAGAATATTGTAGCCGCAGGATTAGCAAAGATGGTCGAGATTCAAGTGGCATATGCCATCGGAGTTGCACATCCGGTATCCCTCATGGTCGATCAATTCGGCACCGGTAAATATTCGGATGAAAAAGTGACTGCCGCAATACAAAAAGCTTTTGATTTTCGACCGGCAGCAATCATCGAGCGTCTCGATCTCAAACGACCGATCTATAAAAAAACCGCGGCATATGGTCATTTCGGTAGGAATGAACCTGATTTTAGTTGGGAAAAAACGGATTTAATTCAGGAGATTATAAAAAATTTATGAAAAATTGGATGATTGTCGCATGGTGTATACTGTTTTTTGCAGGATGCGGATACTATAATACGTTCTATAATGCACGTCGCGCATATGAGAAGAAGCAATATGAGGTAGCCCGTAAAAAGTGTGACAGCATTCTTTCCAAAAAATCACAAAACTGGCTCCATGATGATGTATTATATCTCCATGGGTTAATAAGTTTTGAACAGAGCAAATTCAACGAAGCGCTGTATTATTTTGAGCGATTACATACCGAATTCCCCCAAAGCAGTATTCGACATGATGCCCGGAAAAAAATTATTGAAATTTATCTTATTCAACAACAGTTTGCAAAAGCATATGAATATGTGAAAGCGCAAGTCGAGGCGGATCCCTCGCAAGAAAACACCGACTTGTATGTACGAGTATTGTTTTCTCTTCGATATGAAAAAGAGCTTAAAGAATTTGTTTCAACATATGCTTCTGATACATTGCCCGGTATGGAATATTGGGTATATTATTATCGCCTGAGCGGACAAACGAATGAAATGCTGAGTCAAATGGCCCGTATCGAGAATGTTCTTCAGCGAATGAGCATCGCAGAAAATATATTTTTCGATTCATTCGATCGCTCAATTTGGGACACTTATTTTAAAAATTCGGAATCATATAAGCCCTATGATATTGTGTTTAAAAGCGGAGTAACAATAGCAGACATTGATGATTTTTTGAATTCTGGTATGAAAATAGATCTGAATCGAAAAGTGGCTGTCATTGAAAAGGTTTTAGATGCATGCATTATTGAAGAACGCTTTTCCGTAGCGAAATATTGTATTTTAAAGCTCAAAGGGTTTCAACTTGGTCAGCAGTCTTCTTCTGAAGATCAAGCGGTAACCGTACAGTATTCAACATCTATTGATCAGCTTTTCGATCAGCCTGTTGACTGGAGACATGTATTTACAAACGGGACATTTTTTTATATCTTTACGGATCTTAATGAGTTGTATAAGGTTGACAAGAAAAAATGGGTAAAACAGTCATTATTGGGTACTCCTTCACAAATTTCCAAAAATTCATTTGTTTATTGGGATGCCACATTTCAAAGATGGATATTTTTCGATCCGACCTCGACTGACAGGGTTGTCAATGTTTTGCAATTCTCTAATTTTCAATGGGATACCATTCGTCTTGAAAATAACGATCTTCCTGAATTTTCAAGTAACTCTTTTTATATCTATCAGAATAATGCGTACGTATTTTACTCGATTAATAAACTTCATAAACTGACTTTTGAAAAAGATCGTATATTAAATGATGTTGTTGAGATTAGCGGATATGTACCGCCATTAACAGGGTATACAACATTATATATTCCCCTGCAGGGAGTAATTATACTTATAGGCGGTAAAGTTGGAGAAACTGATAATCCGTTGGCATATGCATTAAAAGTATCTGATCCCATACCACAGTGGCGTGAATGTTTTCCGTCAACTACTATTGATTGGAATAAATACATAGTAAAGATATTGATTTCTCAAAGCGGTGTGCTTGCAACGTTATGGAAATCTGAAACGCAAGCTGAAAGCGGTAATAAAGAACTTTATAAAACGTATGCGATTTTTTATAAAGACGGTCTGGTGGATATCAAGGAGAGTTCAACGGTTCTGATTATGCCTGTTGAAACTCTGGATTTTAATTTACTTAATTATCGATTGACCCCGCTTGTTTATTACTATAAGGACACAAAGACATCGTTTTCGAATTTGAAATTTGTCAGAATGACATTAACGATCTCGGCGATGAATATTCAAAAGACATCACAGAATTTGACTGCATCCGATGCTGTTTCTATGATGATCTCCCGAAAAGACTATAATCAAATCCTTCGCGGGCTGGAGCAGTTGACAATACTTTTTACACAAACCGAAATTGATTATCATCGTATCGGCGACGTATATCTGTATGATTTAAATCAGTCCGATAAAGCTTTGGAAATGTATGGTCGAGCGTTTGAAAAAACCAAAGACCCTTCACTTCTTTATGCAATCGGTTATATTTACTATCGTTACAATAACAATATTGCGCAAGCTGTCTTATTTATGGAAAAATTTTTACAATCTGACAGTTCTGACACTGTGCTTCGAGAAAAAGCGAATGAATTTGTAAAAAGATTTAAAAAGAACTAAAGTTATGGTAAGAGCGACCGATAACACATGTGGGAAGGAAGGTGTATATGGAGATTAAACGAATTGCATCAGATCAAATTCGAAAGATAGAATCTGATAAAATTAGAAAGGTGAAAGAAGAATCTTCTTCTCTTATCTCGAAATCCGCTGACTCTTTACATCTTTCTGATGCTGCAAAGACCTACAGCGAAGCTGTCGCATACGCAAAAAATATTGAGCAGTCCTCTCGTACCGACAGTAAAAAAGTTGAAGAAGTAAAAAGACGAGTCGAGGAAGGGTATTATTCAAAGAATCCGGAAGTATTGGATGAAGTTATTCGTTCCTTAGTGAATGATTTATAAGAGATTTTCGTTACAAATTCTGTGATCATTGCAAAATTAGTGGTATATTTTTTGACGCTTTACTCATAAAATTTTCATGAAGTATGCGCTTTGTAAAATTCATTTTTTTTTTGCTCTAAAAAGGGGTGTGGGGGCGAAGTCGGGCGCATGATATGCGCCCGCTACAATGGGAATTTTTGTAGGGGCAGAAGATCTTTCTGCCCGCCTTCCGATTTCCACGGGAGGGGTTTGGGGTGGGCACAAAGTTAAAAAATGGTAGTTTTGCAAAGGTCTCGTTATGGTATATTTGTCCGTATAAGCGAACGGATGTTCCGGTAAAGGTACTGGATAACGTGATTACTTCACCATGAAAAAAGGTATGATTCGTATGACTATTAATTGTACAGGCCGACAAATATTTTACGAAATTTTAAAATTCCAGCATTGAAATACCCTTTTCAATGAGCAGATCACTGAACTTGTTATCATCCAGTTCACAAAAAATCGCTGCATCCTTCAGGGATACGACTTTATCTTTAAATAATTCGATGGCAAGCATGATTTTTATTTTTTGTTCATTTGAGGTTCCATTTTTTAAATGAGAAAGCAAAGAATCATCAATTGAAAAACTAATTTGAGCCATCGGAACCTCCTTTAAAAAACCATCACATTGAGTATAGTGTTTTTTTGAGAAAAAGCAACTGTAAAATAAAACAGACGCAGAAGTAACGATTTTTAACTTGTAACCCGTAATAAAGAAAGTATACTTATGCAGACACAGCGGTATTCTTATATAGGAGGAACTATGAGAAAAATGATGTACGGTTTCATGTTGTTTGTAATCATGGTGCACAGCGGAGTGAATGCTCAAGATCATTTTGGGACATTGTCGCGAATTAACGATATATTGTATTTGGTACAGGGGAATTATGTTTCGGAAGATAAAGTTCAGTACCAGTTGCTTACCGATGGTGCATTACGCGGAATGTTGGAAAAGTTGGACCCGTACACATTGTATTTCCCTGAAAATGAATTCAAGGAATTTAATAATGATATTGATGGTGTGTATGAGGGTGTGGGTATGGAAATTGATAAACGAGGAGAGTATATCGTTGTAGTATCTCCCTTTGAGGGAAGTCCCGCAGAAAAAGCCGGGGTGAAGCCTGGTGATAAAATCATTGAAGTCAATGGAGAATCTGCTATCGGATGGCAACATGTCGATATTACCAAAAAATTACGCGGTAAATCAGGCACCTCTGTTACTATTGCCGTATTGCGTGAAGGGCATTCTAGTAAGATAGTTATTCCTCTTGTCCGAGCGGAGATTCGATCGAAAAGCGTCACTCTATCCTACATGATAACACCTGAGATTGGGTATATTCGTTTTTCGCAATTTCAACAACAATCTCCCGAAGAAATGCGCGACGCGCTTTCAGGTCTCAGCAATACTGGGATGAAAAAGGTGATCGTTGATTTAAGAGGTAATCCGGGCGGAATTTTATCCGTTGCACATGCGATCGCAGATCTTTTTATTGATGATGGGATTATCGTAACTACGAAAGGCAGAAATCCTGATGCAAATGAGACCTATCCGGCGACAAAAAATACTCCGTTCAAGAATATTCCTCTCGTATTGTTGGTTGATGAAGGTTCTGCCAGTGCGTCGGAAATATTTGCCGGCGCGGTAAAAGATCTTAAACGCGGCACACTCATCGGGGCGAAGACGTATGGGAAAGGTTCGGTACAGCGTATTTTCCCGCTTAGTGATAATTCCGGGGTGAAAATGACCATTGCATTGTATTACACTCCTTCAGGAGTATGCGTCGATAAAAATGGTATTACACCTGATATTGTCATCGACAAAAAGCTGTTTCCTGCGCAAATCGACCTTATTCGTAATGAGAATTGGTTTTTGAAATTTGCAGCGGCACATTCGAAAAATTATTCCCTCAATACCGATGGTTCGGTGCATCCGAGCCCCTTTGATGCCTTTGTTGACTATTTGCATCATGAAAAAGCCGATATGCCGTCACTGCTACTTTCCGACCCTGTTCTTCGCGAAGCATTCCTTGGTTTGACCGACTGGGAATCACGTATCATGAATGCAATGCGTCATGACATTGAAGATGTGCTCACGTATGGGATTATCGAGTATCGCAAGGGCGAAAAGGAAGCTCGAAAAGCTCTTTTGTCTCGTGACGAGGTGGTTCGAGCAGCAATTCGAGTATTGAATGAGCAAAAATAATTTTTTATTACTATTGTTAATGTTTTGTATGACCTTTGTAGGTTTTACGAGCGAAGTATTTTTACGTGATTGGCAAATTCCAGATAATCGTATTTCGCGAAAAGACGGAATGATAACGGTTGTTCTGTCACGTTCCATGCGGTTGTTACCTGAAGAATATCGATTGTTTACCGGTAAAACAAAAACGGCAGTCATTGATGGTGTGTCCGTGACCTTTAAAAAACCATCGTATTGTGCGATCGTAATTGATGATGTTCCCATGAATTGGACATTTTTCAAAACATCATTTTTGTTACTCAATATTCCGATGACCTTTTCCGTTCTTCCTTTTGAATTACATGCGAAAGAGTATGCCGATATGATCGTTGCCGCGGGTTTTGATGTGCAAATTCATATGCCGATGGAGCCGGAAGGATATCCGGGTATGTCTCCCGGTAAAAAGGCTATTTTTTTGGCGCAAACAACGGATGAAAATATTCAACTCATTGATGAGGCATGTGCAATACTTCCTTTTGCAGTTGGGATGAATAATCATATGGGATCTCGTGCGACATCGGAACGAACGACAATGTTGCCGATTTTTATTCGATTAAAACAAAAAGGTATGTATTTTTTGGATAGCAAAACATCTCCTAAAAGTATCTGTGCCCAAGTAGCTGAAGAAGTCGGATTGGTCTGTATTGAAAATCACTATTTTTTGGATGATAGTGAACGAGTTGAAGAAATTGCGGTATACCTGAATCGTGCCATTCAGAATGCATTCACAAACGGGTATTCAGTGGTGATCGGACATCCGTATAAAGAAACGTATGATGCTCTTTCTTCTTCAATTTTACGAAATACACAAGACGGTATCGAATATATAACAGTACGCGAATTATCTACAATAATAAGGAGTCCTTTTTATGAACGTTATGGGTATTGAGACATCATGTGATGAAACGTCAGTGAGTATTGTGCGGGATGGACATGAGATCATCGTCAATGAAATATTTACACAAGAGATCCATGCATTGTTCGGAGGTGTCGTGCCGGAAGTTGCATCGCGTAATCATGTTGTAAAAATTTTTGATGTGCTCGAAGCTGCCATGCAAAAAAGCGGATTGACTTTTAATGATATTGACTGTTTTGCCGCGACACAAGGCCCCGGACTGGTCGGTGCATTATTGATCGGTTTGACCACTGCCAAAACACTTGCGTATACTCTGGGAAAACCGTTGGTTGCAGTGAATCATGTCGAGGCACACTTATACGCCAATATATTAACTCATCATGAACTCACACCGCCATTTGTCGGTCTTATTGTATCGGGAGGGCATACCACTTTTCTACGCGCCGATGATTATCACAAGTATTCGCTTATTGGACAAACCCATGACGATGCCATCGGTGAAGCGTATGATAAAGTGGCAAAATTGCTTGGTTTGGGTTATCCCGGAGGACCGATCATCGATAAACTTGCTGCACAAGGTGATGAGCACGCAGTAGAATTTACAATACCGCACTTAAAATCATCTCCGTATGATTTTAGTTTCAGCGGATTGAAAACAGCTGTCAGACTTTTTTATGAAAAAAATCCAACGGTATCGGTCGCTGATATTGCCGCCTCATTTCAATATACAGCTATCAAAACTCTCTTGTCGCGACTTGAGCGATATTTTCAAGAAAAAGAAGTATTGCCTTTAGCGGTTGCCGGAGGTGTGGCAGCCAACAGCAGATTACGGCATGCGTGTGAAGAATTATGCAAAAAATATAATACCGTCTCATATGTTCCTCCGCTCAGATTATGCACAGATAATGCCGCTATGGTCGCATCACTCGGCTATTTTTTATACCAAAAGGGTTGTTATGTGAATGAGGCAGACCTGTTGACCCTGAATGCAAAAGCGAGTATGCCGATTGTATAACGTGCGGGTATTCCTATTTGACAAATCTACTGATTTCACTATAATATCCGCATGAAATCATATTCTCGTATACTGATTGTTAAACTATCATCGATAGGTGACGTTTTAATGAGCATCCCTGTGTGCAGAGCGTTGCGCAGCACATATCCCCATGCCTCGATAGGGTGGATAGTTGAGGATAAGGCAGTCTCAATTATTGAAGCATATCGTGACATCAATGTTTTATACGTGTTTGAGAAAAAGAAAATTGAATACTGGGCATCCCGATTCAGATATGATAAGATCATACGATATATATACGAATTTTCAAAAAAAATTCACGCGGACGGATGGGAAATATCACTTGACTTACAAAGCCTTCCGCGCTCCTCAATGCTTCCGTATTTTGCGGGTGTACCGGTGCGAGTAGCAAATGCTGCAGGAAAATGGCATCGTATTTTAAATACTGTTATTATTGATACATCCGGATTCCGACAGCCTGCACATGCGATTGAATGGTATATGTATTTTGTGAAAAGCATCGGTCTTATTGCACAATCGTATACACCTGAGTATTTTTTTCCGTTTTCGGAGTCATCGAACGCGTCAGCCAAAGAGCATATGGGGCCGATACGACGTCGTTTTTCGACAATCGTCGGTGTATCGTGCTTTTCTCAATGGATCACGAAAAATTGGTCGCTCAAATCATATCAACGTTTATTTGAATTAATTGCGCAATTACCTGACGTAGGTATTGTCGTTTTTGGCACAGAGAAAGAACGCGATGTGTTGGAGAAAATTATTGATACCGTTTCAAATGCATATGTATGTGCAGGTGTATTGGATTTATCCGGATTTGCATCTGCATGCACGTTTCTTGATGCGTATATTTCCGGTGATACCGGACCTATGCACATTGCCGCTGCTGTCGGAATACCGCAAATTGCGTTATTTGGCCCGACCGAATCGCGGAAAACAGGCCCGTATTCAAAAAAGGGGCATGTTCTCACGCATGATGTGGTATGCAGACCATGTTTTAAGAAAAAATGTCCGCTTTCAGGAGATGAGTATATGCAGTGTATGAGCACGACTCCGGAAGAAGTATTCACGACTCTCAAAAAAATACTTTTTTCTGACAATGATGTACAGGGTACGCATCGGTAAAGACATAGATGTCTGCGCGTACAAAAAATAAAGGATAAAATGAAATGGCGACTATTGGCTTTGCGATGATTGTAAAGAACGAAGAGGCTACTATACGAATGACCTTGGAAAGTATTGCGTGGGCTGATGAAATTGTAGTTGTGATCGACTCAAAATCCAGCGATGCGACTGAATCCATCGTACGTGAATATACCGACAAAGTGTATGTGCAAGAATGGCTTGGTTATGGAAAACAACGTAATGTATCGCTTGAAAAAATGACGACCGATTGGATATTTATTATCGACGGGGATGAGTATTTATCACCTGAGCTTGCACAGGAATTGCGCGTGTGCGATGAACGATATGATGGATATGAGATATACAGGAGCATTCGTATCGGTGATATCCATCTTAAAGGACCGTGTCATAATCCGTATAATCTGCGATTATTTAAACGATCATCGGCATCCTATAATGATAATTTTGTACATGAACAACTTGTTTTTCATGAATCGCCGCGAATCGGAAGATTGAAAAACAAATTCATTCATTATTTTTTACATATGCATGATTGGCTTGCCAACTATAACAGTTATACGACTCTTGAGGCGAAAAAGCGAGTAGTTTTTGAAAATAAAACGTATTCGAAGGTCGGACTTTTGTGTAGGATGTGGTGGGCATTTCCCGATATGTTCATTGTTACGTTTATTAAAAAAAAGTCTTATCGTGATGGAGTTCTCGGTATTGTTATGTCGGGACTTCGCGGGATGTATAAATTTCTAGAATATGTTAAGATTTATGAATTATTGTATATGAAATCACGTCAATCTATAAAAAAATAAAACTGTGCGGATAACGTTTGTGATACCGACACTTGCATTGCAGGACGGTTCATCTGTTCGCGGCGAAGACGGTGTAATTGGCAGTAGAAAAAAATGTATGCAACACTATTCATGGAATGATTCATGCAATAAAGAAATACATCTTTGAGTAGAAACAAATACATCTTTGAGTAGAAACAAATTGACTTTTCGGCACTCTATTCTTATACTATGTAGGAGGATGGAGATACACTTATAATGAAAGTTATCAATAATCGTTATTTTCTTCTTGAAAAATTGGAAGATCGTCGGCATGAGTCGGTATATAGTGCGAAGGATTTGTTTAAAAATAAAAAAGTCTTAGTGCGTATTTTCGATTTTGAAAATGTTACGACGCTCGAATTTGACATAGTGAACGAAAAGTATGAGTTGGCAACACTTATCGAACACCCCGGGCTTTTATCCTATTACAATTTTGAAAAGATTTGGTTTGTTGATGAAAAAAAGACGTACACCAATTACTATATCCTTGCGAGTGATTATATTCCGTTGTTACGGATACATCATTATGCTTTTGCCGAAGAGCGAGATCTGCTCGCGATTATTTTTCGTGTTGCGGGAATTGTGTATTATTTGCATAAAAATTCTATTTGTGTACATGCCTGTGATACGGATGCCTTTTTTATCAATAATGATGGCGACGTCGTATGTGATTTAATGCGTCTGAATGCTGATCGAATGGGTTTTGATGCGGATACATGCACGGAAGTTTATCATGCGATCGCAGGATTAATACAGACTATTGCAGGGCAATCTGCACGTGTTGCCGTATTACGTGATATGGTTCGTTCACATACAGGCTCGTTTGAAGAATTGTTCGTTCTGCTGAATAATGAATGTGAGATCGGGAATTCGCCCTTTTCATATTTGGCGGAAAAAAAGATCTGGACAACTCATGAATTGGGTATTTCAACCGAACTTGATGTCATGAATGAGCTTTTTGACTTCCATATTAAACGTAACAGCCTTATTGCATTTGTGTTATACGGAAGTGATAATTCGTTTAAAACTTTTGTCATAAATGATTTTTTAAATGGTATGAAACGACGTAAATACTTGAAATTAGAAATAATCATGCAGAATTTTTATGATTTTCTTAAATATCTATTTGATTGCGTGAAGCATTACTCGTTGGTACCCAAAGCCATCATTGAATCAGCTGAACATGATTTCGAGCGGTACAGAGAGATTTCGGATGAACAAATTTTGTTTTCAGTGCAAAGTACTGTCGCAGAGATTTTATTCAATCTTTCAATCACAAAACCGGTCGTATTCCATGTGAAGAGTATTGTAGGCATGGATGATCATATCATTAAATTTATTAATATGCTGCTTCATATGGAAGCATCGGGTAATATTGTTTTGGTTTTTGATGCCGGTTTGGAAAAAAATCGTTTCGGCATGTTCTACAAGAATAGTCGTTTTGAAATTGTTTCAAAGGAATATTTTCCCCTTTCTGATGCGCACATTGCCGACCTATTCCATGCAATACTGACGCATCATACGGATATATCAGATCTTTTGCAATGCGTGCAGGGGTATCGTTTAAATCAAGCCGGAGCTCTTATCAATTTTATTCAAAAAATATTCGACAAAGGATATTTAGAGATTGTTGACAATAAGGCGTTGGTTGATACCCATAATATTGAATTTGAAAAAAACGAGATTCTTGTTGATGATGCGCTTAAAAATCATTTAAAATTTTTACGTGAAGAAGAGAAAAATATTCTATGGTTTATTGCCAATAACGGCAACTATCTGACACTTGAGCAGTTAACAATGTTATTTGATATTCCGCAAGACAATTTGCTTGATTATCTTGGTTCGTTGCGAATCCATGCTTTCATTGATGAAATTTGGGACAAAAACACTGCTTCATACCGTATTGTTCGTAAAAGTATCAATGAGTATTTTATTCAACTCGACGATTTTGCATTTGTATCTCCGTTACGTAAGCGTCTTATTCGTTTTATGACACAAGCGCAACGTGATTCCGCCTCTCTCGTTACGGTAGTGAAGTTACTATTTACGAATCATTATTATTTTTCTGCCATGAAGTATTTGATGTACCTTGTTGAAGTGTATTCGCTTTCGCAAGCTGAGTATGAGCAATTGAAATATTATGCTCATACCTTGTTGGGTTTACCGAAGCGATTCTCGGAAAAATGGCGTATCAAGCATGTCTACATGGATATTCTCTTTCAATTGGGAGAAACGAAAGAGCTGTGGATGTTTCTTGAACGCATTGCCGTACCGTATTGTGCACATGCCGATATGGTCCAAGATGATAATGTGTGGTTCTACCTTGCGGAACGCTATATGGGATTTTATGATCGTGAACATCATGCGCATACCCGGGTGCAGCAAATTATTTCTATACTCAAAAAAAAGACCCCGCAGACCGGTGATCGTATGAATCTTATAATTGCGCTGCAATTTATGGACGCCAAAGCACAAAAAAAGTATGAAATCGCCGATACGTTTCTTGCCAAGATCGAAGAGGAATATTCTGACGTTATCATTGAAGCACGGTTAAAGCTTCAGGTAGTTACCTATCTTAATGCACGTGTGCGTTATACAGAAGTGTATGCGTGTGCCGAGCGGTGTATTGAATCTTGGGAAAAGAAATTGACTCATTATCCCGGTCTTATGAATTCATTTATAGTGTTATATATCACCGCGGGTTATGCAGTGATGGCGACCGGAGATTATAATCAAGGGAAACGACTGTATGAGAGGGGAATGTTCTGGGCGAAAAAGCACCATGATAATGTACGGATGATCACTCTGCATAACAATATTGCCAGTGCAAAATATTATCTCGGATACCCGGAATCTGAGATTGTCGAAGAATTGAAGATGGCAGTTTCTATAGGCAGAAAAATCGGAGCCATGAAAAAAATATTGGTTGCGTTGTCAAATGTTGGCGAAACGTATTGTTCCAATCTTCTTTTTACCGATGCATATAAGTATTTGATTGAGGCGGTCAAATACGTGCGTATTCATGACGGATCGAATTATTTTGTCGTCATGGGCCAATTTGCCGCACTTCTTATTGCGCTTGGTGATTTTAAGCGTGCGCGTCATATTTGCAGGCTTATGGGGAAATTCAGCAAGAAAAGTGGTAATGTGCAAAATGAGCTTGATTATTATCGTCATATGGCATTACTCTATTACTTTGAGCGTAATAATGCGAAGGCGATTCGATTTTGCGATCTGCATGCAGCACTTGCGGAAGAATCGAATTTATTCAACTATCACTATTTTGCCATAGCATTGAAAAAAACCGATATTTTAGTGAACCGCCTTGGTAAAAAAACGGAAGCAAAACGATTATTGGATTCGCTTATAGTGCTGCAAAAAAGTAAGAACATCGTACTTGGAGATCTGCAGTTTGATTTATATCGGTCCTACTTTGAAAATGATCCTGAAGTGCGAGCGGAAATTCTTGAAAAACTTGTTATATATTATAAAAAACAAAAGCAGAACACCTTGCTTTTGGATGTATTGCTTGAGTTGGTGAAAATATATCAAAAGAAAGAGTTTTTATATCGTTTATTTGAAATATATGCAGAAATATTGGAGTTTTCCAAGCATATTAAAGAAAATTATCCGCGACAATTCATTCATGCATTGAAGCAAAATTATTACTTGTCAGAAATCGAGAAATTCCAGACCACATGTGCCGACACCCTTGATGTGAAACCTCATGAGATCACCGCAAAGTATCTGAACGAATTGTGGCGAAAGAATATGACGGATTATATGCTTAAATTTTATCGGAAACGTATGGCTGCGCTTATTCAAGAGTGGCATTCGGAGAATTCAAATTCGACCGTACTTATTCGTGTTATGTTGGAATACATATGCGAGATCGCGAAGGCAGATCGCGTTATCTTGTTTGTTCAGCATGCAAAAGACGGACTTGTACCTCATTCGGAATACATCAAGAGGGATGTGTTTGCCGCCAATGAAATAAAAAAAGATATTCTTTCACTCATTCGATATCCTGCAGTGTTGGTAGCGCGTGAGTACAGCACTTTTTCGACAAGCATTGTCAATGCGGGAGTATATCCGGTGATGCAATACGATTCCGGACAGTTTGCGGCAAGCACACAGCAGCAAGTAGCGATACATGAGAATATCGCTGCATATATTTACCTCGATTCAAAAAAAATATGTACCAATATTTCCGCTGATTTGGGTAATTTCATCTTTATTTTTGCACAGTATTTAAGTTTATTCCTTCATCAGCGTGAATTGCAACAAGATATTGCGGTGTGCCCGTTGACCAAAATACTTACCCGAACCTATTTTCTTATTGAACTCAATAAACTTATTCATCACCGTAAGCGGGACGAGTCTCTCGGTTTTATGATAATTGATATTGATACCATGAAAGACATTAACGGTGTGTACGGGATGAATGCGGGCGACAGTATTATCGCACGAGTAGCCGCGATCATTAAGGAATACATAGGAGACACAGGGCTTATCGGACGATATTTGGGGGAAGAGTTTGCGATAGTGCTCTGGCAAATCAGTAAAGATCGTCTTCTTGAAAAAGCGCATCGTTTGAAAAGGTTGATTGAGAATGATCGTGAAGTTCGTCAAAAAAATATAACGGTGAGCATTGGATTATCCTATTTGCCGGATCATGGTGAAAACATTGATATTTTGCTCAATAAAGCAATTGCCGCGGGATACTATGCGAAGAAGGAGGATCCTGCGCAGCGTATTGATATGTGGCAAGAGCATTATCGCTTATATCGAGGCCTGCATGATGCATTAGCGGGTATTGTATCGGGTGATATCGCACACAATGAAAGTATTATTCGTTCATTTGTAGAATTGACCTTGTATTCGTCTCAAAGCAATGAAGAATACGGTGCGTACGTCGTCTCACTTATCGGACAAGCCTTAACACATGATTATCATACGATTATGATGCGAATAGGTACAGAAAAATATTTGTATCATGATGATGAAATATTGATGATCGACTCTTATTTTGAGGCTGCTCGAAAAGAAAATAACGTAATAATCGCAATTAATTGGAAATATGAAGAAAAAGGAATGGGATTGTATTCCGATATCATATATGCGTATTCTGATGCGATGATAGGTTTTGAAGTGTACCTTACCAGTAAAATGGAGAGAAAAGAATTCTTGCCTGCGGATATGAATGTACTGACCATAATTGCAAAAATAGTGCTGGGGCATTTAGCGCTACGTTCAAATACGCAAGTACGGCTTGACTAATTGCATTTTTTTGCTACTCTAAGGAAAAACAGGAGGCGCTCATGATAGACATGTATATTCAATTTGTCAAAGAGAATGTATTATTGGCAAGTTTTATCCAATTTGCGATTTTAGGAATGGTCGGAGAGTTATGCGGTGCGTGGATTGCTCGTAAAACGATGAGTATGCCTTTTTCGTTCATGCAAACAATTTTTAAAATGCTGGCATGGGGTTTGTTAGGTATTATCATAAAATATGCTTTTGTCGCATTTGATGCAGTGCCCGGTGCATGGGTTGACAAGGGAATTCTTCCTGCATGTTGGATTATACCGTTCGTGAAAGCATTGATTACGTCAACCACAATGAATGTCTTGTTCGGACCGCAAATGATGTATTTTCATCGTTTGACGGATAATTGTATCATGAAGACAAAAGGGTACGCGGGTATAGAGAAGTCGATTATCACGTTACTGTGGTTTTGGATACCTGCACACACCATAACATTTATGCTGCCCCCTGAATATAGGATCGGCCTTGCTGCAGTATGGTCAGTTGTACTGGGCATTATTATGGGGTATTATAAACGGAAAAGTAGTGTATAATGATTGAACGATTTGGTATAGTAGAAGCGGTTGAACAAAATCGAATGTGTGTGAAACTCTTCCCTGAGTCACAATGCGCATCATGCAGAACATGTACAACGGGAAAGCCGGTGTGGTTTGAAAATGTTCGCACAAGTGAGCCGATTATGAACGGTGATCATGTGCTTTGTGCGTATGAAAGTTCAGAGGCAGGTTTGGCACTAGGGATTTTTATTGTTCCGCCGATTATATTTTTTGTTGTATTTCTTGTGTCGAATCATTTTTTCCTGAAGGATGTTTACTCCGGAGGACTTGCATTGTTGGTGTGTATCGTGTATGTTACTTTTTTTGCGGCACGAGTACGAAAGAATGGGCGCGAACGAATCGTAACCATAAGGAAGGTGTCACATGAGTAAGCTCATTGCAGCAGTTATCCTACTGATAGGTCTTACGGCGTGTGTTGACATGAACGTCTTAGACGGAAAAGTCACAGAAAAAAAGATTGAAAAATGGGCGATGGAAAAAAATGAGGGGAAACTTCTGAAGGTATTGAGCAATGATTCCATTGAATCCTCGTTAAAAGATCAGGCCGCGTACAAGTTAGGTTTATTAGGTAATCCTGATATAATCAAGATTCTTGTGAAGTATTCCGTAACGATGAAAAATCGACCGATGCAACAAAAACTCATCAAAACCTTTGCAATTTGTGAAGATGCAAAGAGTGAGACTTTTTTAAATAATTCTATGGCACTTTATGTTGATGATCCCGTGTGCGGAGGTGATTTTCTGGCGGCGCTCACTGCTGCGATCAGTGCTATGGACAGCAAACCGTACAATACAGAAGAAGGCGCATTGAATTTTCTTATTAAAGGAGATGGATTGCTGGAAAAAAATGATCCGAAGCGTGCATTGGTGCAATATCTCAAAGGAACACACTTAACGGTACGAAGAAGTGAAGCGATGGAAAAAACCGCACAAGTTCTCACTACTCTCGGATACAGTGACACTGCCTTAGCATATCTGCAACGTGCGAGCAGACTTGATACATCACTGATCAAGTCTATTCGGAAAAACCCCGTGTATGATGCATTGCGTCAACATGAGAAATATTCATTTATCATTCCCCCGATAGATTATATCAATCTTGCACAAAAAACTGTGACGAAGGATAAACTTGATAATCCTCCGTGGTTCAGATCGTTTGCCGAGAGTCAGCCGATCGGAATTAGTACTGACGGGAAACTGTGTTTGTTTTCATTTAAAAATGCTGATTATTTTATCGTTTCTTTCGAGCAAGGTGATATTACGGTCAAGACGATGCTCGCGACTCCGGGCTCACGATTTAAAGTGGAGGTAAACGGACAGACCGTTGAGTTCATAAAGTTGCAACGGAAAGAAATGGGATTGCGTCTTGACTATCCGGATCTTACGTACGATAAGGCTGACGATATGTGGTTGTTCAATGCGATCGATCTGTATGCCAAAACCACTAAAATAGCGTCAATAGATATAAGCGGTTCTTTTTTTATCAAACAGAATGTGACATCATATACACCGTATGTCGCCGCAGACGGCAGTTACTTTGTGGTCTTTACGCCGGTTGAATACAGTACTCAGAAATACACGGCAGCAGGGATATTTGCATTTAAAAAGATTGACTGAGGTAAAAAGTGAAGGGTTTAATCATCGTTGAGTCTCCTGCAAAGATCAAAACAATAAAGAAAATAGTTGGAAGTGCGTATGATGTTGCGGCGACGGTGGGTCACATTATAGATCTGCCTGAAAGTCGTATCGGTATTGATACAACCACATTTGAGGCAAAATATACGGTGATAAAAGGCAAAGCTCCGATCATCAAACAACTTCAGGATAAATGTGATGGGAAATCAATAATTGTGATCGCGACAGACCCTGATCGTGAAGGAGAAGCCATCGCATGGCATGTCCAGTCGCAAATACAAGGACGCGCTCAAGAAATAAAACGTGCTCGTTTTACCGAGATCACTTCATCGGGAATTCATGAAGCCCTTGATCATCTTACTGATATTGATATGAATATGGTCAATTCCCAGCAAGCGCGTCGAATGCTTGATCGCTTGGTCGGATATGAAATCAGTCCGATATTATGGAAAATATTGTATAAAGGTTTATCAGCGGGAAGGGTACAATCGGCTGCATTGCGGTTGCTTGCTGAACGCGAGCGTGAGATCCGTGCATTTGTGATTGAAAAATACTGGGAATTTTTTATATTATTTGACGAAACAAAGGCAAAACTGGTAAAAATTGCCGGGAAAAAAGCTGAAATTCAATCAGAACAAAAAATGAATGAGATTCTGAACGATCTGCAGGTACACAAAGATTCGTTTGTCATTACTGAATATACGAAGAAAGAGTCGATTCGGAAGAGTCCGGCTCCGTTTATTACCAGTACATTACAACAGGAAGCCTATAACCGTTTCGGATATCCAGCAAAAAAAACCATGATGATCGCCCAGGGATTATATGAAGGGGTAGAGCTCCCCGAGGGAAGCACGGGTTTGATCACGTATATGCGAACCGATTCATTTCGCATATCAAATGAAGCGATAACGGCGGTTCGAGGATTTATCGAAACATCATTCGGGATATCGTATGTACCGAAAGCACCGAAAATGTATGCATCAAAGAATAAAAACATGCAAGGTGCTCACGAAGCGATACGTCCGACATCGGCTACTCGAATGCCGAGTCAAATAAAGGAGTTTGTGAGCGCAGATCAGTACAAATTGTATACATTGATATGGGAGCGTTTTACTGCATCACAAATGACCGATGCTCGATATACGCAACATACGCTTGATGTTGAGAACGGGAAATATCTTTTTGAAGCGGGCTTTCATACGTTAATTTTTGACGGATTTGAAAAAGTATACCCGTACAATAGAAAAGACGAAAAACAAGGTGATTTTTCACATTATAAAAATGGGCAGCACGTGAATGTCACAGAGATTATTCATGAAGAAAAAGAAACAACCCCGCCGCCATATTATACAGAGGCTACTCTTGTAAAACAGATGGAATCACTCGGTATCGGACGCCCTTCCACATATGCGTCAATTATCAGTGTCCTTGTCGATAGAAAATATGCTGATCGTGAAAAAACCAAATTAAAGACAACCGATCTCGGTCTTATTGTAAACGACCACTTAGTTGAACTCTTTCCTAAGATCGTTGATTATCAATTTACCAGTTCGATGGAAGACGATTTAGACCGTGTCGAACAAGGAGAGATAGAGTATACAACATTATTACGTGATTTTTATACACAATTCACCGAGTGGATACATGCGGCAAAAGATCGTACAAAAGGGTTAAAACAAGAACTACACCGTGAAAGCGGTATTATGTGCGAAAAGTGCGGAAAGCCTATGGTTGTAAAGTGGAGTAAAAACGGTGAGTTTTTAGCTTGTTCGGGATATCCAGAGTGTAAAACGGCAATGAATTTTGAATATAAGGATAATGTGATCGTGCCGGTGAAGCGCGAAGAAGAAACGACTGATGAAATTTGTCCTGAATGTAAGCAGGGACATCTGGTCTACAAAAAAGGACGTTTCGGTAAGTTTCTTGCATGCAACCGATATCCGGAGTGTAAGTTCACCAAGCAAGTCAATGAGGAAATAATGCCATGTCCAAAATGCGGAGAAGGCTCAATCATTGCACGTCGAACGAAAAAAGGACGCACCTTTTACGGATGCAGCAAATACCCCGCATGTGATTTTGTCAGTTGGGATCGCCCTGTCGGGAAATGTCCTCAATGCAGCGGTGCGTTAATAGAAAAAAACAAAAAGATCGTTTGTTCAAATAAAGAATGTACGTATGTACAACCGGAACAAGGTAACGATTGAGTCTTTTTTGCGCTATTGCGAAACGGAGCGGATGTATTCTGCTCATACTGCCGATGCATATAACAGTGATCTGACTGAATTTTTTTCGGTCATTGATAAAGAGCTTATCGATATCACTGTTACTGATGTACGAGTATATATCGAATATTTGTATGATATCGATCGCGAGCGGACCACGATAAACCGTAAGTTATCGACGATACGTCGTTTCTTTCGCTTTGCCTTACGAGAGCATATTGTTGATTCTAACCCTGCCGCTGCGGTCGCATCAGCAAAGCAATCCCGAAAATTACCCGATTTTTTAACGGTTGACGAAATGTTCGGTTTTCTTGACGCGATGAATGGGGATAATTTTTTAAAAATTCGAGATCGTGCGATGTTTGAACTTCTTTATGCCACCGGCTTACGCGTGGGAGAATTGGTCGGTTTAACCGTGACATCATTTGACTATATTTCAGGAGTTGTAAAAGTTCGCGGTAAAGGGAATAAAGAGCGTATGATCCCGCTTTCGGCAACATCGCTTCGTCGCCTGCGCGAATACGATACCGTGCGCCCGGCGCAATCCGGTGCATATTTCCTCAGTAAAAACGGGAAGCCGCTTGCATCAAGAGATATTCGTAGAATACTGGATAAGTATATTGTCACACTTTCGACTGCCAAACATATAACACCTCATACTATTCGGCATTCATTTGCGACACATTTGCTTGAAAATGGGGCTGATTTGCGTATGGTCCAAGAACTTCTGGGGCATTCCAGTTTGTCTACCACGCAGGTGTACACACATATCAGCATGGAAAAAATGAAAAAGATATATGATCAATGCCATCCTCGAGGATAAAAGACATGACAAGCATCCCCCTTTTTTTCGATAAATAATGAACTACGTTGCATCGGGGAAGTGATCGTTACAATAAAATCGGTATGTAACGATCGTTTGAGGATAGCCAAGGTCGCTTGTACATAGGGGCGGAACGCGTGCGATAGCACTATGTCTGATGTGAAGTTGAAGAAAACCGGTGATTTTTTGATGATTTCAAAGTCATTTTTGAAGCGGACTGATGAATGAAAAGTGTTGTGTGAAAAAAGCGGTTCAAATTATTCGATTTTCGGGTTACAATTACGTTGATACAAGGAGGAAGTATGGAAACATTTCATGGCACAACGATTCTTTTGGTACGAAGAAACGGAAAGACCGCGATTGCAGGTGACGGGCAAGTCACACTCGGGACTACTAAGGTGAAAAGTACCGCCAAGAAAGTTCGTCTCATTGACGGGAAGGTGCTTGTGGGTTTTGCAGGCGGTGTGGCGGATGCGTTTGCTCTCATGGAAAGATTTGAGGACAAATTGAATGCATATAAAAATAATCTTCGGCGGGCTTCGGTTGAATTAGCGAAAGAGTGGCGTTCCGATAAAGCATTACGCAGGCTTGAAGCAATGATGATAGTCGCGGATACGAAAGAATCCTTTTTATTATCGGGCAGCGGCGAGGTCATTGAAGACGAAGACGGGATTATTGCTATCGGATCGGGCGGGACTTATGCTCAAGCGGCTGCAATGGCTTTGGTGCGTGAAACCGATTTAACGGCAGAAGAAATTGTGAGAAAATCATTGACCATTGCTTCCGAAATTTGTATTTATACCAATACAACAATAAGTGTTGAGACGATTGAGTAAAGGAGGATGAATGATAATCGGTAAAAATATTTGTATACGACCGCTAGAGTCGGGTGATGAGGAAATTTTACATCGCTGGTGGAATGATGGTGAGATCATGGCTCATGCAGGCTTTCCTCACGGCACACTCCAGGGTATTGAGTCAATTCGTGAGATAGTGCGTCGAGAAAGTGCCCAGGAAGCGCTGTTTCCCACATCAAAAATATTGATGCTGTGCAGACGACATGATATGTCACCTATTGGAGAAGTAAGTTACGGAGGATATGACAGGCATAACCAACGCTGTGAGATCGGTATCAAGATCTGTGATTTCACTGCGCGAGAAAAAGGATTCGGTACAGAAGCGTTGGCTTTGTTTATAGATTATCTTTTTATGTATCTTAATTTGAATAAAATCGAACTTACGACCATGCCTGATAATAGTCGTGCACATCACGTGTATGCAAAACTCGGATTCAAGCGCTCAGGTGTGATGCGAGGTCATTACTTTGATGCACGATCAGGTCATTTTATTGATTCGGTGTATATGGATTTGTTGAAAAAAGAATGGATGAAAAAACGACCTGCATATTTGTCGTAACCATAAAAGAGGAGATTATGCGAATTAGCGGAAGAAAAAACAATCAATTGCGACCTGTGACGATCATTCCCCATTTCAATAAACATGCAGAAGGTTCTGCATTGATCGAATGGGGTGATACAAAAGTCATTTGTACCGTGTCTGTTGATGAAAAAGTACCGCCCTTTCTCAAAGGCAAGGGAGAGGGGTGGGTAACGGCAGAATACGGTATGCTCCCTCGTTCAACCCATGACCGAATGACACGTGAAGTAACAAAAGGATCACCGGGTGGGCGTACGATGGAAATCCAACGTCTTATCGGAAGGAGTATTCGCAGTATTGTGAATATGAAAGAACTCGGTGAACGAACCATTGTGATCGACTGTGATGTAATTCAAGCAGACGGGGGCACGCGAGTAGCATCCATCACTGCGGCAACCGTGGCGTTGTATCTCGGACTACAGAAATTAGTTGATAAAGGTACGTTAAAATCGTTACCGGTATGTGATTTTGTCGCGGCGGTAAGTGTTGGCATCGTCAACGGTGAGTTACAATTAGATTTGTGTTATGAAGAGGACTCGTCTGCAGAAGTCGATATGAATATTGTCATGACCGGCAGCGGTGATCTTGTGGAAATACAGGGAACTGCAGAAAAACATGCCTTTACACGTGATCAATTAAATGAGATGATCGATTTGGCGGAAAAAGGTATCGGTGAGTTAATAAAAATTCAAAGAAATGTGGTGTTTGGTCTTGGGAAAAAATAACATCGTCATCGCCTCAAACAATCCTCACAAAGTTACGGAAATGCGTGAGATATTATCGTCATACGGTATTGAAGTGATAGTGCGCAATGACCTGCCGGATGTTGTGGAAGATCAAGATACTTTTGAAGGCAATGCTGAGAAGAAGGCACGTGAGATCGCTGTTTTCACAGGCATGATCTCTGTAGCCGATGATTCAGGGCTTGAAGTGGATGCTTTGAACGGAGCCCCTGGTGTTTTCTCTGCACGATATTCGGGAATAGAAAAAGACTATGCAGCGAATAATCAAAAATTACTGAGAGAATTATTCAATATTTTGCCTGAGAAAAGAACGGCTCGTTTCCGTACGGTTGTGGTGTTATGCAGACCTGACGGTACGTGTTGGCGCGCCGAAGGGATCTGCGAGGGACGTATTATTGAGGAATTGCGGGGGTCAAACGGTTTCGGGTATGATCCGTTATTTTCCGTGACCGGTTCAACAAAGACCATGGCTGAGATGACCTCGGAAGAAAAACATGCAGTGAGTCACCGCGGAAAAGCTCTTCGTGAATTGGCTGAAACAGTTAAAAGGAATTCTGAACAAATATTTCAAAAATAATGTAAAGTGCACTTGACAAAATTTATTTTGCTCGTATACTTATGTAAAGCGAGCTTTACGTGTGGCTATAATTACCAAGGAGGTTAGTATATGTTTTATCAGAAAACACTGAAACTGTTGAGTGTTCTTTTCACGATCGTATTCTTAATGAGTTGTGCGAGTGTCGATAAGAAGAAAGAGACGCAGAGAAACCCCGAGACATTCATGTGGAAACTTACGTCTGAGACCGCTACGGTGTATATGTTGGGGTCCATTCATCTTGGACAAAAGGATATGTATCCCCTTCATGCGACAATCGAAAAAGCGTATGACGAATCCGATTATCTCGTTGTCGAAGCTGACATATCCACCGATAAAATGACAGAGTTACGGGCACTTACCATGAAATATGGTATGTTTACGGATGGAAATTCGTTACAAAAGGTTCTTTCGGAAAAGGTTTACACTCAACTTGACACCGAACTTCAATCACTCGGACTCAGTGCTGCGGCATTTAACAGTTTTAAGCCCTGGCTTGTTGTTTTAACGCTTGGGGCAATGAAAACGAGTGGCATGAATCTTGATGCACAACTTGGAATTGACATGTATTTTCTTAACAAAGCGCATGAAACACCAAAGGAAGTGCTCGAACTTGAATCAGTCGCACTTCAATTGAGTTTATTTGATTCAATACCGCTTAACGACCAAATTAAGTATCTTGAACAGACAATGGCACAAAAACCTGAAGAATCCATAGAGGTATTAACAAAACTTGTCGCCGCATGGAAAGCCGCCGATCCTAAAAAAATGGGAGAAATTATTGAAAAGAGCTCGACCGAGAACAGTTTGGAGTCTGTTTTGTTCGGGAAAAGAGACACTGATATGGCAGAGAAAATTATCGGATATCTCGCAACCGATAAAACGTACTTTGTGGTAGTTGGTGCGGGGCATCTTGCAGGTTCTCATAGTATTATTGAAAATTTGAAAAAGAAAGGTTATAAACCTGTGCAACAGTAAACGCATGCTGGGATAGATACCCACGTGGTTACTCCTATGTTACGGCGCATCGTTCGATGCGCCGTTTTTTATCACATTCGGGGAGAAATAGTCGCAGTTGTATCTTTTCAAAAAGCGCTCATTTATTATTCATTCGGCTTGATGATGCATATCTTTGCTCTTGTATACCTGCTATTATTTTGCTAATATTTTGCATGAAGATATTTAACTTTACTCGACCGTCACATGTAATTATCGGTATTCACGGGCTTAAAAATAAACCGCCACGGCGATTGTTACGCAGATGGTGGATCGCGTCTATTCAAGAAGGGTTGCGCGATTCGGGTTTTCCTGAACGTGATTTTCGCTTTGAATTAGTATATTGGGCGAATCATCTCTATTCGAAGCCGTTAAGTCCCCGTGAAAAACGAGAGGGTCATCCTTTGTTTTTGGAAGAACCATATGCGCCTGCTGAGGATGGCGTGCTCGTACAAGACAAGAAGAAAAGATCTTTTTTTTTACGACCATTATTCAAAAAGACACTGAATAAAGTCTTTATGAGTACAAGGACCGCCGACGAAGCTGAGAAAATAGCCGATAAAGTGCTTGAGCATACATTTCCGGATCTTGTATTATATTACGATAATGAACATGTGTTCCACTCTCGACTCGGTATACAAGAGCTTTTACGGGGCGTGCTCAAGAAAACGCTGTGTAAATATTCTGACAGCAAAATCATGCTTATTGCACATTCAATGGGATCGATCATAAGTTTTGATGTGCTTTCCGTCTCTCCTGTTGAGGTTGCGGTATTTGTTACCATCGGGTCTCCCTTGGGTCTGCCTTTTGTGAGAAAAAGATTCGCCGAAGAACACATGATGAAATTTTCGGAGCTGGATCGAATTGCCGTACCGAATCCGATTACCGAAAGATGGGTCAATATTGCTGACACAAAAGATGTGGTTGCTTTTGACAGCAGTTTGGCGGATAATTATTCTGAAAATATGCATGGTATCGCGGTTGAAGATCTTGTAACGGCGAATAATTGCATTTCTAACGGGAAGCCGGATCATCATTCGGTATACGGGTATTTACGGTGTCGCGAAATGGCAGCGATTATTAATCAATTTTTATCGACGCAACATTATACGATCACAGAAAAAATTCACCTATGGTGGCGTAAACGATTCGAATAGACGAAAAACGATGAAGTGTTTTGAACCTTCAGTCAGTGATATTGTGTGTTACACGGTGGTATCGTCTTCAATGACCATTTAAAAAAATATTGTATGGCAGATACCAAATAATTTGCTATTATATATGAAAAGAGGAGGTTAGCATGAAAATTATATTTTATGGACTTATAGTGTTTTTAACCATTTCCGCATGCGCAAAAAAAGTAAAGGAAACGACGTTATTTCGTTTTTCACACAATGATCAATGGGGGTATATGTATTCCGACGGAACAATAGCGATCCAACCGCAGTGGAAGATGGCATATGATTTTAGTGAGGATCGTGCGGCGGTACTCACTGAAAGCGGATGGAGTTTTATCACACCTGCCGGTGAGTATATTACCGAAATGCGATTTGAAGATGTCGGCACCTTTCACGAGCGACTTGTTCCGGTAAAAATTAATGATCTATGGGGATATGTGAGTGACTCGGGAAATATGATTATACGACCGCAATTTCGAGAAGGGCGTGATTTTCATAACGGAAGAGCCGCTGTCCGTCTTGGCAATAAATGGGGCTTTATCGACGAAATTGGAAATGTCGCGATAAAACCGACATTTGTGACATGTAAGGATTTTTCTGAGGGATTTGCCGCCGTAGTTTCCGGAGATAAGTGGGGGTATGTTTCGCCGAAAGGGAATGTGGTGATCAGTGCGCAATATCATAATGCACGAAATTTTTCCGAAGGGTATGCCGCGGTCATGATAAATGGCAAATGGGGGTATATTTCAAATACCGGAACAATGGTGGTGCCTGCATCATATGATTATGTGAATGACTTTTCCGAAGGAAAAGCGGCGGTGCAAAATCAATTACTTTGGGGATTTATTCTTCCCACCGGTGAATTCATTATCCCTCTTACGTATGTTTCATCTTCGTATCCGTCTACGATCGGAGATTTTCATGAAGGGCTTGTCGCCGTAGAACAAGGCGGTGCGTGGGGGTTTGTCGATGTTGAAGGAACCGTTAAAATTCCTGCTGAATTTGAAGAGGCCGGAGCCTTTTTTAAAGGCATTGCACCGGTCATGAAAGACGGCAGATTTTTTTATATAACGAAAAACGGTAAAGAAATACTACCGAAGTAAGGGCTGTATGAGAAATTTTACGTATTGTAATCCCACAAAAATTGTGTTCGGTAAGGGAGTAAACGAACTGGTCGGTAAGGAAATAGCTCGCCAAGGATATAAACGTATCGTGCTTATCGCAGGAAGCGGTTCGATAAAAGAAAACGGTGTCTATGATGCAGTCGCGTCATCTCTGAAAAGTGCGCAAATCAAATGGCATGAGGTTTGGGGTGTACGTGCAAATCCTGTCGTGTCAACGGTGCGTGATGCGATCGCGCATGCTCGTTCATTTCATGCAGATGCAATTCTGGCCGTCGGCGGAGGAAGTGTCATTGACAGTGCAAAGGCAACCGCTGCCGGTGTATACGTTGATGATGTATGGGATATCTTTGAAGAAAAGGTAAAAATTAAAAAAGCATTACCGTTGTTTTGTGTCCTGACTATTTCAGCGACGGGATCTGAAATGAATCCCTATGCGGTCATTACTAATGAGGAAGAATCGAAAAAGTGGAGTACCGGCGGTGAGGTGTTGTATCCTGCGGTATCGTTTATTGATCCGTCCGTACAGCAATCGTTACCCAAAATGCAGACGGTATACGGTGCGGTAGATGCGCTATCACATTGCTTGGAATATTATTTTCTTGGTAATGGCGATGAGATTACACTTGCTGTCAATGAAGCCGTTCAACGTTCAATTATCGAAGCTACCGATATTTTGGTCGCGGCTTCCGACAATTATCCTGCCCGAGCGAATCTTGCATGGGCCGCAACGGTCGCACTCAACGGGATCACCGGCGTAGCGCTTCGGGGCGGGGATTGGGCAGTGCATGCCATCGAACACGGTATCAGTGCGTTACATTCAGAAATTGCACACGGCGCAGGATTGAGCGTGCTGTATCCGGCGTGGATCGCGATGGTACATACAAAAAAGCCTGAAATATTTGCACGATGGGCGTGTAAGGTATGGGGAGGTGCTTCGGTGGAAGAGGGGATCACTCGATTGAAAGAAAAACTCTCATCATGGGGAGCACCGATCACATTGCGTGAATTGCATATCTCTCAAGCCGATATCCCGCATATCGCCGACAATGTGTGTGTCGACGGGTATCAACCCGGGGTGATCCAGAAGTTTGAACGTAGTGATGTTGAAACATTGCTTCAGAAATGTTTTTAGGAGGAGAATTCATACAGGGAACTTTTAAAAAAGTGAAAATGTTCTGTAAGGCATTCCTGAATGAGTTTGGGGTTTGCCGTAACATAACATAATGCGGACGAAGTCGTATGCCAAAGAATGTTGAAAAAGGGTATTATACAAGATAAGGTGTCATATGAGACGTTGCATTATTTCATTATAAATCAAATTGCATAATTGGAATTATGGGTTATTATTATGCATTGGTATTTTGCGTATGATGATTACGCGATCGGGTATCAGTTCAGCAGGTGGGAGAATACGGTGGTGTTGGGGATTGGGATTAATATTCAATAATTTAGTGAGGTAAATTGTGAAAAATATTTATATTGTACTTATATTGATTACTTTATTTTCGTGTGATATTTCACCAACAAAAGGCAAAAAGAACACTTTCAAAAGAAACCTAGACCGTGGGTCTGAAAAAGCTTTAATTATATCGAAAGACTTAGGAAATTCAGATGAATTGGATTATCTTGAAGAATACATACAACTTGAATCAATAACAATAAGGGACATTGATGGCGTGGAGATTCCTGATAAAATAGTTAATTATGAAAAAATAGTGGATGTAGCAATATCAAATTGTAATTTAGAAAATATCCCCGGATTTGTTTATAAATGTATAAATATTAAAAAATTTACATTTGAAAGTAATAAGTTAAGAGAAATTCCAGATGAATTATTATATTGCTCCAAATTAGAAAGCTTAAATTTAAGTAAAAATCAAATAAAAACAATTCCTAATGGACTAATTAAGTTAAAATTATTAAAAGAACTATATTTAGGGTATAATGAAATAAATACAATTCCTGAATGGATGAATGAATTAATGTATTTAGAGTCATTATATATTAATAAGAATAAGCTTCAAACCATTCCGGAATGGTTTAATAATTTTACAAACCTGCGAGTCTTATTTTTAAATTATAATCAAATATCCTTGTGTTCATCAAAGCTTGATAATATGGACAAATTATATTGGTTAGATTTGTCAAATAATCTATTATCTTCTATTGATATCAACTTTGTAAACAAAGCATATGAAATAATTGATTTATCAAATAATAACTTTAAAAAAACTCCAGAAGGACTGTATGTTTTACCAAAATTGAGAAATTTTACTATATCAGGAAACAACCTTACCGAAATACCTTCCGAAATCTTTGAATTACCACGGATTGAATATATTGATTATTCCAATAATGAAATATCAACCCTTCCAAGTATCATAAATGCAAGTAGAAAGATACGGGAAGTTAATTTATCAAAAAATAAAATTATTTCTCTGCCGGAGCGTTGCGAAGTTTTTAATGTTACAAGTGAATTAAATTTAAGTAATAACGAACTGTCAAATTTACCAATGTTTACAAATAAAGAAATGATTACAGTAATTTTAGATTTATCTTGTAATAAATTTACACATTTTCCACAAGGGCTTACAGTAATGCACAAATTAAGCGCTTTGTTATTAAATTTTAATGCTATTTCTGAAATAACTTGTGATTTAAGTAACATGACAGGTTTAACAAGTATTCAACTTCAAAAAAATAAAATGACTTTGTTGCCCTATAAATGTTTTACTGCGCCAAATTTAGAAAGTTTGTTTTTAAATGATAATAATATTGGCGATATTAGTACTGATGAAACAATGTATCCCAGATCAGTATTAATTGATGTTACCGGTAATAGTATTTCAAGATCAAAGACAAATGAGCTGGTTGACAAAGGAGTTTGGATCAGAAATTACTAAGGAGATAAAATATGGCACGTAACTTAACTGGTGTTTATGACGTAAACGGAAACTTACTGTTTTATATTGATAAAGAATCAAATCAAAAAGTATCTTTTGCCAATTCATCAAGTGAAGATAATGTCGTTGATTATGCTGTAGTAGGCTCAAATAATGGAGTTTATGATTTCTCTAGTATTAAGATGAATAATCTCGTAGGACCTGTATATTTACCTAGCATTTGTATCTTATATTGTTATATAATTACTTAGCATTCCATAATCAAGGGTATGTTGAGTTGCACTGTTTTGGCGCAAAAAACATCACCAGACCTTAGTAAAAGATAGATGCCCTCACACCTTTTTATG
>CAYRFE010000003.1:0-118144 GCA_964423645.1 uncultured bacterium | reverse complement strand
ACTGAAGGGGTGGCATCCGAAGGATGACGGGGTAGTATGCGTTAAAGGATTATGAGGTTCTCAAGGGGGCGATTCCATATCGCCCTGAATTGTGTCATTTCGACGAATGTATTCATGAGGAAAAATCTCAGTTCAATAGTATCTTGTCTGCCATGAAATCAAACTGAGATCTCTCACGCAGTAGGTTCGAGATGACACACACAATTCCCCGCCTGTCAAGGAGGTGTGGCGCATAGCGACGGGGTGGTGAAATCATCTTATGGAGACCTTTGCAAAATTCAAAATTTCCATATTTTTCCCAAAAAAGGGGTGTGGGGACGGTGTAGAGACACGGCATGCCGTGTCTTTAACCGAAAATGCCCCCTCCCGATTTTCACGGGAAGGGTTTGGGGTGGGGACAAATTTAAAAAATGGTAGTTTTTCAAAGGTCTTTCCTTGTATGGCTAAGTAAAGCAAGCTTTACATAAAGAGTATACTGCAGTTATAGAAAATGTCTAGATGGCTTTACAATAATTGTAGTATCCATGACGGAAGACGTGAGACCAACCAAGCGATACATGACCAGCGTTTGGTGATATAGACATATTTGCGTGTACGACGAAGCGCGTGAAGGATTTGATCGGCTGCTTTTTCAGGAGGTGCTGACCAGAACACCTTATCTCCTTGAGCCATTGCCGTATCGACGAATCCCGGCCGAATATCGGTCACACAAACAGGGAGATGCTCTTTTTTTGCTTTACACCATAACCCCTCCAAATAATTTATTTGATACGCTTTCGACGCACCGTAGGACGGCGCATAGCGACTTCCTCGTAATCCGGCAATTGAGCTGATGGCAGCGATATGACCGCCGTGTTCTGCAAAATAACGAAAAGCCCAACCGATAATTGTAGTAAATGCCGTCACATTCAGGGCGATTGTCTTCAATTCGACAGTTTCATCGAGAACATGAGTTTCCTGTCCCCATCCTGATGAGAAGAGCAAAAGATCAAGTCCGCCAAGTTTTTGAACAAGTTCCTGAAGATGAATCAGTGCATCAGGTGAGGTTGCATCAAATGCCGAAGGAATCATTGAGTCGGGAAATTCTGACGATAGTTCCTCCAGTAAGTGCTTGCGTCTACCCGTAATACCGATCTTTACACCCTTACCTGCAAGAAGGCGTGCGCATGCTTTTCCGATACCTGAGGTTGCGCCTACAATTATCACGCGTTGAAACGGCACGGATGTGTGCATTTATCGTATCACCGTGAATGTGATGTACCCTATGTATAACAGGATAAAGGATATACCGACAAAACGAGCATTCTTTCGTGAACGGAGTAACGGGATTATCATAAAAAGAATGACTGATGAAAATACTGACATGATAATATCAGCATTCACTGTCGCATCAAAAGGTACCGGCATGATCAACGGCGTGATCCCCAAGACGAAGAAGGTATTGAAGATATTTGATCCGACTACATTACCGACGGCGATATCCGATTTCTTTTTGTATGCGGCAACGGCGGTCGTTGCGAGTTCGGGTAAAGATGTTCCGATTGCGACAATCGTGAGTCCGATTACTTTCTGGCTCATGCCTATCGTTGTGGCCAGTGTTACGGCTGATTGAATGAGAATTTTCCCTCCTCCGAACAAGCCTGCAATTCCCAAGCCAATCATAAGAAGTGACATCCACAATGATTTTTCTTTGTGCGGAGTGATATCTGGGTCATCTTTTGAAGTAATCCCGAATGTATAGACGATAAAAATGCAGAAAAATCCTAACAGTATCAAGCCGTCCCCTCGTGAGAGGATATTGTGTGCGGCTCCGTCAAGTAACATATCATTGCCCAATACTGCCAAGACAATCGCGGCAAGAAGCGTGAAGGGAATCTCTTTCCAACGTGTTGTCTGTTTGACCGATAATTGGCGAATAAGTGCCGCCACGCCGAGTATGAGCAGTATATTGCAAATATTACTACCGAATATATTCCCGACCGCAATATCGGTGCTACCCTTAAGTGCAGAAAAAACATTCACCGTTAATTCGGGAGCGGAAGTGCCGAATGCCACAATGGTCAAACCGATCACCAGATCGCTGATGCCGAGGCGTTTTGCAAGTGAAGATGCACCGTCTACGAGTACATGTGCGGAAAAAACAATGACTGCAAGCCCGACAATAATGAGTATCGCATCTATCATGATAAACCTCCCTGAAATATAAAAAACTCATCTCGAAATATATGGTGAAGTATAGCACCAAAAGTTATTCTTGTTAATGAAAATATAGCTCTCAAAAATCGAAATCCTTGCAAAGACAAAGAAATCGTAGTATAGTAAAAAAGTATTTACAGGAGGTTCATATGATAAAACGAATACTTGGCATCGCGGTGATTTTCATACTAACAACGATTGCATGGTTTATTCTCGGCGGCGTGACCATGTCTCGTACTTCATCGAGGAGCATGTCTTTGAAAAGTGATGTTGAGGATTTATGGGGTAGCAGAATAGAACAAAACGCCCCTGTTGTTTATTTTGAGACAAAAGTTCGTAAATTGGTTTCATCCGTATCCGGAGATAAGACGATCCAGGAGTATCGGGATGTAGTTGATACGCAATATGTCGAATTGACCGGCACGAACATACAATCCGTCATACAACTACAGCATCGCAAAAAGGGTTTGATCTGGTATTCGACGTATGTACTTGATTTTGACGCGACCTATACGGTACAGAATACTACCGGTGATTCAAAGACATTTGTATTCGATTTTACTTTTCCCAATGCACGAGGTAGTTATGAAAATTTTTTAATTTCAGTCAACAATGTCGTCATAGAGTATCCCGATAATCGCGAAGGTCATATACGTCAACTCTTACCGCTTAAGAATAACGAAACTACAAGTGTTCGGGTTCATTATAAAACGAACGGTATGGATGTATGGATGTATCGGTTTAATGAAAATGTTGAATATAGAAGAAATGTTCATATTTCCGTACACACCGATTTTAAAAAGATCGATTTTTCAAAAGGGACGTTATCCCCCACCACAAAGGAGCCGAAAGACGCAGGCTGGGATCTTGTATGGAAGCATGAGAGTTTGGTCAGCAATCAACAGATCGGTGTTGAAATGCCGCACAAACTCAATCCCGGTGATTTTGTATCAACCATCACTTTTTTTGCGCCGGTGTCACTGTTTTTTTTCTTTTTCCTTATGTTCATAATTTCAATCATCAAAAAAATACCGCTTCATCCGATGCATTATTTTTTCCTGGCGGCAGCTTTTTTCAGTTTTCACTTATTGATGGCATATCTTGCCGATCATGTTGAGTTATATATAGCATTTTCAACAAGTACGATTGTTTCTTTATTCTTAGTGATCTCATATCTTCGGATCGCAGTGGGTAACAGATTCGCATTTGTGGAAGCAGGGATTTCGCAAATTGTGTATCTGGTGCTTTTCTCGTATGCATTTTTCATTGATGGATTTACCGGATTGATGATCACCGTTTTGAGTATCATAACCTTGTTTGTCGTGATGCAGGCCACCGCTAAAATTAATTGGGATGCCGTGTGGGCAGGAAAAACGAAGGAATAACCGGGTACACAATACACTTCTGATGGGGTGGGATAATGAAGATTATTAACGGACGATATGAGATCATAGACGAAATGGCTCGCGGTGAGTTTGGGGTGATCTATCATGTCCTGGATCACGCCGATAATGATAATCATAAGGCATTGAAGATGTACAATACCGATAAATTGGGTGAGGTGCATATTCGCCGATTTCGTCAAGAGTTTTTATTACTTCACTCATGCTATATGCCTAATGTCGTGCGAGTGTATGATTTCGAGCAGGTCAAGATATTGGACGGAGTATTGTTTTCCGGTAAATATTGGTTTTATACCATGGAAAAATTGAAAGGTACCATACTCAAGGATTATTCATTTAAAAACAGTGCCGAGAAAAGAAATATTTTTGAAAAAATCGCATGGTCGCTTCGTTGGCTTCATGCCAATGAATATGCTCACGGGGATGTCTCGCCGTCGAACATATTGATCACGCCTGAAGGCGGGATTATTTTCCTTGATCTGGGTCCGGATGCAAATGCCGAGAAAGATACCCGGATATTTAAGGAATTGTGTCATGCGTATGATGTCAAACTGGATCCGCATCAAGATCCTCGTGCATGTTGCGAAGGAATTACGAATCGGTTGTCCCTGAGTTTGGACTTTTTGCCCGGGATCAGTGACGATGTAAAAAATGTCTTGAAGAGTACATCAAAATCTAAAGAAGTTATTAAAATCATCAATTGTGCCAGTTATAACCCTGTTTTTTATACATTAATAAGCAGATATTCGCGGTCATATCTGCAAATACAAGGGTATGAAGTATACGATATAATGGTGAATCCGAATTTTTATTCATTTTTTTCTCATTTGCTCTTTGTTTTGAAAGCGAAAGAGCAATACCGAATGATACTTGAAAAAGAATCGTTTATTACCAATTATATCGAAAATTACACATCTAATCCTCTTGATAAAACATCAGCGAATGCTTTTTCTTTTGAAATTCATGACGCATTATTGAAATTACTCGAAAAATTATCGTATGTTTCGCCCCTAGCCTTCATTATTGAGAATTATCATTTTATTGACAGCAAAAGTGAAGAAGCATTGAATTACCTTTGGAAACATTATTCCGGCAATCGTATTGTATTTGTCGTCAGCAGTACTGATGCATTCCAGAAAAAAAAGGCACGTAACGTGCAGGTTGAAACGGTCAATTTGTTCAATAGTAAAGATGAGTTTCTAAAGGAAAAAAACAGTTTCTATCAAAAAAGCGGATTGGCCAAAAGAATTCAATCGTTGTTTTACGGTTTTTCCGTTCATGCGTTACACAAATTGTTTGAGACATTGACTACAGAGAATTTACTGACGCTATTGTCAAACAATGAACACTTAGGCAAGTTGTGTCACATAAAAGATAATGCGATTGAAATAAATGATGAGCATTACGCCGCAGGACTTGTCTCATCCGAGTCGGTTATACTCGAACAGATTATGAGTCACGAGCAGATAAAGCGATTATTCATGTATTTTGTGTATCTTGATAAACCGGTTCGAATCGACATGTTGGCCGAGCTGATGGGAGAAAATGTTGATAAGTTCGTGCTACTTTTAATAAAAGCAAATATTTTCTCTAAGGTCGACGATAATAGAATTCAACCGTATGATATTGCCGTATACCACAGCATCCGAGGAAAGATCATTTCGGACGTTGTGGATGACGAGAACGCGGTGTTGCAACAAATTTTGCATGTTCATGAAAAATATGAGGAAGAATTGAGTGACAGTGAGCGATTTTTATTTATATATTATATGTCAAAGAACGGTAATTATGAAAAAGTCGCCGAATGGATAGAGCGGTATTACTTAATGCCGCTCACGATTAACTTTGATTGGCTTATAAGTTTGTTCCATGATTTTCTCGCCGGCATGTATGCAGATCATGCCCAGTCTTTTTCCCATATAAAGGACGAAAAATCCAGAGCAATATATCATATGTTTTTTTACAAATTACATTATTATCATCAACATTCCGGCATGAAGGGTGTGTTTAAAGAATTGCTCATGCTTTATACAACGCCCGCTGCCGCAACGGTAATAAAAATGGAAAAGATCAAGTACTATCTTGATGCCGCTGAAATTGATGCGATCGAACAGGATATCAATGATATGTATCAGCTGTTCACTTCATTATCTGCTATGTATCAAACATTGTTATTGAGGCATTTGGCAGTATATTATTTCAGCAGGTGGGATTTCCCCAAAGCCATCGCATGTGCGCGAGACGTTTTTTCGCAAAAAAATGCGGTTTTTGAACCGAAAATTTATTGGGGATTATTAGATACGGTCGTACGCTCATATGCGTATATGAATGATTTTAAACGCGGTGAAAGCTATGCACGATATTTTTTAAAAAAAGCACATGAATCTAATGAGGACCAATGGATTTCCCTCGCATATTATACCGCCAGTTATGTGCCGTATCGACAGCATAATTATGAAGAGGCTCGTGAGAATGATCTGAAAGCATTGTATCATGCGGAGAAAACATACGACTATTTCCTTTTAGCATCAATAAACAACAGCATCGGACTTTTCTCGGATGATCCTGATATGAAAGTCGAATATTACCAAAAATCACTCCGCTATACACGCATCACCAATCAACGTATTATGTTGTTCACTACACTATGTAATCTTATGCAATTTTATCAGGATCGATTGGATTATAAAAAAGTGATGCACCTTTTGACTGAAAATGAACGTTTCATATTTACTGAGACCAAAAACTCTGAGACCTCTCTTATGCGTCGCCATCTTCATGTTATATTTTTCTCGTTATTTTCGTTATACTTATCGCGTCGAATCGATTGGATACACAATTATTTAAAAATTCTTAAGACAATGGAACCGCCAAAAGGTGCGGTATTTTATGACTTTTATACACTTGTGACCCATCTGACGGAGTACATCGCGACATTATTGGAAGGTGTGAAAAATCCCGCACGATCACCGTTTGTAGTTGAGATGATCGCTCGTCTTCATAACAATCAATCGCTTCGGGATGAAGATCATTTTATTCTAAGGACCTACTATACGTGGATATTACCGTTGATGTCTGAAAAAGACAAGAAATTGTTGTTGCAACGAACCATGGAACAATTTGCTCACGCTGAGGATGGTATTAAACCGTATAGTCGTTTTGTCATGTATTACAAGTTGTGTATGGATATGCGTGTACAAAAATCACGTCAACGCAGACGGTACATAGAGTTGAATTATACTGCAACGGAAAAGGATTTTTGGGATGCCTTCGGCGATTATTTTAAATATTCGGTGTTAGTAGAGTACCTTGAATTGTTACGGGATCAGGATGGTGATATTTATACACAAATAAGAGCTCGTGCACGTGATATTTATAAAAAACTTCATGAGTCCGTGAGCGATGAAAGTGTATTGGCTTATACATACTGGAATGTGATATTTGATGAGATGCGGACGAAACTTACCGATTATGAGCTGATAGTCGGCGACAAAAATTTGAAAACGGTTGTTCGGGCCGATAATTTAGGTCCGATGCTTGACGTATTTCAAGCGGCATATTATGATGAGGATATAAAAACTGAAAGAATTCTTCGGACACTGTTGTCCACGTTGGGGTATGAACGACTGATATTGTTCATACGGCAATTTGATGATGTCAGCGAAGTATTGCGCGTACATGAGCACACAATGTTTTATAATCATTGCGAGAAATGTTTGGCGACTCAGGATGATCTTCCTGCTGATATGGCGACCATTATTATGAAAAACATTCCGCACGGTGATATCAAGGGATATATGATAATCCCGCTTATTCGTAATCGAGATTATAAAAGAATAAAATATCTTAATGCTTTTGCGTCAAGTAATGATGAAGGCCCGCGTGTAAGAGGTTATATCTATCTCGATAAGAAGAATGCATGTCCGACTCGTTTTGATGAACAAAAGATATCACTATTGATGCTACACTTGTCACTTTTGTGGGAGAATCGCGAAATTGAAGCTAAATACATGCGTGATCCGCTTACAAAACTCTTTTTCAGAGATGTGTTCATCTCTAAACTGAGGGACTATATTTTTAATGATGAGACTCGTACAAAGCATTTTGTCCTGATGATACTTGATATTGATCATTTCAAGACCGTTAATGATCTATACGGGCATCAAAAGGGTGACGAAGTGCTGACCCAAGTGTCTGCGATCATTGAGAAATCACTGCGTAAGAATGATATCGTCGGTCGATATGGAGGAGAAGAATTTGTGGTCGCACTGCTTAACCATCATTTGGACGGTGGGATGAAAGTAGCTGAGCGTATTCGTAAAAATATTGAACGTGCAAAACTTCTTGGTGCGTTGAGAAGTTTAACGATTAGTATAGGTGTCGTTGAATATCCCACGGATGCCGTGTGGATCGACGAATTGATTTGTAAAGCAGACGAATGTCTTTATCGTGCCAAAAAGCATGGAAGGAACAGGGTCATCACGGTATTATAAAAAATTCGCGGTATTCTCGAATGCGAACTTTTTTCATCTAAATGGGTCAAATTCCCCGAAGCTTGCTTCGGCTTTACTATTATAATTTTGTTATTATTAGGGGTGTGGGGACGAAGTCCCCACAATATTAGAAATTAAGCCCCTCCCAAAACGAAAAGGGAGGGGTTTGGGGTGGGCGAACAAATATAGTATTTTTTTGGGAGATACCCCGTAGCTTGCTGCGGGGTAGTTTCATTCTAAACGGAGCTACAGCGAAGCTTGCTTCAGCTTTGAATAATAAAGGTGCTTGGTGACGAAGTCCCCGCTACATTGAGAATTTTTGTAGGGGCAGAAAATCTTTCTGCCCACCTCCCGATTTTCACGGGAGGTGTTTGGGGATGGCACAACTTCAAAACTCCAGACTTACTTTTTGTCTTGCCACAAAAAGTAACAAAAAAGTCAAGGCTGTAAAAAATCAGCTACACTTCTGCGTATTTTTTCTACACCACATAAACTCGCTACACTCACACAGTATGTGGTGCTTCACGAAAAAATACTTGAATTGCTTCACGCTGATTTTTTAATGCCGTTTGTGAAATTCTTTAAGGGGCGCTGGGACGAAGTCCCCGCTATTAAAAAATCTTGAAGCCCCTTCCGAATTCAACGGAAGGTGTTTGGGGATGGCACAACTTAAAAAATCATGACTTACTTTTTGTCTTGCCACAAAAAGTAACAAAAAAGTCAAGGCTGTAAAAAATCATCTACAATTCTGCGTATTTTTTCTACACCACATAAACTCGCTACGCTCACACAGTATGTGGTGTTTCACGAAAAAATACTTGAATTGTTTCATGCTGATTTTTTAAGGCCGTTCTTTTTCCCCCTCTTTTTTGCAAAGAGGGGGAAACGCGTAACCGCGAGGGGGAGCTACATTTTCTACGTTGTCATTTCGACACGTTTTGTTTTTTTCTTACCGGTTTATTAATGTCGTTTAAGGGATTTTCAGTTTAAGAGGCGCGGGGACGGTGTAGAGACACGGCATGCCGTGTCTGTAACCGAAAATGCCCGCGTCCCGAATTTTCACGGGAGGGGTTTGGGGTGGGCACAAAGTTAAATAGTGGTAGTTTCGCAAAGGTCTCGTACATGTTGTACCGTGCTATCGCAGTATCCTCATCGCATTTACAATTGCCAACAACGCAACCCCTACATCGGCAAATACAGCTTCCCACATTCCGGATATTCCGAACAAACCAAGGCATACAAATGAAATTTTTATGATCATGGCCATTGTAATGTTTTGCACAACAATTTTTCTTGTTTTAAACGCAATATCAAGTGCATCGGCCACTTTTTCAAGAGAATCATCCATCAACACGATATCCGCTGTTTCTACTGCCGCATCCGCCCCGAGTGCTCCCATTGCGATACCGACATCAGCTCGTGTCAATACCGGCGCATCATTGATACCGTCTCCAACAAATGCGGTAGCATGGCCTTTGGTATGTTCAGACAGAATTTTTTCAAGTTTTTCAACCTTATTTTCAGGAAGCAGGTCGGCATAATACTCAACTATCCCCAGTTCTTGGGCGATATGACGAACACTGAATTCATTATCACCGGATAATATAATCAATCGTGTGATACCGTGCTTTTTGATGCGGTCGATCGCGTGTATCGTCGTAGGTTTTAAGGTATCGCCGATGAGAATATACCCCGCGTAAACTGAGTTCACAACTATGTGTGCAACGGTATTTTCAAAATGGCATTGGTCATGAGGTATATTGTATTCATGGAGCAGTCGATCATTACCAACCATAACGGTATCAGAATTGATCGTGGCAGTGACACCATAGCCACCGATTTCTTTATGTTCGATAATAGTTTTTTCATCAATTTTATCATTGTATGCGGAGCGTATACAGTGTGCGATAGGGTGCGATGAATGCGCTTCTGCATACGCAGCAAAACGAAGCAAATCAGATTCCGAGAAATCGTTTTGGGGGTGAATGGCGCGAATACGAAACGTGCCGTGCGTAAGTGTACCGGTTTTATCAAAAACTATTGTTTTAAGGCGAGTGAGTGTGTCAAGAAACGCGGAGCCTTTTACTAAGATCCCCCGTTTTGATGCACCGCCTATTCCCCCGAAATAACCCAACGGGATACTGATTACCAGCGCACAAGGGCAGGAAATGACCAATACGACGAGTGCTTTATATACCCAGTCTCGAAGGATCGCATCCGGTGTGAACAACGATGGAAGGAATGCTATAGCAAGGGCAATAATTACGATCGCAGGTGTATAATATCGTGCAAATGTGGTCATGAATTTTTCAGCTTTTGCTTTTTTGTGAGTTGCATTTTCTACAAGTTCAAGTATTTTTGAAACTGACGACTCGGTATACGGGCGTGTAACATGAAGCTTTATCAATCCGGTCGTGTTAATTGTACCCGCGTAGACATGGTCTTTGGGATGGATACTTTTCGGGAGTGATTCGCCGGTGAGCGGCGATGTGTCAACCAGAGATTCTCCCGATACAACGACTCCGTCCACCGGAATTTTTTCACCCGGTTTGACACAGACAATGTCGCCGACAGCGATCGATTCCGGCTCGACTCGCTCAATAACCCCGTTTTTCTCTCTGTTGGCATAATCGGGACGTATTTCAAGCAATGCTTTAATAGAGCGACGTGATGCATGCAATGCACGTTCTTGAAATAATTCACCTATTTTGAAAAATATCATCACGCTAACCGCTTCGGCGGGAGCATTGATAATGAATGCGCCCACTGTCGCAATAGTCATCAGAAAATTCTCATTAAAAAGAGATCCGTTGCCGATACTTCGCACCGCATCAAAGAGAACATTCCACCCTATAAGAAAATACGCGGAGATGAAAAGAGCAAAACGGAATATATCGGAAAAAGGAAAAATGACCAGCGGTAAGAGAAGAGCTGCGCTCATCAGTACGAGAGAACAGCCAAGTAAAAACATTTCACGATGGAATGCATATGTTGTATCATTATTGTCTGTTTGTTTGGCGTGGTGTGCATCACTCACACGTATATTTGGTTCCAGAGTCTGAATTGTAAGTTTTACGGCATCAACATCAGTAGTATCGATCAACATGGTTTGTGTAGAATAATCAATCGAGACTGACCGTACATACGGCAAATCACGCACCGTCGATTCTATGAATGCGGCGCAATGAGCACAATCAAGATTGTGTAATATGTATTTTCTCACAAAGCCATCCCTTCGTTGATATGAATAACTCCTTTTTCGACTATTTCGCGTACATGATCATCTGAGAGTGAATAATAGGCGACTTTTCCGTCTTTACGATAATTTACCACATTCGCTTGTTTTAAAATACGAAGTTGATGAGATACAGATGATTGATCAAGCCCTGAAATGGCTGCAAGATCACACACACACATTTCCGAAACAAGCAGCGCATAAATCAATTTGAGTCTGCTGGGATCTCCGAATATTTTAAAAAAGTTGGTCAATTTGGTAAGAGTTATATCATTCGGCAAGGATTGTTTCACATGATTTACCGTTTCCGTGTGGATACAATTGATTGAACACATGTCATCATACGTTGTCATGAGAACCCCCGTTGTTGTAATATTGATATCTGTGCAGATGTCAATGTAATATAAATAGCGATGGTAGTCAAGGAAAATCTAAAAAAATTTTAAAAAATGACTTAAAATATTGTGTCGAGACCTATACGAAACTTCACGGTATGAAATTATGCCCACTCCTGCGGAGATGCATATCGTCGTCGATACGGAGTAATTTGTTTTCGTACTATAGGGCCAGAGACAATTCTGAAGCAATTATCATGACACCTCGTCTTGAACATTAATGTGATAGACCTTTGCAAAGCTACCATTTTTTGAATATGTGCCCACCCCATACTTCGACGGAGTTTACACTGAGCGAAGCCGAAGTGATCAGTATAAGCGCCTTTTCTGTGAAAATCGCGAGGGGCTTAAATTGTTATACAGTCAGGACTACACCCCTCCTTTTAAGAGCAAAGGAAAATTGAAAATATTGAATTTTGCAAAGATATCTGTGAATGAAAATATTTTTAATCTCAATGGGTTTAATTCCCCGAAGCTTGCTTCGGTTTTACTAGTATAGTTTTGTTATTATTAGGGGTGTGGGGACGGTGTAGAGACACGGCATGCCGTGTCTGTAACCGAAAATTAACCCCCCTCCCCAAAAGAAAAGAGAGGAGTTTGGGGTGGGCAAACAAATAAAGCGTTTTTTGAGGAGATACTCCGTAGCTTACTGCGGGTAGTTCATTTTCAGCATATGTTTTTTGTCAATTTTACGGGGTGCGGTTTTTTTCGTGTATGATATGATAATTAATAATGAAATGTGTTTTCTAATGAACGAGGGGTATTTTCACTATCACTTTCGTTCCGACATTTTCTTCTGATTTTACTATTAGTGCTCCATGGTGGAGTGTCACCAGTCGTTTCACAATTGAGAGACCAAGACCGGTCGTCGGCTCTCCATCGGTGCCGGTACGTCGAGCAGGGGTAAATTTGTCAAATATCTGGGGTAAATTGTGTTTTGCTATTCCTATACCGGTATCTGTTGTAGTGATAGTAAAGTAAGAGTTCTTTTTTGTTGATGTGATTCGTCCGGTAATTGAAATATGTCCGTTTTTTTGCGTAAATTTCACTGCGTTTGAAAAAATATTACTGATGATTTCCCAAAAACGCCCGGGGTTAATTGCACACAGAACCGCTCTTGCCGGCATCGATAGGGTAAAATTGAGATTTTTTGCTCCTGCCATAAGTCGTAAATGCTCATGATGTTCAGCAAAAAAATGTTGCATGACAAACGGGGACAGATCAAGTTTGAAATCTTCTAGCTCGATTTTTGATGCGGTGAGTATTGATTTTACCAAATCCAAAGATTTTTCCGCAGAACCGGAGATCATACTCAAGCATCGCTTTACAATCGGATCCTGTTGTTGAGGGATCATGTCCATAATTGAAACAATGGCACCGACAGAGTTTTTTAGATCATGTGATACTATGTTCAGAATATAGTCTTTTGATTGGTTTGTGTTGTACAATTCTTTGTTTTGTTGTTCCATTTTTGTGTATACATCTACAAGTTCAATGTTTTTTAATCGGTATATCTCTGCTTCACGATCTTTTTTTTCTAACTCATATGAGGCTTGTAATTCTGCAAATTTACGTGCTCGTTCGTTGTTATACACTTGTTCATGATTTTCGGAATAGCGCTTATAATACTCTAAAGCTTTTTGAATGTCGCCTGATACTTCATAGAGATCGGCGAAGCCGTGATAAATAAGTTCAAGAATTGAACAATCAGCCGCCATGTGTGCGTATGCGAGTGCTTTTTCGTAATAATCGAGGGCTTTCGCGGTGTCTTTTAAGCAAAAATAAACATACCCAACATTATATAATACAACCGCTAATCCGTACACATTGCCGGTCATTTCTCGTAAATATAAACACTTAAACAGATATTCCAGAGATGTGTGGTATTGTTTCAATTGACGATACGTATAGCCCAAATTATTATGGAATACAGACATCAGTTCATCATCCGAAATCTCTTCCGAAATTGCTAAACCTTGCTCCAACGGTTCGATCCCTTTTGAGAATAAACCTTGTTCGCTGAATCCTATATAAATACCGTTATACGCGCGGGCAATAACATAGCGATTTTTTATTGAGATTCCGATATCCATTGAACGGTGGAAATACTGCATGGCCTTTTCAAAATCTTTCATTTTCGCATAGCTTAATCCGGTGACCATATACCCAAGTCCTTTATATTGCATCGAATTTTTTCTGATTGGTAACGATTCTTGATCAAAAAGAATTTTTAAAGATTTTTCATACATACCAACATGGTAATAGCTGTAGCCGAGCGCATAATATAAATAAGGTAATAAAGAACGATTTTTTAAGCTGTTTTCTGCTATCTGAAGAGCTTTTTCAGAGTAAATACGACATTTATCAAACATACCCAAATCAAACGTGCCGCGGACGAGAGAAAGTAGTGTTTTTAGTACATCATCATCACTGGAACATAGTGAAAGTTTTTTTTCATACAATTGCACTTTATCCAAATACTTTTGGTACTTCATAGTATATTGATTATAGTTCCAGAACTGAAAAAATGCAACAGAAAAGAAGATTCAAAAAGCGCTTTTGTCCGATTGACAAGTGAGGGCTTTTATCGTATGCTTTCCGTACCACGCAGGATTTTTTACGAGTTGAAAGGAGAATTTTAATGGTTGACGGAGTTAAAAAGAAACCACTTATATTGAGACAGAAACCGATGTTTGATGTGTTGTATTCATTACTGCCTATCTGCATCGCATCAGTATATTTTTTCGGGTGGAGAAGTCTCGTTGTTTTACTGGTCGTCAATCTTTTCGGATTTCTCACCGAGTATTTTTATCTTCGTACGTATAAAGAGTCGGTTTCATCGGCGATCTTTGTGACCAATACACTTTTTGCGCTTATATTGCCACCAACCATACCATTATGGATGGCAGCAGTCGGCATTATATTTGGAGTATTGTTCGGAAAAATGGTGTTCGGCGGTTTCGGGCGTAATATTTTCAATCCGGCGCTTGTCGGGAGGGTGTTTCTCTATATCAATTTCGGTGTTGCAATGACAGGTGTGAATGCATGGCGTGAACCTGTTAATTCATTTACCGTGTATGTAAGTGACGCGATTACTTCTGCCACGCCGATGAAAGTGATGACGCAGAGCAATTCAGTTGCCGTAAAAGATTTACTGTTGGGCTCAACAGCAGGATGTTTGGGAGAAACGAGCGCACTATTGATCATTCTCGCAGGTATTTTTCTTATATGGCGAAAGGTTGCCAATTACCGCATTATTCTCGGCGGATTACTTGCCGCAGTAAGTATGCAGTCAGGTTTAAATTTTTTCAATGTTACAAACGCAGTTGATCCGTTGAGTGCAGTGTTGTCAGGCGGTTTTATGTTCGGCTTGATATTTATGGCGACCGATCCGGTGTCTGCGGCGCAAACCGACAAGGGGCGCTGGATATACGGTGCGTTCATTGGTATCGTCACCGTACTTATTCGGACGTTTTCGGTGTGGCCCGAGGGTATTATGTTTGCGATTCTTCTCGGCAATATGTTTGCGCCTATCGTTGACTATGCACTGAAAAAGAAAAAAACGGTTAAGGCGGTGTAATATGTCAGTGAAAGCTCTAAAAAACGTAAAGACCGTGTTATTCATGATAGTGATCACAGTTGTTTTTATTAGCGCATTGTCGTTTGCTCATTTGAAAACACGTGACAGGGTACGTGTGAATGCTGAGAATTTTAAGAAAGCATCGATTCTGTATGCGGCAGGAATACCCTTTGAAAAAAATACAATTCGAAACCTATATACAGAGAATATTACCGAAAAGCGATCTCCTGACGGCACTGCAACGTATTATGCGGTTAGTGATGCTGCAAAAGTGGTAAAAAGCTATGTCTTCATTGCAGAAGGCCCGGGTCTTTGGGGAGGGATCATCATGGCAATAGGAATAGAAAAAGATTTGAAAACACTTACAAGCATTTCTTTCATTGCCCAAAATGAGACGCCAGGACTCGGCGCACGTATTGATGAAGAATGGTTTAAGCGTCAGTTCAAAGGTAAAACACCGCCCCTTGATACGTCTAAAGAGGGTTCTGTCGCAACTGTGTCACAATTTGATGCGATAACCGGTGCGACTGCCACCTCAAAGGCAGTACAGGATATCATCAATTCATTTATGAAAAATGAGTTGCCGAACTACATATCGGAAGGTGATCCGCAATGAAACCGACAATAGGACGTATTTTTAAAGACGGTTTGTTTAAAAACAATCCGGTTTTTGCACAGGTATTAGGTATTTGCTCAACACTTGCCGTGACCAATGTCGTGAAAAACACATTGTTTATGTGCGCAGGTGTTATTTTCGCTTTATCATTATCAACAATGACGATCTCTTTTATGCGTAATATTATCCCGTCACGGGTCAGAATGATGGTTGAGACGCTTGTTATGGCAGTATATGTTATAATTGTAGATATAATGCTGAAAGCGTATTTCCCCGAAATTTCGGTGACGCTCGGCCCGTATGTCGGCTTGATAATCACCAACTGTATTCTTATGGGACGTATCGAAGCATTCGGCATATCAAATCCCCCGCATGTAGCATTCATAGACGGGGTAAGCGCAGGACTCGGGTATTCGTATGTGCTTATTACTATTGCGTTTGTGCGAGAGCTTCTCGGTTCGGGCACGATCTGGGGCATACATGTGCTCGGAAGCAGTTGGACCAATTGGTCACTTATGGTGATGGCAGGCGGGGCATTTTTTGTGCTCGCAGTATTCATATGGGTAGTAAAAGGACTTATTCTTAAGGAGGAGGCAAAATGACGGTTGAAAATATTTCAATAGTCGCCATTTTTTTTGCATCCGTGTTCACCAATAATATATTGCTGACCAATTACCTCGGAATGTGTTCATTCCTTTCGATTTCTCGCGAGGTAAAGGCTTCGGTCGGTCTGGGTGCGGCAGTGACGTTTGTAATGGCATGTACAACTGCGCTTAATTGGATCGTATACTATAAATTGCTTATTCCTTTTGGCATTGAGTATCTGAGCTATATCGTTTTTATAGTCGTTATCGCTGCGTTTGTGCAATTGGTTGAAATGATCATAGAACGGATTTCCGACGGATTGTATGCGGCATTAGGTATTTTTCTGCCGTTAATTACCGTGAATTGTGCTATTTTGGGTGCGGTATTGTTTATGGTTATTCGAAAATATTCATTTATTCAATCGTTTGCATACGGACTCGGTAGCGGTCTGGGATGGTGGTTGGCGATCGTAGCAATGGCGGGAATTCGTCAAAAAATGACAAGAAGCAGGGTGCCGAAAGGGCTTGAAGGTGCAGGGATAACATTAATCATCACCGGTATTATGGCGATGGCATTCATCGGATTTACCGGTATGCTCAGAATAAGCTGAGGTATAGAGATATGGTATATGAATTACTTACTGCAGTCGGAATCCTTACCGCGCTGTTTGCCGTTCTGGCAATTGTTCTTGTCATTGCCGACAACACGCTCGCAAATTACGGTGAGGTAACGGTTGATATCAATGACGGACAGAAGTTGCTGACAGTTGAGGGCGGTAAACCATTGTTGCAGACATTAATGAACGAAAAGATATTTATTCCTTCCGCATGCGGCGGACGCGGATCATGCGGTTTTTGCAAAGTCAAAGTACTCGACGGTGCAGGGGATTTCCTTCCCACTGAGTTACCATGGTTAAATGAATCCGAGAAGAAAGAAAATATTCGATTATCCTGTCAGGTAAAAGTTAAAAAGAATATGCGCATTGAAGTTCCTGAAGAATTATTCAATGTCAAGCAATACAATGCGGTTGTGGCATCGATTCGCGATCTCACCTATGACATCAAAGAAGTGCGTATGCGGCTACTTGATCCGTCGGTGATTGATTTTAAACCCGGGCAGTTTGTGCAGTTTCAGGTGCCGGAATATGAACTCTGTGATGAATCGGTGTATCGTGCGTATTCGGTAGCTTCTTCTCCTACGGAAAAAGATGTAATTGAACTGGAGATCCGATTGGTGCCGAATGGTATCTGCACGACGTATGTTCATAACTTTCTGAAAGAAGGAGACGGTGTCGTGCTGAACGGACCGTACGGTGATTTCTTTTTGCGTGATACCGACCGAGATATTATTTTTATAGCAGGCGGTTCCGGTATGGCTCCGATCAAGTCGATCCTTCTGGATATGGCAGAAAAGAAGAATCCGCGAAAAGCGACATATTGTTTCGGTGCACGTTCGGGGAGAGATTTGTTTTTGGTCGACGAAATGCAAGCGTTGGAAAAGGATATCCCGAATTTTACTTTTGTGCCCTGTTTATCAGAGCCGAAACCTGAGGATAATTGGACAGGTGAAAGCGGGTTGATCACGGTTGCCGTGGATAAATACTGTACGAATCCTGTTAATACCGAGGCATATCTATGCGGAAGTCCCGGAATGATCGCCGCTTGTGTTGACGTCTTGCGTAAAAAGGGTGTCACGGACGACAGAATTTTCTACGATAAATTCTCTTAATACGGGAGGTTGTATGAAACAAACCGTGCAAATGGATACAATTCAACATTCAATGCAACCGGGAGTATTGACACTTGAAGGCTTTCTCGGTAACGACACACGCAAATTGGTTGATATACTGACAGATGATGATGCCGAAGTAAAACGTTTGGGATTAACACATCAACAGATCGCGATCAAGATGATGGAATTTCGTGATGCAGGATTGAAAGGTTTGGGAGAATTTATTTCCGTACCGCCTCATTTTGAGGTACGTACAGAATCGGTGCGAGGGAAAATACCGTGTCCTTTCGGTGATCCGGGTATTTTCCCGAAAAGCAATACGACCGTTAGGAATTTACAGACAGATAAAGAGATAACATTCACGGAGTTGAATATACATATGATCTATGCACACGGATTTTACGAAGGGCGTGGAAGTAATTTTCGCATAGATCCGCATGAAATAGTAGCGGTGCTTGAGATTGTATCGATTGACAATTGAAGTATAGCAAGGTACATACATTTTTTCCAAGGAGGAATTATGACTTTTCGTGAAAAGTATGAAGCGGCAGTGGTTGCCAACACGTCGTTATTATGTGTCGGGTTGGACAGTGATATAAAAAAACTTCCCGAGTGTTTGAAAAACGAAGCAAATCCGTTGAAAAAATTCAATGACGAGATCATCGCCGCCACAAAGGACTTAGTGTGCGCGTATAAGCCGAATGCGGCTTTTTACGAATCGGCAGGAAGGATCGGCTTTGATGCATGGGAAGCGGTGTGCGATGCGGCACCGTCTATTCCGATGATCGCGGATGTAAAACGAGGTGACATAGGCAATACCGCCGAGCAATACGCCGTTGCACTGTATGACGCAAATCGTTACGATGCGGCGACGGTCAATCCTTATATGGGTTGGGATGCGATCGAACCGTTTTATCGCTATGAACGCAAATATTCGTTTGTGTTGGCATTGACCTCCAATAAATCAGCCGCGGATTTTGAATACCACGCCGATCTGTTCAAATTGGTTGCACAAAAAGTGCATACATGGAATGAAAAAGGGAGTCGCCTGGGGCTTGTGGTAGGTGCGACAAAACCGGAAGAATTGGGAGAGATCCGCCGTATGTGCCCGGATGAGATATTTTTGATACCCGGAATCGGAAGCCAGGGCGGTGATGTCGAAAAAACAGTGAAAAACGGCTTCGGCGGTAAACACGGCAATATGGTGATCAATGTGTCACGTGCGGTCATTTTTGCATCAACCGGTACGGATTTTGCCGAAAAAGCACGCGAGCAGGCGTTGTATTACAGGGATATGATTAATAGCTATTTGTTATAAAAGAGGAGGTCGGTATGAAAAAATGTGTTTATTGTGCGGCGGATCTTGATGACGGAGTGAAATTTTGTCAAAATTGCGGGAAAGAGCAACCTGCCGGAACGGTGTATACGAATCAGTACAGTAATGACGTCAATCCGCTCCATGACGAACGGCTTGGTTTTTTTGAGAGAATTACACAGAGTGTTCGAGATGTGATTCTCAAACCGACACAGTTTTTCAGTTCGTATCCCAAAACAGCGGACATATCTCGTGCATTTGTTTTTTATTTGATTATTATGTCGGTAGTTGTATTTTTTATATTTTTGTGGAACTATTTGCTGCCGACCGATAATTCTGAAATTTCTGAGCTTTTACAAAAACTGGGGCTTTCAAGTGATCAACTTTCACAACTATCGCAATCGGGTAATAAGTCGCTTATAGAGACTATTTTCGGCGCATTCGGTGCATATATTTTTTATACGATAATGTTATTTGCCGGCGCGGGCATCACTCATCTTTTGGTTCTTATGTTTGGTGAGGACAAGCACGGTTTCACGGCGACATTCAATGCGGTTGCGCTTTCGGTCCCGCCGATGTTGTGTGCGATCATACCGGCATTCGGTACGTTAATTGGCGGAGTATGGGTAATGGTAATGCAAATATTTGCGCTGAAACACATTCAAGAAATGTCATGGGGAAAAGCGATAGCGATCACACTTATTCCTTTTGTTCTTTGTTGTGTCTGTTGTGTGGCGGCGATTATGGTAGTATTTGGTTCTCTTGCCGGAATGTAATACGTGGAAACGATCATTGTAATCTTTAGGAGGTTTTATGCGAAAATGTGTGTTTTGTCAAGCAGATTTAGATGACAGTGCGAAGTTTTGCGCTCATTGCGGTAAAGAACAACCGACAACCGCGAATATCGGTGCTCCTCAAAAGGAGTTTATCAATCCTTTTTACGAAGAACATCTTCAGTGGTATGAACGGTACTTTAATACGGCGAAAGCTGTTCTTTTTAATCCGACCGAATTTTTCATGTCATGCAAAAAAGACGATGAATTATCAAAAACATTGCCGTATTATTTCACCATTTTGGTTATAGGTGCTCTTTTTTCTGCAGTTTGGAATTCAGTTACCGATAGTTTTTCCAAACTCTTTTCTCACGCTTCAATGGGAGATGCGTCGGCGCAGGCATTGTTTGCAGGGATGGGTTTTTTTTCACTGTTTATTCTCATGATCATTGGCGGTGCGGTGAGTTTGTTTCTCGTTGCAGGCATATATCATCTTCTGATCATGATGTTCGGGGAAGATAAATTCGGTTTTATCGCTACTCTCAACGCGGTCATTTTTTCTTATACAACGAATTTACTTGTTATCATTCCTTTTTGCGGTAGTGCAATCGCAGGAATTTGGGGTTTGGTAATGTATATATTCGGTATAAAACATATGCAGGAAATGTCATGGGGAAAAGCGGTGGTGGTCGTTTTGATCCCCGGAGTGTTATGTTGTTGTACGGCCATTGTATTGGCTATTGCAATTCCGAGTCTTATCGCGGGTTTACGGTAATGGTTGTTGTAAAGGCATGGGTAAAAAGTTCATTCCTTTCGGTGTCATTTATTCCGGGGTACTCCTTGCCGCTGCAGTCTTGTTTTATTGTGTAGTGTCGTTGTATGACATACCGCATTTCGGGTGCCCTTTTAAAATTATTACCGGCATTCCGTGCCCGACATGCGGTGCTACCCGAATGTCATACGCATTTTTAAATTTTCATGTTTTCAAAGCAATATACTATAATCCGATGCTCTCATTCATCCTTTTAGGAATACCCCTTTGGGGTTTACACGATATTCTTGTTGTTTTTGATAAAATAACTCCGATAACGATCCCAAGATCATGGTTTCGTTGGGGAGGTCTTATTATTTTTCTGCTTAACTGGGCATATCTCATAATCATGAAAATTTGACGAATATTTGCGACAAAACACGTAATTTGCGGCTAAATTGCTTGACAGACAGGTCAAAGTGCCTATAATGAACCCACGCGTACCCGTAGCTCAATTGGATAGAGCGTTGGCCTCCGGAGCCAAAGGTTGAAGGTTCAAGTCCTTTCGGGTACATAAACCTAAAGGAGTATTGTGGGAAGAAAAAAAGGGTGTTTTCTTTCTCTGATTCTGACGGTTCTTATCGTTGTCGGGCTGACTGTCACGGCGTTTTACTATTTCAATAAAGAGCGTGCGTATCGCTACTTTCCGAATAATCCGCAATTTGTAGCTCGAATTGATAATCATCGTGCATTTTTGCATCTGACAGCACCGTTTGTTCAAAAAAATGAAAAACTACGCACTCTGTTGAATCTTCCGTTAATAAAACATATTCCTGCGCCGCGAGTATATGTCGTCATCGATAAAAAGGGTGAGGCTTATATGTTTGCCGAACTTTCATTCGCGGCACGTTTTTTGAAAGAATACGGCAAGGTCGATAAAAACGTATTTTGCTTTACGACCAATAAAACATTTGATCTTGTGCCGACCGAGCATACGGAGAAGAATGAAACGCTTCGCGAGTTTGTGACCAAAAAGCATGACGGCGATGCGATGTTTTATTATCCGGTTCCTCAATCCGAGAAATTCCCTTTTTTAAATAATAAAATCCTTGAAGGAACTATCAATGCACAATCATCCGCCAATGCATTGCAAATTCATTTAAAATTACCCTATGAGTATAAAAAGGTCGGTTTTACTTCAGTGTCAAGTTTTGATAAATATATACCCGATCGGCCGGATATGTATGTCATGTTGACATTTGATGATTTTGAAGTGCATTATGCCGCATTACGGAAATTAGTTTTTCAAACAGATTTTTTTCAGAGTTTTTATCAAACAAAACTTATGGTATTCGATAAAAGCGGTATAGATATTGAAAATCATCTTATACCGATGGTATCAGAACGTTTTTATATCGGAGTGTATAATAAAACGAGTGTCATGTGTTTGGGAAGCGGATCGGTAGAGAAGCGAATGAACCAAGTTGAGACAGATCTGGTGAACCGATTTCCGATAGAATTTGAAACTCGTGACTATAACGGCACATCGTTTAAAACTCCTGTGATCACCGGAATTTTGGGTTTTCTTGCGCGCGGTATAGCGGGTGATTCTATTGAAGGGTTGAAGCGCCCGTTTTATTATATGAACAATGATGTATTTTTTCTTTTTGATTCGCTGGAAAGTCTCAAACACTATGTTGATCGTGACGAAAAGCATAACCTTCGTCGCGATGAATTACATAAAAAGATGGAAAACTTGTTGCCGTCTGACCGCCATATCACTGTATTTCTTTCCGACAGAATGGTGCGTGATATGGCAAAGAAGCAAGAAGTGAGTGAAAATATCGGTCATGTCATAGGGGCGTTTAGTTTTTCCGAACAGAATCTTGACGGAACTATTGTTATACGTTTAAATGAACAATAAATCAGGGAGGAAAGAAATGAATGTATTGGTGCTTAATTCGGGGAGTTCGTCAATCAAGTTTCAGCTTTTTAACATGACTACGGAAGAAGTAGTGATGAAGGGGTTAATTGAGCGTGTGGGGTTGCCTGATTCGATTATTTCATACAGTGTGCGTGGCGGTGATAAAAAGAAAGAAGTTATGACTATCCACAATCACAAAGACGGTTTGAAAAAAGTATTGGACATTCTTATCGACCCGAAGGAAAATATCATCAAGTCATTCAAGGAAATCAATGCTGCAGGTCACCGCTATGTGCATGGTGGAGAAAAATATAAAAAATCAACCTTAATAACCAAAGAAATTGTAACAGAACTTGAAGCACTGAATCATCTTGCACCGTTACACAATCCTCCGAATTTGACCGGTGTGTTGGCAATGATGGAACTTATGCCTGACGTTCCTAATGTTGCCGTTTTTGATACCTCATTTCATTCGCAAATGCCCGAGAAAGCATATATGTATGCATTACCGTATGAGATGTATGAGAAAGAAGGTATACGTCGTTATGGTTTTCATGGCACTTCTCACCAATATGTAGCGCAGGAAGCTGCGAAGATGTTGGGAAAACCTTTTGAGACATGTAAGATCGTTACTTGTCACATGGGGAACGGAACATCCTACAGCGCAGTAATGGACGGGCACTCTGTCGATACATCTTTAGGTTATTCAACAATGTGCGGTATTCCGATGGGAACACGTGCAGGTGATGTCGATGCAGGTATCATTACTCATTTGCTCAAAACAGGGCAGTATTCAGTCGATCAAATGCATGATATTTTATACAAAAAAAGCGGCATGTTGGGTATTTCCGGTATATCGAGTGACGCTCGTGATGTTGAGGATGCGGCATGGAATAAAGGCAATAAACGTGCTCAACTTGCACTCGATCTTATTACCTATAACGCGAAAAAATATATCGGCGGATATATTGCCGCCATGAACGGTGCCGATGCGATCGTCTTTACTGCAGGCATCGGTGAAAACGGCTGGGAAGCGCGTGAGGCGATTTGTGAAGACATGGACTTTCTTGGGATATCGATCGATAAAGAGAAAAATAAATCCCGCGGGAAAAAAGTTGATGTTTCGGCAGCACATGCACGGGTGAAAGTTCTTGTGGTTCCTACTAATGAAGAACTTATGATCGCAATTGAAACAAAGACCATACTTTCGAAATAACGGAGGTAATGTATGGAATATAAAAAAATTAATGAAGAAATGGCAAAATGGGATGGAAATGTTCAAAAGTCATTAGAGAAATATCCGGAGCAACGCAAAGAGTTTGTTACCGCATCTTCAGAACCCGTTGATCGTTTATATGTCCCGAAAGCAACGACCGAAGAAGAATACTTGGAAACAATAGGTTTCCCAGGAGTATATCCGTTTACTCGAGGCGTTCAGACGACGATGTATCGCGGTAAATATTGGACGATGCGTCAATATGCCGGGTTTGGAACTGCCGAAGAATCAAATGCACGATACAAGTATCTTCTTGAACAAGGTCAGACCGGTCTATCGGTTGCTTTTGATTTGCCGACTCAGATCGGATATGATTCTGATGATTCGATCAGTGAAGGGGAAGTTGGAAAAGTTGGTGTTGCCATTGATACACTGAAAGACATGGAAATTCTTTTTGACGGAATACCATTGGATAAAGTGTCTACTTCTATGACCATCAATGCGCCTGCATCGGTTCTTTTGGCGATGTACATCGCAGTTGGCGAAAAGCAAGGCGTTTCAAAAGACAAGTTAACGGGTACCATTCAGAATGATATTTTGAAAGAATATATTGCACGAGGGACGTATATTTTCCCTCCGGCACCATCAATGAGATTGATTGCTAATATTTTTGAGTATTGTTCAAAAGAAGTGCCAAACTGGAATACGATCAGTATCTCGGGATATCACATTCGTGAGGCAGGTTCTACCGCATCACAAGAGGTTGCATTTACTCTCGCAGACGGAATAGATTATGTTCGTTCGGCAGTGACAAAAGGTCTGGATGTGGATAGTTTTGCGGGACGTTTATCGTTTTTCTTTAATTCTCATAATGATCTTTTAGAAGAGGTCGCGAAATTCCGCGCTGCCCGTAGGATTTGGGCAAAAATCATGAAAGAAAAATTCTCGGCGAAAAAGGATAATTCGATGAAGTTGCGCTTTCATACTCAAACGGCAGGAAGTACTCTTACTGCGCAACAAGCTGATAATAACGTGGTCCGTGTAGCAATTCAAACCCTTGCAGCAGTCATGGGCGGTACACAGAGTTTACATACTAACTCCCGTGACGAAGCGCTTGCATTGCCGACAGAGGACTCCGTTCGTATCGCACTTCGCACACAGCAGATAGTTGCATACGAATCAGGTGTTGCCAACACCGTTGATCCTTTGGCGGGATCATATTATGTCGAAGCGATGACCGATAAAATTGAGAAAGAAGCATGGGATTATATCAATAAAATCGAAGCGATGGGCGGAATGTTGAAGGCTATCGAAAAAGGTTTTGTGCAAAAAGAGATACAAGATGCGGCATACAAATATCAGAAGGATATCGAAAGCAAAGAGCGAATCATTGTCGGAGTCAACAAATTCACCGTGAAAGAAGGTCCGCCAAAAGGACTTCTTAAGGTTGATCCGAAATTACGTGAAGTGCAAGTTAAGAAACTTACTGCCATTAAAAAAGATCGTGATAATAAAGCGGTCGATGCAAAACTTGAAGCATTGCAAAAAGCTTCTCGTACGGATGAGAATTTAATGCCGTATATTATCGACGCGGTACGCGTGTATGCATCACTTGGTGAAATTTGCAATGTGTTACGTGCCGAATTCGGCGAATACCACGAGACCGTGGTTCTGTAAGGAGGAAGTATGGCAGACAAAAAAATTCGCGTACTTATATCAAAACCCGGGCTTGACGGGCATGACCGTGGTGCAAAATATGTTGCCCGTGCATTAAAAGATGCAGGATATGAGGTCATTTATACCGGTATTCGTCAAACACCGGAATCGATAGTGAAGACAGCGATTCAAGAGGATGTGGATTTTCTCGGCATGAGTTTATTATCTGGAGCACATAACGAATTGTTCCCGAAAGTTGTAAACTTGCTTCGTGCAAGCGGTGCAAACGATATCATAGTATTTGGCGGAGGAGTTATACCTGAAGATGATATTCCGTTCTTGAAAAAGAGTGGCATAGAAGCAGTATTTACCCCGGGCACGCCAATACAGGAAGTCGTTGATTTTATTGAGGCAAATAAGACGAGATTGTCGAAATAATGAATATTGCTGCCGGTGTGTTGGACCATAATGAGCGAATGATTGCTCGCGCAATAACCGTTGTTGAAAACGGCGGTCAACGTCGTGAACAACTTATTGATACGCTCTATCCTCATACCGGTAACGCAATTATATGGGGAATCACCGGACCTCCCGGTGCAGGAAAAAGTACACTTGTTGATCAGATGATTGAAAAGTTACGTGCACAAAATAAAACAGTTGCAGTCATTGCGGTCGATCCGAGTTCGCCTTTTTCAGGCGGGGCGATCTTGGGTGATCGTTTGCGCATGCAGCGTCATGCCACTGATGAAGGTGTGTTTATACGTTCGATGGCATCACGCGGCCACTTAGGCGGGGTGTCTGTCGCAACGGGGGATTGTATAAAAGTTCTTGATGCCTCAGGCTTTGATGTTATTTTGCTTGAGACTATCGGCGTGGGTCAGACAGAAGTAGAGGTCATGGAATTAACCGATATGATCGCATTAGTGTTGGTACCCGGAATGGGTGATGAGATTCAAGCGATGAAAGCCGGCGTTATGGAAATAGGCGATGTGTTCGTCATTAATAAAAAAGATCGTGACGGGGCAGATCGATTACGCGCAGAGGTTGAGTATTCTTTGAATATTAAATACATGGAAAAACCCGACGAACAGAATCCTATTTGCATGACATCTGCCAACAGCGGAGAAGGTATCGAGGAATTGTTGCATACCATGGAAACTTATTACCAGACGATGATAGATAAAAATGTGTTGGCGGAACGCAGGAAGCATCGTATTTGCCTCGAATTACACAAAATGTTCACTCTTTCGGTGCACACTATCATGAACGATCATATTAAATTTTATGAGAAAAGTGATATATGGGTAAATGAAATTTATGAAAAAAAACGTACACCATATTCGATGATACATGAGGAATTGAGAAAGTTTATAAAGGAGGGGATGATCTATGATCAAACACATTAATCATATTGGTATTGCAGTCAACAAATTGGATGACCATATTCCTTTTTATCGGGATGTGCTCAAATTAGAGTTTCATGGCACCGAAGAAGTTGCAGAACAAAAAGTTCGTGTTGCAATGTTTCAGGCGGGGGATGCAAAAATAGAATTATTAGAACCGCTTTCCGATGAGAGTCCGATTGCAAAGTTTATCGAGAAAAAAGGTGAAGGAATTCATCATATCGCGTATGAAACTGATAATATTGAGCAAGAAATCGCATCGGTAAAGGGTAAAGGTCTTGAGATGATCGATTCTACGCCGCGTACGGGTGCACATGATGCGAAGATAGCATTCATTCATCCGAAATCATCGGGTAAAGTGTTGACTGAAATTTGTCAGACCAAATAACGGAGGGGAATAGATATGAGTAGCGAAAGAAAAATTCTTGAACTAAAAAAGAAAATTGATGAAGCACGTATTGGCGGCGGAGAAGACGCCATTAAAAAACAGCATGAACGCGGGAAACTGACCGCACGTGAACGGATCACCTTACTTCTTGATGACAGAAGTTTTGAAGAAATTGATATGCTTCGTACTCACCAATGCAGTGAGTTTGGCATGGAAAAAAAGAAAGTCCCGGGTGATGGTGTCGTTACAGGTTACGGTACGGTTGACGGACGACTCATTTTCGTATATTCATTCGATTTTACCGTCATTGGAGGATCACTTTCAAAAACTGTCAGCGAAAAGATTGTCAAAATAATGGATATGGCTGCGAAGGTTGGCGCCCCGGTTATCGGGATCAATGATTCCGGTGGAGCGCGTATTCAAGAGGGTGTTGACTCTCTTTCGGGATATGCCTCAATATTTTTAAAAAATGTATTGTACTCCGGTGTTGTGCCTCAGATCACTGCCATTGTCGGTCCTGCAGCGGGCGGGGCAGTGTATTCTCCGGCGCTTACTGATTATATTTTTATGGTTAAAGAAACCGCACAAATGTTTGTTACCGGACCAAAAGTTGTGAAATCGGTTACTCAAGAAGATGTAACTGCCGAAGAACTGGGCGGTGCCACCATGCATGCGACCAAAAGCGGTGTTGTGCATTTTGCGTGCGAAGATGAAAAGAAATTATTTGCGGGCATTCGTAAACTTATTTCGTTTATTCCTCAGAATAATATGGAAGAGACTCCTGCGGTACCGACCAATGATCCCGCGGATAGAGTTGATGAAGATCTCAATTACATTGTACCCGATAATCCGAATAAGCCGTATGACGTAAAAGAGTTAATTGCAAAAATAGTTGATAACGGTGATTTCTTTGAAGTACAGGAATTATATGCGCCGAATATAGTCATCGGTTATGCTCGCTTAGACGGAAAAAGCGTGGGAATAATCGCGAATCAACCGAAATATTTAGCGGGTGTTCTTGATATCAATGCATCAGTAAAAGCGGCACGTTTTATACGTTTCTGTGATTGTTTCAATATTCCGATAATTACATTTGAAGATGTACCGGGATTTATGCCGGGTACCGTTCAGGAATACGGCGGAATTATCCGTAATGGTGCAAAGATGTTGTATGCATATGCCGAAGCAACAGTACCTAAAATCACGGTTATTACCCGTAAAGCATATGGCGGAGCTTATTGCGTTATGAATTCAAAAGAGTTACGCGGTGATGTCGTTATGGCGTGGCCATCAGCTGAAATTGCTGTTATGGGACCGAACGGTGCGAGTGAAATTATTTTCGCACGCGAGATCAAAGAATCTGAAGATCCTGCGGCGAAGTTACAGGAAAAAATTGAGGAATATCGTGAAAAATTTGCCAATCCGTATGTTGCTGCATCAAAAGGGTATGTAGATGAGGTAATCGAACCGAAAGTCACACGCTACAAACTTATCAAATCGCTGAAGATGCTTGAAAATAAACGGGATGAGATTCCTGCTAAAAAACACGGAAATATTCCGTTGTAAACGAGGAGGCGGATATGCAGACTGAAATCAAAGAAAAAGATAATACCTCCTCAATGCCACAGGAAACGCTTGTTGAGAAAAAAACAGAAGATAAAAAAACTGATGAGACATCACAGACCACAACTTCGCACACGACTGTAAAGGGGTGGAAAAATGTGACCGACAATAAGGGTGTTGAGCTTATGCTTAACGGTATGGGCACAGTATTTATAGGACTCATACTTATAGCGTTGGTCATTCGATTGTTTAACGTAATATTTGCTCGTGAGAAAAAGCCCGTCGAAGCGTCATCGACTACATCGGTTAAAGATGAATCGTCTCAGAAAGTGACCGTTGCGGAAGACGTTGATGACGATGTGGTCGTTGCAATAGCGACAACCGTTGAGTTGTATCGCAGACTTCATATTGAAGATCTGCACACAAAGATTACGTTCCGCCACGGGAAAGATATCGGTACCGCCTGGAAGATGGGTAATAAATTCGGGTATAGAGAATAACGGACGAGGTGAAATATGAAAGAAATAGTATTAGATATCAATGGGAAAGAATTCAAAGTTAAGGTCAATGAATTCGGTGCATATAAAGCGGTCATCACCGTGAATGATAAAAAGTATAATGTCGGTTTGAAAGACCTTGGTATTGAGAGTGTACAACAAATACGTGAAAAACCGATGCCAACCGCGACACGTGTTGAGTCAGTTGAAACGACTCCGGTCGTGAAACAACCAAAACCTGCCGAGCATCTTCATAAACCGGCGGCAGTCGCACACGGCAAGTCAATCCTTTCGCCATTACCGGGGCTTATTATCGACGTATTAGTAAAAGAAGGTGACGCAGTGAAAGCAGGACAAGATGTCGTTATTATGGAAGCGATGAAAATGGAAAATGAAATTCAGACGCAATTTAACGGCATTGTCAAAGAAGTGAAAGTAACAAAAGGTCAAAATGTTTACGAGGGTGATGTATTAATTGTGATCGAGTAATGTAAGGAGTATATACATGGACAGTCAATGGTTATCTATAATAAAAAAAGGAATAGCGGTCACGTTTTTCGCTGTTCTTTTTACAACAGGTATATCTGCTCAAGGCTTATCTGTTGATGATGATTTCGTACGGAAAGGCATTGATAAAGAAGCGGTTATTGACGCAGTATTCGGTACGTTGACCGGTACAGTTATTGATAATGCTACCGGATTACCTATTCAGGGTGTGAAAATTGTTATTAATCTTCCCAGTTCATATCCGTACGGAATGAGTGTCGAAACCAGCACTGCCGATAACGGAACATTTGTTCTACGAAGAATTCCTCCCGGGGAGTATAAAATTAAAGTGAGTAAATCAGGGTATGAACCACTTACATTACCGTTGAGACAAGATCAAAAAATATTAATACAACCGGGAATCGTTACTGCACTCAATGACAATGAAAAATCTACATTAGCACTGAGTGAACAATCTATGACACAGAAAATAATAAAAGGAACGGGTGTTGCAGTTCTCTTGTCGGGAGATAATTGGAAATCATTGATCATGATTCTTGTTGGGCTTGCCTTTATTTACCTTGGTGTAGTCAAAGATTATGAACCGTTGTTATTGTTACCTATAGGGTTCGGTATTTTGATCGGTAATATCCCTTACCCTGGATATCTTCCGATTGGTGTCTATGATTCAATATCGAATACCGGTGCAACACAAAACAGCGTGTTTTCATTGTTGTATTATGCGGTCACGAACGGTATTTTCCCGCCGCTTATATTTTTAGGTATCGGTGCTATGACGGATTTCTCGGCACTTATCTCAAGCCCTAAATCGGTTTTACTCGGTGCTGCGGCGCAAATAGGTATATTTGCAACATTTTTAGGTGCATTATATCTTGGATTTACCGGTATGGAAGCAGCGTCAATAGGTATAATCGGTGGCGCAGACGGTCCTACGTCCATATTTGTCACATCAATGTTAGCCCCGAAATTATTAGGGCCGGTAGCGATTGCGGCATATTCCTATATGGGATTGGTCCCTGTGATCCAACCTCCGTTTATGAAGTTACTTATTACAAAAAAAGAAGTATTGATTCGCATGCCTCCTTCACGTCGTGTATCAAAAACTGAACGTGTATTATTTCCGATCGCAGTATTTTTGGTGTGTGCGCTTGTGGCTCCCGGCTCAATAACCCTTATCGGTATGTTGATGTTGGGTAATATACTCAAAGAAAGCGGCGTGGTCGATCGTCTTGCAAAGACCGCTTCAACAGCGTTGATCGATATCTCAGTAATCATTTTAGGTTTTACAGTCGGTGCAAGTACACAGGCATCTGTGTTTTTACAAATGAATTCACTGAAAATATTTGTACTCGGGTGTGCATCTTTTTGCGTGGCTACAATCGGCGGATTATTGTTTGCGAAATTTATGAATCTTTTCCTTAAAGAAAAGATCAATCCCCTCATAGGTGCGGCGGGTGTATCGGCAGTACCGGATTCTGCGCGTGTCGTTCAGATCTATGCACGCAAATTTGATCCGAACAATCATATTCTCATGCATGCAATGGGACCGAATGTGGCAGGTGTGATCGGTTCTGCACTTGCTGCCGGTGTCTTCATTGCGGTATTGTCCTAAATTTCAGTCAAACATATATACATGCCCCTTCAGTAATGAAGGGGCATTTTCATTGGTACGCAAATGTCTTGAATTATTAGTATCTACGATGTATAATCATTGTTGAAGATAATGTGTATAAGGAGGTCACTATGCCCGGTTATGAGGCTGTGTATGATACAATTGAAGGAGATATATTAAAAATATCTCTTGCAGGTTTTTTAGATGCGCACACCGCTCCGGAGTTTGAGAATCTTCTCACCGATTTGATCGGGAAAGGATATTATAAGATATTGGTCGACATGGAACGGATCGAATATATTTCTTCCACCGGTTTTGGCGTTTTTATGGGTCATATTGAAGATATTCGTGAAAAGAACGGAGATATTAAATTTTTGCATATTCCTGAAAAAATATTTAGAATCTTTTCAATTCTCGGGTTTGCCGCAATATATGAAATATTGGATAATGAAAAAGACGCAATAGAAAAATTCAGAGTATGAAATATTTTTTTTTACAAGTACCATCCGATGCGCGATATCTCGAATTGATACGGCGCTTTGTCATTGATATTTGTAGAGTCAATAATATTCCTGAACGTGAAACTGATGATATTGAGTTGATCGTTGATGAGACAGCATCGAATGTTGTTCGGCATGCGTATTCTCAAGAGCAAACAGGTGAACGTCGGCTCATCGAATTGGAAGTTGAATATCATGAAACTCGGCATGAAATGATTTTCAGTGTTGCAGATTATGGAAAAGGATTTTCCATCAAACGTTTTAAAAGTTTGCAAAAGAAAATCAATGAACGTGATCCCGGCGGGTATGGTCTTCATATTATAGAAAAGTTTTCGGATAAAGTGGAATATTCAATTCATCCCAATAGCAAAAATGTAGTCACTATTCATAAGATTATAAAGGACACTTGACGATGAATGTCATTCAGTATAGTGTTACCGTGATTACTTTTTTTCTCAGTTGGTATATTTATAAAAATAGAAAAACTCAGCTAAATACCATTACAGCGGTTATGATGCTTTCTTTAGGGCTTGCTCCATTTTCATGGTCGATCACAAGTTTACACACACACAATATAGATAAGATATGGATTCTATATTTCCCTTTTTTGTTATTATTTGCACTTATATTTCCCTTTGAACATCACATTTTAAAAAGTCGGCGATATATTCGTTACGCATTGTTCATACCATATTTTGTTTATTTCTTTATGGTAATCATGTTTGCATTGATTGATACGGTATTTCTATCCAAAGACGGTTCTTACTCAATGGGTATCATTCGATTCGGTATAGTAGCGGTCGTCACGAAACTCTATACGATATCTCTGTTATTACTTAATTTAGTTTATGGAATAACCGCATATACTTTATTGTGGTATAAAAGGAAAAATATTACAAGCCCTGTATTTTCACATCAGATTGGTTTATTACTTTTGGGTATACGTATTTTTGTAGTAGTATTTATAGCAGATTTTCTTATTATGCAATGTCGTGTCATTCCCGGCGGAGTTTCGATAGACTTTATGCATATATTATATTTATGTGCGATTATTGCGAATATTATTGTGCTCAGTATCTCAATGGTAAAATATAAATTTTTGAATATTGAGATACAAGCTCGTGGCGTATTGTATTACGTTTCCGTTTTGCTTTTCACAGGTTTATATTGCGGTGGGTATTGTATTATTGCGAAAGTATTGATCAATAACGAAGAAATTATCTGGTTGTTTGTTATAACACTTGCCGCCTTTATGCTTTTTTACATCTTTTTACGGGGTATTCAGAAACTTATGAATTACTTTTTTGTCAAATCTTCTATAGACTACGAAGAAATCCTCACGACTTTTTTTGCTAAATTATTGCAGGCGGATTCTCTCAATGAAATTCGAACACTCGTTGTAAATGAACTTCGTGTGTTGCTCAATATGCACGACGCAGATCTTATTCAGGCTGAACATATTCATCAATCATATAAGGAAGCGAAGCGTGTATTCGTGGTCTCTGAAATGCCTGAGGAAATTCGCAATAAATATCAATGGGGTGTATACTTTTTCCCGATAATTTATGAAGAATATTTTTTCGGGTTTTTAGTTATTGGAGATAAAACAAAGAAAATGAAGGTGCCAAAAACGCACTTGAATATTTTACGATCGATTGCGATGCAAATATCGCTTACATTGCATACGGTCGCAGCGACCAAAGAATTGTATGAAAAAAGGATTCTTGAAAAAGAATTAAATCTCGCACGTAAAATTCAATTATCATTGTTACCTCCCAAGGAGATCATAGATGATATGCTCAATATTTCATGGCGATATAATCCTGCTATAAAAGTTGGCGGCGATTATTGCGACGTCATCGAAAATAAAAAAACCGGAGATATGGTCTTTGTGATCGCGGATGTTAGCGGGAAAGGCGTCAACGGAGCATTGTATATGAGCATGATTCGTACGTTGCTTCATACCGGTATTGAGTATGCCTCATTACCCATTGAGACGGTTCTTACTTCGATGAATACCTACATTCGGCATAAAATACCGGAAAAGACCTTTGTGACGATGCTTGTATTTGTTTTCAATAAATATGATAAAACACTCCGTTATGTGCATATGGGGCATAATCCGCCGTTGTACTACAATGCGAAGAAAGATATATTGGAGTTTTTACCGACAACCGGAATTGCTTTAGGTCTTGCACCGGATGCATTGTTTTTAGAGAAATTAAGTATTGTTGATTTGCCGCTTGACCCTGGCGATCTAGTATTTTCATATACCGATGGAATTACCGAAGCACAAAACGAGAAGGGCGAGTTTTTTGGTGATGACAGACTGTTTAATAGTGTGAAAACTCAATGCCGTGAGATCCCTGATAAAGTTATCAATAAAGTAAGTTTAGATATTTATGAATTTAGAAAAAACTTTACTCAAACTGATGATATCGCCATGTTGGCGTTCGCACATAAATAAGAGAAGGAGGATTCACTATGCATCCCCTTATAACGCATGACAAAGGTCTTTTAGCCGTTTTGGAAAAAATGACGTCACGAGCTCATGTTAAAGAAAATTGCGCACTTTTTATGGATTATTTTTGTGAAAAGCATGGGTTTAATAATTGTCTTCTTGTAAACGAAAAAGAAAGTACTGTCTTATATGAGCGGGGAAATAATGAATTTTCCACATCAATAGGGTTACGTAAAACATATTTTGATGATGTGAAACTTTCCGTTGACGGGATTATTCCTGACTCACCGGAAATGATTATGGATCTGTATGTCCTGAAAATGGTTGTCATAAGTGCGATTTTATATGATAACATTTTAAAAGTGTCTCGAGGACGTATGCAGAAATCTCAAGAAGTCAATACGCTCATGGAAATTTCGCGAGAGTTGATTTTCCTCTTTGAAGAACGTGACATTCTCAATGCGCTTATTTTTGCTATAATGGGGCAGATAATGGTAAGCAGATCGGCAGTGTATTTACTGCATACTGACGGAACATATCGACTCAAGATTGAAAAAGGTTTTCGCGATCTTCCTGAAACGGTTCTTGATATGCCTACGGTGAATACCATTTGGAATCTTAGGAATGTCTCATCACTCATGAAAAACGAAATGATCAACTCGATGGGAGGTGATGGCGCGACACTATTGATTCCTATGCAGTATCAAAAAAAGACGATCGGGTTTATCATACTGACGGATAAAATGGATGGAACGCCTGTCCCTGAATCAGAATATGATTTTTTGTTTTCACTTGCCACGAATGTTGCAGTATCATTGGAAAGTTCGAAAATGATTAAAGAGTCGATCGAAAAACGTCGAATGGAGAAAGAATTACTCGTTGCACGTGCAATTCAGGAAAATATTTTACCAAAAAATATACCATCGAATGAATTGTGGTCGATTCATGGTATGAATATACCAAGTCGTGAAGTGGGCGGAGATTATTTCTATGTAAGTCAAATCAATAATAAGCTTTATTGTGCAATTGCTGATGTCACAGGGAAAAGTATACCCGCTGCATTATTGGTTTCAACGTTGCATGCCGGTTTTAAATTACTTGCTGAAGTTAATATTGATATTGAGACGATTGTTGAACGATTGAATAATTTGATTTATGAAAGTACTGCGCCGGAACAGTTTATCACATTCTTTGTTGCGGTTTTTGACATGGACCATCTTGATATGAAATATATCAATGCAGGACACAATCCTCCGATTTTGATTGATGCGGCAGGGAAGACATCAGAATTAACACAAGGCGGACTGTTGTTGGGTATTTTGCCAAATGCTCGTTATGAGATCGGTCGAGTAACCTTTGATAAATTTGAAACGATTCTCATGTTTACAGACGGCTTTACCGAGGCTACAAATGATGAGGGGGAAGAATTCGGCGAGGAACGTTTAACAAAGTTGTATTTTGACAATAGAAAAAAAAGTGCGGAATTGATCGCACATGTTATTCTTGATACCGTTAATGGATTTAAAACAAAAACGGAACTTCAGGATGATATGACGATACTTGTGGTAAAGAAAAAAGTGTGATTGTATTGTGACCTATTCCTCTATTGTGTATTTGTTCATATAATTGAATTCATCTCTCAGTGTGACTTGTAAAAGGGCTAAAATTGAGCAATGAGTACCCGGTAACAGCGTGAATAGATTTACTTGCCCGAGATGTATTGGCAATATCCGAAGCTGATCGGACCGGATTTAGTTTTTTCGCACGGGAAATCGTTACATTCAAAACATAAACGGACGTTCTTCTCATACGCGCAGGTTGCAATCGCACAAAACTTGTTTTCTCTGGGAATACAACCTGTGTCTCCATTGGGGCAAAGACCCTGTGTCATTCTGGGACACTTTTCACATGCGATACCACAAACTGCAATTTTCATACTACATTCCATCCTTGTGAAATATCGGAGCATACCGGTTTTTTTTGCTACTTGAAAAGTTATTCACTTGCACGCTTCTATCTTGATACTTTCAAGGTTGATTCCGTTGTATTGACGAGTGCTGATATCTATGTCTTCAGACAGGATTTTTACACTGAACCCGACATGAAGCAGCATGTCGATATAGCAGTTTTTTAAAACAGCACCACCCACACAGCCTGCGATCAAGCTTTCGTCATGACGTTGGTTCTCGGTTAATTCATGTAATAACACAATATCCGAAAGATACAGCAGTCCGCCTCGCTTTAGGACTCGATATGCTTCGCGAAAAACTTGTTGTTTGTTCGGAGCCAAATTAATCACACAATTGCTCGTAATGATATCGATGCTTTCATCCGCGATAGGTAAATTCTCGATATCGCCCAATATAAACTCAACATTGAAAGAGGGATATTTTTTTGAATTCTCTCGTGCAATTTCGATCATTGCCTCCGTGATATCAACTCCGATAACTTTACCGGTCTTACCGACTTTTCGTGCGGCCAAAAAGGCGTCAAATCCTGCACCGCTGCCTAAATCCAGGACTACGCTTCCTTCACGGATATTGGAAAATGCAAGCGGATTTCCGCAACCGAGTCCAAGATTCGCGTCCGGTGCCTGATCGATCTCTTCATCAGAATATCCAATACTGTGTGCAATTTCTTCTTGAGTCATGGATGAACTACAGCACGATGAACCTGACCCGCAACATGACGACTTGGTCTTTGCAAATTTTGTATAGTGAGCCTTGACCACTGCCTTTATGTGTTTATTTTCCATACGATCATCCTCTTTCAATTTGTTATTTGACATTTAGAAAATCTAATACGGCATTGATAAATGTCAAAGGGTGTGTCGGGCATCCCGGTATGTAAATATCAACGGGGTGTTTTTGATAAAAAATTCTGTTGATTGCCGGAGAATCGTGAAAAATCCCGCCGCTTATCGCACAGCTTCCCATCGCGATAACGATTTTCGGATCCGGAGTACAGTGGAACGCATCTTCAAGTGCACATGCCATATTATCGCTGATAGGGCCTGTAATGACAATCCCGTCGGCGTGGCGTGGCGAGGCGACGATTTCAATGCCAAAGCGTTCCATGTCAAAATTCACGTTATCAGCAGCATTTAATTCCATCTCACATGCATTACAACCTGCCGCAGACACTGAGCGAAGTTTCAATGAACGCCCAAACAGTGCATGAATATTTTTTCTTGCCGTAAATGCTCTTTTTTTATAATTTTCGTAGTTTAATTCCGCGGTTACAAATAACTTTTCCCGAGAATCAGCGCCTAAATGATGTGATTGTGTAAATTGTATTGCATGAACAGAACATTCACGCTCACATTCGCCGCATTGAATGCATTTCCCTAAGTCGATTGATAATGATGGTTCAAGGGTGATCGCTTTACTCGGGCATAATGACACACACACGGCACACTGTGTACACTTATCGGATCGTAGTATCGGGAAACCCCTGAAAGGCGGTTTTAATGTTGCTGTTCTGTCATCGGGGACAAATTGATGCCCCTGATTCAAACTGACTTTCAATATATCGAGCATGCTCATCTCCTTTACAGATCGTGACCGCAGTAGGAAAGGTTAAAGCTTTTATTACACAGCGGAAAATCCGATATTCCGTTGTTACGAACGGCGAGTGCGAGTGCAAACCAGTTGTGAAATGACGGATCTTTGATTTTGTAACGTTGAATTATTCCATTGCTATCAGTTCGTGCCGCATGAACTGTTTCTCCTCGCCACCCTTCGGTCATACTGATCGATAGTGCGTTCGGAATGAGCGGTTTCGCAGGTATTGTGATATCAGTCATCGGAAGTTGATCTATGGTATTACGAATCCAACGGAAAGACTCTTTCATCTCAAGATAGCGAATGTAGGTGCGGGCATATACATCGCCGGACTCCAAATGTAATGAATGTATGGGAGCATATTTATATGGTCCAAACGAATGATCTGTTCGAATATCGCGTGCTAATCCTGATGCGCGTCCTGCCGGCCCTACCATACCGATCGACTGTGCAGTTTCATGGGTTATGATGCCGGTTTTTTCAAGACGTGACAACACGCTTGGCACTGCCCACATTGTTTCAGCCATGAGACTGACGTCATGCTCAACCTGATCTAAAATTTTTGTTAACATGAGTATCTTTTCATGTGTATAATCAAAGTGAACACCACCGATCGTCATGAGTCCGCGTGAAAAACGGCTTCCGCAGAGTGATAAGGAACTGTTTATGAGTAATGTGCGATTTGTCGCGTAAACATTAGTTCCCATATGGTAAGCGATATCATTTGAAATCGCGCTTAAATCGCCGATATGTATCGCTGCGCGTTCAAGCTCGAGTGCAATACCGCGGATATAATCTGCACGTTTAGGAATGGCAATTCCCATCAGTGATTCCATGCATTGTGCATGAGCCCATGTGTGCGCCATGACACTGTCGCCGGCAATTGATTCGGCAATAGGGATCGTCAGTTTTGTATTATTTTCAAACATACGCTCAATGCCACGATGCTGATATCCCAGTTGTATTTCAAGATGTAATATGTCTTCACCCTTGCATTGAAATCTGAAGTGTCCCGGTTCTATAACTCCGGCATGAATCGGGCCAACGCCAACTTCATGAATTTCTTCGCCGCCAACTTGATAAAAGGGATAATCAATAACTTTCACCGTGTGGTCATGGCGATATGAGGAAAAGCGAACCGGCTTAAGCCAAGGATGTCCATGGGGAATGATCCCCGTTTCTTCCCAAAGCTCACGTTCAAACAAATGGAAAGAAGGAACAAATGGTGTAATCGACGGATATTCTCGGATTCCTTCACAATTCATGGTAAAAACACTCAATGAAGATTCTGTGTCATGCGCCATGACACAATACAGGATTTTCGGATCGTTCATAGTATCGGTAAACAGAAGTATTGGTCGTGCACCGTTTTCAGCTGAATTAATAATTGCGGGCAGTGTGTGTCTTAAATCAGTAATATGAATGTTTTTGAGTTCGATAATTTGAGAATTTCGTATTTTTTGCATATACGTCATCACCTACAGCAATTCTGTCGCAGTATTCAGCAACGATTTAAACCATTCGGGGATATACATACCGAGAAGAGCCGCAAGGAGCAGCATAAAAGCCGGTGGCAAATAACGTATCAATCCCGTCGTGTTTTTTAACGGCACAGGGGCTCCCGATGTCATGGTAAATACTTGGCGTGCGAATCCGAAAAGAACAACGGTCAAGAGTAATACAAACACAACGAGCAAGAGGTAGGTCTTGTTATCGAGTAATGCATGCACGGTCAGATATTCACTTATAAAAAGCGAAAATGGGGGCAATCCGGTAATAAGAACAAATCCTCCGAACCAAAGCCACGCACACCCGGGATCAGAAGAAAGCATTCCCCTTATGCCGTCAATTGTTTTTGTACGAAATCGATGATAGGTTATCCCTGCAGTGAGGAAAAGAGATGTTTTCGCTAACGAATGTGCGACCATATGAAGGAGTGCGGCAAATCGTCCTACTCCGCCAGCTGCCACTGCGATAATGATAATGCCGATATGTTCAATGGAAGAATACGCCAGCATTCGCTTATAATTCGTGGTTTTAATAATATAGGCTGCAGCGATCAACAGGGACATGAAACCCATAGAATACATAAAAACGACTGCATATGCGCGAAGGCCTGCCAAATCCATTATATGAAAAACTCGAAGGATCGCGATTATTGCCACATTTACAAAGGTCCCTGACATGAGTGCTGATATCGGCGAAGGAGCTTCAGAGTATGCATCGGGAAGCCATGTATGCATCGGTGCAAAACCTGCTTTTGTACCGTATCCGATAGCGATTATCGGAAACGCCAGCTTTAACCAAAAAGGCGATAAAGTGTGAGCGGAAGCGTAGAGATCATCTATGAACAACGACATAGTGCCTGATCCGGCTATTGATAACATGATTATACCGATAAAAGCGATCGCTATGCCGATCGAACATAAAAATATATATTTCCATGTTGCTTCCAGTGAGTGCTCGGTGTTTTCCATGTAAATAAAAAGTGCGCTTGAAAGTGTAGTAGCTTCCATGAAAACCCACATAAGTGCAAGATGCGTCGATAGCAAAACTGCAGCCATTGATGCAGTAAAAATAATGATCAAGATCACATAGAGTTTATGCCATCGTTCGGAAATATCGGATGTTTTCAAAAAATCAATTGAATATATTGAAACGCAGATCAGCACAATTGCTGTTACAAGAAGAAAGATCGAATTGAGCGCATCTGATCTGAAATATGACGAAAAAACTTCAGGTATAACGGTAAGACGTAAGGATGTACCTAAAAAGATGAGTGCATAGGTTATCAGTGCAATTATGTTCAAGGTTTTTGAACGGAACAGCAACACTAATGAAATTAATAAGATGGGTGAGAAAAATAATAATGCTATCATGGCTAATCCTTCAGTTTGGTAAGTTCGTCAACATGTGTTTTTTCAAAAGATGAATACATTTTACTTGCGAATAGCCCCAAGAGAAACACTGCCATAAAGAGGTCAAGAAGTAAACCGAGATCAACAATTAACGGGGCTTTATGCGCAATTGACAGTGAGAATAAGAATATCCCGTTTTCGAGCATCATAAATGCAGTGATATGAGTGATCATTTTTTTTCGTGTGATAATTAATACCAGACTGGACATTATTACTGACAGTGATATGCCGAAAAACAAAGGTTTGATCGACAATGAGATATCACGCGATGCGAAGGATAATGCAAATCCCCCAAGTAGTATGAGCGTTGATAGTACGACTGAAAAAAAATGTGGGATAGTGGGTTCGATTTCGCGTAATATCGTATGCCGTCGAATGATTTTACGCAAAAAAAGGGGAATTATCAACATTTTCATGCCGAGAGTTTCAACTGCCAAAAAAACAGTATGAAACAACGATCCGTGTTCTGACAATGTCATGACAATCAAGAACAGTAAGAAACCTTGTAGCATAAGATATCGAACATACGTTTCAAGACGTCCCGAGACACTGACAAATACCATCGTAAGTCCTATAAGAACAATATAAAAATGGATCATTGAAGGCCTCCGTACACTTTTAGAATGACAATAGAGAAGACGATCAACCCGAGTGATGATAAGAAGAATATGAACTCAGGTATATGAATAAAACGAAAACGAGCCATTACTGATTCAATCGTACCAATAATCACAGCGATAAGGAGTAATATGCCTATAATTAGTACAAAAGTTATAAAATCGGATGTTTCTCCGGGAATCATAATATTAGCGAGAATAACACCGAATAACACCATTTTAATCGCAGATGCGTACATTATAAATGCAAGGTTAGGACCTGAATTGTCGAGAATCATGACCTCATGAATCATGGTTAATTCCAAATGTGTTCGCGGGTCGTCTACCGGAACTCGACACCCTTCAATGATGATCATTAATAAAAGAACTATACTGCTTATTACAACAAAAAGCACAGATACTCGTTCGAATGCATATGTGAATGAGAATAATGCGCTAAAATTTGTAGTTCGTGTAAAAAGCGAAAGTGCAGTTAAAAGAATAAAAAATGCAGGCTCTGCAAGTCCCGAAAAGGATATTTCACGTGAGGCACCCATGGCCTCAAAACTACTTCCGGTATCAAGTGCACTTACCACCGAAAAAACTTTTCCGAGAGCAAGCATATAAATAAAGAAAATAAAATCACCGCTGAAGTTTAATGGTGCTGTTTCCCATCCGACCGGTATTATAAGTCCCGCCATAATTGTCGATGCAAGTATAAAGATCGGCGCGATACGAAATACCCATGAAGTTGTAGTGCCAATCACTTCGCCTTTTCGTAAAAGCTTATAAAGGTCAAAATATACTTGTAAAAGAGGAACACTTTTTCGTCCTGCCCACAATGCTTTTGTCCTGCTGATAATTCCTAAAAAAAATGGCGGAAAAATTAAAACAACAAGAATATGAAAAAAACCCCGTAACAACAAATTTAAATCCATAACTACGCCCCCAATGCCCAAATAATACTGATCAGTAAAAAAATCAATCCATATAAGATATAATGTTGAAGATGACCGGTTTGGAGACATGCTGATTTTTGTAATATCATTCGTATATATCGCATAACACCCCGCTCGTATATTTCGTTGACAATGTCACTACGCTCGGTTGAAAGAGATGTTTGTTCGGGAAAAAGAGTAGTGATTGGTGTATGGGCTTCTTTTGTACGGTAGACACTTCGAAAAAGTGATGAAAAAAATGAATTATACGCATAACCGGTATACTGAAGTCGGGAAGAGGTTTTTTGATACCCGCAATCCCAGACCTTATATTTTTTCCCGGGATGACGTCGTATCAATAACCAGTATATTACAAAAAAGAATACGCATATACCTATAAAAAGAATGAATGGCATGAAGAGCGATTCTAAGGTTAAAAAAACTTCATTGAAAAGCGATGCGTCTACCAAAAAAGAAAACAGAATGTGCGGTGTCCATGCTAAAAAAATAATCAACACAACCGTGCAATACATAGGGATCCGCATGAGTATATGGGGGTCAACCGCATGTTCCGGTGCATCAGATCTCGCAGAACCCAAAAAAGCAATGCCGAATACACGTGTAAATGCTATTAATGCTATGGCACCGGTAAATGCGAGGAGCGTCAGCGCAACTCCTGAGATTATTGAAAGTGAAAGACTGCCGCTTTGAATACCATAAAGCAGTCCCATATACAAAAGGAATTCGCTTACAAAACCGTTCAATGGCGGTAATGCACATAATGCAAGGATACCGATAAAAAAAACCACACCTGTTTGAGGCATTCGTTTTATCAAACCGCCGAGTTTCTCAATATTTCGTTCGTGTGTTGAAACGAATACAGCGCCTGTTCCATAAAACAACAAGCCCTTGAAAACTGCATGGTTGACAATGTGTAGCATCGTTCCTGCAAACGCAAACAGCATAATGTAAAGATTGTTCGTCGTAAATCCGAGCAAGGCAATGCCGATCCCCGCTACAATTATTCCTGCATTTTCAATAGTTGAAAATGCAAGGATTCGTTTCATGTCTTTCTCTGCAGTGGAAGATAGGATGCCGAAAAGTGCCGATACTAAGCCAAGACCTATAAGCGTGTATGCCATTCCATCGGTGGGATGTGCAATAAAAAGTGATACAAGCCGAATAATACCGAAAATACCGGTTTTTATCATTACTCCCGACATTATAGCGGAAACATGGGTAGGGGCAGCCGAATGTGCTTCAGGAAGCCAAATATGAAGCGGTACAATACCCGCTTTCATGCCAAAACCTGCTAAAAAAAGTAAGAACAACGAGAACGGAAAGTTGTGTGTGGTGTAGTATCGTTGTATGTCATCGAAATTCATCGATCCCGTAGCAGACGATGCAATTATGAATGCGACAATAAGAAAAACAACACCTATATGCATAAGAATCAAATATTGCATACCGGCATTGAAAACACCCGGTTTTTCTGCATCGAACATAACGAGGAAAAATGAAGATAACGACATTATTTCCCAAACAACCAAAAACATAAGAGAGTGGCTTGTCATGACCACTCCGAGCATTGATATATTCAGTAGCGCGAGAAATATATAATGCGTACTTATCGGCTTTTTTAAACCGAAGTAATGGCGAAGATAACCGCCGCCGTATACCGAACCTAAAAATGTCATAAGTGAGATGAGTATCAGAAAGAACGCACTCATTCCTCCGATGATGAAATGAACATCATTAAAAGGATACATTAGAGTAAGAGATACGGAAAGTGTTTCATGATTGAGAAGGATATTGAGTGCGCGAACAATGATGATAAAATTACCTGCACCGGACAGTAGTAAAAACGGTATATGCTTATAACGTTCACGAAAAAACAATGTTCCCAATCCACCTGTGAAGATAAGGATTAAACCGATACATATTGCTGTCATAGAGATCCTTTACATTTGCTCATGAAGGTAATCAGGCGAAAGTAATCGCTGTGCATCTGATTTCTGAGGCCAACTTCTCGTGAATATCAAAAACGAATGGTTGATTGTATCTCTAAAAGTATATATTGCGTAAACGGGTAATAAAAAAAATAATACATCTGAGAGAGCATTCATATTTATTCGTGTTCTTTGATAAGCGCAAGAATGGCTTCATCGTGCAAATGTCCGAGAAGCATTTGTAAAAATGTATGGTCTTGGCAAAAAAAAGCCAATCGAGAAAGTATTTCCAGGTGACGACGGTGATTTGCGCTTAATACGATGAAGAGAACATGTATCGGAACATTATCCGGTGTCGGACATTCCAACGGCTGGTTGAGGTATGCAAGTGTGACCTGCTCATGGGCAATATCGGTAATAAGAGGATTCCTCGGATGGGGGATCGCAATGCCTGCGCCAACCGCTGTCGGAAGTAATTCTTCTCGTTCAAGTAATGACGACAAAAGCACGTCTTTCGGCATAGTGTCGGGTTGATTCATGAGAGCGACACAAGATGTAAGTGCATCCTTCATTGTTACGCCGGGAACATCATACAAAATACCGCCTTGTGTGATGAGTTGGGATAATTTTAACGGAATCCCTGTTGAAACGAGTTCAAGAAATTGCTGAGTAACCGGTAACCGGTTTTCGAGCACCCATTCTTCCAGTTTTGTGATATTGAATCGATATTCATGATTGATGATATGGAAAGGAATAGTATTATCCTTTATCCATTTTTTTACCTTTTTTTCAGGTACATTCAGAAGTGTCACTATGTCTTGTATACGTAAATCCATAATCACCGCATGTATAATAGCATTTGTATCAGATGTGTCAATAGGAGAAAGTAAAAAATATGAAAAAGATCACTTCCGGAGGGATAGATGCACATAACGAAAGTGTGTCGAGTAAGAAGGGAATTGTTATTACGAAAGGATAATCGATGTTTGTTTGAGTGAACACGTTTTATCATTAAAATCTATGACGAGATATAAATGTCAGATATAATATAAACGAACCAAAGGAGGTAGGGTATGAAAAAAGGCCTGCTGATATTTTTCAGTAGTATTCTGTTATTTATGAATATGCAGTGTAAAAAAGCAGATAAAATAACAAATGTTGACGAAAACAACGATGCGCTCACTTTATCGTGGAATATCATTAATACAACCTTCGAAGAAAGCTCTGATGGTGCTATTGAGTTGACAGTGTCGGGTGGTATACCACCGTATTCCTTTGTATGGTCAACCGGAGCAACGTCACAAAATGTATCAGGTTGTCCTGTAGGGATGTATAGCGTCGAAGTTAAAGATTCGGGAACATCTGCTATTACTCAATCTTTTGAAATTAAAACATCAATTATTTCAGACGAAGTGCTCGATGTTCTTTTTGTCGGAAATAGTCTGACCGGTTATAATAATATGCCGGATATTGTCGCAAAATTTGCTGAAATGAACGGTAAAAATATTATTGTTGAACAGTTCATTCGATATGGGCAATATCTTCGCGGTTTTTATTCCGAGCAATCGCTTGAAGACATCATCCGTGAAAGGAAATGGGACTACATTTTTTTTCAGTCGGATGATCTTGTCGCGTTTGATCAGTACTACCATTATGAGAAAGATTCAATGTCATATTTGAAAAATATTGTATTACATAACAATCCCGATACAAAAATATTCTATCTTATGGTGTGGCCGATAAACGGGGGAACCAGTTTTGACGGAATCGATTATACTTATGAAGAACATTATAATGTTATCGTTTCGGGTATGCAAAAGTTAGCAACTGACATCCCTTGTGAAATCGCTCCGATTGGTTGTGCATGGAATGCAGTGACTCCGATCACGCTAAGAAATAGCCTGTATGATTCTGATAGAGCGCATCCAAGCCTTCGGGGATCTTATTTGTCTGCGTGTGTGTATTATGCGATTCTATTCAAAGAAAAAATGCGTATCACAAACTATTACTGCGGTATTGAGGAGGATGTGGCGCTTTATTTGCAAAACATTGGGACTTCAACAGTTCTCAAGAAATAGAAACTGATAGGGAAATTTCCCATATGATGATTCACCAGCGGTATGTTGTATTCATGATGATCGTCATGGTCAAATTCTCGGAAGCTTATGAAGGTTTTATATCTTGGTGAGCGGAAGTGAAATACCATCTTAGAAACCTTTGCAAAACTATCATATTTTGAATGTGTGCCTACCCCAAACCCCTCTTGTTAAAATCGAGAGGGGCTTAACTTGTTATATAGTGGGGACTTCGTCCCCAAACCCCTATTTAGGAAAAATAGAAAAATGAAAAATTTCGAATTTCGCAAAGGTCTCAAGATAGCATTTTTTTAAGGATGCCCTTTAACTTGCTATGGGGGTAGTTTTTTATCGAAAAAACTCTTGTGTAACTTCAAAACATACGGTAGATTACAACTGATGTAAAACGAGGAGGAATACAATGATTGATATTTGTTTTCAAACTCTGTATGAAGATTCCTTTAAGGAAAATTGGAATCTCCCCGCATTTTCAGATTTCGGGAAAGATAATGTGATTACATACGAAACGCTTGCCAGGAGAATATTACGATTACAGTATATGTTTCACAAGTTAGGATTAAAAAAAGGAGATAAAATAGCGCTTGCCGGACGGAATTCTGTGCAATGGGCAACCGTATATTTATCAACGGTTTTATACGGAGCGACCATTGTTCCGATCCTTGCCGATTTCCACCACGAAGATATACAACATATAGTGAATCATTCCGACTCTGAAATACTCTTTGTATCGCAACAAATATACGATAAAATTGATGAAACGATCTTCGGTAGATGCAAAGCGATACTTTCACTTCAGACCGGCGAAGTATTGTGGAGTCGAAAAAAAATGATCGAGGCCACAATACATAATGCATTTCACTCTTTTGACAATAAACCGGCTCCTTCTCCTGTTGATGTAATTTTTAATTCCCGCATCATAAATACTGATATTGCCGCTATCGTATACACCTCAGGCACTACCGGTTTTTCGAAAGGTGTGATGTTGTCATATAACAGTCTGCTTACGAATGTGTTGTTTGCCATACACAATCTTCATCTCGACCGAGGCGATAAAATAGTTTCTTTTTTGCCCTTGGCTCATGCATACGGGTGCTCATTTGACTTTCTTTTTCCGTGTATTCGCGGGTGTCATATTGTATTTTTAGAACAAATTCCTTCGCCGAAAATTTTGATGAAGGCCTTTAAAGAGGTTCGTCCGCGTTTGATCAATTCGGTTCCGCTTGCATTTGAAAAGATTTATAAAAAACAGATCGCTCCGAAATTGGAGCGATTAAACGGGACATTGATCATGAAAATGCCATTCATGAAAAATCTGGTTCGATCAAAAATACGTAAAACGCTTACCGATGCTTTCGGAGGTAATTTTATTCAGATTGTGATCGGGGGTGCGGCAATCAATCCTGATGTTGAACAATTCCTTACAGCGATTAAATTTCCTTTTACGGTTGGCTATGGGATGACCGAGTGTGGTCCGTTAATAAGCTATGAACCCTTTAAAACAACACGCATGCAATCGGTCGGAAAGGCAATCAACTATGTAGAGATAAAAATTGATTCTGATGACCCTCATACGACGGTCGGTGAAATTTGGGTAAAGGGAGAAAATGTCATGAACGGATATTACAAAAATGAAGATGCGACACGCGAGGTGCTTGATGATGGCGGATGGTTACACACCGGTGACTTAGGCATAATGGATTCCGAGGGATTTGTGTATATACGAGGACGATCCAAGAATATGATTCTCGGAGCATCGGGGCAAAATATTTATCCGGAAGAAATCGAGAGTAAACTGAATAGTTTGCCCTATATTCAAGAGTCATTGGTGTTGGAAAATGACGGCAGTATCATCGCAATGGTGTATCCTGATTTTGATGCAGTTGATGCTGAAAGAAGGAATAAAGGCGGGTTTGAACAATGGTTAATTGAACGTATGGAGGAGAATCGCGAATTTGTAAACGGACAATTACCGCCGTACAGTACATTGTCTCGAATAGTACTCCATCCGGAGCCGTTTGAAAAGACACCAACGCAGAAAGTGAAACGATTTTTATATAAAGTCTGACGGTGATATGATAAAAACGTCTTTTTTGCTTGCATGAATACCAATAGGGTATTATAGTCATTGGAGAAAAAAAGCGGCTGACGAACCTATTTATTTCGGAGGCTGTTTTTTTTATTGTACACAACGTATGAACAAAAAAAGTATTTACAGTTCGTGCGTGATTAGCAGTAAAGGAGTGTTTACATGACTAAATACGGGTTGGTATTACTTATTGTGCCGGTGATTCTTACTCTTGCTGCAGGAGTAGCTTCGGTATATTATCCGAATATTCCGGTAAAAATAATTTTAGGATTCAGTATTCTTTATTTGGCGTTTACGATGTATTTTATTCGTAATCCGCATCGCACGCCGCCTGCAAATGCACAGGCGATCGTTTCACCTGCGGACGGAGCGGTCATTGAAATAGTTGATGATACAATCAAAGGTTATGATCAAGGGTTTATACGAATATCCGTCTTTATGAATGTTTTTAATGTGCATGTAAACAGAATCCCGTTTTCAGGTACAATTAAAGAAATACGCTATAATCCGGGAAAATTTCACGTAGCAAGTGTGCCGAAAGCTTCTGAATTAAACGAGCAAACACTTGTCGTGGTCGAGACTGAAAAAGGATTGTATGCCTCAAAACAAATAGCGGGTTTAATCGCTCGTCGAATAGTTACCGACATTGCAGTCAATCAACATGTGAAAACAGGTGAAATATACGGAATGATACGGTTTGGTTCTCGTCTTGATATTTTTGTGCCGAAAAGTACTCTTATTACCGTGAAAATTGGTCAAAAAACCATTGCCGGCGAAACAATTCTTGGCGAGTGGGGTAAATGATGAAGGATTTCCGAAGTAACGCATTTTTTGCTATTACTAATTTTGTAACGATACTCAATCTTGTTTTTGGTTTTTTGTCGATTTTATATTCAGTCAACGGCGAATGGATCAATGCGGCATTGTGTATTTTTTATGCTGCGGTCTTTGATGCATTGGATGGAAAGGTCGCGTCATATCTGAAAGCATACAGTGATTTTGGTGTCGAGTTTGATTCAATTTGTGATGTAGTGTCTTTCGGTGTCGCACCTTCTTTACTGTTGTTATATTATTTCGAAATGAATACGTCGGTGTGGGTCATGCTTTTTGCCGGATTTCCTCTGTTTGCAGGAGCAATTCGGTTGGCACGTTTCAATTCCACGCTCACGTCATATGATAAACGATTTTTTATCGGATTACCGATCACCTCATCAGCACTCACTATTGCCGCATATATACTCGGAATTGAGAAAAACATGATAACATTCGATGACGGTATGCTCAAATATATTGCATACGGCATGATAGTATTGTTGTCATTTTTAATGCTGAGCTCCATCAAATATTTTGTCATCCCAAAGTTTAAGAAACACGGATTGATTAAATTTGCGGCATTGTCTATTGTTATCGTCGCCTTAGTCACGTATTATAAATGGTTGTTGTTTCCGTTTTTGATGGTTTTTATTTTGTCGGGGATTTTACGATATCTGTGGTTTGCGATTACCGGTAAGGGGAGGACTTCATGAAAGAGTTTTATATCAGTAAAGAAAAATATGAAGATTTGGTGAAAGAACTTGAGAATTATCTCAAGCATGAACGCCCAAATATTATCAAAGCTATACAAGAGGCGAAAGCACTCGGAGATCTAAGTGAAAATGCCGAATATCATAGCGCAAAGGAACGCCAGAATTTTATTGAGAACAGAATATCAGAGTTAGAGATGAAGATACGCTCTGCACGGATTCTCGACGAAAATAATTTTCGGGATGATGTGATTGTCATAGGAGCAAAAGTTTCGATGCGTGACATGATCTCAAACAGTGAGATCCAATACACTCTTGTTGCTCAAGACGAAGCGGATTTTACGATCAACAAAATATCGGTCGAATCACCTATAGGAGCTGCTATGCTTGGTAAAAAAGTTGGTGACCCGATCTTGGTAAAATCACCGAACGGAATGAAAAAGTATTCGATTTTGAAAATAGAAAAAGGGTTTTAACGTTGCAAGGAGGTGTTCACGGTGTTGACATTTAAGGGGGGAGTGCATCCGCCTGAAGGCAAAGAACTGTCAGAAGAGCAAGCGATCAAAACGCTTGACATACCTTCTCAGGTTATTATTCCGTTATCCCAGCACATTGGTGCTCCTGCGAAGGCAGTCGTAAGCGTTGGGGACGTGGTAAAGACAGGTCAAAAAATCGGAGATGCATCAGGTAATTTTTCTGCAACTGTCCATTCATCGGTTACCGGTAAAGTTATCGCTATCGGCAAATATCCGCATCCTGTTCTAGGTACCGGTGATGCGATAGTCATCGAACGAACGGGTGAAGACGCATGGTTTGAGTATCCGAAGCATGCAGATTACTCAGGGCTTTCCCGTGACGCATTGCTTGGGATTATCGCGGAAATGGGTATTGTCGGCATGGGTGGAGCGACGTTTCCTACACATATCAAGCTCAATCCGCCGGAGTGGAAAAAAGCCGAGTATCTTATAATCAATGCCGCAGAATGTGAACCCTATCTTACCTGTGATGATCGTATGATGCGCGAACAGGGTGAGGGCGTTATCGAAGGCTTAAAAATCATGATGAAAGTATCCGGTGCGCTGAAAGGTGTTATCGGTATAGAACATAATAAACCTCACGCAATTGCGCATATGAAAAAATTGTGTGCAAGCGAACAGGATATTTCAGTTGCGGTAGTGCAGACAAAATATCCTCAGGGGGCTGAAAAACAGTTAATTTATGCGATCACAAAGCGTGCGGTACCAAACGGAGGCTTGCCGATCGATGCAGGTTGTATCGTTCAAAATGTCGGGACTGCATATGCGGTGTATGATGCGGTTGTTCAGGGAAGACCGCTTATCGAACGTGCAGTGACGGTTTCCGGCGAGGCAATGACGACACCGTCTAATTTTCTTGCACGTATCGGTGACACCTATGATAATCTCATAAAAAAAGCCGGCGGGATGAAAGATAACACGGCGAAAGTGATTTCAGGCGGTCCGATGATGGGATTTGCGCAGTTCACGGTCGAGGGCCTTCCCGTTACTAAGGGAACATCAGGTATCCTCGCATTCCCCGCATCAATGGTAAAGTGTGAAGAAGAATTAGCTTGTATTTCATGCAGTTCATGTGTGGATGTGTGCCCGATGAAACTTTTACCGACCACACTTGCATCGAATGTAAAATATAAACAGTTTGAGCAAGTAAAAAAACTTAATGTGATCTCATGTATTGAATGCGGAAGTTGTTCATTTGTATGCCCGGCGAAAATCCCATTGATCCAATATATGCGGATAGGAAAAAATGAAGTGCGTAAAATTCTCGCGAAAGAACGTCAGAAAGAGGAGGTCAAAAAATGAATAAGCTTGTCGTATCAGTATCTCCTCATATTCGTAAGGATATATCAGTTACAAAAATAATGTGGATCGTGACCGCAGCTTTAGTACCTGCGTATGCCTATACCGTGTATACCTTCGGGGTTCGTACCGTATGGGTTACTTTAGCGGCAATCTTAGGAGCTGTCGTAGCAGAAGCAGGAATGCAGTATTTAATGAAACGAAAAATTACTGTTTCTGACGGCAGCGCTATTCTTACCGCACTATTGATGGTATATAACGTGCCTCAAGAGATTGCGCTATGGAAAGTAGCTTTAGGTTCATTTTTTGCGATAGCTGTTGCAAAACAGTTGTTCGGGGGATTGGGGTATAATATTTTCAATCCTGCGCTTATCGGGCGTGCATTTCTTATGGCATCGTATCCTGCAAGTATGACGTCGGGATGGGCACCTCCGCATGGAAATGGCGCATTGTCTTTGGCAAAAGAAGCAGCACAGGCTTGTTTGCAGCCGAATGCACCGGTTGAGGCTCAAAAACTTGTGGATGCCGTATCTTCGGCGACACCGCTTGGAGCGCTAAAAGCTGCGCGTGTTGCGGCAGACAATCCTGAAATACGTGAAACAGCAGTGAATCTGTGGGATGCTCTTATGAGCCCTGATATGATCAAAGAAGCATTCATGGGCAATATAGGCGGATGTTTCGGAGAAACCACCGCATTATTTTTACTCATCGGAGGATTATTTCTTATATTTTTAAAAATAGTCGATTGGCGTGTTCCTACCGGTTATCTCGGTACGGTCGCGCTACTTGCGTGGGCATTCGGCGGGCACAACGGGTTATTTTCAGGAGTGCCGTTGTTTCATCTGGTTACCGGAGGACTAATGCTCGGTGCGTTTTTTATGGCGACTGATATGGTAACATCACCACTCACTCGAAAAGGGAAATGGATATTTGCGATCTTCTTAGGGATTCTAACCTTTGTCATACGGACGTGGGGCGGGTATCCTGAGGGTGTATCGTATTCAATTCTTATCATGAATATGTTTGTGCCCCTTATTGACCGATTTACTGTACCGAAAGTATTCGGTTCCGTAAAGGAGGCGAAAGCATGAAACAGTTTGTTATTCTTGTTGTAGCGTTAAGCACTATTTCATTTATAGCCGGATATGGGCTTTCATCTGTATATAATATGACCAAAGAACCGATCGAAAAGCAGAATAAAATCGTAGAAGATGCCGCGAAAAAAGAGGTACTTCCTGAGGCGGTTACATTTGAAGATGCAGTTTTAAATACAGAAAGTGTGTATGCATACAGCACCTATTGGGTTGGGAAGGACGCGAACGGGATTGTGGTCGGGTATGTGGCAAAAGTTCATAAACAAGGGTATTCATCTGATATCAAAACGATTGTTGGCTTTAAAACCGATGGTTCGATCACTGCGATCAAAATAATTGAACAATCTGAAACACCGGGTTTAGGCACAAAATGTCAAGAGATCGTGATCGATAAAAAGACGCAAAAACCCGTCATGTGGTTTCAAGAACAATATAGAAATCTCAAAACAGGGACGAACGGAACGATTGACGTCATCAAAGGTACCGTTCCCGCGGGTACGAATGGTATTTCTGCGATTACCGCCTCGACCATTTCATCAAAAGCAATAACTGATAGTATTAATAACGGAGTAAAAGATATCATGAATGATATTGTTGCAAAAATGCCCGTCGAGACCAAGAAGGAGGGCACAAAATGAAAGCAATTACAGAATTGACCCGTGGATTGATCAAAGAAAATCCTGTATTTGTAATGGTGCTGGGTATGTGCCCGACACTTGCGACCACCTCATCAGCGATGAACGGGTTGGGTATGGGGATGGCGGCCTTATTTGTTCTGTTTTGGTCGAACATCGTGGTTTCCTTAATAAAGCAATTTGTGCCCGATAAAGTACGTATTGCGATTTATATTGTAGTAATTGCGACATTTGTGACCATCGTGCAACTATCGCTCAAAGCGTATATGCCTTCTTTAGATAAAGCTCTAGGAATATTTATTCCGCTTATCGTCGTAAACTGTATAATTCTTGCTCGTGCAGAAGCCTACGCTTCGAAAAACAATGTCTTTTATTCTGCACTGGATGGGATAGGTATGGGGTTAGGATTTACCATAGCGTTAACAATTCTTGGCGCAGTTCGTGAGATGCTCGGTGATAATAAAATATTCGGTCAACCGATCATTCCGGATGGCGAGCCGATGTTATTCTTTATACTTGCTCCCGGGGGATTTTTGACTCTTGGAATCCTCATGGCGCTTTTCAACAAACTCAAAGCGTCTATGGAAAGGAAATAGGTGAGCTGAAATGTCATTAGGAACCATATTTTTTATTATATTTTCAGCAATATTTATCGAGAATTTTGTTTTTTCGCGTTTTCTTGGTATTTGTCCTTTTTTAGGAATGTCAAAAAAACTTGATACTGCGATCGGTATGGGCGGAGCGGTCATTTTTGTAATGACGCTTGCATCAATGGTTACCTGGCTTGTGCAAAAATATGTCCTGGAGCCCTACAAAGTTGAGTTTTTGCAAACAATTGCGTTTATTCTTGTGATTGCCGCGTTGGTTCAATTTATTGAAATGTTTCTTCAAAAATCGATGCCGGACCTTTACAGTGCATTGGGTATATATCTTCCGCTTATTACGACAAACTGTTGTGTGTTCGCAGTTACCTTGTTAAATATTAACAAAAATTACAGTTTTATCGAGTCGGCCATATTCGGACTCGCAGCAGGTGTAGGATTTACACTGGCATTGATACTTATGGCAGGTGTTCGTGAAAAGTTGGATCTTGCAGATATTCCTGATGCGATGAAAGGTTTACCGATAGCATTTATTACCGCCTCGCTCATGTCGCTTGCATTCATGGGTTTTTCAGGCATGAAGATAGGGTAAGGAGAAAGTATGACTGCTGCATTAATATTGCTTGCATTGGGTGCGCTTTTAGCGGCCATATTAGCCGTCGCATCAAAAGTTTTTCATGTTGATAAAGATCCTCGTATAGAAAAAATCAGTGCTATCTTACCCCAAGCAAACTGCGGTGCATGCGGATTCGCAGGTTGCGGATCGTTCGCAGAATCTGTGGTCAAGGGGGAAGCCTCAGTTTCGGGATGTATCCCGGGCGGAAGTGATACCGCCGCTAAGATTGCGGAGATTCTTGGTACGAAAGCCGAAAAGAAAGTGAAAAAAGTGGCGATTATTCATTGTAATCGTGATGTCCGAGAAGATAAAACCCGTTATGAATATCACGGAATCAAAGATTGTTCTGCTGCGGCATTATTATTCGGCGGCGATGCATCGTGTGTGTATGCATGCTTGGGTATGGGAACCTGTGTGAATGCATGCCCGTTTGGTGCAATCGATTTTACAGAAGGCGGAATCCCTCGTATTAATGAAACAAAATGTGTCGCATGCGGTGTGTGTATTGATGTGTGCCCGAAAAAAATCATTGACTATAAACCTTACGCACAAGATGTCGATGTATTATGTTCCTCAAAGGATAAAGGTGCGGTTGCCATGAAGCTGTGTTCCGTGGCGTGTATCGGTTGTAAGAAGTGTGAAAATATTTGTCCGGTCAAAGCGGTGACTGTCATTGATAATTGCGCAGTCATCAATTATGATCTTTGCATATCATGCGGGAAATGCGCTGAAGTCTGTCCGAAAAATTGTATTGACGATAAACTTCTGAAAGAGAAATCCGTTGAAAAACGTGTTCCTCCTGTAATTGTTCCTGAAAAGTGTATCGGATGTACAATTTGTGCGAAAAACTGTCCTGTCAACGCAATAACCGGTGAAGTCAAAAAGGTACATGATATCAATAACGAAACGTGTGTTGCGTGCGGTATTTGTGTTGTAAAGTGTCCTAAAGATGCGATCGATTGGGTATTGAAATAAAAGAGGTGATTTTTTATGAGTCATGATTGTTGTGAAGTAAAGCATACAAAACCGAATTTTAAAAACTTTGCTGATATAAAAAAATTTGTTGAAGAAAATGGTATTACGACCCTTGATTTCAAGTATACGGATCTCGTCGGGAAAATGCGGCATTTGACGTTTCCTGCATCACGTATGTCCGAAACATTATTCAAAGAAGGAGATGCGTTTGATGCATCATCAACATCAGGGCTTAAGGCAGTTGAGTCGGGCGACATGGTTATTATTCCTGATATCACAACAGGTATTGTAGATCCTTTTTGGGATGCGCCGACCTTGTCGTTTATTTGCCGTATAGCAGATGCCGAGACAAAAGAGTTTTTCCATATGGACCCGCGCGGTGTCGCTTTCAGAGCAGATGAATATATGAAGAAAATGGGTTTCGCTGATGAAAGTTTGTGGGCACCTGAGTATGAATTTTATCTGTTTGATAAGGTATTTGTACGCAATAATGACAACTACGGTGTCTTTTTCATCGGTTCAGATGAGCACAACTGGAATGAGTTAGAGAACTTTGATTCATTCAATACCCGTAATGAAAAGCCTACAATTATGAAAAAAGACGGGTATCATATGGCACCTCCGACCGATCTTTATTACCAAATTCGTGAAGAAATGGTACAAATGATCGAACAATTCGGATGGAAAGTGCGCTATCATCATCATGAAGTCGGTGCAGCGTCTCAACATGAGATTGAAGTTATGCCGGTGAGCATCACTGATGTTGGTGATATGAATATGATGGTGAAGTATATTGTCAAGATGATCGCCGACCGATATGGTATTGTGGCAACCTTTATGCCCAAACCACTTTATAACCGTCCCGGCACAGGCATGCATTTCCACCAATTGTTAAAGAAAAACGGGAAAAATATTTTCTACAAGAAAGGTGAATATGCTGATCTCAGTGAGACAGCATTGTATTATATCGGAGGAATATTGAAACACGGTCCCTCATTGACTGCTTTTTTGAATCCTTCGACAAACTCATACAAACGCTTAGTTCCGGGTTTTGAAGCACCAATATCTTTGGTTTATTCAAAAGGCAACAGAAGTGCCGCGATACGTATTCCGAAGAATTTTACTTCTGAAGATGATAAACGGCTTGAATATCGTACGGGAGATCCCACCTGTAATGCATATCTTGCAACCTCAGCATTACTAATGGCCGCATTAGATGGAATTGAGAATAAAATCGATCCTCGTACATTAGGTTTTGGTCCGTTCGATACGAATCTTGATGAAATGAACCCGCGAGACCGTAAGAAAATCAAGCAAATACCGCTTAGTCTTGAGGATGCGTTAACTGCGCTGGAACATGATCATGACTACCTTTTGAAAGGCGATGTCTTCAATAAAGATATTATTGAAAAGCACATCGCTATGAAGATGAAGGATATCGATAAGATCCGTAACCGCCCGCACCCCTATGAGTTTGAAGAATACTTGAATTGTTAGTTATATTGCATAATTTGTATACAACCCTTCATCAAAAACGGTGAAGGGTTTTTTTATAACCCAAACAGTAAAAGTGTGTTTGTATGTTTGTAATACCTTTAAAGTTACTATTTTTAAATTTTGTGCCACCCCTATGGTGAAAATCGGGAAACGGGCAGAAAGAATTTCTGCCCCTATGGTTCCAACACCCTTTTTAGAGAAAAAAGAAAATTTGATTATTGGTATTTTTGCGAAATTCAAAATTTATCATTTTTCTGGTCTTCTTAAATAGGGGTGTGGGGACGAAGTCACCACTATATAACAAATTAAGCCCCTCCCGACGGTCACCGAGTGATTGCGAAGCAATTGTACCGAGGTGCGGGAGGGGTTTGGGGAGGGCACAAAGTTAAAAAATGATAATTTCGCAAACTCTTTTATAATAAAAAAGCGGAGCCGAAGCTCCGCTTGTTCATTTTAATCTGATAAACTTAGAAAGAATACTTGAAAATAGATGCAAGTTCATAGCCGATTTCATTTTCGTTGCCCAAGTCTTCATAATAAGCACCCGGCAAGAAGAATGCGCCGACAACTTGCATTTTCAAACCCTTGGTGATCTCGTATTTCATGCCGAGATCAAATTCCATACCAAGATATTTGCTGATATCAGCATCTTCAAGAAGGCTTGATGTCGCGGACATATAACCGATATTACCGTAAACCAAACCGAAATCAGCATTCATAGAGATAACCATTAAGCCTTTATCAAAATAATCAAGTCTTCCTTGGTTCACGTCATATACCGGGCCCTTGAATGCATATTCAAGACCGAAGTTGGTCCAGTAATCCATGTTGTTGATACCATGGAAGCTGGTCATATCCGCGCCGTCAGGACCGGGCATATAGCCGAAATTCAATTTAAAGCTGGTCGTGTCGTTCATTTTATACTGACCGTACGCATAGGCGAAATAGGAGAAGGCATGTGATGAAGGGTAATCCAAGACTTCTTCAATAGATACATCTCCGTTTTCGCCAACTTCTGTTACTACTATATCCGTAGCCGAAACACCTTCGGTAAGATAGATAAACTGAGCGCCAACAGTCATTGTATCGTTCATTTTGTTGGTCATACCGATTCCTGTCCATAATGAATTTGCATTAGAGGTATTACGGATCAATTCAAGATGATCGTCGGTGTCAATATACGGAGTAATGATTTTATGATCACGAGCTTTACCGTTCATGTAATATGCGCCGAAAAGAATGTTCATATCCTCATTCATCGCATAATTCATATCAAACATGGCAAAATGAAGATCAGAATAGGAACCGGCAACGACCGGCATTAATTTCGATTCAGAGGTTACGGTAGTGTAAGTCGGTGCACCGTTCTTAGCACCCATGCGGTCGTTCATGTAGACATAACCGAAATTTATCTTGGTATTTTCCATTTTCGGCATTACCATAAATGCAACTGCATCTTCATCGAAGATCGCAGAACCGAACGCATCTTTTAAAGGCTGTAATCCCATACGGAATTTCATGCTTTCAAGTGCATCGGGTGTGAAATCAAGATACATGTGTTTTGTCTCTACGTTGATGCCGTCACGAGGCATACCCTTTGCGGTTTCTCCCCATTTCACATCACCAACTTCAATACCGTAGGTGAATGCCAACGAATCGCTGAACTTTGAAGTCATGTACAAACGCACGCGTGAGTCGATCCATTGCTGGATGTCGCCGTCTTCTGCCGGTGCTTTGTAGGTCTGCGTACGGGTTCTGAATTCGCCTTTCCAAATGAATTCAGGGCCTTCGGCAAATGCGGTAAGCGTAACCACTGCCATAAGAACTGCTAACAATACCATTTTCATAAGAAAACCTCCTTTTTTTGATTAACATTGTGTTAATCCCAGGCGAATATAGTGTACGTTTGAAAAAAAATCAAGTAAAAACGAAGCGTTTTCATAGGCATAATGAAACATGTCATCGCCTAACTTCGAACTTCACATATTTGCGCTCGTGTTGTATAATGGTTTGTTGATTTTAGGAGGTTCAAATGCGATACACTTTCTTGGTGGCAATTTTTATTTGTTTAACGACACATATAAATTCTTATTTCAAACTGACCGAAGATGAATTGAAGTATATTCATGAGCATAAAAAAATTATTTTTGTAGGACAGCGCGAATACCCCCCGTTTGAATTTCTTGAAAACGATCAATACACCGGCTTAACGATAGAGATCATTCGTTGGATCGGTACTGAATTAGGGTTTACACCCGAATTTCATCCCATGACATTCAAAGAGGCACAACACGCGGTACTTGATGATAAGGCTGATGTATTGACAAGTTTTTTTTATAGCAATGAACGAGATAAATATTTTGATTTCACCGACATTCTTTTTGAGATTCCGGGTGTCATTTTTGTGAAACGAGACAGACCGGACATTAAAACGATGTCTGATCTACAAGGAAAAACACTTGGCATGCAAAAAGGTGATTATGCACTGGAATACTTGAGGCAGCATAATATTTTGCATAAAACATTGTTTACCGATACGTTCTCGGAAGCTGCCGATCGTGTAATAGCCGGAGACGCGGATGCACTGATAGGTGATGAGCAAATTGTATTGTATCATTTATATCGGAATAATAAATTAAATCATTTAAAAACAGTCGCGGATCCGCTTTTTATCGGGCAGGATGCGATGGCAGTAAAAGAGGGCAATCGAATTGTCTTAGGGATAATCCAGAAAGGGATTAATCACGCAAAAGAATCAGGCGTAATAACAAAAATATACAAAAAATGGCTCGGCACAGAGTTTCATACTAAAGAATCGATATGGAAAATGTATAGATACTATATTATCATGATCGGAGTCGTAATTGTAATTTTTATAACAGCAACATCATTTTGGAATGTCGGACTTAAAAAACAGGTCTTTTCGCGGACAAAAGAACTGGAGTCTCTCAATGACGTTCTTCAGAAGGATATACGCCAACGATTGATCATAGAAAAAGAATTGTATGAATCGGAAGAGAAATTTCGACAAACCGTAAATTTATTACCGGTGGGTGTCTATGAATTTGCGATGGATGGCAATTTTACGTTTACCAATGCAAAAGCACAAGAAATGTTTGAATATGATGAACAGGATATGGAACAAGGTGTGAATGTGATGACCGTGTTTGATACGACAGAGAGAGATACGATCGCGATCGCGATCAGTGAACTGTTGAAAGGGAAAAAAGATAAGATCCGATCATATACAGCGCGTGCGAAATCAGGGAGAACGTTTCCGGTAGAGATTCACTCAGCGGTCGTATCCCGAGAAGGAACGCCTGTCGGCGTACGAGGCGTGATCATTGATATTACCGAAAAATTGCGTGCGGAAGAAGAAGTGATGCGCACGAATAAGCTTGAATCGGTCGGATTACTCGCGGGAGGAATCGCCCATGATTTTAACAATATTCTTGCGGCCATTATAGGTAACATTACTTTGGCAAAATTGAAAATCGATACGGATAGTCCTGCAGATTCGTTTTTGTCTGATGCCGCAAAAGCATGCGAACGAGCGAAAGAATTAACATTTCAATTGCTCACCTTTGCAAAAGGCGGTGAACCCATCAGAGAAAATGCGCTTCTCAATGATATTATCACGGATTCAGCGAGCTTCAGTTTGCGTGGTTCAAAAGTAACGGGTACGTTTTCAATTCCTGAGACATTATGGCCGGCGTTGATAGACAGAGGTCAATTCAGCAGAGTAATTTATAATATAGTTATCAATGCAGTTCAGTGTATGCCGCATGGCGGGGTTGTCTCTATCGCTGCCGATAATATTGAGTTGCAACCGAAAAATGAGTATGCGTTAGAGACGGGTCGGTATGTCTGTATTCGTATTTGTGATAATGGTCCCGGAATATCGCAAGAGAATATTACAAAAATATTTGATCCGTATTTTACTACCCGTGAACATGGAAGCGGTCTTGGCTTGGCTATAGTATTCTCGATTATAAAAAAACATTCAGGGACGATCACACTTGAATCGGAATTGGGAAAGGGTGCTTGTTTTACCATTTTTTTACCGGCAGCCTCAGCGAATCATCTGTCGCAATTACACGAAGAATACGAGACTGATTTTAAAGGTATTTCTATTTTATTCATGGATGATGAACCGATGCTCAGAACAGTCGCCCAAGGAATATTTTCTCATCTTGGATGCATTGTACATACCGTTGCTGATGGGGAAGAAGCGATAAAAGAGTATATGCGTGCGGCATCAGGTGATACCCCGTATAATCTGGTTATTATGGATTTGACCATTCCCGGGAAGATGGGCGGTGTTGAAGCGGCGCGCAATATCAAAGCGCTATATCAAGAGGCATTGCTTGTGGTATCAAGCGGATACGCAGATGATGATGTGTTGGCACGATATCAAGACTTTGGTTTCAGTGCAGTATTACGGAAGCCGTTTTCTCTTGAAGATGTGAAAAAGATGCTGACACAAATAAAATCGAAGATTTAATATATTAGTACGAGATGTTTTCGTTGTAAAGGAGACATAAGCGTTATTTTTAATCTAAATGGGTCAAATTCCCCGAAGCTTGCTTCGGCTTCACTATTATAATTTTGTTATTATTAGGGGTGTGGGGACGAAGTCCCCACAATATTAGAAATTAAGCCCCTCCCAAAAAGAAAAGGGAGGGGTTTGGGGTGGGCGAACAAATATAGTATTTTTTGGGGAGATACCCCGTAGCTTGCTGCGGGGTAGTTCATTTAGAATGTGTTCAAAACCCCCGAAGGTTTATGATAGATTTTATATGAGTGTGGGGACTTATTTGGGGGCACGCATTAAATTCTTACAAAAATACTCTCCCAAAATAAACGGAAAGGGTTTTGGTTCGACAGACACATAGAGTATTACGTCGCTTACTGCGGAGCAGGTCATTAGTTGTGAGTGATGTGTGCATAACGTCATTTATTACAACGGTTTTTTCAGACCGTACATACGGTGTAGGTGTAACAACCGGCGTGTCGTATACTTTGTGGAGACTACTATCAAGTCAAGACGAGTGAATAAACGGCGCAGATACGTTTATTTACGTGCGGATGAATGTCATTGAATTCATTTTCGTTAGTCATGAAAGATGAATTATGTCCGGTTCCTTACTACCAACCTTAAAGACAAGGACTGATAATCCGTCTTCAGAAATTTTCACGTCCGTAACTCCGCTATAGTTTCCGTCATTCCAGCCGTTATCGCCGAGCGTTGTGAAGTATTCTCCTGTGAAGGTCATTACCGCGGTATTTGTCAAATTGTCGATAACATAGAAATACGTGGTGATCTCCATTTCATAAAGATCTCCGTGGGCATTGCCGTCTTCTTTTTCAATACGGTAGCGATTATTCTTCATAATGTGATGTAGTATAATGGTGATTAGATACTCTGTAAATATGATTGTGCATGTCTCGCACAAAATTTTTAAAATGAGACCTTTGCGAAACTACCCCTTTTTAACTGTGTGCCCACCCCACACTTTTTTTTGGGGAAAAAAGAAAATTTGATAATGTTGAATTTTGAAAAGGTCTGAAAGTACAAAAAGCATGGAGTGATCTTTTGTTAATTGATTATCATACGTGAGGGGATAGAATATCACCGAATCAATCGGAATATTTATCAATAAAATGATTTTGAAACAGAAAATTCAACGACCGGTTTGTCTGAAAATTTGACCATATCTCCGGGATAAGCGAATGTCGCATCAAGAGTAAACATTCTCGAAAGATGCATCGTTAAGCCACAACCAATACTCATTACACCATCACGGACACGTCCGTCCTTCATGAATACTGCATCAGTAAGTGAATCGGCAAAAAGACCCGCATCTGCAAAAAAGAACAATGAAAATGGCGGAAGAGGAACAACGTGCGTGAACAATGGAATAGCACTCACAAGCGGAGTTCTGATTTCTGCCATCACAGCAATTTTATTTTCAGTCGCGAAATAGATATCTCGATAACCGCGAATATACGTGTCGTCGTGATATTTTAACGGAGAATGTCTGAAATATCCGCGAAACATAAAAGGTATGCGGTAAAGACGAATATCTGTTTCAACCTCAATATCTGATTTTTCTCCTGTCACATACCCCAAATAAGTGTATGCTCTCATACCATTATCCGGGTACAATCGTCCGTATGATGAGTCATACATACCGTATAGTCCTGCATACAATACGTCTTCGAGAGTGTCTAAATTATTCCCGGTTAAATATCCGCCGGCTTTTGCGTGTATTGATGCAAAAAATGATAGAGGATAATGTGTTCGTGCAGATAATTCAGTGAGATAATACGGTTTGTCATTACGAAACATTGTTCGTTTTTCTGCCCAAAATGAATATGCCGGACGATTTCCTGAAGTAATATAGGCTATCCCGAAGTCTAATGGCGCACTGTCGGTTATATAAAAAGCGGTATATGCAAAGAGCTGATGTTCATTTAACACACTGTCAAGGAGCATGCCGGTACGTAATTGGACATGTGTATTCTCGGTGACATCAAGTCCAAAAAATGTCTGTGAAAAAGTAAGCGGATCTTTATATTTCTGTATCAGCATATCAGACGGATCATAGTTCACATAATCAGCAATGAACGGTGCTTTTACGAAAAGTGCTGCTTCACTCCCTTGTGAATATTTTTCCGGTGGCGTTGTTTTCATGCTTAAATACTTTTGGTCATGGTAAAAGGACGTATAGAGTGTGTTGTCGTACCACGAGAATCCTATCATCGTTTCTCTAAATGCATGAAGCGGTGTAAGGATGCCTGTTTTTACTTCAAATGTATAGAGTCGGTTGATCATGCCTTCATTGATCAACAGCGTGCATTCTTCCTGTGTACGGCTATCGATTGCAAGCAAAGTCCCGGGGATTTTATAGATCAGATCATTAATATATAAAAATGTGTCATGCCCAAAAAGAGATGCATAAACGAACAATGAATCCGTAAGAGGTGTTATAAACGACACATTATCATGGGGTAAAGCCATTGATGTCGGTGTAATATCCGTAATGTCGATGCATTGCGATTGTGTGCCGTCACGTCCGAGAATGTAAAGTTTTTCATTGTGAAAGAACAGAGAATAGACACCGGTAAAGGTTGGCATATTTCGAGATGCGTGTTCTTGTAATGTGAAATTATACAGACCGACGTGAAATGCCCCGTTTTCAAAAAATGTATAGGCGCAACGGGTTCCATCCTCGGAAATGGCCACCGTTGAGTGTGAAGGATTGAAATACGCGAATACGGATGGTTTGAAAACGATTTCATTGTAGTCGTCGTCATCAATTATTTTTCGTACGAGCATCCCTTTCTCAATAGTGAGGTAAAAATTACTTTCATGAAAAGGAATATAGAGCGTGCCGTGATTCAAAATCTCGTTGTCCGCGCTAAATACCGATGAAAGCTCAGAAATATGAGCATATATGGTGTCAGTGAGTTGAGCACGCCATTGTGCATATAGTTCTTTGAATGAAAAGTCATATACTTTCTTCATTGCCTTATCTGTATCGAGGGTGGTTGTTAATTCCTTGACATAGGCACGTAATTTGCGTTCTCCCCATGTATCAACCATATATTTGATAATGGAGTATGCTTGCTGATAACCCAAATAATCGAGAGGTTGATTTGTCTCAAAAAAATCTGCCGAATGGAGATGCCCGTGTAATGCCGCATCTTTTACGACCATAAACTTTGGATTGCGAGTATTGTTGGTCGCATATTCCGACAATCCTTCTAAAATCCATGTGGGAATATTGTGTTTTTCTGCAAATACTGCGGTAAGCGGGTTTTTGTACAATATGTGATATTCAAAAATATGCATAATCTCATGATATAAAAGTTCTTGGAAATCAGTAAGGTCCCCGTTAAATGGAACCACGACGCGATCTTTTTCGAATGTTGCAAATCCCGCGACATTTGGCGGCAGGATCGCCGGAATTATGCTGTTTTGCGAAAAGAGATAGGATGACGGATAGATAATCAGCGTGATCGTATCGGGGACGTCATTGCTCAATGTTTCGGAGCAAAATTCGTATGCATCTTCAGCAAATTGTGCGGCGATTGCGGCAATATCTTTCGATTCTTGTGAGAAAACGACGGTGAAGTGATCAGTATTCGTTGATTGCCATACGACGGAGCGGTTATAATACTTATTTTTATAAAATTCCGATGCAAAAAGCATATTCACAAAAATTACGGTTAAAAAGGAGATAATCATTATTTTTCGCATACCTCGATAGTATAACGATGAAATTAATAAAATCAAGATTGAATACGGGGCATAGTAAGAAAAACCTCGGATTTTTTCGTGATGCGGTGCGTGTATAACTGTTTGACTTTTTGTTCTTTTGGAGTATCATCCCGGTATGAAAGTGCATGTGTTATGTGTTTTACCGGGGGATGTTGTATGATATATGCACTGCAATATTCTATGCATGATGCAGCGAAGACGCGTTGTTGTGAATAACGTAAATATCAATAATCTTTCACTGATGTATTGTATGCCACGAACAGGCGGTTATGCGAGTTGCACGTTGTGGGCATTGATCATTGTGATGAAACATATCGATTACGCACCAATTAACAGAAGGAGATCTTAAACAATGGATTTGGGACATATAGGATGGAGTGAGAGTTTTGAAAAAAGTTTTCACCTTTATATCGCCGAACGATGTAAGAAAAAGGATTACTATAAAAGTAAATCTTTTTCAGTAGGGCGTGTTTTTGCACAATATAAAAGCCGATATATTGTGTATACTGAACGAGGAGAAGAAGATGTCGTTTTACGACGAGTGTTTATGCACGATGTCGAATCACGAGCAGATCTTCCCGTTGTCGGTGATTGGGTTGTGCTAATCAATGCCGATAAGTCAACCGCACGAATGATCGACGGTATATTGCCGAGGAAAACGCAATTGTCACGTAATTCAGAACGAAGTGATGCACTGTTTCATGATATCGACGAAAAAAATACTACAAAGAAAAAATATTCTAAACTCGGAAAAGGGGAACAAGTTGTTGGTGCGAATATTGATATTGCGTTTATTGTGAGTTCTCTCAATCAGGAGTTCAATATTCGCAGACTTGAGCGTTACTTGAGTATGGTACTTGACGGCGGTGTTGAACCGGTGATTATTCTTAGTAAAACCGATCTCTGTGACGAGCATGACGTGACGGAAAAGCGAGCGCAACTCTCAAAGATCGCGCAAGGCGTTCCGGTATACTCTATCAGTGCAATCGACGGCTCCGGCTTAGAATCGTTGGAACACTACTGGAGAACGAATAAAACAATGGTGTTGATCGGTTCTTCCGGAGTCGGGAAATCAACATTAATCAATACTTTGCTTGGTTTTGAAAAAATGAATGTCGCAGAAATCACCTCATACAAAGACAAAGGACAGCATACGACCACACATAAAGAATTGATCATTCTTGAGCAGGGGGGGCTTATCATCGACACACCGGGAATTCGTGATATTCAATTGACAGTTGACGAAGATACGTTGCAGAATGTGTTCAGTGATGTGATAGATGAGATCGAAGCACTTTCAGGAGCATGTAAATATCGCAATTGCAGTCATAAAACTGAACAGGGATGTGCAGTGTTGGAAGCGTTGAAACGCGGGGTGCTTTCTCAAGACAGATGGGATGCATACAATAAACTTCTACAACAAGTACAAAAAACACCGCTGAAAAAAGCCCCTGCTGTGCGTAAACCGAGTAAAAAAGAATTACGTTACACTATAAAAAAAGAACTGAAAGACTCACATTAACACGAGCTGTCGCGACGTTGTGTAGATGCAGAAACCGGAGCATATCGTTTTATACGCACGTATTGAGGTTCAAAAAAGCTTGGCTGCCGGTATGCTTGATATAAGTGTTTTCGTACCACTCGGAGTAAATTTTATGCAGAGGTTTCGGAAGGTCTTTCTTGTATTTGCCGTGCGTTATTAAAAAGAAATCTTTTTCCTGTTCATTCTTGAAATAGCAGATTGAATAGCGTATACTAACGCCATGACAGATACGAAAAAAAAATCTTTGAAAAAAATAGCTCGAGGTATCGGTTTTACCGCAATGTGGATTGGTATTGTCGTTATCGCGCTTTTGACTGTGTTGAATATTTTTATCAATACTCCCGCCGCAGTTTCCATTGTTAATTTAAAAGTGGATGGTCTCACTATCGGTCGAATCCGTGGCGTGGTACCGTTCTATTTGTCGGTGTCGGACATTGTTTATGCCAAAGATGCTATTGATGCACGTATCCCGAGAGTCACCGTAACAATCAATCCGTGTGCGTTATTCGTAAGGACAGTATCAATTCGATCTTTTATAGTCGATTCCCCTAAAATAGTATTTGATGCAACATATGTACCGAAAAAACCTGTGGTACCGGATGATACATCCGACACACATAAGAGATCGACTGCCGAAGCGGAGAAAAAACCGTTCAAATTACCCGTTATCATCAGTGTTTCGAAGGCACAGATCAATAATATACAGCGATGTGAGGTATTGACCTCACAAGGGCGTTTCGCGGTTGAAAAAATATCCATTGATCTTTCAGCGCGTGTCACAAAAGCTGATCTTCATGGGAATGATTTCTCATGCACACTATCCGCACCGTCCGGAGTTATGGAATTACCCGGGAGGTCGCCGATACCGGTTGAGTTCATGACCTCGCTTGCATATCATACGGATACGTCATTTCAGCACTCACTCATGATCGGTTTCACCGATGCGTTGAAACAAGTACAGTCATTTAAAATCGCCTATGAAGTCAATGGTAATATACAGGACGAATTTATTGATTTGATTTCGTTGACCGCAGAAATGAACAAACAACGAACCATCGAAATGAGTGCGACCGTGAATAAATTTTCAGACATGAAAAAAATGGCACTCGCAGTACGCACTTGTTTTATTGATATCAATATCGAGGAGTTGCTTCGTGTCGTGAAATCGAATTTTCTTCCTTCGTTGCCTGCCAGCGGTACGGGACATATATTGTTTTCGGGTAAAGGCAGTCCCTCTGAGTATCGAGGAGATATTACACTTACCGACGGCGCATTTACATTCGGAACCATACAGACGCAGGGTATATCGGTTGCGATCGGTATAGACGGACATAACCGGGATCTGCTCACTGAGATTCGTGCACATGTGAAAACGATCAAAGAGACGGCATTGGCACAGACAGTACATGATTTTAAACTTGATCTTCGTGTTGCATTGACCGATTATTCAAATATTCGTCGAATCGTGCTCAATGAGTGTGCGCTTTCGATGTATGGCGGTACGTTATCTCTCACCGGCGCATCGGATTTTATGAATAATATTGATTATACATTAACACTTCGTGATTTTACGTACCTGAAATATTTTAATATTCCACTCACTTCACGTATCACCGCCGATTTACATGTGAAAGGGGAAAATCCGAAAAGCGTAACTGCAACGACCGCGTTTCGTATGCACGACATTGATTACCGAAAAGATACACTTGCGGTTAAAATCCCCTTGTGTGAATTAACGGGTACGGCAATCATTGATCTCAACAGGGAATTTGTGTACTGTGATGAAATACGTTTGAATGTCGGCGAAAAGAGCACGGTATTTCTCAACGGATATGTGGAAAAATGGGGTAATGAGCGTATCAATCTTGATATTCAAGATTCAATGATCGATATCGCCGAAATGCAGCGTTTTGTGAATATTCTTCAGAAATTTGAGGTTGGCGGACGTATTGAATTGAGTGCGGAAGTTCGCGGTACTGCAAAAAAACCGGAAGTTAAAGGGGATATTACGTTCGCAGATGTTATTTACGGTGATCCCAAAACTCACATGTCCGCAAAAGGAATCTCCGGTAATGTATGGTATACTTTTACCATGCCCAAGACATCGCTTGTTGCTGAATTACGATGTGCATCGGTTCGTATGCCGGGAATTGCCGTTGATGAAGTATCGGTTGCAATGCCCTATACGTATGCACCTGAGGAAAAAGGTAACGGTAAACTCACCACGAAATATAATCTGTTTGTAAAACGAGCGGCATTCAATCAGTATGAATGGACCGATATCAGTGCAAGTATCGCCGCGTATAACAAGAATGTTGCACTTTCGGGATTATTGGTGCATTTTCTTGATGGTCAAATCGGCGGAGACATGACGGTTGATTTGGAGACAATGACATACTCTGTCGCTCTCAGCGGCATTGATATTAATTTACGAAAGGCTGCAAAGAAAAGCGGAACATCTATATTTGCATTTGCAAGCAAGATCAGCGGCACAAAAACTGATATTTCGGGATACTTTGATATTACACGCATTGACAAGGACGTCTTGGATAAATTACTCATTTCGCTTGACCCGGATAAAAAAAACCCTGAGATACAGGGTATTCGATCAAAACTCAATATGGTCGGTGTCGTGCCGAAAAATATTCGTGTCCGAGTTGAAAACGGGTATATTGATATTATACCGGAATTTACAACTCGTCGTTCCAATTTTATTTCGATCATTCTTGGCTTTTTTGTAGGTGATGTTGAAGTTGATCCGATTCGACGGATTCCGTTGAAAGCAATATTAAAAGAATTAAATATCGAGGGGTGAATATGAAAAAATCACAGAACCGCATAAAGACGACCGTTTCTGACATTGATCGTGGCAGTATGTGTGTCCCGAGACGAGTGTCTTCATTTTTTTTGGCACGCGGTGTATTTCTCGTCATCATGTACGGCTTCATGAGCCTTATCACGGGATGTTCGTTGTTTAAAGCAAAAGCGAACATTGAGATTACGCTCGTCGGTGAGAAAACCAGTCTTGAGAACCAGGTATTGGGAAATTTTTCATTTATCGGTAGTGATAAAATGCTCATGGTCTCGATTCGAACCATGCCGGATGATATTCGTCTTATCAGTGACAGTCAACGCAGAGCATTTCTTGCATTTCAAAACAGAAATTATAATCGTGACGATTATGAACGATTCATGGATAAAGGTGTCATTGGCGAGGCCTCCAACGGTTTCATTATCGTACGTGACGCTGAAAGCATCAAAAGTGATGCGTCAATGCGTGCGTATGTCGAACGTTTGATAAGTGAGGAATCACGTGACAGAGGGATTATTTTTGAACGGATTATCGAAGTCACCGAGGGATTAAGTAGTTCTGATGTCGCGAAGGTACAAGAGATCTTTGCAAAAAAATTCCGAAATGATGCGAAAATCGGATGGTGGATTCAGGAAGCTGACGGGACTTGGGTGCAGAAAAAGTGAAGAAGGCAACGGTATGACATATATACGCTGTGCGTGTACTATCATTGCGGCGACTATTTTATTCTCATGCGTGGCGACACGTAATTTGTTTAAAAAAAATCAAATAATGGATATGGGTTCAAAAGGAAATCTAGTGATACGACTTGAACCGATCGTATCGGTGTCAACAGACGCATCTCTTGGGTACGTGATGTTCGTCTCTCAAGAAAAAAATAATAACGACGTATTTGCGATAAGTAAATTCGACAGAACGGTTCGGCAAATTGCAACAACCCCCTTTGACGAGCAGGAACCTGCAGGTATTGACGACAACCGTACGGTTTTGATATCACGTGAGTATGATGTTCGCGGGGATGTTGTGATCATGACACCCAAAGGCACGGTGATCCTTTCCGATAAGGGAAATGCCTGCAGCATGCCGTCGGTGTCGCCTGACAGGAAACATTTGGTGTATATTCAAAGAAAGGGTAACGAGTACCGACCGATATTATATTCACTCGAAACCGGCGAAAAGAAGAACATCAACTTACTTGATTGCACCAATCCCGTATTTATAGATGCCCATAGTTTTGTCTATATACTCGGGAATTCTCTTTTTCGTTATGATATTTTGACGGATCGCAGTGTCTTGGTGACCGATTCGCCGTCACTGAAATTTCATATGACCGTTGATATGTCCGACTCTTCGATCTATTATATCGCGATACCTTTCGATACCAATGGCGACGGGGTTCTCAATGAGACTGATTCGCGTTTTATTACACGACTTGATAATAATCGTGAATTGTATCTTTTTCCTGTCAATGAGATAAAACAGTTTGCACTCGATGCACGATATTTATATTATATTGATCGCACAATTGTGAAATATCAGGAAAAAAGTTCCTTAGTTCCCGAGTTCTCGACGATTTTTCATTTTGCTTCCTATATTGAGAAAGCTGAAACGATCGATAAAAAAATAATCGCGTATACCTATGCACTTGAAAAGTTTAAAAATGAATCTCGAGCCGAAGATCTTTATCGTGATTATTTGTCTTTTTTAAAAAAAGAGCATCTCGACGAATTGCTTACGCGTGAGATAGCGACGATACGTGCATCATATCCGAAAAATTCGAGAATTTATTATTTTGCCGATTCGATTCAAAAAGATATCATTTCTCCCAATAAAGAATTCAATGACTATTATGTGGAATTGTATCTGGAACGTCTGTATGAAGATGCACGATATCCGCATTACATCCAGTTTTATACAAAACAAAAAAAACTCACTCATTTACCAAGAAGAACATACAATAAGCTGTATTATTGGTATGGTATGAGTTTAGCGAAAACTTGGCAATTTGATACGGCACGAGATGCATTTGTTGCGCTTATTGCCAATACTTTGATGAAGGATGAATGGATCGATCGTGCAGTGGATGCACTGATCAATCTATCTCGTACCGACACATCGGGTATCGCTTCGATCAATTATTTGGAACGCCTGAAATTGCAATATCCTGATTCGGCGATAATTTATACAAAAGCAGCCATAGAAATTGCGCACAATTATATTCAATTGAGTGATTATGAGACCGCGGAAAAAGAGTTGTATGATGTGTACGATAGATTCGGAGACGAAGATCTCAAAGATGATATCACATTAGAGCTTATTGCGTTATTCATTCGTCAACAAAAGTATGAGAAAATTTTTGATGCGGCAAAAAATAGAATTGAAAATGAATATTTGGGACTTCGGTATGATGATTTTTTAAATCATATTGAAGTGTATGGTACGCGTGCCGCAGAGAAATATTTTATGGCGAATGATATGTTGCAAGCAAAAAAATGGTATGCGGCGGTATTACAATTCTCTCCTTTACATCGAACCGCGAACCGTGGTCTGATCGATATCAATTTCGCATTAGGGAATATTCTGGCCACCGCAGGTCAGTACCGTGACGCATATCAAAAATCGAACGGGGACCCTTTATCCACCTATTATTATGCCTATGCGTTGACCTATGTCGGGACACATTTTGCCCAATCCGGAAAATATGACCATGAGAAAGCCGCCTATGAAGAAGCCTATGCATTGCTGATGAATGCACGAGAAAAACAACCTGATGAACCTTTTTTTTATCTTACGATAGGGTGGGTCGAAGAACAATTTGAACGATTGAAAATGGGTAATTATTTAGAAGCGGCTCTTGAGCATTATAAAACCGGACTTGCATTATCAGAGGACGAACGAGTAAAAGGTTATTTTTATAAAAATTTGGGCAATGTATACTACCAACTCAAATTGAATAGCTTAGCGCTTCACCATTATTCCGAAATGGAGAAACGAATCCCTGCGTACGGAAATGATCGTGAAAAAATCGGGTATTACCTCAAATTATCTGATATTTACTATCAAACAGATGATTATTCCAAGGCATTGGAGTTAGACACGGTCATTCTCACCTACTATGAGACCAATACGAACAAACCCGGCATGGTATTTGTATATAAGCATATGGGGTTGTTATATCATCAACGTCAGGAATATTTAAAAGCGGCAGATATGTTTAATCGCGCACTTCGACTCGTTGAAGCGCATGCGCTCAATGATAATATTACGTTGTTATATCGAAATATTGCCTATAATGCATTGTTAGGAAATGACGAAGATCGTGCGATCGAAGCGGCAATAAAAGGACTCGAAACAGTAAAAGCAGATATTGCAAAAAAAAGCGGCGGATTACTTTCTGTATCTGTCGATGTCGCCTTATCAGCCGAATCCTCAACTGCGTATAAAGGACTTACCGGTGAAATGGAACGGGATCTTTTTTATACAATTCTTGCACGGGCATATCAGATCAAGGGAGATTTCAGGAATGCGTTGCGGTATTATGATGAAAAGAAGAAGCGCAACATTCAACCGTATGCTGCATCGATCATTGCCAATAATTTAGCTGATATGTATCACCGGATAGCCGCAGAGTCGGAAATGGATGCGTATTTACGGGAATCATTGTCAATATCGGACAAAGAGAAATTCTTAAAGGGCTCAATTATCAATGAACTTTCCGTACTATATCTTAAGGATGACGTGAATCATGCCGATATGTTGAAATTAGAAAAGATCAAACTTGATGTTATTGCTGTAAGGGATTCTGCGCTACAATCGGCATATAAGTTGATTTTTGTGTATAGTGTATATAAGTATTGCACAATCGAAAGACGATATGTAACACTTCAGGAAGCCACGGATGCGATGCTTTTTCAGGCGCAATTAATTGCCGCTGCATACGGATTTATTGCTGAACTTGAACAATCGATGAAACCTTCGGAACCGGTGCAGCGGATTCGGTTGCTTTTTGATTATATGTTTTACGGAAAAAATATCATTCAGGAATTGGTCGCACTTTCAGTGCATGATACTGTCGGTGTCTTTCCGCTCTACGATCTTGCGCTGATCAATTTGGAGCAGAAACGTTTTACTGAATCAGTGCAGTATCTTGATGCCGTGATGACCAAATTGCGTATGACCAATCCGTTTCGTTTCGAAAACGGTTTGTATTTTTGGTATTACCACCGTGAAGATCTATACTCAATGGTGGAAAGAATCGCGGAGGCTCACCTGTATAACGATGCGTTTCGCTTGCTGATCGAACTTGAAAATTGTGATGCATACTTTAACTATATTCTCTATAAACCTGTGTTATCATCACAATTTGATACGGTTAATATAGGGAATTATCTTTATGCGGTATCTCAAAATTCATTAGAAGAAATGGTGCAATACAAAAATACACTTGATGACGGCGCACGATTACTCACAGGAACTCTGTCATACTCATTAGAGGATATTCAGCGTATTTTATCTGCTTCTGATGCGTTGAATTGTCGTCTGGGCAGGCGGTATCTAACGGTAACGAGCACAGGTGTTTCATTGACCGACGCCGCTACAGGTCTATTGCATTGCGATAGAAGCGGCGCATCATTTTCTCCGACCGCGTACAATGCATTTTCTGTCAGTCAAATGTATGTTATGTATAAAAAGCGTATGCTTCACGAATCATCAGAGGTTGTCGCTTCGAGCGACCTGCTTTCTAAAAAGGGCGGTAGTTATTCGGTAAATGAACCCTTGATAATGCAACCTGTTTATCCCGATTCAAAATTAGGTTCGCTCACTATACGTGATTTAACGGCTCACGGCCTTACGGTAGATGCATTGGAATTGAGAGCGGATGATATCGTGGCATTAAAACCTATTGTTGATATTTTGTTATATAACGGCGTCGCTCAAGTACGTACACGAGATATGACGATAGGATATCGTCCGATGACCGATGAGGAAATTGCTCAGTATGTTTCCAAGACATTGGTTGAAACAGATCGAAAAGCTATTGCATATTATCAACTGGGATATTACGGCAGAGCTTTTCAGGAGTTGCAGAAGGTGGTACGATTTGCTCGTCTGAAGAATGATCCTGAATATTTGAGCCAAAGGCTTCTGACATTAATTAATATAGGCTCCAACCTTTTGAATGATCCTGACCTGGTTAAAAATTATCTTGAAGAATATTTAAAGATCAAAGGGGATGGCACTGAGACGGCATATTATGATCGTTTAGCGGCGTTGTATGAACGTAACGGGTATTATAAAAAGGCAATCGAACTTTATGAACAGGGGAAGGTGACCAAGAACGACTTTAAATTGGCTGTTTTGTTTGAAAAATATGGTGATATGAAAAAAGCATTGCAATTACTTGCTCCGTTGACCACAGCTGATGCGAAACTGGAACGTTCCAAAATAAAATTCAGATTCATGAATGATTTTAGCGGAGCACAAACTGAATTGGATTCGATCACTGATACACGTTATGACTCTGCGAAACAACTGTATCGCGCGTTTATAGCTACGAATATGGGGGAATTCACTACAGCGCTAACAATATTTGATACCTTTGAAAAGGGCCTTGATCCCAAAAACGCTCTTTCGATCAATGCGCGTATCGGTCGGGCACAAATTTATTATGAGAAAAGTAATTATTTCAAAGCATTAAAAATTGCATCCGATGTCATAAAAGATATTCCTGAAAAATCAATGTTTGAAGAACGTATTGTCATCAATAACCTACGTGCACTCTGCTACATTGAGTCGGGACGCCTGGATGCTGCCGCCGAACTTTTAGATATTGCAGAAAAAGATGCACTTGAAAAAAATATTGTATCTCAAATTCCTATAGTTGCCATTAATAAGGCCATAATTATGCGTAAACGTCAAGAATTTGATAAAGCGCTCGATGAATTAAAAAAGATGGAAGATTATTTTAAAACCAGGGAAAATGTTTTAGTACTCGCAGGTATATATCGTAATATCGGGATCACCTATTACGAAAAAGGCGATATGAACAATGCACGCATCTATTTTACTAAAATTTCTTCAATGACAGGAGAGGAAACAAAGAAGGATCTGCAGGTCGCATTATATTATAACGGATTAATCGATAAGAATGTCGCGCAACTTCGACAAAGCTTGCAGCTTGCGGAACAGTTTAATAACGAGAAAATGTTGTTGAAGATTCACACCGCATTAGGAGTTTTGTTAAAAGATACGGCGCATCTTGAGACAGCGATCCGTTACATTAACAGTATACAGGAAAAAATTAAAATATTTGATCTGAGGAAAAGTTTTTTCAAAGAGAACATTGCCGTTTATGAAGAATTGATTCAGTTATATGCAGAAAAAAATAATCCCGAAAAAGTATTTGAGACGATCGAAACAGTCAAGCTTATCGGTTTTTCGATGACAATGAATGATGATCTCGCGTTTATGATACATGATGTGAAGATCAGTGCGCGAATCAAAGAAATGAAGGAAAAAGTTGAATATTTGCAATATCAGGCACAAAATAATGCCGATTGGCAGGGTGAATATACAAAGGCAAAGACGGATTATGAAAATTACAAAGTTAATTTATTCATTGAGCATGGCGATTCACTTGAATACAAGCCCTTTGATACGCCATCGGCTGAGCAAATTCGAGCCATGATAGGAGAATCGATCGGGATATCATATTATCGCCTTCGTGATACGCTCTATGCCGTGTATTGCACTCGTATGACCATGACCGTGAAAACAATCGCACTGACACACGTTGATATTGATACCGCCGTAACCTCGTTTCGTGATGCGATTATTGAAGAAAAAGACGAGGCTGTTATACGAGAACGCGGTGCCAAGTTGTATTCATTGCTGCTTGATCATGACACAATAAAAAAATTTATGCATGTGATCATATCCCCCTCCGATGTTTTGAACTATATTCCTTTCGGAGCTTTATATGACGGTACTGCATATCTTTATGATGCATCACGTGTTACGTATGTTCCGGGATTTAACGTTTTGATGCACCCCAATGGTGTTCAAAAGAATGCGGTGTTCGCGATTGGAAATCCTGATGTCAATAATGAATCTCTTGAATTGTATTTTGCACAAAAAGAGGCAAATGAGATAGCGTTCATGTACGGCACGCAAAGTGCGGTATTGATAGGTAAAGAGGCGACTGAGTCGGAGGTCAAAAGAAATATTAACGAAAAAACGTACGATACCATTCATCTTGCATGTCATGGCGTGTTCAATCAGGAAAATCCGGCTTTTTCTTTCCTCTATCTGCGGGAAGATGAAAAAAATAACGGAAGATTAGATATTGAAGAGATTTTAGGGTTGAAAATTCATGCAAATCTGGTAGTTTTGAGTGCGTGTGAGACTGCCGTCGGAAGTCTCGGAAAAGGTGATGAAGTCATGGCACTTGACCGAGCATTTTTAAATGCAGGAAGCAATGCGGTTATATCCGCGTTATGGCGTATCTCAGATGTGGCGACGGCTATGCTTTTTAAAAAGTATTATCGATATCGCCTCAGTGGTGTTGCACCTGATGAGGCGTTGCATAAGGCATCGCTTGATCTGCGTCACTATTTTCCGCATCCTATGTATTGGGCTGCGTTGAAATATACGGGAAGGTAGTATGAAAACAGTTTGTATTGTCGTTATGATGGTCGTTTTGACCGCATGTAGTCATTGGGGGAATGTGTATCAGGGATCGTCAATGCAATCATTGCGGTACGGTATTCGTTTAGTTGAGTTGAAACAAAATCAGGAAGCGCTTAAGTTGTTTAAAAAAGCAGCGGAACAAGTAAAAGAGCCTGCCCATAAGGCGGGTATTTATAATAATATTGCGATCATTTATGAAGTTATGGGTGAGACTGAATTGGCACGGGAGTGGTACAAAAAAGCGTTGGAATTGTATCCCGATTCTGATATATATGAAAATTACCGACGGTTTACGGGGGATGAATGAGACTACTAATTGCGTTTCTATTGCTCATGACTGCAGGCTGTGTGCATATCGATAAAAAAGTCATCACGATTGAGAAAGAACGTATCAGTCAGATTGAAAAGGGAAAAAAAATTGCGCTTCATGTGCCGGATAATCTTATGGTCCCTGCTGATTCGATTCGTCCCGTTATCGTATCAATTGCCTCGGCGTTGTTTCCGCAGAGTATTCGGGTGAGTCCATCAAAAGAAATTTACCAGCAAGATGCTCCAATCGTTATTGTGAAAGCGGCGCAATCGACTCGTTCCGACTATGTGATTTATACTCATGTGGAGTATTCATCATTCACTGCGATTCCAAAAGAAAACGTGTATCCTGATCATGTTGAACAAGAAAAACGAAGTCAGGTTTATCAAGTGATGTTGTCTGTCACCACAATATATACGCTATTTGATGGTAAAACAGCACGCGAGATCATACGAAAAGAATATAGGAGTGAATATTCGACGAGTCCGTTTCTTATCACAAAAAGCAATGAAGAGTGGCAAAAGAAGATGATCTCGTATGCAGTTCGAGAAAGCGCAAAAGAATTTTTTCAATCGATAGCAGGAGAGAAATATCGCACGGCGAGAATCATGTTCTCTCAGTAGGGTAAAACATAATGTATTCCTCAAACGAAGTGTACTTTACGAATGTTTTTTTGACCTACGTGGTCTATTCGAAAAGGAGTGTCAGTGAAATGTGGTGCTGCGTGAAACGGTATGTTTCTTCCTCGTATACAAAGCTCACGTATCATCACATGCCTTTGAGAAAGGCACATATTACGACGGTTCACTCTGTCACGTTATTGATTCATGCATTTTTTGACACTGAGTAATGGGATTCGATGGATATCAAGTTTATTGGAGTAAAACAGTTAACATAATTTACTCTTCACAATAGCCGAGGTATTGATAGATATCGAATGATTTAGCCTTGAAAAAAAAATAAACCCTGCTATACTTCAGATAAGTAACGTAACAATAAGGAGGTAACGATCATGAAAAAGTTGTGTGTTGTTTTAACCCTCGTACTTGCGATGGTGTGGGGAGCAAGTGCACAGGGAATGGTTCAGGAACTGGATAAAGGAGCGATAGACTGGACAAACCTTGTTATTTATGCAACGGGTATAGGTGCGCCAAGCCCGAATATGCCTCAAGCAGCTCAAAGACCGACGACAAAAAGGGCAGCGACCGCTGATGCATATCGTAATTTGTTGGAAATTGTACAGGGTGTCAATATAACATCTGAAACTACGGTTGAAAACTTTATGTTGAAAGATGATGTTATACGTTCAAAGGTTGAAGGTATCATTAAGCATTTTAAAGAAGACAAAGTAAAGTATATGTCGGATGGTACCATAGAAGTAACGATTAAAATGGTTATTTCCGGCGAGCTGGCGAAAGTTCTTCTTCCGCTTTTTGGTCAACCGAAAGAAATTCCTGTCGTGTCGGGATCGTTAACTGATACCGAAAAAGCGATTGAATATACCGGACTTATCATTGATGTGCGTAATTTTACCGTATTGCCATGCATGGCGCCGAAAGTGTACAATGAGGATAATACACCGATTTATGATGCAAGTTATGTTGATGCTGACTATGCTGTCAAAATGGGTGTTGTAGGTTACGTAAAAGACATTGAAATGGCCAAGAAGGATGAACGTGTTGTAGGGAACCCGATGGTTATCACCGCATCACGTACTGCATCTAACAGCATGGATGTTTACGTAACTGCGGCAGATGCTGCCAAAGTTACCAACAATGTGAAATTACTTGAGGCTGTTAAAAAATGTAAAGTCATGTTCGTGTTGAAGTAAGAGGAGTTAGACTATGAAAAAATTATTAATAATAGCTGCAGTCATTGTTTCTGTGCTGATCGGATGCGGGCCTGATCGTAAAGAAGAAGGTATGATGGATACACCTGAAGCACATTACAAACAAGGAATGAAATTCATAGGCGAAAAAGAATGGGTGAAAGCATTTAATGAATTCAATCTTGCAAAAAGCTTGAATCCGAAATATGCACCTGCTTATGAAGGATTTGCCGAAAGTTATCTCGGCGAGAATAAACTTCCGGGTGCGTTACAATTTGCCGATGAAGCAATTAGTAAAGACGGAAAGTACTATCGCGGTTATTTAGTACGCGGAAAAGTTTACATGGCCATGCAGGAGTATAAGAAAGCGCGTAACAATTTTGAAAAAGCATTTGACCTTATGGCATCAGCCGAGACAGCCCGTTGGGTCGGTTATGCGAACTTCAGAATGGGTGAATTCGAAGATGCGCGCGAATGGTACAAAAAAGCATTGGGTATCAAGAGCAATGATCAAGAAACAATGAAGATGATGACCGAATTAAACGAAATCGAAATGGCGTTGCCGGGTATGGGAAAATCTGCTCGTCGTATCGCATTATCAGGCATCGTTACTCGTGCGGATATTGCAGCATTGTTTATTGATGAGCTTAACGTTGAAAAATACTTCAAGGCTGATCCGAAATTTGGTTTTATTGCATACGGTGATCCTCAGAGCGATAAAAAAGCCGTTGTGTTGCCGGACATTGCAGCTGATTTTTGGGCTCGCTCATTTGTTGAACGTTCAGTTGCATATGGTATAATGGAAATATTCCCAAGCGGCAATTTTGAACCGGGTCGTGAGATCACCAAGGTTGAGTATGCTCGTTATATCGCAGGCATAATCATGAAACTCAGCAATGAAAAAGATCTTATCACCAAATTTGTCGGCTCACCTTCTCCGTATAAAGATGTGCCGAATTCTCATTTTGCATTCAATGACATTATGATATGCACTACGCGTGGTATTCTTGAAACCAATATTAACGGTGAATTCGGATTAACCGATAAAGTGCCGGGTCGTAATGCAGTTCTTGCGATCAAAAAATTAAAACAAGTGTTGGAAAACCGTTAACCGGAGCGGGGCGTACGCCCCGCTTTCCTTTCCAATAAAGGACGGTCTATGAATAATTCAGAAATTATCTCGATGTTGGCTTCAAAGCCTTTTTTTATTGGTATGACCGATAAAGATATTAGTGATATTGTCACTCATTGTGCAATAAAGAAATACAAGAAGGGTGATGTGATCATACGAGAAGGAGAATTGTCCAGGATAATGTATGTTATCCTTAATGGATCGGTCTCCATATATAAAGGTGATATTGAAGAGGGTGTGAAACTTATCGAGTTAGAAAGTGATGATAAACTTATCACTTTGTATAAAGGAACTTTTTTCGGTGAAATGTCCGTCATTGATCTTGAACCGCGGTCTGCCTCGGTCATTGCAAAGGATGAGGCGGAGCTCATTGAGATCAATTTTGAAAAACTAAATCCGTTGTTTTTGGAAAATACAGACATTTTGGTTATTCTTATGCAGAATATTGGGAAAATGCTCTCACGACGTCTTCGTCGTATGGATGAAATTATGTACGAAATGACGAAAAAACGCGAATTGGTCGCTCCGCAATTTCATACAGCTGATCAAGCACTTGATGCCATCAAACGCGGGAAAGCGGTCATCGGTTCGGTTAACAGAAAACATCAACCGAATTTCATGACCATAGGATGGGGAATGTTGGGTAATTTGTGGAATATTCCGGTATTTGGTGCATTTGTTCGACCAAGCAGGTATACGTATAAAAACTTGAAAAAAAGCGGTATATTTACCGTTTCGGTTTTTTTTAATGAAACGCATAATGATTTGCTAAAGTATTGCGGATCAGTGAGTTTTAAAGATGAACACAAAGTCGAAAAAATGAATATTCCGTATGCGACAACTGCTGAAGGAACGCCGTACGTCTCAGATGCTGATCTTGTGTATGAATGTAAGATAATAAGCACAGAGAAGTTGCATCGAGTCGCAGTTCCCGAAGATGTGATAAAATCATTTTATGCTTCCGGAGATCTGCATTCATTGTTTTTTGGCGAGATAATTCGTGTAATTAGGACCTCTTCATGACGGAAGATTCTCGTTCGCTGTGCGCAATGTGTGCATGGCGACAATTTTGTCAAAAGAAATTCATGATGGAAGGTTCGTTGCATTGTCCCGATTATTCAAAAGATGTGAGTTTTGAAAACAATAAAGCTTACGATATAGAATCTATTCCGGATACACAGGAGAAAACCGACTCTTCGAAAAAAGATCATTGATTGGGATCTATTTCAATTAACCGCCGCCTACGAACGGGACGAGCGTAACGATATCCGTGTCGCAAACGATGTCGGAACGATGTATGGGCTCGTCGTTTCTGAATGCAACAAAAGTATGATTATCCGGTATACCCAGTAAACGGGTCAACTCATCAACGGTACAGGGTGTTTCAATTTGTATTATTACTTCCGACTTGCCATCAAAAAACTTTTTTGCTCCGGCAAATAATTTAACGATCATGAACCCTCCATTCGGTCAAAAACCGTTTTTAAATAATCAAAACCTTTCTCAAAAACAGTATCATTCATGTTCATGTATGACAAGCGGAAAAAAGATCGGTGATCGGGATGAAATGAAAATCGGCTTCCCAATGTCCATGGTGCTGAAAAAATATCAGGAGAGGTATCACTTCGTACCCAAATGCTATAGCCTTGCTGATTGTTTTGTATGTGAAGAAACGCGAATTGATGTAGCAGGGTTTCAATTTTTCTGCGACGTTGATCTGAAATGTTTTTTAAAGATTGCAAATAGCCATTAAAAGCGGGGTGTTGAAAAAAGATGCGAGTTACGCGTTGAATGAGGGGCGCAGATGTAATATCTGATAAGAATTTCACGTCAATAAAACGGTCATACAGATCATCCGGCACGACCATAAAACCGATTCGCAGGCCGGGTGCGGTAATTTTTGAGAGAGATTTTATGAAAATAGTTTTTTCAGGGATTATATCTGCAAAACGAACATGGGAATCCGGTAGAAAATCGGATAAATAATCGTCTTCGATTAAGTACAGATTTTTCTCTTTGATTATGGATGCAATATTTTTTATAGTTTCCGATGAATATCCCAATCCGGTAGGACTTTGAATAAACGGCATCGTATACATGAGGCGGATTGATTTGTCACAATATGCGTGGAGATGTTCCGGGTCAGGCCCGCTGTCTTGAAACGGAATGAAATGGCGAGGTTTAAATAATGCCAGAGCTCCGGAATAAGTAGGTTCTTCAAAAAGCATCTCTTCCCCGGTCAATCCTAATACTTTTGCGGTGATATCAAGTCCTTGCTGTGCGCCGGAAATGATGATGATCCTGCGTGCGGGGAACCCGTAACGGCTACCGAGAATCGTGCGTAAGAGTTCATCGCCTTGCGGTGGAGTGTTCCCCAGTAATCCCTCGGGATTATCTGTGAGCGTTGTCAGGCAATCTTGAAACATAGCATGTGGAACAAATGTATCGGATAATGAAGCTGATTTGAAATCGTATACTGAATGAGCGGTATCACGCACTTCGGGAAAACGCACAAATGATCCGCTTCCTACAATGTTGTCAAGTAATCCGCGTTCTTTAAGTATGTCGAATGCACGTTGGACGGTTAGTTTGTTACACTGAAATTCGTCGGCTATATCACGTACAGAGGGGATCTTCTCGCCCGGTCGATATATACCGGAAGAAATTCGTTGGATAAGAATGTCGGCAATCTCGGAATAACGCATAAACTCCTTGACTAAAGTAATACACTATGTTAAATGTATTACGTAAGGCGCATAAATGTATTATGTCGCTTCAGTAGTAAGTATACTCTATATCGGATGGTATGTAAAGAAAAAGGGGGACTGTATGGCTCGAGAAAAAATTAATCAAGGATTCGCAGAAATGTTTAAAAACGGCGTCATCATGGATGTAACAAATGCAGTGCAGGCAAAAATTGCCGAAGATGCCGGCGCGTGTGCAGTAATGGCACTTGAACGGGTTCCTTCGGATATTCGTGCAATGGGCGGTGTGGCGAGAATGAGTGATCCGTCGATGATAGAAAAAATCATGGCATCGGTTTCTATTCCTGTAATGGCGAAAGTGCGAATCGGTCATTGTGCGGAAGCCGCAATCCTTCAATCACTTGGAGTCGATTTTATCGATGAAAGCGAAGTTCTTACACCTGCTGATGAGGAATATCACATTAACAAAAAAAACTACTCTGTCCCGTTCGTGTGTGGTGCACGAAATCTCGGTGAAGCATTACGCCGTATTAATGAAGGGGCTTCAATGATTCGCACAAAAGGTGAAGCGGGAACCGGTAATATTGTCGAGGCCGTCCGACATATGAATGCGATCATTCGCGAGATTCACGCGTTATCGGGTATGAGTGATATCGAACTTAATACTGCTGCTTCAGTGATGCGAGTACCGTTTGAACTTGTGAAAAAGGTAAAAAAGCTCGGTCGTTTACCGGTTGTAAATTTCGCTGCGGGCGGGGTTGCGACCCCTGCAGATGCGGCGCTCATGATGATGCTTGGTTCTGATGGTGTGTTTGTCGGTTCAGGTATTTTTAAGTCAGAAAACCCTCCTCAAACAGCCGATGCGATTGTCCGTGCAGTGATTCATTACGACGATCCCGCACGCTTGGCAGAACTATCGAAAAACCTCGGTACTCCGATGAACGGTTTGGAAATAAAAACACTTGAAACGGCAATGGCGTCACGGGGGGTGTGAATGAAAAAAATCGGTATTCTCGGATTGCAAGGTGCTGTACAAGATCATGAACGGCATATTCGACGTTGCGGAGGTACTCCGATAATCGTCAAAAATGAAGAAGAATTGGCCGCTGTCGATGCATTGATACTTCCCGGGGGGGAAAGCACGGTCATGTCGCGGTTTCTTCGTGTTTTTGATCTTACCGAGAAAATAAAACGTCGGCATCATCAAGGAATGCCGATTTGGGGAATTTGTGCGGGTTCAATACTTTTGGCAGCAGATGTAGACGGACAGAGAGGAGAATTGGGATTACTCGATATAACGATAAATCGAAATGCATACGGACGGCATCATGCGAGTTTTGAACATCCGGTCATGGTGTCAGTGTTTCGCGGTAACGTTGACGGGATATTTATTCGAGCCCCAAAAATCATAAATATCGGTAAAAGTGTCGATGTGTTGGCATATAGTGGTAATGATCCGGTTTTTGTTCGTCAAAATTCATTGTTAGCAACAACCTTTCATCCTGAACTGACTCATGACAGTTCAATCCATTCGTATTTTATGGCGATGATTCAATAACGTCTTTTCACGGATTTTACCTATGTATATCATGCAATAAAAGGGCGGAAATCTCTCCGCCCGATATAACTTGTAAAAAAACAGTAATGTCGCAAGATTCGAATATTGTTATTTCCCTATATGATGTTTTTTATTACCTTGTCGGGCGATAAAATATGCCGGAATGAGTGCGAGCCCTGCAATTGCGTATTTGGCAACAGTCAATAACGATTCGATCGACTGCGTCAAACTTACACGGGATGCAATATCACGAATAACCGTATACACCGTGGTGAACAAGTGCATATTCAAAGCAAGAACAAACGAAAACAACGCAATAATTCCTATGAATACACCCATGACCAATGAGAAACTACGCTTCTCTCTTGCCATTTCGTCGGCGGAGGTAGAACGCGCATCGCGAAAAGCTGCCATGGTTTTGATCTTGAGTTCCTCCGGAACCGAAGGAAGGCTCCGAGACATAAGAAGTTTCTCAATGGCTAAGTCATCGAATTTTTTGTGGTGATGTGTCATAATTCATCCTCGTATGGTTGAAGAAACATTCGTAATTTTTCTTTTGCTCTAAATAAGTATGTTTTTACGGTACCAATCGGATAACCGGTGATTTGTGCGATCTCATCATAGGCAAAAGATTCAAAGTAATACAATTGAACGACTGATTGCCACGCAGGGGGGAGAGTCGCTATCGCTTTGTCCAATAACTCGCGAGTATCTCCTGTTTGCATATGCTCATCAGGTTCGTTATCGGTGGAGACGGTATTTTCCTCTATCTCGATCATGGTTTTTCCGGATTTTTGTTTAATCACATTGCGGACAGTGTTGAGAGCGATCTGATAAATCCACACCGATAATTTGCTTTCTCCGCGGAATGAATGAATGTGTTGATAAATTTTTATCATCACATCCTGAAAAATATCATCCACCGTGTTCTTATCAGTGGTATATCCGTAAAGAATTGTATACACTATACCTCCGTATCGATCTATGAGCACTTCAAACGCTTTCTCGTCATGACGAATCAAACGCTCGACAAGCTCTTCCTCAGTATAGGACAACACGGCCGTGGAAAAAGTTTCATTTTTTTTCATAGGATACCAATTTTTTATAGACCTCGTTTTTCCGAAGTCCGAATTCATCTGCAATTGTGCGAGCAACGTCTTTTGCGCTGTGCGTTGACAGCAATTGGTTTATTCGTTCCGTAACTGCATTATCATCCAGAGATATTGTCGTTGTTTGGGCAGGAGCGATCAGGACGGTAAATTCACCTTTTCGTATAAACGTATGCGCAACAAGTTCTTCGAAAGTGCCGCGTATGAATTCTTCATGGATCTTAGTAAGTTCACGTCCGATCACTATCTGTCGAGTCGGTAAATATTCTTTTCCGATGCGCAGGAAATCATCAATGCGATGCACGGATACGTACACCACTGTTGTGATGGGCTCGGTCGTGAGAGACTCAAAAAACAGGTTCATCTCTGTTGTTTTTTTAGGGAAAAAACCGCGGAAAACAAATTGCTCTGAGGGTAATCCTGCCGTCATCAGCGCAGTAATGCACGCAGAGACACCCGGTATAGGGATAACCGGAAGACCATTTTCAAGCGCGTGACGAACCAATAAATATCCCGGGTCTGCGACGGACGGACTTCCTGCTTCAGAAATATACCCGATGGATTGTCCGTTTTTTAAAAGATCAATAATATGTGTGACCACTATAGATTCATTGCCGCTATTAAGTTGTTTCATAGGCTTTGATATGGCATAGCGTTGCAAAAGTCGTAATGAAACCTCGCAATCCTCAGAGACTATTACGTCCACCGCTTTAAGTGTTTCCAACGCTCTCACAGTGATATCGCCCAGATTTCCGATAGGTGTTGCGATCACGTATAATATGCCGGTCATTGTGTTTATCGTGGTAACGTGTAAGCCGACTTCTCACGTTTTTGTTTGAACAGAACTATCGTATTTCCAAGTATATGTACCACTTCAGCGCCTATTCGCTCTGCAAGAGTAACGACGATCGTATCTTTATTATCAAGACATGCGTGTTGCAGTTTGACTTTTAAAAGTTCGTTTTTGTCAATATTATCTCGTGCCGAAGCTGCGACATCAGGTGTGAGCCCGTTCTTGCCTATATATACTTCGGGTTTCATGTGGTGGGCGAACGCTTCAAGATATTTTCTTTGTTTCGGGGTGAGCATCAAAACCTCCTACGGTTTAGTTTCTCCATATTATAGGGTCAGACCGTGTGAGGTGCAAGAGTAAAATTCATACATAGGGCATCGCTTTTCGATGTCTTTATACGCTTGATTCCTGTCCTTCTTTCTGCTATTATAAAGTTCAGACGGCACGGAGGTAAGAAGTATGAAAGTTACCGTTGAGTGGAAGGGAAATATGTTGTTCAAAGGTGTCGGCGCACGCGGTACTGCGTTTATGGATACATCATCACAATTTAACGGGCAAGAGTCTTTCCCCTCGCCGAAGGAATTTATCTTATTCGGATTGGCGGGATGCACTGCCATGGATGTAGTTTCGATACTCAAAAAAATGAAACAGGACGTGCATGCATTTGATATAGATGTGAATGCGCCTGTTGCAGAGGAAGAACCTCATCCGTTTTCATCATACCATATCATATACAAACTGTGGGGAAAAGGCATTGAGAAGGATAAAGTAGAAAAAGCAGTGACATTGTCCCAAGAAAAATATTGCGGCGTGTCGGCAACGCTTGCAAAAAGCGGACCGGTTACATGGGAGATTCAACTCTTTGAAGGTGAAAAGGAATAATACGACGGTTACGCTCATGAAAAAAATACTCTTTGAAGTGAAATATATCGGGGGTAACATATGAATCTTGCGGTTGATATCGGCAATTCTTCGGTGAAATTTGCGGTATTCAAAGACACAGGGATTCTTGATTACGTATCGGTTCCTACTGATGATTTTAAAAATGGGACTCCTGATTTAACTGCATTGGATTTTTTCAAAAAGACAATGGGGTTGATTGAGACTGCAGCTATATCATCGGTTGTCCCTGCGATCAATAAAAAATGCCGGACGGCACTTGAGCAATTTGTGAACGGGAAGATATTTTTTGCCGACCAATTGCAATTGGGTATGCAAGTCAATTATAGCGGATTGCTTGGTGAAGACAGAAAAATGGCCACGTATGCTGCAGGGAAGATTTACGGACACTCTACCATTGTTGTTGATGTCGGTACAGCGCTTACATTTTCATTGATCGATAAAACCGGATCATTCAGCGGTGGTATGATCACTCTCGGCCCGCATTGGATGCTGAAGACATTGGCAGAGAAGACAGCGCAACTTCCTCATATTGAACTTGAATTTCCGACAGAAAACGTCGGTAAAAACACACTCGAAGCGATCAATTGCGGTGTATTCTGGTCGATAGTAGGGACCATTCAAACATGTGTTGCCCAGATCGAAGAATATATAGGTGAACGGTGCAAGGTCGTCATGACCGGCGGGTATGCGGTGTTTTTTGCCCAATATCTTAACCGTGTAGTGGAAATAGATCCTTTTTTGGTTTTGAGAGGCGTAAATATGGTGCTGTGCGATTCGTTAGCAAATGAATCACGAAACAACGAATAAATGGAGGATGATTATGGCTGACACTATGGAAACAGTACTCGGGGCTACCAGTAATATCAAGGGTGATTTGGAAGTAGCTCATGGAATTCAGATCCAGGGCATGTTTAAAGGTACATTGAAATCGGGCGGAAAAGTGATTATCGGTGAAAAAGGTATCGTTATTGCGAATATAGATGCCGAAGAATTGATCTCCGAAGGTCGTATTGAGGGCAATGTTATTGCACGCAAGCGTCTTCAGCTTTCAGGAAAAGGGGCTATAATCGGTGATGTTCGTACGCAAAAACTTGTTATGGAAGAAGGGACGCTTATCAACGGAATGATCGACATGGGATTAGGGAAGAATTTACCGAAAGAAGATAAAATATCCCAAGAATAATGGTGAAAAATGTTGTTGCGACATGCATGCTGTGGTACATTTGTACCTCAGCGTGTGTCGCGGTGCCTATCGCTAAAGTTAATAATTATGAACTTTTTATAAACGGATTGCCCGAAAAAACCAATGTGTCGGCGGTATCACTCAACGGAATAACTCCTTTATCATGGTATTGGGATAGTAGCGGCGGCATTCTTTGTATGTTACCGCTCATTCACCAAATTTCGACTTCATATTCGGTCGATGTGGTAATTGTTCGTAAAGATGCGACAAAAGAAATCATCACGCTTGCATTACCGGATTACCGTCCGGTGGTCGGTATAGAGTCATATTTTCGTGAATATAGAAAAGGTCAACCGAACGCGCTTGTGTTGAATACATACGGTGATGTCAGATCTTTACGAGTATTACGTGACGGAAAAGATGTTTCGATATTCCCGATTGCCGCCAATAGAAAAGGGCTTTTTTTGCCTATGGCGATTTTATCTGTACAAAAAGAGATGCACGTAGAGATTATGGCGAATATTGACGGAAAAATGCATTCATGGAAACGTATGTTCACCGTTGAAGAAGGAAATTTTATAAAGGAGCGAATTGTCATTCCAACGGTCAAATCGTCATCACCTAAAGCTTCGGAATATGCGTCGATGCTTGTGCGATACGAAAATGATAAAGTTGATGCATTATTGTATACGCAACAACCGAAAATGTTTCGCGGTACATTTCGCTGGCCACTCACAGGGCGCATTACATCACCCTTCGGGATCATGCGTGCGTACAACAGCGGTGGATTCAATAATGTTCATACAGGTATTGATATTGGCGGTAATCCTGCCGGAACCGAAGTTAAAGCGCCAAATGACGGGGTGGTTGTCTTGGCTGAAGATTTTTACGCACGCGGAAATACTATCGTTATTGAGCACGGTTCAGGGCTTAAAACGCTCTATTATCATTTGTTGAAATTTTTTGTGCGCGAAGGCCAAGTTGTAAAACGCGGTGAAGTGATCGGGTTGGTCGGGACAACAGGATATTCGACCGGGCCTCATTTGCATTGGGAATTTCGTTTGAATGGTGTGGCAGTTGATCCGTATTTTTTCATGAATAATGATTTAGACACAGGGAAGGTATATGCAGAAAATACTCGTTATTGATGATGACATGCTTATTCGCGATTTTATTGTAGAAACATTACGCCGACAGTCTTTTGACGTTGTTACTGCAAAAGATGGAAAAGAAGGGGTCACGATTTTTGATAACGGGGAGTTCGATCTGGTTATTTCTGATATCAAATTACCGGTGATGAATGGTATTGAGGTGTTGAAGCATATTAAGTCCAAAGCCCCGCAAACGATCGTGATTCTTATGACCGCGTATGCGAATGTTGAAACAGCCGTAGAAAGCATGAAATTGGGCGCTGCAAATTATCTGAAGAAGCCATTTTCACCGGAAGAAATAGAACTTGTTGTGCAAAAAGAACTTGAGATCAGGCGTATAAAGAATGAAAATCTGTCCTTGCGCGAAAAGTATTTTCTTTCTTCCGTCGTCGGTAAAAGTCCTTCAATGAAAAAATTATATGAAGTTATTGAAAATGTTGCCAAGAGTCGCGCGACGGTATTGATACAAGGCGAAAGCGGGACCGGCAAAGAATTGGTTGCACGTGCGATTCACTCATTGAGCGAACGCAAGGATAATGCCTATATTACCGTCAATTGTGCGGCACTCCCCGACAATCTTCTCGAATCGGAATTGTTCGGTTACGAAAAAGGTGCATTTACCGGCGCCGATAAGAAAAAAGACGGTAAATTTATGCTTGCGGATAAAGGCACGATTTTACTTGATGAGATCGGTGATATCCCCACGGGATTACAGGCAAAACTATTGCGTGTGTTGCAGGAACGGGAAGTTGATCCGCTTGGAAGTAAAGAACCGATTTCGGTCGATGTGCGGGTGATCGCTACGACTAATATTAATCTTAAAGAAAAAATTCAACGAAATGAGTTTCGCGAAGACCTCTATTTCAGATTAAATGTCATTCCTATTATTTTACCTCCGTTGCGCGAGCGTAAAGACGATATTCCGCTTTTAGTAAAACATTTTCTGAAAAAGTATGCGGTAGAGAACGGTTATGAATCAGTCCCTGATATCGATCCAAAGATACTGCCGATACTTGAAGCGTACCCGTGGCCCGGAAATGTCCGAGAATTGGAGAATCTAATCGAGCGCGTAATTGTTTTAGGGGTCGGATCGATTCTTGAGCCGAAGCATATCCAATTGGAAGATACGGTTAAATCTGTTGTGACCGGCAGTATACGTTCACTTCATGAGATTGAAAGAACGGCAATACTTGATACCTATTTACACTTCAACGGGGACAAAACGAAAACCGCTGATGCGCTTGGAATTACCACCAAAACTCTTAGAGCAAAGTTGGCTGAATACGGTACCGACGACTGATTTGGTCAGCGCTCATTCTCAATGATAATATTTCGATTTCTCTTGACAGTTCAGTTTTGGGATATATAATTCGGAAGGCGAAGGATGTGGTGTGCGTATGAAAGAGTATTTTGAAAATCTAAAAAATATATCAAAAAATGCAAAATTGTTTTTAATAGGCGGTATTTTTAACGGAATCGGCATGTCGGTTTTTCAGTTGTTGTTCAATCTTTATCTTAAGGATAGCGGGAAAACGGAGACACAAATTGGGTTCATATTATCATCGGGATCACTTGGCGCAACACTCGTCGCAATTCCTGCGGCGCTGCTTATTGAGCGTCTTCATATAAAACATATTCTTCTGGTGACGACTGTTTTGGCCTCAATGGCTTATATTATGCAAGTATTTTTTACCGACATGTCCTTAATATTGTTTTTTAGTTTTTTGGCGAGCATGTTTATTACGGTATATCGAATTTCATCAGCACCATTTTTTATGCGCAACAGTACTTCGAAAGAACGAATCTATCTTTTCAGCACAAGTGCGGCACTCATGATGGGATCTGCCTTGATAGGATTTTTGATCGGTGGATTTTTGCCGAAATTGATTCGTTCGATGGGTAATGAGATCGGTGTCATAGACAGTTATCGCTATTCCTTATATATTTCAATTGTTGCGAGTCTGATATCGCTTATACCGTTCTTTATGATCCATGAAGATACAAAGCCCAACGATAAAAGAAATATCTTTTCTCGTATGATGCATTACAATTGGCATTTAATGGGAAAGTTAATTGTTCCGAAATTATTTGTCGGAATGGGTGCCGGTTTGATCATTCCGTTTATGAATTTATATTTCCGGAATGTCTTCAACCAAGAATCTGCGTCTATCGGGTCATTTTTTTCAATTCTTCAAGTTTTTATGTTTCTTGCCATGATGAGTGCGCCGCTCCTCGCAAAACGATTTGGTATGCTCAGAAGCATCGTTATCACCGAATTAATATCGATCCCTTTCATGCTTGTGCTTGCACTGACAACAAATCTTACCATCGCGGTGGTTGCGTTTGTCTTTCGGGGTACTCTTATGAATATGAACGTACCGATAAGTTCAAATTTTGAAATGGAATTGGTCAAAAAAGATGAGCAGGCGTTTACCAATGCCATGTCAATGCTTGCATGGAATGGAGCGTGGACAATCAGCGCTCATTTCGGTGGAGCGATAATTGAAAAACACTCCTTTCAATATTCATTTTATATCACCATCGCACTTTATTTATGCTCAGCGTTGAGTTATTACTTCTTCTTTCGGTCAATCGACGAAAGTAATTTTCATTTTGAACGTTTTAGAGAGAAATAACTTGATCTTGACGGGAACTTTTCTTCTGTCGAAGGGGTTTATATATTGAAATAGCGCTTGACTGTGGTCTTGAAATGCAGTATTTTTCACGTGCAGGAGGGATTAATCGAATGAAATATTTATTTGTGTGTATCACCGTGTTGTTTCTGTTTTTTGGGTGCGGGAAAAAGGGTCCCATTGAGCTTCCGACAGGCTATCATGACAATACCATTAAAAACGCAGTTAAGTTGGATCCGCCTCTTGTGCCCACACAAGCCGGTACCAATATACAGCAATTTGATTTGGCGACATCGGCAACATTATGGACGGGATTTTCGAACAATCGAGAGATAAGAACATTATTAAAATTTTCTTTGACTTCAGCAACGGACATGGATCTCACCGCCACCACCTTATCAGTAAAATTGACGGTTGAGAGACTCTCGATAACTACACCGTTAGTGTTGCAATTTTATCGGCTTACTAAAGAATGGGAACAGAATAATGTGACGTGGAGTGAAAATAAAAACGACACAGCCTGGACATCACCCGGCGGTGATTACACAACCACTGATTCATTTACCGTTACGGTCAATCCCGGTGATACGGAAATAATACTAACCGACGCACAGATTCGTCCCTTTATAACGTATTGGAAAGCTAATACTGCCGAGAATTATGGTTTTATTATAGTTCCGATTGGAATTTTAGATACCGCTATGGAATTTGTTGCAGTTCATTCAGGCATTTACGGTGATCTTGAAGAATTTCCTACTTTATCATATACGGTTAATGATGAAACCAAAACGATTATTCCTGAAATACAAGCACATATTGCACATATTACTGAAGTGAACAACAATAATGCGAGTATTTTAATTCTTGGTGACGGATATCATCCGATGTTTACCATAGATGCCGCACAATTACGGAGCAATCCTGATTGGGAAATTCTTCAAGCGAATCTTAGTCTTATTGCGAATGATACAGATCTACGTGCACAATTTAATCTTCCGACAAGCACGGAGGGTAGCGTGAGTTTTTATGTGTATTTGGGGACACCATCAGCAGACGGTTTTACCAACAGCTATCAATTTTCCATCACTCATACGTTAGAAACCGGAAAAATAATTCTTGATATTACAAATGTCTGTAAATTTTTACAATCAAATACTGATTATACGTGTATAATTTATCCTGCGTCAAATAAAACGATGCTTCGATATTTACCGATAACGTTGGGTGAACTGGTGTTATACTATCGTGAACCTGTCGGAAACAATTGAGGAATAATATGAAAAAAATTATAGTGGTGATTCTTTTCACGGTTTCGTTTTGTTCGGCATATTCTCTTTCTTTTTTAGCAAAAGATGGAATGGGATTAAAGTCCTACCCGGGTGATATCAGAAGCAGATCGATGGGCTTGACCGGTATTACGCTTTCCGGTGACTGGACGTCATCAATCATGAATCCCGCTTCAACGGCTACTCAAAGAACAATTGTATTAGGTGTTGGAGAAACGGTGTCCTCGTTATCGTTGACCTATGATCGTTTTTCCGGTTTTTCTGCAGATCAGACATCCATTGATGCACCATATATCAATATAATATTCCCATTGCCTATAAAAAATGCTACATTAACAGCATATTATTATGCCCCGATGAATTCATATTTCCAGGCAAGTTTCACGCATGAATATGAGCATCCGGATGGTGAAAGCGGAGAGATCACGGATTATATTGGGATAGATTATTATAAAAACTTTAATATAGTCGGTTTTTCAGGGGCATACGCGCTCCCGTTTCATCTTGCTGTTTCTTTGGGACTTGAGTGTGCGTTTGGTAATGATAAAAACGAGTATGTAATAATCAATCCTGCATTTACCGATACAACCACAAAAATTGTCACTACCAATAAATTCCTTGGTTATGCCCCGAAATTCGGAGTGTATTACTCATATAAGAATTTTTCGGCAGGAACAGTCTATCGTCCTTCTTATGATGTCAATACGTCGAACAGTTACAATGATACGGTAGGACCGGATTTCGTGTGGGAGTATCCTGCGGAATTAGGAATTGGTGTGGGGTATAGTCATGATGCATTGACCGTGAGCGCGGAATATATACAAGAAAATTGGAGTAATACTTCTTATATCGGATATTCGGATACTGAGGATCTGACAAGGATCGGCATCGGAGGAGAGTATCTGGTTTCAATGAACTGGTCATTTTTATCCGAAAAAGAAAAAAAAGTGACAATTCCTTTGCGCGTGGGTTATTATACACAAGAAGGACTTTATCAAAACGGTAAAGAGTCTGCTTTTTCTTTCGGCACTTCATTTAAACCGTTCAAATCAGGAAATGCAGCGATTGATCTCATGGTCTCCTTCGGTTCACGCGAGATGGATTTGGTTGATATGGCATCTGACGGTATCGTATCACGATATTCGGAAGATTTTGTAACTTTTGGCGTTAGTTTTACGACAAAAGACTTATGGTTTCGTGAGAAGAAAAAATAACGTGATTCTTTGATTATTATTCGAATACGGCATGACGGGGCATTGAGCCCCGTTTTTTTTAGCTCGGTGGTACTGGCGAGGGGTAACGTTGTCATTATTCACGAAATCAGGCATATGAACCTATCGATTTGTGTTGACTAAGACCTCGATTTGTGGTAAAAAAGTCAAGGGAAATATGGAAATACTACATACTTGGACAGTACATTTATTTGAAAAGAAAAAATTACGCGGCATAGTCATGTTGTGTGCGATGGCTGTATTGGTGGCGTATATGATTTTTTATGAAAAAAGTATACTTTTTACTCTTATAACGGTTGTTGTTGTCGTCATTCCCACGTATCAGTTTTATTTTCCCGTCACATATAAAATCGGTGATTCGGGAGTACGGGTCGAATCTGTTTTAGCAAAAAAAGAGTATGTATGGACATCATTCACTTCATATGATCTGGTTCAGTCTCACTTTTTTTTACATACCAATCAAAGGGGAACCAAAAAGAATCGTCGCGGTGATGTTATTTTACGTGATGCAACAGAAATCGACAAAGTGCGTAGTATATTAGACGAAAGGATAACCCATGACATTGTTGTATGAAGATATTTCACAGGAAGAGCGTGTACGTCTTCTTGATAAGCTTGCAAAAGAGATCGTACGGTGGCAGATGGCCATACCTGCTATAATCTTTCTCGAGAGTTCGAAATATCTCAATCGAATCGGATCACAATTTTTAATATTTTTATCACCTGTCGTGACGGCGGTCTTTACAACGTGGGAACTTGAAAAATATGCTCTTATTTTTGAAGAACGCTCCAATATTGATTATTTACTGGATACGATAGAAACTTTAGACAGAGAAATGACTGAACGCGAAAAAGAAGAAAAAATCAGGCGAAAAGCCGAAAGAAAAAACCGGAGGCCTTGGTATTATTTTTGGAAAAAGAAAGGGAAGGAGTAGTGCATGAGCGCAAAGGAAATGAAGACCATTATTGCGACCGACTGCGGAAGCACCACGACAAAAGCTATTCTCGTTGAGAAACGTGATGGTGAGTATCGTCTTATCGCACGAGGTGAAGCTCCGACAACTGTTGAGGCGCCTTTTGAAGATGTTACGAAAGGTGTTTTGAATGCGATAAACGAGATTGAAGATTTAAGTAATCGTAAGTTTATCGAAAATAATTTGCTTTTAAAAGAGCGCAAAAACGATACCGAGGGTATGGACGTGTATGTGTCTACCTCATCGGCGGGCGGAGGTCTGCAGATGATGGTAGCCGGAGTGGTAAAATCCATGACCGGTGAATCGGCACAACGTGCTGCATTGGGTGCCGGCGCGATCGTTATGGATGTAATTGCCACCAACGATGGCCGTTTGCCGTATCAACGTATCGAGCAGATTCGTAATCTGCGCCCTGATATGATCCTTCTTGCAGGAGGTATAGACGGTGGAACGACAACTCATATTGCAGAATTGGTTGAAATGATCTCTGCGGCAAATCCTCGTCCGCGTTTGGGTATCGGGTATCATCTGCCGCTTATTTATGCAGGAAATAAAGATGCACGCGCTATTGTCACCGATTCAATAGGCGACAAAATGGCACTTGAAATATGCGATAATATTCGTCCGACACTTGAACAGGAAAATCTCGGCCCCGCACGTCACAAGATCCATGATCTATTCATGGAACATGTTATGCAACAAGCTCCCGGATATAAAAAATTGATGAGTTGGACTGATGCTCCGATCATGCCGACTCCCGGTGCAGTGGGCGCGATGATTCAAACTGTTGCTGACCAGAAAAATATTGCAGTTGTCGGTGTTGATATCGGCGGAGCAACGACCGATGTGTTCTCGGTCTTTGAAAGTACCAACGACAAGGGCGATATTGAAAAGGTATTTAATAGGACAGTGTCTGCAAACCTTGGCATGAGTTATAGTATTTCTAATGTTTTTGCAGAATCAGGATTTGAAAATGTATTGCGTTGGGTGCCGTTGTTCATGGATGAAAAAGAATTACGTAATATCGTTAAAAATAAAATGATCCGCCCGACCACTATTCCTGAGACGTTGAAAAGCCTTGTTTTTGAGCAGGCGATCGCTCGTGAAGCATTACGTCTTGCATTTGAGCATCATAAATCTCTTGCAGTAGGATTGAAAGGTGTACAACAACAACGTACGATCTCCGATGCATTCGAGCAGACCGAATCCGGTCAAACACTTGTTGATATGATGAAACTTGACATGGTAATCGGATCCGGCGGCGTGCTCTCTCATGCACCACGGCGTCATCAATCGGCATATATGCTTATAGATGCATTCTTACCTGAAGGCGTGACCACGCTTACCGTTGACTCGATATTCATGATGCCGCAATTGGGTGTGCTTGCACAGGTCAATCCTGAAGCATCGATTCAAGTATTTGAACGTGATTGTCTCGTCTATCTCGGTACATGTATCGCACCGATCGGAAAAGGTAAATACGGTAAGCCGGTTATGGAAGTAGAGATCGAATACCCGCTTGAAAAAGAAGCGATAATTGATCGCATGAAAAAAGAATCACCTCATTTTCCGGTAGTTGAGAATATGACCGGTAAAATTATTAAAAAAGCCATCAATTATGGTGAAATGTTCCGTGTTCCCCTTGAACTTGATGAAAAAGCTGAAGTAATTGTTCGTCCGATGCGTGGTTTTGATGTCGGCGCAGGTGACGGAAAAGAAATGAAAGTGACTGCGACAGGCGGAACCACCGGAATCATTTTTGATTGCCGCGGAAGACGTCCGTTCAATATCCCGACCGATCCGAAAGAGCGTGTGGCAAAGTTAATTGAGTGGGCAAAGGTCATGGATGCGTATCCCATGGAATTGCTCGAAAAATATATCAACGAAAAGAATTAAGGGAGGTTGAACATGGCTCAGGCATTTACCCCCGGACTGAAAGTTACCAAAGAGGCGGTAGTACGTAAACGTCGTATATTACCGTTGAAAGGCGAAGTGCTCGTGAAAGTCGGCGATAAAGTAACGCATGATCAGGTCGTCGCAAAAACAGATCTTCCGGGAAATATTGTTCCTATCAATGTTGCAAACGTTCTTGGTGTCGCAGCGAATGAAGTTCGTGCGTGCATGATGAAAAAAGAAGGCGAAGCAATAGAGAAAAATGAAAAGATCGCAATGTATGCATCGTTTTTCGGTATGTTCAAAAACTATGCGATCGCATCGATCACCGGTACAATTGAGAATATTTCAGAGGTGACCGGACAAGTATTGTTGCGCGAACCGCCTATCCCTATAGAAGTTAAAGCGTATGTTGACGGTACTATTGTTGAAGTTATCCCGAACGAAGGTGTCGTCGTCGAAACAGAAGGCAGTTTTATTCAGGGAATATTCGGACTTTCAGGCGAACGCAGCGGTGAGATAGTTATGGTTGCCGATAATCCTACTCAGGAGCTTACTGCTGACCTTATTAAACCCGAACATAAGGGGAAGGTATTGGTCGGCGGATCATATATACGTTTGGATGCAATAAAAAAAGCGATGAGCATGAATGTCAACGCAGTTGTCGTCGGCGGTGTCGATGATAAAGATATTCGTGAACTGCTCGGTTATGACATCGGTGTAGCGATTACCGGTCATGAGAAAATGGCGACCACGCTTATTACCACTGAAGGTTTCGGCGAGATGAATATGGCCGATCGTACATTTAATCTATTTAAAGAAAATGCAGGAAAACGCGCATCTATCAACGGTGCGACACAAATTCGTGCCGGCGTTATGCGTCCTGAAGTTATTATACCATTTGTCGGTGATAAGAAAATGAACAGAACCGATGAAGGCGAAGCACGCAGTTTGCAGATCGGTGATCCGATTCGTATCATTCGTGAACCGCGTTTCGGCGAACTGGGAACGATCACGGAGATGGTATCAGAGCAAATGAAAATGGAATCCGAGACAATGGTGCGTGTATTCCGTGCGAAGATCGCATCAGGTGAAGAAATTCTTGTCCCGCGTGCTAACGTGGAAAGGATTGAGGTGTGATCTCCCGCGACGAACTTCGCGTACGGGGAAAATCACTTCTCGAAAAAGCTTACAGCCCTTACTCGCATTTGCGGGTAGGGGCTTTTCTTATTGCAGAAAGCGGAGAAGTATTTCCCGGCGTGAATGTTGAAAATGTATCATACGGCTTGACTATTTGTGCCGAGCGTAGCGCATTGACGGGTGCAATCTCTCGCGGTGTGCAAAAATTTGCGATGCTCTATCTTATCAGCGATTATCCAGACAGACATATTACACCGTGCGGTGCGTGTTTACAGGTGCTTTCAGAGTTTTGTGCGTCTGATATGCCGGTGGTGTGTGAAAATCTCAACGGCGACAGTAAAGAGTATATGCTTCTCGATTTGATCCCGCATGCGTTTACATTTTAGGCGATTTGCGAGATAATAACATGCGTGAAATTGATATGCTTCCGGTAATAGAAACAAAACGGTTATTTTTGCGTGAAATAACGAATGACGATCTTCAAGAATTATATTCTTTATATTCTCACGCAGATGTTGCGAAAGGGATGGGCATAAATCCGTTGGCAGATATACGATCGGCACAGGATTTACTTGATTATTTTAAACAATCATTTATAAAGAAAACAATGATACGATTTGCATTAGCGTTAAAAGATGAAAAAAAACTTATAGGGACGATAGGGTTACAGGATATTAAATGGGAATATTATCTTTCCGAGATAGGATTTGATTTGAATCCGGAATATCACAATAAAGGATACATGTCTGAAGCATTGCAATCGGTTATTGACTATGGATTTACCAGATTACGGCTTCAGAAATTATTCGCACTTTCTTATGTCGAAAATGTAGTTGCACATAGTGTATTGGAGCGATGTGGGTTTATGAAAGAAGGCAGATTACTACAGCACAACTACAATTGGGGTACAAAAGAATTTGCCGATATGTATGCATATGGATTGATTAATAACGAATGGTGCAAAAATGATTAGTTTGCGTTTTTTTGTGCCTACCCCAACCCCTCCCGGAGCTGATCGGGAGGGGCATTATATATTAGGAGCGGGGACTATCGTCCCCGCACCCCTGTTTGAAAAACGATAGAACACAAAAGAAAATGAAAAGGAACGAACAACAATGAACGTCTATATCGAAACATACGGCTGTCAGATGAATGAATACGATTCCAAGCTGTTGAAATACAGTTTTCTTGCAGCAGGTTTTACCGAAACGGATAGTGCGGAGCATGCTGACGTAATACTCTTTAATACGTGCGCAGTGCGTGATTCAGCCGAAGAGAGGGTATTCGGTCAGATCGGGCACGTAAAGCGCTTAAAAGAGACGAGAGACGTCGTGGTGGGCATTATAGGATGTATGGCCGATCATATCGGCAACGGGTTTTTTGAAAAATACCCGTTTATCGATTTTGTGGCAGGCACTGACGAGCTCGACAGGATCGTGGGGATCGTGACCGATATACGTGAAAAACGGCGCTCAAAGGTCGTTGAGATCGCAGACACGAAGACATTCGTGGAATTTGCCGATCTGCCGAGAATAGACGCAAAAAAAGAAGAATTTATCTCCATTATGCGGGGCTGTAATAATTTCTGCACGTATTGTATCGTGCCGTATGTGCGCGGACGTGAGCGCAGCAGGCATTGGTCGCAGATCGTCGACGAAGTAACGTATTTAGCAGAACACGGTACGGTGGATGTCACATTGCTGGGGCAGAATGTCAATTCATACGATGATAACGGTACGGGTTTTGTAGAACTGGTCGAAAAAGTTGCATTGGTGAAAGGTATCAAGCGGATCCGTTTTACAACCTCTCATCCGAAAGATATGAATGCCGATATACTCAATCGTTTGATGGATATACCGCAGGTGTGTAATCATTTCCACTTACCGCTGCAATCGGGATCTGATCGAATTCTTGCGCTTATGAATCGTAAATACACCGCAGATCATTACCGTAAGCTCATAGATGTCATACGTGACCGCGATCCGTTGGCTTCGATCACTACTGATATTATCGTAGGTTTTCATGAAGAAACGCACGACGATTTCGACCATACGGCTATCATGATGCGCTACGCGGAATACGACAGTGCGTTCATTTTCAAATACAACAAGCGACCGGGCACAAAAGGTTTTAAAATGGCGGAGACGGTCTCACCCGAAGAGAAACAGCATCGGCTTGAAGTGTTGAACGCCATCATGAAAGAGACTGCTGTCGAGCGCAATAAACATATCATAGGTGCCACAGTCGAGATATTGGTGACCGATAAAGGTCGATCCGGTGATAATCAGTACCGCGGACGCACGTCGAGCAACAAGATCGTGGTATTCGACGATACAGAGAATCGTATAGGGCAATTCGTCACTGTGAAGATAGAAAAAGCAGAAGGGTGGACGTTGTTTGGGAACATTCTTAATAATGGAAGAAATAACTCAATGGAGAGGACATGAAAATTAATACTCGAAAATCGAAAAATGTCTTGTTGTGTTTTGTTTTAATATTATTTTATGGATGTGGTGTAAATTTTTCTACAAATCTTATTAAGACGAATAAGCCGGTTTCTCAAGAGAGTGCGTATATTTATGGTCGATTATACTCATTATCTTCACAATATTCGCATACATTTGCTTTACAGCTTGAAAACGTAGATTCAAAAAAACTTGAAAATATTAAATTTTCAACTGATGATAGCGGTAGAGTTATTATACAAATCACCCCCGGTTCATATCTTTTTAAAAAGGTTTTATTTATTAAAAAGGATAACTTAGCATATGATTTGGTTGGAGAAAAAGACATATCAGAATATGCTCTGAAAATTAAAATTAAGAGCGGAGAAGCATATTATATTGGTGATTGGCTCGGAATTATTGTTGACCAGTACGGTCATATATATTGGAAAATAACAAAAATTGTAAATAGTTATGACGTAGTAACCCAATCAATGAGGGTATCAATTACCAATTTTGACAAATTAAATTGTCTTAATATGCTTTTCGTTCTTAATTCTGAGTTATAGATGGTTTCAGCATCGTATTGTGAGAGAGATCAAGGTTAAAAATAGCTTCGTCCTTTAACTCGTCACTGTAAAGATCGAGAAGGCGGAAGGATGGACGTTGTTTGGTTCACTATCAGAATTCAATTATAAAGTATGAAATATTACAACACCGAACATGATGACCAACGCAGAAAAGAAGCAGAGTTTGCCGGACTTATTAGAAAGAGTCTTTTGCCATAACGATTTTTGTGTTTTTTTTGATACTCCGTAACTTGCAGTATGCTAATTCATATTCTTGAGAGAAATCCTACCTTACTTTTTGTCTTGACACAAAAAGTAACAAAAAAGTCAAGGCTGTAAAAAATCATCTACATTTCTGCACATTTTTTCTTAAACAAATAAACTCGCTACGCTCAGACAGTATTTGTTTTTTAACGAAAAAATGTTTGAAATGTTTCACGCTGATTTTTTAATGCCGCTTTTACTCATTAATTTTAAGGGGTGCGGGGACGAAGTCCCCGTTATATAAATAATTAAGCCCCTCTCGATTTCAACGAGAGGGGTTTGGGGAGAGCACAAAATTAAAGTATAGTTGTTCATGACTTTCTATCTTGAATAAGAAAATTATTATATGCAAAATATGGCTGGCGTTTTTCTGAGACAACAGCATTAAGATTATCTCATATAGTTTTAAATGTTATGTATTTATTTTGTGAATTGCTTTCTTGTACGTAAGAAGAATCATTTAAAAGTAAATTAAATTGTACCATTTGGTAAACCCCTTCAACCTTTATGGATACCTCTGTTGATAAGTCTTCTTTGTAAATTTTTTACTATATAAAGATTCTAAAGAATTTGTTGGAAATCGTATAAATACAATTAAATTATGAATATAATCCCCTTTAATTATGGTTTCAGAAGGAATTTCTATATACCCCTGGTTAATTCTATATTTTTTTTCTTTCTCAATATCGAGCTCCTCATAATATTTTTTAAATAATGTCTTTTTTGTTGTTGAAGCTCTTTTCGTAACAGGAACAAGTTTGTTATTTGAAGTGATGTAAGAGTATTGCATCGTATTATTGATTTTAACAACCAAATTCATGTCATTATCATGAAGTAATCTTGCTTCTTTATCACCAGTGAAATAAAGTATTAATTTTTCACCATCAGGCTGCTCACACTCAATAGGCACATTTTTTAAAAATATTGGATGTATTTTAAAACATACAATAAACACAAAACCCAATAACATCCATAATTTTACCATACTAAGAAAACTCCTTCACTAAATTGCCCCAATTTATTATTATATTTTCCAATTATAGTGTCACAATAGTAAATATCACTTGTGAAATATTGCCCCCCGTTCTCAACTACATAAGACATTATTCCGACAGCATAGCCAGAATTATATGACGTTACAACATCATACAGTGGTTTGATTATTAATTTATTTTCTTCATTAATATAGCCCCATTTACCATCAATTTTAACAGCTGCATGCCCATTATAAAAAGGCTCGGCGTCATCGTAAATGAAGGAAATTACAACTTGAAAGTTCCTATCTATGTATCCCCATTTCCCTTCATTATTTTGAACTGGTGCGAATCCATCATGAAAACTTTTTCCCCTTAAATCCATACGGTTAAGGTCATAGATAATTTTACCATGAACATCAATATATTCGGAATTATAAAGAAGACACAGTCCATCTGAAAACCCTGTTCCAGGTTCTTCACATAAAAAAACAAAATCCCCTTTTTTATTAATATATCCCCTAACCATATCTTTTTCAACAAATGCTAACCCTTCTTTAAACGAAGTTGCAAAAGTGTAGCCAGAAAGTATTAAATTCTCATTTATATCAATAAATGAGAAAATATTATTTCTCACAACAACTGCCAACCCTTCAGAAAAAGGAAGAGCAAAATTATACTTAAAACCAATCCCAGGCTCACCTTTTTTAGTAACAAATCCCCAGAGATCCGAATCGGGATTAACTGCAACAAACATACCATTGCTAAGTATATAATTATTTGGATTATTCCTGTACCCGGAATTAGGCATGATATAGTAATCGCTTGTATTAAGGTATATTTTATTCAAATTCTTATCAATCATAAGATAGAAATCACTTGTTAAAAGTTCATCTTTATTTATTTTATCCTTGTTTTTAAAAAAATTTGCTAATAAAGCATAAAATGACGAAGGCAATTGAAATACTTTCATTTCGTCAATCTCTATATTGGCAGAAATATCGAAATATTCTTTCCGAATATCGTTAACTAATATTTCCACATTAAATTTTCCTAATCTATAAAATGAATTCATTTTAAGTTTAGTATTATTAGCAAGATTTAAAACATAGGTTCCATTATTATTGATAATAAGCTTATTCTCGTAGACTTCAATAGGAGCAAATTTATACTCTCCTAAATCTACAACCGTTACCCTCGAACCTCTTTTTGTAAAAACAGAAACTCGTTGAGTATCGCCACTGTAACTGATAGTATTTTCAAAAAAGGCAAAAGGAGAACCATAGTGTCCATCGAGCCGATTAACTAGTTGCTGATTTTTAATATCATATAAGCGACTCATTTTTCCTTTTGATTGATACTGTATTACTCCTTTCTCTCCCCATACTACTAATGCAATATTTTCATCAAACATATTTAACCTGAACGTGTCTTTTTTATTCAACTCTTTATTATAAACATGAACAACTCCATTAGTAAATATTACATACAAAAATTCATTATACCAATGAATATCAAAAACTTGGCCTAATTTAGAAATAATTATTTTTTTCATTTTCTTAATGTCGTAACATACTAACTCGGAATATTGGTTCATATAGTAAATCTTATAAATATCCACCATATCAAAGCATTGTAATTCACCTTTAATGCTACAAAGGGGGTTGAAAATATTATTTTTTACATCTAATGAATAAAATTTCACTTCGTCACTATTTTTACATACAATAACGTAAGACCCAACATCAAGTCTTTTAACATCAATGTCGATAAAAGGTAATGTCAATAATGAAGAAATATTTTTAGTAAAATCATGTATTACAATCTCATTCCAGCCATTTGACATGAACAGAATATTCTCATCATGGTAGATTGAAACCGATTTTTTGTTAATCACATCAGCTTCTAATGGGCTCAGAAAAATCATTATCCATAGCATAGAAAAAATAATACAATACAATAAGTTTGTTTTTTTCATGATATTTATCCGATATTGCTCACATAGCTTCCCCTCATTAATACCGTTAATATTGATTAAAATACTAGAGGCCATAAAAGTCTCCCCCTCTATTAAAGTTTTGAATATCAGCCTATTCCTCATTCTTAATAACTAATCCTTCATGTAGAAAGCATTATTTCAAAGCGCAACGCAATGAGTAAAAATACAAATACTGGCAGTTCTTTTTCACACAAAGACAAGATGGTCTTATGGCCTTTATGAGCCCGATCCCATTCATTACCTTCTCCTTTTTAAATCTAACAACAACAAACTACTAAACAAATTATAACATCTATGGCTTTTTCTCCCAGCACAATACACAATTTCATATCCTTGTCAACATAAATACTCATAAACCACGTAATACTATAGCATTATATTCTACTTCATCAATGTAACACAAAACGCAATTATTATTTATCGATTAGATTACGGTTAAAATTTTGCCCTTGTTTGTGTCTCATAACGGTCATTATGTTGAGTAAAAATAATATGACAAAACCGAAACACACGTATTTAATCTCAGTTATCGTAACATTTTATTAAGACAAATGAAAAATTCATCTTATCTTTTTCAAGATAATGGTCTGCTTAAATAGATTTTAATTTATCTCTCGTTATCGAATTAAAAAAATCAGCGTTCCACACCTCTATCGCGATCGGGTCATTGATAAAAGGGCGTATGTCCTGTTTCGCTTGTGTATGATCAATTCGCGAAAAGTATTCTTCGAGCATACGATGCAATGTTGTCTTATCGAGAGTTTCATCTGCGGGGAAGTGGCCGGTTTGCTGCATCCGCGCCTGAAGGTGTTGCAAGTGAACAGGTATATTGTGACTCAAGTACCACACAAAATCATAGAGATCTCGGCCTTTTACGCGGTTTTTCCAATTACGGCACAGTAAGGCATGTAGTTTGCCCGCAAAAAGGCAGGGCTGTGAAAAAACACGCACGGCAAAAGGTATCGGCAAAAGCGTATATTTTATCTCATACTCCGCATACGGTGGCGGGTCGGTATCCACTTCAAGTTTGATTTTGAGTACTTCATTGGGAGAGATGTCAAACGGTGCGGGTGTTATAGATTGAATCTGAAGAACAGTTGTCAGTGTATTGGTTTTTATAAACGCGGACTCGATCTGTGACAATGTTTGTTTCTCCTTTGCGGTGACCGTAGACACAAACCCGAATGCAGCCAACTCGTCCTGCACCGCTTTGCAATACGGTCGTAAAGAAAAACTTGTATCAGGTTGTAAAAGAGAAAAGTCAAGATCCTCGGAAAAACGATCCAGTCCGTAAAATATCCGCAACGAAGTCCCGCCGTAAAACGCTGCATGAGTAAAGAACCCTGCGCGATACAATCCAAGAAGTGCTATCTCTTGAATAATTTCTTTTAAAGCGTTGCGATGGTCATCGGTGGTGACGAGTGTATATTTTTCAAGCATGGTTTGCACTACAGAATGCATGATGTCACGTCCTTTTTAAATACTCGGCAAATTGCCCCACCGACTTTGATGAGTATAGCGGTGCGAGGAAATCAACTGTTTGCGCATCGATCGTGTATAATTCTTCTTCGTCAATTCGCATGTGTTGAAAAAGAAAATCAACAAGTTCTTTTTGGTCGGAAAAAGAGAACTTAGAAAGCGTATCGCAAAGTGCTTTTTCAGGGGTTGCCATCAAAAAAGGGTGCTCATTATCATATAGCAATTGCACTTCATAGGCAAATGCGTGTTCTGAGATCGAGCGATAAAGAAAATTACCTACCGGTGTGTTGTAATTGCGTGACTTGTTTTTACGAAAGGATGCAGATGTGACGAGTGAGACTCGCTCGGGGATAAGGTTGTAATAAGATAAAGCATATTCAAACGATATATATGATGGTCCGTAAATCATATTTGCAAGCGTTTTGAGTGAAAAGGAAGCTGAGTTGCCGCTGAGATATAATCCTCGTCGGATGCGGATGACTTCACCTGATTGAATCATTGTCGTAAGCTTTGCATCGGGAGATGCGTAATCTTTCAATGATTCCATAATAGTCATGTGGGTATAGTAATCTGATATTTTCATTTTTATATCTCCTGTAACTACGATAATATCATAGTTACGGGAGTATTTCAAGAATATTCTTTACCCTTCCCACTCTTTTTGCAAAGAAGGGGAAACACATAATCGCGAGGGGGGAGCTAAATTATTTTATTGTCTTTTCTTACTGATTACTTAATGTCGTTTATAGTATTTTCTATTACTTACAGTTTTTAAGGGGTGCGGGGACGAAGTCCCCGTTATACAAAACTGCAAGCCCCTTCCGACGGTCATCGAGTGATTGCGCAAGCAATCGTACCGAGATGCGGAAGGGGTTGGGTGATGGCACAACTTTTAATGTCTGCCTTACTTTTTGTCTTGACACAAAAAGTAACAAAAAAGTCAAGGCTGTAAAAAATCATCTACATTTCTGCACATTTTTTCTTAAACAAATAAACTCGCTACGCTCAGACAGTATTTGTTTTTTAACGAAAAAATGTTTGAAATGTTTCACGCTGATTTTTTAATGCCGCTTTTACTCATTAATTTTAAGGGGTGCGGGGACGAAGTCCCCGTTAAAAGAAATTGAAGCCCCTTCCAAACTCGTGGAAGGGGTTTGGGGATGGCACAAATTGAATAGTGTTAATGGTGCGAAAATTTATCTTTTGTTAATGAGTGAGTTCACAGAATCGTTTTCACTCTTCCCACTTTGCCGTCCTCAAGTCGAACTTTAATGCCGTGGGGATGGTTGGGTGAATTGGTAAGAATATCTTTTACGATACCTGTGGTGAGTTTGCCGCTTATTTGATTCTGTTTTTCAACGATCTCAACCGTGATGCCCGGTTTGATATCTGCGCGTTTGGTGCCGTCCATATTCTCTCTTTTCGTTTATCGGGGTGTATACTACCATAGTACACACCTCCAATATAATAGCAGAGATAATCTTTATGCGTTACTTAATTGTATACACAAGTATATATTCACCTAAAGGCACGATCTTTTGCCCTAATTTATTTTCAAGTAGTGCAATGTCTCCATCCCATACCGCGAAGATTTGGTTATTAATAATACCTAATATCTGATATGAGCCTGTTCCGTTGAGTGTGGGATCTTTTACTACACCTACGTGGGCGTGTGTCTCTCTATCGAAAACATTGACAAAGTTATTCGACGGGAGTGCCTCATTGCCATCGTTTGTTTTTTTAAATCCGAATGGCGAACGAATATACAGGTAAGACTGGTCATATGCTATTGACCCGATAATATAATGCCCAATCTGGGTCATGCCGCTACCGTCAGAGAATTTTGACCAACGAAGCGGTTCATACGAATCTTTGAATGCGAATGTTGTGGCCTTGATTTTATTTAAGTCCAAATCATAGCGTTCGATAGTACATGGTGAGCTGTAGTATCCGAGCAACAATTGTTTCGAAAAACGGTCGTAGGTCAAATATCCGCCGGAAACCGGTATCTCATTTTTGCTCAGATCGGGTTTTACTTTGTAGTCGATTTTTTTAAGCACAGTTCCGCTCTTTTTGTCGATAATTGCAAGGAAAACGTCAAAAGTGCCGTGTAGATAGATCTTATCATCAACAATGATAAATCGAGGTAATGTGCCGGCAATTTTATCATCCAATGTTGTTTCATCAAGGTATTTCCCGTCGATATCATAATGTGTGATGCGATTAAATCCTGAGTCAAATATTGAGATGGTATCATTGAAGATACCTCCATTATAAGCAAAGACTATTTGCCCGGGACCTTTACCTTTCGGAAGTGTAATAGTTTTTACAAGGGTTCCATCCGGTTTATAAAAATTCATCAGATAGCTATTGCTATTTTCTCCCCATATGTAGAGAGTGTCGTTATAAATTCCGGAAAGACCTGCGCTATTGTTTCCTCGAATGCCGCTGTCCCAGTGTGAGGTAAGTTCCATAGTTTTTTCAAAAATCGAAGCCTTTGAAGAGCACGCTACTAATGCAAATACTGCTGCGATCCACCAGAATACACGCATATGAGCCTCCTTCGTTGTTGGTAATAAGACATTGTAAAAAATGGAAAAGTTTCATAATATCAGTGTAATTCCAAAAAATAATATCTAATCAAATATTACTTCGAATAATGAGACTTATATTAAAATAGAGGCAAATTACTTAAAAATGAGAGAAAAGGATCGGTGAGTGCCAATCCCATGGGTTGTTACTTAAAGTTATTATGTGTAAATTGTGATTATATCTGTCGATGTTTGTAGTTTAGCCCCTGAATAAAGTTACGCAAGAATTGATCACCGCATGCTTTATAATTGGAATGCCCCGGAGCTCGAAAAAGAGCCGCGATCTCTGATTTGGTGACGGTAATCTTTGAGTTCGCCATAATTTCAATGATGTCGGTATCTTTCAGCGCAAGCGCAACTCGTAATGCCTTCAGAACATCGTTGTTGTGTAATACTTTTGATGCCGACTGAGCCGGTTCATCGCCGTCACGTTTCCCGCGGCGTTTGATAATGAACCCTTTCAGGAAATCGTTCATTTCTTCGAGGTTACATTCGCAATAACCCGGAGCATCTTCTTTTGCAAACATTTTCTCTATTCGTTCACGCGACAACGGATGACCGCTCAACGCAAATATCTCATCGACGGTTGCATCATTCAACTGAAGTGAGAAACGAAGTCTTCTCAGTATATCGCTGTAATTCATTATAATGTCCTCGGGCGTGCGAAGATTATTCCTTCGAGGCGTTTATGTGAGGAAGAACCTCCATCCCAACGTTCGTACCACGTGGTTGATAATTTCCAACGGTATTCAATCGCTTTCGGATTGATTGGATTCAGATCGCATTTATATTTCATCCAACCGTGTCCGATACCGCTTCCGTCTTTACTTGCAGAACCCGGTTCATCGCGTGTGTCGTTGTAATGTCCGCTGCCGGCCGAGTCGAGTACTTTTATTGTGAATTCATAGGGTAGCACATCATCACGCACAGGATGTCCCCACGCGAGCATTACATGCCCGGTGCTGGTATGTTTTCCGTCTGCAATGCGTTTGTTTCGCCATGTTTCATTATATTTTACCACAATAATATCACCTTTTTGTAATTCCCAAGGATTGGTAAAAACATGCCAGTATTTGTTGCTCGGATTATGCAGATAAATATGATTGAAATAGTCATAAAATCCCCATGCGCGAGGGTGGCTGTCAGGATGAAACATGAAAGCATTGTTTTTCAAATTCTCATAGTGTTTTGGCAAAACTTGTTTGATAACAAAATCTCCCACAAAACCCGAGCAGTCGTACACATAACGGCCTGTAGTATCATTCATCTCTCGTTTGCCGTAGTGTTCGTATTTTGTATAGGTCATGTTTGAAAAAATAAACTGTGCCCGTGTAACAAGAGTATGAGGTGCAGAGCCGACGGTAAGTGTCGGTTCAGTAAGCAACGGTGGTGTAAACACGGTTGCTTCAGGTTCGTTGTCTAAAAACTCGTAATCAGAGTGATAGATGTGAGCATTGTCTGAAGGTGCTAAAGGGTTACGGCAACTTTGTGAAAAAAAGAACGCTAAAAATAGAAACGCAAATAACAATTTCATGTATACCTCCGCAATCTCAATACCGAGTATACAAATGTGAATGTGTATTGTCAATATTAACAATGTTAATAATCAAATAAATGAAATACCCTGCAAAGAGCTACAGGGTAATCGCCCTGTTTAGAAAAATAAATAACCCCGCAGCAAGCTACGGGGTATCAAATTGTGCGCCCACCCCAAACCCCGCCCTTTTACTTTCGGGCGGGGCTTAATTTTTTTAATATGCGGGGACATTGTCCCCGCGCCCCTAAAAACATTATTAAAGCCGAAGCAAGCTTCGGGGAACTTGCCCCAGTTAGATTAAACAAAATTGGAAATTTTGAATTTTGCAAAGGTATAGACTTGTCCCATACCCTTAGCAATAAATCGGGTAGTGTGAATTTCGCAAAACTCTCGAGGTATACAGGGCAACGTATGTTCCGTTTCGAGACAAGAGCGTCTTTTGCGGGAAAAGGATATCAAATTGGTAGTTTGCGATGTGTTGATGTTATTAACCGGCGTGTGTACGTTGCCGCGGTTGATCAGGTCAGAAGTCTTGAAAGTGCATCGCATTCATCACGAAGCGAACTTTCTGAAAAGTGGTTCTTCACCACAATGTCGGCGATCTTAGAGGTGACAAATGTATACATCACCCGCGCAGTTGCAAATGAATATTGCTTGTTATTCACACGAGACTCAAAAAGTTTGAAAAATAAAAACTCATACTGCTGAAAGAGCTTCGCAATTTTATCTCGCAGGATAGTGGGTTTTCCGAAACGCTGGATTTCCGTGATGCAGACCTTTAAACGATATTTCTCATCGTCGGGTAAGTTCTTAAAGCGGGTAAAGAGTGTCATGCACATTTCTCGAAATGATCGTGAAGAGGATTCTTCCACGATCTGTGCAACATTTTTCAACGTTTGTTCACAATAGGTATAGAATATTTCAGTATATAAATCCTCTTTATTTTTATAGTAATAATATAAAACCGATACGGCAATGTCGGTGGCACCGGCAATGTCGCGCATACCGACACCGTCGAATCCGTTATCGCTGAAAAGTTTGATACCTGCGGCGATTATTTTATCCTTTGTGGTCTCTGTACTCATGTGCGTATTGTACGGAAGCGTATGAATTTCGTCAATAGAAATATGCAGTATTTTACGACCGCGAGCGTATTTGCTTTGAACTTGCAAAAACTATCTCCTCATGGTAAACTGTGTGTGATAGAGCGAGGAGGGTGAGAATGGATTTTAAGAAGGTGGTTCTTGAAAGAAGAAGTATCCGTAAATACTCTTCAAAACCCATAAAGCGTACGGTTCTCAATACTATTTTTGAAATGGTGCGGGTCGCACCGTCGGCAGAAAATTCACAGGGATGGCAATTCGTCGTTATCGATGATCCTGCAAAAAAAGAAATGCTTGTTGCGCAAGCGTTTTCAGGTGTATTTATTATGCCATGGGTAAAAACAGCACCGGTCGTCGTCGTTATGCTGTCCCAAAAAAAACTTTTACCCAACTTATTGGGGGCAAAATTAGCTAAGATCGATTATCAATGCCTTGATGCAGGTATTGCCGGAGAACATCTGGTCCTTGCCGCACAAAACCAGGGGATTTCTACGTGTTGGTTAGGGTGGTTCAATAAGGAAAAAGTACGGGCATTTCTGAATATTCCCAAAAATTATGAGATTTACAGTTTATTCACGCTTGGCTATAAAGCGGACGATTATGAACCGCGAGAGCAAAAGCGAAAGTCGATCGAGGAAGTGGTCAATTATAACGAATTTAAAAAATAACTGATGGCGGTGTAGTGTAATGGAAGAATATATTCTTGCGATTGATGCGGGCACGACGTCTTCGCGAGCGATTCTTTTCAATAAAATCGGCGATATAGTTGGTATTGCACAGCAAGAATTTGAACAGATATATCCGCACCAAGGGTGGGTTGAACATGATCCGATGACCATACTGTCGACGCAGATAAAGGTCATACAACGTGTGGTTACGAAGGCGGCTATCGCTCACGGGTCGATCATCGCCATCGGTATCACCAATCAGCGTGAAACAACGGTACTGTGGGACACGGAAACCGGAGCGCCGATCTATAATGCGATCGTTTGGCAATGCAGACGAACCACCGAGTATTGCAACAGTATAAAGACTTTGGGATATGAAGAAGAGGTATTTGAAAAGACCGGGTTGGTCATTGATCCGTATTTTAGTGCCTCAAAGATCCGCTGGATACTTGACAATGTGCCTGACGCGCAATGGTTGCTTGAGCATAATAGACTTGCATGCGGTACAATTGATTCATGGCTTCTCTATAATCTTACCAAAGAAAAAACGCATGCGACCGATGTTACCAATGCGTCGCGAACGATGCTTTTTAATATTCACTCGTGCGAGTGGGATATGTCGCTCTGTGCTATGTTTGGTATTCCTGCGTCTATCTTGCCGACGGTGTATCCGTCCGGTGCAGACTTCGGAGTCTTACGGAAAGAGATTCTCGGGTATGAAATCCCTGTCACCGCAATGATGGGCGACCAACAGGCGGCACTTTTCGGACAAATGTGCTTTTCTCCCGGTGACGTCAAAATGACCTATGGGACCGGAGGATTCATATTGGCCAATATAGGCCCCAAACCTATTGCCTCCGCGAATAGACTTCTGACCACTCTTGCATGGCAGTACGGGAATGAAACAATGTATGCGCAGGAAGGCGCGGTGTTTGTCGCGGGAGCAGCGATCCAGTGGTTGCGCGATAATCTCGGGATTATTGATAACAGTGCGGAGTCGGAATTATTGGCCAATGATGCTCACCCCGACCACGGGTTGATCTTTGTTCCGTCCTTCACAGGATTAGGTGCGCCGTACTGGCGACCTGACATAAAAGGACTTATCTATGGGATAACTCGCGGAACGGGAAAGCGAGAGATCGTGCGTGCATGTCTTGAAGGGATCGCATTTTCAACAAAAGATGTGGTTGATGCGATACGTAAGGATACCGGAATCACGTTAAGTTCATTACGAGTTGACGGCGGGGCGAGCAGTAATAATTTCCTTATGCAATTCCAATCAGACATACTGAACACACGTATAGAACGTCCTTTGGTATTTGAAACGACCGCAGCGGGTGTTGCGTATATGGCGGGTTTGGGAGCGGGGTTTTTCACGACACGTGATGAAATTCGAAAATTGCGGAAACCTGATCGAATATTTACTCCGTCGGACGATTATGAGGCACATACACAGCGCTATAATGAGTGGCGAACCATTATCGGAAGATTACTTGAGTAACGTATGCGCCTTTCACGTTTGTTGGCGATCATAACAGAAATTCTTTCAAAAGAACATGTGGCCGCGAGTGAGCTGGCACAAAAGTTCGACGTGTCACAGCGTACGATTTTTCGTGATATACAAGTTATTATCGATGCAGGCGTGCCGATCGTATCGCATCGGGGTATACACGGCGGTTTTTCTTTGAAAGAGGGGTACGTACATGCACAGCAATTTTTAGAACCGGAAGATGCAGGTTCGCTTCTTACGGCAGTACACGGAATGTCGGCGATTTTTCAGCAACAGAGATCAAACGATATGACACGACACATTACTCAAATGGTCCCCCGGGATAAACAGAGCTCATTGCATCGGTATTCCGAACAGATCATTTTCGATTTTTTGCCATTCGGGTACGGTGAGCATGCCAAAAACATGCTTAATGATATCAATACTGCGTTGCGCCTGTCTCGCTGTATCACATTTACCTATAAGAATTTAAAGGGTGAAAAAAAGCAACGAACAGTTGAACCGATATCGCTGGTGTATAAAGGTGTCGGGTGGTATTTGTTTGCCTTTTGTCGCGAACGAAATGATGTGCGTTTTTTTAAAGTGCTGAGAATGCGGGATGTCGCGATAACCTCCCTCTCTTTTACACCGAAAAATATATCTTACTATGATACATTCGGGAAACACGATCCGGAGCAAAAAACAACGAGGTTTGTCTTGCGTTTTAGCGCGGACGCTCAAAGCGCGGTCGATGAGTATTTTTCGGAAGAGATGATTCTTCGCCATAAGGACGGTTCGTATACAGTGGCAGTAGATCTTCAGGAAGACGGATGGATATACACGTTCATTTTAGGTTTTGGTGAAAAATGCGAGATCCTTGAACCTCACTATGCGCGTGATACGATCAAAAATATTATTCTCAATACACAAAAATTATACCTTTAGACCGCTATCTGAGCACGTAACGTGAATACATTGACATATTGACGAATAAAGCGTATACTTATACGATATAAAGGAGGACAAATTATGAAAATGATGGCATGTGTCGTAACCTTCCTTCTCTTTGTTGGTTTATGCAAAGCGGATGTTATCACGATTGCCGCCGATGAGTGGATGCCTTTCACCGGAAATGAAAAAGAGCAGAACGGGTATATGATTGAAATAGCAAAAACAGTATTTGAAAAACAGGGACATACGATCGTATTTAAAAATGTTCCTTGGTCCAGGGCGGTCACCGAAGCGGAAAAGGGTAATTATACCGCCATCGCCGGGGCGTATGTCTCAGATGCTCCGACTTTTATTTTTCCGACGGAAGAACAGGGATTGGGCATTGATGTTATGTATGTATTAAAAAGTTCCGGGTGGAGTTTCAGTTCATATGAATCATTATCGTCTGTTACCTTGGGTGTTATTCAAGACTATTCTTACGGCGATGAAATGGATGCATATATTGAAAAAAATGAGAAAACCGGGAAGGTCAATAAAATTACCGGCTCAGATAATTTAACTCATCGACTGATTCAGATGTTGCAACAAAACCGTATCACGGCATTTATCGAGAACAGAAATGTGTGTAATTATACGATGAAATTGAATAAAATCACTGATATCAAAGAAGCCGGTACATGTAAAATAAGTAATAAAATCTACATTGCTTTTTCTCCGAAAAATACAAAGTCAAATGTGTATGCGAAACTTCTATCCGATGGTATGGTAGAATTACGAAAAAGCGGTGAGTTGAAAAAAATACTTGATAAATACGGGCTGAAGGATTGGAAATAAACCGAGTATTTGAAAATTGCTTTTGACGAAATGTTGTTTATGGCAGGATGAGTGGAGTATTGATAGCGTAAATAGCAGGAGGTTGTTGTGCGAAAATTAATACTATTGATTGCAGGTGCCATATGCGTGGTTTATTTATTAGGAGCTGAAACAAAAACCTTTATCCGTGACTACACCTATGATGCGAGCGAAGCCGATAGCAAGATCACTTGTCGCACGATGGCGTTGGAACAGGTAAAGCGTGCATTGCTTGAGGAGTTGGGTACGTATCTTATAAGCCATACTGAAGTTGAAAACTATATGCTCAAAAAAGATGAAATTATATGCATGACCGCCGGTGTTGCAAAAACGGTCATATTGGAAGAAAAGTGGAACGGTGAGCAGTATTATCTGAAGGCGAAAATCGATGCCGATCCTGAAGATGTTGTCAAGCAGATCGGCGCAATGCGAAACGATCGAAACAGAACAAATGAGCTTGAGGAAGTAAAAAAGACTGCTGATGCGGCATTACTGGAGATAGAGCGGTTACGTAACGAATTGAGTACGTTAAAAAGTGAAAAAGAGAAAATCACCGCCCAAGAAAACTATGCACGCGTCGCAGGTAGGATTCGTTCGAGTGACATGATGCGCGATGCCTATGATCTGTATTTAGCGGGGAAATTTCAGGATGCGATAGACGTATATACGCAAATATTACAATTAGATCCCAATAACTATTTTGCGTTTCATAACCGCGGGATTTGTTATGCGGAAATGGGTGACCGAGATACCGCGATACGTGACTTGAATGATTCTATACGAGTAAATCCGAATTACGGACATGCATATTTTACACGCGGGTTTATTTACACGGAAGCCGGTGATGATCGCAATGCATTTCGGAATTATCTGAAGGCGGCAGAAGTGGATCCCGATCACGAAATGGCACAGTATAACCTCGGTGTTATGTATGCACAGACCGGTGAGGAAAGAAAATCAGTTGAGCATTTTAAAATATCCGCGCGTCTCGGGTTTCATCTTGCGCAGGAGTATTTGCGAAAAAAGGGTATTTCGTGGTAATACGATTTTTTTAGATTTTTTACAGCGCCTTACAGGAGTTTTATTTAATGAACTACCCCGTAGCAAGCTACGGGGTATCTCCCCAAAAAATACTATATTTGTTTGCCCACCCCAAACCCCTCCCTTTGAATTTGGGAGGGGCTTAATTTCTAATATAGTGGGGACTTCGTCCCCACACCCCTTATAATAACAAAACTATAATAACAAAGCCGAAGCAAGCTTCGGGGAATTTGACCCATTTAGATTAAACCCAAACTTTTCCAATGTTACGTAACAGTACAAACGTTAATCTATAAATA
>CAYRFE010000002.1:0-142085 GCA_964423645.1 uncultured bacterium | reverse complement strand
CCGGTCATCTATCAACCTATCTTTCAATATCGGATGATTTTCTAGTCAAGATGCCCTATGGGCGTCCTATCAATCCTATATCGAAGACCGGATGGGAAGGTGTCGGCGTGAAACCTGATGTTGCGATCGCAAGTGAAAAAGCACTGGAAAAAGCCTATGAAATGGCGCTTGACAGTATTGTGAAAAAAACGACCGATCCGCAGAAGAAATTTGCGATCGAATGGGTGGTTGAAAAATTAAAAGTTATTAATAATCCGGTCATTGTTTCTACAGAAAACCTGCAAAAATATGTCGGAAAGTACGGCGAACGTATGGTCACTATGAAGGACGGCATTTTATATTATCAACGCGGACAGGGAAAGGAAAGAAAGCTCGTGCCGATCAATGAAAAGAAATTCTTCGTTGAAGGTGTGGACTATTTCCGCATCGAATTTCTTGTCGACGACAAGGGTACTGTTACGACATTGAACGGCTTATATGATGACGGCAGAAATGATCCTACACCGCGTGATAAGTAAGTAATGGTCGTAAATAAAAAAAACCGCCCGAAAGGGCGGTATTTTATGTATTCACTACGGAAAAAAAGTATTATAAGCGTTCAAGTTCAACCGTGAAGTGGCGCATGATCGGTGCTTCTTTGGTTATCCTGAAACCTTTTTTTATCGATTCTCTGCGTTCAAATACATTTGCGATAGTGGCTGCGATATAATCCATATGATTATTGGTGTAGGTTCTTCGGGGAATAGCTAAGCGAAGTAACTCAAGATCGGGATAACGTTCTTCGCGTGTTACGGGATCTTTATCTGCCAAGAGAGTTCCGATCTCAACACCGCGTACGCCTCCCTCTATATAGGTCTCAACGCCAAGCAATTGTGCGATAAACTCACTTTGTGAAATATGCGGAAAAAATCTTTTAGCATCTATAAATACCGCATGTCCGCCGAACGGTTCCTGAACGGGCACGCCGAATGATTTCAGCTTGTTGCCGAGATAGGCGACTTGCTCAACACGTGCTTCAAGATAATCAAACTCAGTGGCTTCATCCAACCCTTGTGCAAGTGCACCCATATCACGTCCCGCCATACCGCCGTAAGTGATATATCCCTCAAACATGATATTGAATACGGATGATTTTTCCCACCATGATTTATCACGAAATCCCAAAAGACCGCCTATATTGACAATGCCGTCTTTTTTTGAGCTCATGGTAAAACCGTCAACGTAGGAGAACATTTCCTTAACAATATCTTTGATGGTTTTGTTTTCATAGCCTTTTTCACGTTTTTTAATGAAATACGCATTTTCCGCAAAACGGGCGGCATCGAAAAAAACGGGGATGTTATATTTTTTACAAAGCGCAGAGGTCGCGCGTATATTTTCCATCGACACAGGTTGTCCGCCGGTAGAGTTACACGTTATGGTAATTATGGTAAGGGGTATTTTTTCTTTAGGATTATTTTTAAAAACATCTTCAAGCATTGAAAGATCAATATTACCTTTGAAAGGATGCTCAACGGTAGTATCGAACGCCTCTTTGATCGTGCAATTGACGGCATGTGCATGACGAAACTCGATATGACCTTTTGTTGTGTCAAAGTGTGCATTACCCGGAATGATATCGTCCGCCTTTACAATTGCAGAAAATAAGACGTTTTCAGCCGCACGACCTTGGTGTGTAGGAAGAAAGTATGGAATGTCAAAAATAGTTTCAATTGCATTTTTCAACTTGTAATATGATGTTGCCCCGGCATAGCTTTCGTCTCCAAGCATGATCTCAGCCCATTGACGATCACTCATAGCACCGGTCCCTGAATCTGTGAGCAGGTCGACAAATACTTGTTCGCTTTTAAGGTTGAAAAGATTATAGCGTGCGATTTTGATCCATTTCTCGCGTTCTTCACGAGTAGATTTACGAATCGGTTCCACCATTTTTATACGATACGGTTCAGCAAAGGGTAGATTCATATGTCACCTCCGTTTTCGCGGTAATTGTAGCATAAGATGACATCCGTGCAATACAAATATCTCAACTTCATTGCATTGAAAAACTGAAAATGTATGCTATACTCAACATATTCATAAGGAGGTTGTATGAAGATTTTTGTTGTTGGTATGATTTGTGCCGTATTGTTGTTCGGATGTTCTAAAAACTCGATCATCAGTTCGGATGCGTTGCAGAGTTGGCAGTTTTTGAGCACACTCCAGACTGCAAGCGGATATAATACTGCTATTGCAGTGGATAATACCGGTATTGTGTATGCCGCATATAGTGACGACACTATGGGGGGTAAGATTACCGTGCAAAAATATCAAAACGGATCATGGAGTGTCGTCGGCGCGAAAGGGTTCTCTACCTACTCAGCCTCAAATGTCACACTGCAAATAGTGAATGGTATTCCCTATGTCGGATATTCCAGTGGCAGTAATGGTGCGACAGTAGAGAAATACGACAATAATGCATGGTCAGTCGTCGGCTCAGCCGGATTTACACCGGGAAGAGCAGATAATTTCACTATGACTTCTGAAGGAACTACTCTTTATGTTGCGTTTCAAGACTCACCGAACGCTAATAAACTTACTGTTATGAAATATGACGGCTCTTGGCAGGTTGTCGGAAGTAACGGGATATCAGACGGAATTGTAGGAGGAATAAGTATAACAGTCAGCGGAGGAGTCATATTTGTCGGGTATTCTGATCAATTTGACAACAATAAGCTGACCGTAAAACAGTATAACGGTTCGTGGACAACCCTTACTGATGCCGGCACAGGATCGATCAGCAGCGTATCTCTTGCAGTAAACGGCGGAGTGTTGTATGCGGCACATAATGACAATGATGACAGCGAAAAAGCACATGTGATTCGTTATGTCAGTAATGCATGGAGTAATGTCGGTACTGCGACAGGTTTTACTTCAAATTATACCCGCGAGTTGACCGTTCGTTTTTATAATAATAATCCGTATTTGGCCTTCATATCTGATGAGATCGGGAAAGGACCGTCAGTGATGATGTTTGACGGATCTGTGTGGTCGTCTGTGGGTTCAAACATACTCTGTGAGTATATCGCGAGTGACACGGATATGATCATCAGTAATGGTTCGATCTATGTAATATATGCTGAAGAGGATAACGACTATAGAATTTCAGTTAAAAAATATTAATAATACACGTGATTGAGCGGGATGAAAATCCCGCTTCACTTAAAAAAGTATCGCGGCGCAAATTACCATATTGATGATGCGTATCTTATTTACGTATATTCAGGTGTTTTTTTTGAAGCGGAAATCGTTTTTCGACAAGTTGCATCGGCGTATATACTCAATGTGACATGATAAAACGGATGAGACAAGACACGGAGTCAAACTGACCGATACATGAACAACCCCGCAGCAAGCTACGGGGTATCAAAGTGTGCGCCCACCCCAAACCCCGCCCTTTTATCTTTGGGCGGGGCTTTTAATTTTTTAATATGCGGGGACGTTGTCCCCGCACCCCTAAAAATACACAATTAAAGCCGAAGCAAGCTTCGGGGAATTTGACCCATTTAGATTAAAAAAAGTCAAAACATTACCAAAAAAAAGGGTGAGGTGCGTGTGCGGTCCTTTCACGGAGTTTACCATGAGTTTTTCGTTCGATTAACGAGTATAAAACAGAAAAAAAGGTTGACTTTTTTGAGTTGCTCCCTATACTTTTCACAACAAAAAGTATATATGTAAAGTCAAAAAGTTGACAATTCATAAAATTTATATATACTGCAAGTTAGATTCTGTTAAAAGTTAAAATATTTATTAAAAATTTGATTATCATAAAATTTTGTTGCCTATTTGTTTTTTTCTAAATCCTTGACAGTATTGTTAATTACTTATATAATAATCACATAGACAAGAAAGGATTTTAAATGAGTATAAAAATAAGAGAAAAAAAATTAAGTACGGGAGAAAAATCATTATTTGTTGATATATATTACTATGGACAGCGTAAAACTAAAGTAACTGGCGTGCGATATCGGCTAAAAAAAGAAAAAGCTGATGCATATAGACTCGCTGAAGAAATCGGTAAAAAGCATGAAACCATGCTAATATCATCAGAATATGATTTGACTGATTATTTTAATCACGATAATGATAATTTTCTTGATTATTTTAAACAAAATGTTAAATCTGAGGTGCAAAGATCTCTTTATGAACATTTTTTAAAGTTTTGCAAAAATAAAGACATAGTGCCGATGAAATCACTGACGAATAGTCTTGTGCAATCGTTTGAAGAATTTTTATTACGTGAACGCAATATCAAAAACACCACGTATAATTTATACATGTCAAATTTTAAAACGATATGTAATAGAGCATATGTTGATAAAAAAATAAAACATAAAATAATGATTCACAAGCTTAAGTCTGATGCAACAGATCGAGAATATTTAACAATGTCCGAATTGGCTCAAATTGCACAGTTTAAAACTAACACAGATCGTCAAGAGATCGTACTTAAAATGTTTGTATTATCTGCATATACAGGATTAAGGTATAGTGATGTTGTCGCCCTTCAATATGAAGATATAAAAAAAATTGACGGTAAATTGTTTATTATTAAAAAAATGAAGAAAACAGATAAAATTATTAAAGTACCGCTTCATGGATCATTAGAGACGTATTACGATAAAACAAAAACTGGGTTAATTTTTAGGAATCATTTATCAAAAATGAGAATTAATCAAGTGCTCCAACATGCATGTACTTCTTGTTTGATAAATAAAAAAATAAGTTTCCATGTTGCTCGACATACATTTGCTACGCAATTATTATCCAAATCAAAAAATATTTATGCAGTCTCAAACCTACTAGGGCATACAGATATCAAGACAACTGCGATATATGCAAAATTGATTGATGCTGATCTATCTGACGAGATCAATAAATTAGAGTCGCTTTAATTTAAAGGGAGACAAATTGTCTCCCTTTTTATTAATTTCGAATTTTAAAATATTCTCGCAATATTGATCTGAGTTTCTGAGATATGTTTTCTCCTCGATCATGTGATTCGATTAAATTAAATATTTTTTTATCGATGACGCAGGATACAATATATCTTTTTTGGGGAATAACTTTTTTTGCATTAATCATACGGCACCCATATCATTGGGTATATCAGAAATATCCCAATAATTTGCTAATTCTTCCGATAAAAGAAAATTATGGTATGCAGTAACATTTATCCATATAATCTTATTTTTGAGACATAAATTTTCCGAATCATTGTTTTTTACCGAAGGGTTTTCTTTTTTTTTCACTGCTTAACTCCTTTTGATTTGTTGTTATACCTACATCGCAAATACCGCTTTCCAACAAGTCAAACAAATTAATAATAAAAATTTTGAATTAAACAAATCTAAAAGATCAAACAATTGTATGCAATCCAATGAAGTGTTGCCTACAAAACGAAATTACCAGAATCAAGTAGCATCGTCAAGGATTAAACCGAAATTATTTTTTAATTATATTTTTTTTAATCTCGTAATCATATGCATTGAAATCGGTTGACTGGTTACGATTATTCATATATATTACGGACATATGAAAATGTTGTAAATTATTTAAAAGGAGAACCGATGTTAATAATCAAACTTAAAATGATATGTGGTATGTATGAACAAAATTGAATTGATTAAAAAATTATCCAACCTTGATGATATTTCACAAGATGAAAAGGCTTATTTAATTAATTTAGTGAATACTAAAAAAAAATATGGTCTTGTATGGGAAGATAAACCTGAAGAGGTTGAAGAGCAGTTAAGAGAATCCTTGCCTGTATTGGTTCCTAAAATAAAAGATGGCAAACCTCTGAATATTATAAATGGTAATGAATACCCAAATCATGTTTTGATTGAAGGGGATAATTTACATGCATTGACTGCCCTTACTTTTACACATGAAGGTAAGGTTGATATTATATATATTGACCCGCCATATAATACTGGAAAGGATAAAGAGTTTCGGTATAATGATAGATGGGTTTTAAATGAAGATCCTTTTAAACATTCAATGTGGCTAAGCTTTATTGCCAAAAGACTTAATATTTCCAAAAGATTACTAAATGATAAGGGAATTTTAATTGTTCATATTGATGAAAACGAATTTGATGCCCTAAACCTACTTGTTGAAACTGAAATCTTCTCTGAAGATTCTGTTTTAGGTGTAATTGTTTGGAATAAACAAAATCCTAAAGGAGATGCAAAGGGAGTTGCAAATATGCATGAATACCTTCTAGTTTATGCAAAAAACAAGTCTGAGTTTGTATCTTTAGAGAATGCACTTATGCGTCCGAAAACAAACGCTTTAAAAATTCTAAATAAAGCAAAAAGACTATACTCTAAGTTGGATAAAATTTATATTCCAGACGAAATTAAAGAAGTTATTAAGCCATTTAATTATTCAAAAGAAATTCTTGATGATTTCAAAGTTAAATATGATCTTGAATTAATTAATAAAGAATTTCAGTCTTGGATGAATAGACAAGATTTCTCTAATGGAGAGAAAGCATATAAGATGATAGATGAAAATGGCAAAGTATATCAATCCGTCTCAATGGCATGGCCTAATAAAGATTTAGCACCGAAAGATTACTTCATTCCTTTACTTCATCCAATTTCCAAAAAAGAATGTCCAGTACCGTCTCGTGGTTGGAGAAACCCACCTCCTACAATGAAAGATTTATTAGACAAAAACCTTATATTGTTTGGCAACGATGAAACAACTCAACCTAGGCGAAAATACTATCTAGAAGAAAATTTATTTGAGAATACACCTTCGATATATAACAATGGGTCGAGCGATGATGATTTGTTTGAAGATCTTGGTATTTCTTTTCCTTACCCAAAACCAATTGAAGTTGCATCGTATTTGTTAAAAAGTATTCATCCTGACCCTAAAATTATTCTTGATTTCTTCGCAGGCTCTGGTACCGCCTTACACGCAACAATGCAACTAAATGATGCGGATGGGGGTAATCGCCAGTGTATTTTAGTTACAAATAATGAAAATAATATTGCTGAGGAAGTATGCTACGAACGTAATAAACGAGTAATACAAGGATACTCTAATCCTAATGGGGAATCTGTAAGAGGGCTTATAAATAATAACCTACGGTATTACAAGTGTGATTTTGTGGGGCGCAATCCATCGCTGAAGAACAAAAGGGCGTTAACCCTGTTAGCTACGGAATTACTATGTATTAAAGAGGATTGTTACACCGAGTGTACTACACAGATTATAGCAGAGAAGCAAAGTTGGACAAAGTTTTTTAATGGTCCAAAAGAGCGACTACTCTGTATTATTTACAATGATTCTTATATCGATGATGTCGTTGAGATAATAAAAAACATTGTAGCCAACAAAAAGCACCAAAATAAAATCAAGATTTATGTATTCAGTAATGGCCAATACCCGTATACTGAGGAATTCGAGGATGTGTTAGATCACATTACCCTTTGTGCATTGCCTGATGCAATATATAAAGCGTATCAAAATGTTTTGCCCAAACGTCATAAGAAAGTAATCCCTGAGCTTGAAGAAGACTCAACTGAAGAAGTTGAATTATTACTTGAAAAAGATGAAAACATGAAAATCACAAAGCAGGAAGATTGATCATTATGATTGAATTAAAGGATTACCAAAAAGGGGCTGTAGCTGGATTACTTGAAAATACCTATCAATTGCTCCAAGCACCTGGCGGACGCTTGAAAATGGTATTTAAGGCACCTACGGGGGCAGGAAAGACGGTTACCATGGCCGCCTTTCTAAATATGTTGTGCGAAGAAATACCTGATAGAATGGATATAACACAAAAGCAAATCGCCTTTATATGGATCGCTCCGAATCAACTTCACTTACAAAGCTTTAATGCGTTAAAAAGTTATTTTTCCGAATTACGAAGTATTAAGCCAATTCAGTTTGAAGATATAACAGATAGCAGACTAAAACCAAATGAAGTATTATTTTTGAATTGGCAATCTATAAATAAAGAAGGCAATCTCTACATAAAAGAAAACGAAACCGATAAAACGCTCGTCAATTTCATTAATCAGTCAAGAATTAATAATACAGAGATTATTGTTATATTAGATGAGGCACATCTTTTTGCATCAACGGGAAAGGCTGCGGCTGATTTATTACAAAAAATTTATGCAAAAATAGAAATTGATGTATCAGCTACTCCACTCTATACATCAGATTATTCCCATACAATAAAAAGACATGAAGTTGTACATGAGGAAATGATTAAACAGGGAGTGGTTCTTAATCCTCATTTAGATGCTCATAATCAAGAAGGAAAGTCTTTAAATGAGATTTTGCTTGATTTAGCCTTAAAGAAACGCCTGGAAATACTTCAATCTTATAAAAAATTAGGTCTGACTATTAATCCTTTGATGTTGATCCAATTACCAAATGATACAAGTATGAGCACCGATGCATTAGAAAATAAAATCAAAGATGATGTAATAGAATTATTGCAGTTTCGAGGTATTGAAAAAAGTAATGGCCGTTTAGCTGTATGGTTAAGCGAAGAGAAAACTGATAACCTTAGTGGAGTTGAACAATTCGATAACATGACGGAAGTATTGCTTTTTAAGCAAGCAATAGCTTTAGGATGGGATTGCCCACGTGCGGCAGTTTTGTTGATTTTTAGAGATATAAAAAGCGAAGTATTTACCATTCAAACTGTAGGGCGTATTTTAAGAATGCCTGAACAGAAACATTATTCTGAAAGTATTTTGAATTATGGTTATGTGTATACCAATTTAAGTAAAGACCTAATTCAAATAGTTCAAGATGATATGGATTATATTACACAAAATAAAGCTATTCGAATTAAGAATTATAGGGAAATAGCTTTGCAGTCTTATTTTATCAATACTCGGTTGACTAGGAATAGATTGGGGTCAAAATTCAGACCATGCCTCTATCAAGCTGCGGAAGAATATTTAGGTGTTTCGATTTCACAATTATCTGATTATGTATATAATAGGAATCAATTACAAAAGAAAATGATCAATATTGATGTTCATTCAATTGAAATTCCTATTCCAAAAGATGTCACTATTGAGGTCGAAGTAGGTGTTACATATGTCAACGCAATGGAGAGATTTGCAAAAACACAATCCGAATTGGATATTTTATTTCGCCAATTCTGTCGAAATCATACTGGCGCATATGCTAAGGTTGACTCCACACCAGTTTTAGAAATGGCATTAAAGATGTTCTTCGAAGAGTATCTCAATATGAATGAGTTCGATGCTGTAAAAGTGATTTTACACGATCAAAATAGACATCTTTTTATTGAAATAATATCAATGGCACTTGAGAAGCACGAAATTTTATTAAAACAAAAGGCAGCACTTGCAAGTAAACGTATTGAGGAGAGTAAATGGGATGTACCTCCTGAGCGAATTTTTAATGAATATTTTAAAGAGAGCAATGCACAGGCACATGCCTTAGAACCATTTTTTGAAAATATTTCTGCAAGTAATCCTGAAAAGAATTTTGTTTCATTTTTAGAGAAAAAGAAAGATCGAATTGATTGGTGGTATAAAAACGGTGATAAGAATAAAGAGGATTTTGCTGTAACCTACGAGGATGATGACGGAGTTATACGTGGATTTTATGTTGACTTTGTAATAAACCTCAAGAACGGACAAATTGCACTATTTGATACCAAAACGTTGGGTTCAGATCCATCTTTCTGCAAGAAGCATAATGCGTTAATACAATATATGGCAGAAGAAAACAAAAAGGGGAAGAAGTTATTCGGAGGAATAATAATTGAAAAAGAACCTACTATTTGGAAGTATTGCGAAAATCGTATAGTTAGTGCGCATGACACCACTGGTTGGGTAATGTTTAATCCTTAACCCTGAGAGGTAGATATGGTAAAAAAAGGACTCGATACGACTTTTTTACATTATGGAATTCGAAATGAAGACATGAACATTATTGAAGAATTATGTCAAAAACACAAATTGGATTTTGATTGGATGAAGGATAATGTTTTAAAAGAATTTCATGAGCGAAAAATTCGTAATCAAGAAATTGATGATAAATCGATTGAAAATGTTATTGAAAAAGCTATTCAGAAGATCAGGTAAATTATGCATATAACTCGTATAAAAGTGAAAAATTTTAAGACTTATTTAGATCTTGACTTGGACCTATCTGTTGAGCAGGAAAAACCAATTATCTTAATTGGCGGTAAAAATGGTGGTGGGAAAACTACCATGTTTGAGGCAATTTATGGTGCTTTATATGGCCTTCAAATTCATTCAGCAAAACAGTTCAATGAGCTACTTAATGCAGGCGCCTTAGGAAAGGAAGAAAAGGAAATTATTTTGGAACTTCATTTTACGGGTAAAGTGTTAAATGAAGAACAAAAATATGTTCTTACAAGAAACTATATATTAAATCCATCTGGTATCCCCGTCGAAGGAGTGAAGTTGAATATGGGTGGATCGATATTTGCCTATGGAACTGCTTCACATCCAGCACAAAGAGCCGAACAAGAAGCTCAGGTCAATAAAATAATTAAAGCAAATTTGCCTCAGGAATTAAGTCGGTATTTTCTTTTTGACGCTATGGAAGCAGGTAATTTGCTTAAAGAAGACCAACTTAATAAAGTTATTAAAGAAAACATTGAAAATGTTATGGGATTTAATAAGTATATGCAAATGGCGAAAGCATCCGAGATTTTATTTCAAGCGTATACTGCACAGCGTTTAAAAGTAGAAAAAGAAAAAAATGAATATATGAAACTGGTTGAACAAAAGCGTGGTTTAGAAGATACTCTTGCTATTGTTGAAAATCAGTTACAGGACGCACTTCAATATTCAGTTGCTAACAAAGAATTATATGATAATTTAAAAGCTGGCTTAAACCAAGAAACAACTATAAAAACAAAAATAGAACAAACTCAAACAATTATTGATTCCATTTATAAAAAAGAACGCTTATATCGGGATGAATCAGAAGAATTTGTGAAAGATTTTGAATTAAACATATGTATCCCCAAACTGGTGGAATCAGTTAAAAATGAAATCATTTTGGTTTTGAAAACAAAACAAGAAAGTTTGGAAAAAAATAATGCGAATATTCAACCCAACCAAATCGAAATCATTACAAAGATCATTATTGATTATCTGAAAAAAAATAATATTATTTTAGATTCAATTTCAGAATCTGAGCTTATTGACAACGTTATTTCGTTAGTAAAAAACACAAATGTTATTGATGAATATGATTATTTAGAATATTCAGAAGTTAACGCATTAGATCATTTATTGACTATAAAAACAATAAATAGGTATCCTGCATTATCTCAACAACAAAAAGAACTTAATCACCAACTATGTCAAATTCCTATGTATGAAGTCCAGATCGAACAAATGAGAGCACAAATTACTGGTCGTGACTATGCTTTATTAAAGGCATACGAAGAAAATGAATCCAATATTATTACTTACCAAAAACAAATAAATGAGATCAAAATTGAAATATCTGCAATTGAAAAACGTTTGCACCAATATGACATTCAAACGAGCCAAGAACCTGATCCCAAATACGATACTTTAGCAAAATTACGCACATTTTTTGAGGATGTAGCAAATAAATTACTTTTGGTTAAAAAGCAACAGATCGAAGCACGTATGAAGCAAGATTTGAACATAAACTTAGCTGCATATGCAGGTGTGATTGATCGTGTTGAATTATCCGAGAACCTTTCGAATTTAACTTTTAAGATATATCACAAAGCTGGAAATGAGGTTTATTTAAATCAATTAAACACTGCCTCAAAGCAAGTTGTTGTTCAAGTTTTATTGAAAGCCTTACATGAATTTGGGGATTACGATCCTCCAGTAATGATTGATACTGTTATGGGAGTTCTTGATGAAACAAGCCGTTCAACTGTTTTAGAGAATTACTTCCCAGAATTATCGCATCAAACGATTTTGTTAAGTTCAGATAGTGAAATACGGCCAGAAAATGATTTAATGAAAATAAATGCTTTTATTTCAAAGGCGTATACGTTAGAACGTAATCGTGAACAACAATTAACAGTGACTTCGCCAGGTTATTTTGGCAAAACAATACAGGGATATAATATATGAAAAATATACAATTAAGTAATATTCGGCAAGCTGAAGGGCTTTTAGAAGAGCTAAACGAATTGAAAAACAAAATAGAGCAATACATTAATCTCGAAAAATATTCTGATGGACAGAAAGCAATTACTTTAAATGGTAATAAAATAATGCGAATCTGTTTCTTGGCTGGGTTATCAAGTAACGAACAACGGGATTTTGATAGTATTGAAAAAATTCAAATGTCAAAAACGAGTAATCGTATTTTTGAATCTTTTTTTACTTTAAATAATATGGGGCCGATTTATACAGCTTTAATAAAATTACGTTATAAAGATATTGATATTGATTGGGATAATAATGTTATTCGAAGCAAGGTAATTAATTCTGAAATATTAAGAGGAAATCAATTTTTATTAAAGGATAATAATCTTCTTGAATGGCTGATGAATGTGTCAAATGCAAATGGAAAGATAAATTCAGGAATAATACCAAGTTTGAATTTGAATATAGGTATGTATGAAGATGATATTCCAGCTTTATTGAATTTAAACGGGCGAGAAATTACAAATACACAAGTTATTATTGCTGGAACAACTGGATCTGGGAAAACGAATTTATTGGCAGTTCTTATCAATGAAATAAGAATGCTGTCTATTGAAAGTGCTTATCCAGTGAATTTTTTATTATTTGACTATAAAGGTGAATTTTCTGATACAGCAAACAATTCTTGGCTAAATTTATTTGAAGTTGACCGAAGTGTTATCCTTGATCCAATTTCAAAACCATTACCATTTACACCGTTTAAAGATTTTACTGGAAAGGCACAAAATGAGATAAATCTATATTCTACTGAGTTAGCAAATGCTTTATGTGCGATTGATAGGGCTACCATAAGTGCAAATATGAGCAATCGACTTTCAGAGGCAATAATAAATGCTTATCGGAGAACAAAAAATAAACCAGTAACTTTTGATGATATTCTATTAGAATATACGAATGCTCAACCTGATCGTGATCGAGATAAAGATGATAGTATCAAATCTGTATTGAAACAATTAATCCGTACAAATTTATTTGCTACTGAAGATAGCGTTGATATAATCAAAAACAGTTATATCATTAAAATGGATGGATTTCCCAAAGATGGCATTATCGCAAAAGCGATAGTCTATTTTATTGTATCGAAGTTGAATATTATTTACGAAACATTATCAAAACAATCAGTTGATGAAAATTGTGTTGAGCTCAGACATTTTACTATTATTGATGAAGCTCATTATATGCTTGGGTTTGACAATAAGCCTCTTCGAGATTTAATAGCAGTTGGGAGAAATAAAGGCCTTAGTATTATTCTGGCAACTCAGAATATGGATAGTTTTAAGAGTGATTATTTCGACTTCTATGCAAACGCACAGTATCCGTTGATTATGAAGCAACAATCAATTAATGATAGTGTTATTAAAGACTTATTCGGAGTATCGGGTAGTGAATTCACTGAAATTAAACAAGCCATTTCGGGACTACAAAAAGGTGAACTAATTATGCGTAATCCTACCGCAATAGCACTGGGTATGGGGAAGAAATATAAAAAATTGAAAGTCAGGCATTTAATATAAAATATTTTTGATGTTTTAATGGAGGAAAATAAAATGTATGGATACATACGATCTGAATCTTATCAAAATGCAAAAGAGGAGATCGCTAAACATCTTTTTAATCGATCCAAGATTATCGAATCAAAAATAATTACTAACCAGCAATTTAGAGAAGAGTCATTCCCAGGCATGGATTCAAACTCCGAAAATAATCAGAATAAAAGCGTACGTCATTATACGTTTGATATGGATAAGATTAAAGCTGAAAATCATTATATTGATGATCTTGAAACCTCATGTTATAACGCTATTCCCTTAGGATGCTATACAAAAATGAAAAGTCCAGGGGAAATAACATTATATGCTGATAACATGGCTCAATTTATTTTACAAGTATTTCAAAAATTAGCGAATTATCAAAAGTATATTTTATCAATTGAACAAGTAAATATTGTAATAAACACAATTATTGATAAAACAATTTTACATGAACATTTTCATTACGCATGTGATATATTTCAACACATGCATACTGTTAATTTCGATCCACTTATTGAGGAACCACTAGCAGTAGTATTTTCACATCGTATGTTATCTCATAGCGGCAAATTTTCTCCATTTATCAATCCATTTAATTTTGTAGAATATTATACGCGTAATAAAAATAATACAATTACTTTTCCTAATAATTTAATATATAAGTCTGATTTATCTTTTATAAAAAAAATTCTTAAAGAGTTTATGTTCTCACCTTTTGATAATATTTCTCCTTATAATCAGTGGCGAAATTATTTATCGCATAAATCTTATTGTGATGGGATCGAGAAATATATAATTGTTAAAAATAATATAAAACTTAAAGCATCAATTAAACATATCGCACCATTATTGCTACAAAGTGCAATAGCAACATTTTCCACTGATTTTATTGTTAGGGTAAAATAATACGGAGGTAAATCAAAGTGTCAAATAAAACGCATAAAGAAACTATCCAACCGTATCATATGGGCGAGGCGTTAGTCACAAAGTTATTAGAAGACAATGCTGAAGCTTTTATTAAATTGTTAATTTCAGTAAACAAAGCATATGATTTTTTAGGCAAAATAACGAATGATATTGCTTTTCATACAATGATAAACCCTGAAAATATTAAGCACAGCGGAACAGATTATCTCTTTGATTCAGAACATACATTTGACATTGTTTTAACTTATAATCAAAGTTTTATACCGATTGAGGTAAAACTTGGAAAAAATGCTACAAAACTCACTAAATTTTCAATAAATAGTGGATGTAAAAAAATTAACGGAAGTATGCTTTCAATAATATCTGAGCAAAACGAATATGTTGCTAAGCTAAAAGTAAGGATTGAGAATAATAATTTTGAATATGATTTTCAATTGCCAGCAATATTAATAAAAAGGAAATCAGTGGACTGGGATTTTAAGAAAACTACTGTTGATTTTGAAGATTTAATATCATGGGTATGTGAGAATTGCGGGAGAATAAGAACTACACCGAACTGTAGTGCTTATTCTTTTTGTAAATTAAATAATAGTATAAAATCAATAATGCCTAATGATCCAGTAATCACATGGGGACTTTTGAAATAAAATAACAAAACACTTTAATTTACGTCACCTTTTTTTCTCTTCTTATTATTATTGTGGTGCAATATTTTTCAACAAATAAACCTGTTTTTTTAGAAAAAGTTTGTAAAAACCGTGTAAGATGAGACTTGTCGGTATATTGCAATACTTTATCCGTACTAAGTCGAACGGACTGATTTGTTAGGGAGGAACAGACAGTAAGATAAAATTTTAACATATTGATAGATTTAATACATTTTAGAGACAGAGGGTTTATTTCAAAATACGATAACGATAATGAAGAGATGGTATATGTTCCGTCTGTATATGTTACATTTTTAGCTTGTATTTTATCATCTGAATATTTTTCTCGGGTGTTATAATAAAAATTATATTTATCTTCAATAGTAACAAATGTTTTGTATTTATCTTTAAGCTTTTTACTTCTTTGTGTTTTTTTATCGCGAGAGTACACATCAGTATACTCAACACATCGGTATAAATTGATCAACGCTTTAAGGCTCGATAAATCGTTAATATTATTCATGATTAATAAAATAGATCTGTCGATACGAGAAGATACAATAGCAGTATACTGTTTGTAGTTTTTCTTACTGATTACGATAGGAGACAAATCATCATCCCACCCCAATGAGCTATTAAAAATTGGTTCTGTATCAAAGCCTTGTCTCCAGTCTAGTTTATCCATTTAGTCACCTCAAACATTATTTAACCTCCTTCTTCAATCTCACTATATTCCCTTGCTTATACGATTATAACGGGTATATATAAATACCATCAAGGATTTAACGAAAGAAAATTGTAAAGATTACTTTTTTATTTCAAAACTTATGATTTAAAAATATATGGCGACCTTGTAAGTAAAACGGACTAAAATCTTCTATATGATAACCTAATATGCTTACAGCGAATTATACGTTGTAATGATCAGTCAAGATTAGTAGGATAGAATACCTCAAAACGATCAAAAAGGGTGTTTAAAAGGTCATAAAATCATAATGTAAGATAATCCTTATTAAAAATGTCTAAAGGCTTTTAAATGCGCTTTATTTATTAGAAGGGCGTAGCCGTAATCGGCTACCCCTTCAATCTTACCGAGAAGCCTTGCGGTAGCAAGGCGATGCGGAAAGATTGGGATTAAAAAAAAGCCCTTAAGCTTTTTTAATGGATAAATCAATTCAGAATTTAATATTCAGAATTAAGGGAGACTTTACTGAATAAATAATGAGGTAATTATTAGATATTATATAAAATACTCGACTTGACAATAATCAACTCGCCATAAAGCGATAATTGTATCCAGTAAGCGATAAAAATATCCTATATGCGATAATTATAGCCAGAATGCGATCAAGTGTATCATCTATAATATTTTTTGTTGTTGAGATCAGAAAATATCTATGATAAAATAATTTTTAAAAAAAAGGAGGATCAAATGAATAAGATAGTTAGGGTAATTGTTGAATTGGATGATATGCCTGAATATATGGAGGGTATTATACGGTGTGGTTCTGTTATTTCTGAAGATGAGAATGGAAACGAAACAGAACATGATGAATTGATAGATAATACTGAGTACGAATCTACACAAGATTTAATAAATGATATTGCGAAAAAACTCGGTGTTGATCCTTCTATAATTGAAATAGAAGAATAGAGAAGGTAGAGAAGAGGAATACAAAAAATAATTTTGAAAGTTTTCATAATTTCTATTGAAATAATAAAAAATTTATGTAATATTAAGTGGTATTTAAAGAAGCAATACTAACGGGTATCAAAAGTAAAGATGATTAGGAGATAGAAACATGGAGTTACTAAATCGGGTCAAATATGATGCTTCTAGCGATGATTTAATTGTTTGGAAGTATCCAAATGAAGAGTTAAAACTTGGCTCACAACTTATTGTTAATCAAAGTCAAGAAGCAATATTTGTTAAAGGCGGAAAGGCATTAGATGTTTTTGGTTCGGGTACTCACACATTAACAACAGGTAATCTCCCGCTTTTAAATAAAATTATTAATTTTCCTTTTGGTGGCAAAACTCCTTTCAGTGCTGAAGTATGGTTTGTTAACAAAACAGTAAAGCGAGATTTAAAATGGGGTACAAGTGCTGCAATTCAAATTATTGACCCACAATTTAAATTTCCTGTTAGCGTTCGTGCTTTTGGCAGATGGGGCTTTAGAATTGATAATTCACAATCATTTCTTAATCAGATAGTTGGCACGCAAAAATTTGCTGATGCTGAAAAAATCGAAGAATATTTTATAGGTGAAATTATTCAACGTCTCTCCGATGCTTTGGCTAATTATTTTGTTCAAGAAAACATTTCAGTTTTTCAAGTAAATGCCAAATTAAATCAATTATCACAATTTACAAGAGATGCAATTAGCCCTGAGTTTGAACGTTTTGGTATAGAAATAGTTAATTTCAATGTTGAGCGAGTTAGCATTCCTGATGATGAACAAAAAAAGTTTCAAGATATACTTGGGAAAAAAATGGAAATTGAACAAATTAGTACGGCAAATGTTGGACAGGCGTATACAACAATGCGCACTTTCGATACACTTGATAAGGCTGCCAGCAATGAATCGGGAGTTGCAGGGCAATTAATTGGGGCTGGTTTAGGAATTGGAGTAGGTCTTAACGCAGGAGCTCAAATCGGGCAACAAATGGGGAATGCTATGAATACGAACCCCGTTAGTCAGCAAGACGCGAACGATCCGATGATTAAACTTCAAAAATTAAAACAATTGCTTGATAATGGGTTGATTACACAAGAAGAGTACGACAGTAAAAAGAAAGATATTCTATCGCAGTTTTAACAATGGGAGATAAAATGAAAAGCAGTATTCCTCGAATCATTTTGTATATTGCCTTTGCAATATCCTTTATTGCAATTATTACAATTGCAATTGTTATTGCTCCTCACGAAGATTCTGTTGGTAGATTTTGGTATGGTGTTGTTTGGAGCGAATGTTTAAACTTGTTTTTTTGGTTTTCTTTGATAACTTGGACTTCACAATCTAAGCCATTAAACATTATTGGCATTCCCTCTTTATCGATTATTGTCATGTGCACTTGCTTAATTAGTTTTAGTTTAATGATAGTTGATTATATGAATGCCTCTGCCTTTTTGCATAAATATCAAATTGTATTACAGGTAATTCTTGTCACGTTGAGTATTTTGATTTGCTTAGGAATTTATCTCGCTAGTTATTATGCACGTGTTGATATGGAGATGCATACTAATTTAGCAGTATCACCACTGGATTTATCAACAATTCTAGTAACAATCGAAAAAAAGTTAATTTCAATTGATGACTTGGATTCTATCCAATTCTTTGCTAGAAATATTAAAGCCTTGCGAGAGAGAATTAAATATTCTTTTCAAGATACTGCTAAAACGAGATCTAATTCTGTTTATAAGCAGTATTCGCTTTCTATTTATGAATTATGTAATGATATTAACAATTCTGTCGTAGGAAACAATATTCAAAAAGATAAAATTAAAGAAATTTCTGAAAAAACAACTAATTTAACTTTGAAAATAGATGAAGTGTTACTGTCAATTCGAAATAGCTAATAACAATCACGAAGGGGGAAGGAAAAAATGTCTTCTATTAGTTGTGTAAATTGTGGCGCAAGTTTAAATAGCGATACTTCAGCCAAATATATTAAATGCGAATATTGTAAGTCATTAAATAGTAATTTTTCTGCATTTAATAATATTGAAGCATTGTTAACCGCATCTGATACTGGTGATGATGTTTATAAAGATTTGCAATTATCGTACAAACTTCAAGATTATCCTTCGGTGAAAGGAATATGTGAAAAGTTGCTTGGGAAAACCCCCAATTCATGGATAGCATTAACATATTTATCTATTGCTGAATTTTGGTTAGGATATGATGATTTTGACCATCTTGATAGAATTCACAAATATCTTGAGAAGGCTAAACTAATATCAAACAATAATGAACTACCAGTTGATGCGGCGAATAAAATTGCAAATAATATTATTGTTTTAGGTGCAAAAAATAAAACCTATGGAGATGATTTAAAAAATGCAATTTCTGCTTTCAAAATTGCTCATAAATTAAGCTCGATAGATGCGGAATCAGAAGAGTGTTTATTAAAATATGTAAATCAAGCATTTGATTACCAAAAAAATAATTTAGATTCATTAATTACAAAAAACAAGAAGGATTATGATCCGCCATACATTTCGCTTATGAATGTTTATGAATTAATGTGTTTGAGCAATAGGAAAGATATTTCGGAATATTTTTATTTACATTCAAAAATACATCTAAGCAAAGGTCAAACAAAATCTTACTTCAATGACTTACTGAAGAAAACAAAAGATACTGAAAGTAAGCTAAGAACTATGGGAAGCGACGTTGTTGGAAAGAGCTTAAGTTTTAATTTTATGGGGAAACTTATTATAAAATGATGTTTACGATTGAGTGGATGGCTTGATAACCAAAGGAGGAGATTATGGCGGAAAGGTTTGATTTTTTATCGATTTATGAAGAAGAAACATGGACTGTTTTTTATGACAATGCAGAGGGGTATCAAGAAAGGTTTTATGAGTTTGTACAAAAAGAATGCGAAAGAAGTAACTTCCCTAATCTTGAAGTCAAAATTGCTGATTATGTCACTGGGGGCATATTCTTTAATAAAGAGACTACCAAAATGTTAAAAATTAAAGCAAAAAAATCAGCATTCAGTAAGTTTGAGGTTTACTATAGAGCACAAATATTTGGTAATATTGTTTTGTTTACACGTATGGAGTGTATGGAACGAGGGATATTTGCTGCATTAACTGGTAAAACTGGTCCCGAGTTAAAAGCATTATTGCGTAATAAATGCAAAAATATGGCACAATATGAAGAATTTATTGCCATTGATAGTTTGGCTAATATTATTTATAATAATGCTTTAATTGATATGGACCCTCTTTTTAAAGAAAGAAAACAACTTCAATCAAAGTCATAATCTTGTTAAACGTGTGAATGAATATTTAAAAAGGGAAACGCCCTCTTTTTTTAGAGGGTGTTTTTATATAGAAATGAGCCAAAGTTAAATGAGCATGCAACGTGAAAAGAAGATAAGATCAATAAAATAGAACTCAAGGAGTATGATGCTATGCTTACGTTACTTAATATCCCAGCGTGATTTATATAAAATTTTTAGGATCATGCTTTTAAGGGTTTAAAACACAGAAACTTTAATAAAAGTTGACTTGCAATATTTGAGTAATCAGAATAAGTGCGGAAAGACTTGTAATAATTAAAATAATTTTATCTATAGAGCTTTCTTAATCAATTTTCGTTTTACTTTTTTATTTTTTACGGTATACTTTTCGGCGTGGACGTTAACAGTCGCTATTGTTTTTTGTATACAGCTTATACATTATGGATAGATCATAAGTTAAGTTGTGTTGGGAACGCGAATCGTTGTAGTAATTGCGTATTTTGTTTCTTATTTGTGTTTTTTTTGAGTGAAATGTTGGTAAGTTGTAATATAATAGCAAAATACAGTGCTGTTATACAATTCACAACAAAAAGTCTGCACCCGTAGCTCAGCAGGATAGAGCACTGGTTTCCTAAACCGGGGGCCGGGGGTTCGAATCCCTCCGGGTGCGTCATAAAAAAGCGGGAGGATAATATGAGATCAGAAAAACGCCATCTACTCAAACAGAACGACGCGCGTAGCGTTGTGTCACGTGTTCTTAGTGCGATTGCTCCTCATTTTCCCAGAATCGTTGTAGGGCTTGCCATCGTAGTTGTTGCATTTGTCAGTATTGTGGTATTAAATGCCGTAAAGCATAAGAAAAATATCACATCAAGTCAAGTCATTCAGAAAATATTGACTGAAAAGAATTACACGGACATCGCTACAGTTCCTGCAGATGCACTGAAATCGCTTGAAGAGCTTGCGAGCACACATAAGTCTACTTTAGCCGGTTCAGTATTGGCATCGAAGTTAGCAAAGCGGTATTATACCGATCTCCAGTATGATAAAGCACTTGAAATGTATCTGATCGCACTACAGTCTACCGATTCGAAAGAGTCGATCAATATTGCTCGCGCGTATGTATATATTGACAAAAAAGACTATAAAGCGGCAGAAAATGAACTGAAAAACATATCTAAAAAATCATATCTTGCGGATAATGCATTGTATCTCAATTATATATGTGCAAAAATGGAAAACAATACAGAAAAACTGAACCTTTTAGGAATTGAGATCGAAAAAGAAGATTTCAAGAAAACACCGTTTTATGCACTCATCAAATCACGGAGCGCTACGTTATGAAAAAACTGCTGTCCGGCAATGAAGCGATTGCCCGCGGTTTATACGAGTACGGTTGTGGCGTTGCTACCGCATATCCCGGTACACCGAGTACTGAGATAATCGAAAGTTGCGTGCAATATAAAGACACGTTCTACAGCCAGTGGTCTCCAAATGAGAAAGTTGCATTTGAAGTGGCAATCGGCGCTTCATTCGGTGGAGCCCGAACGCTTGTGGCGATGAAGCATGTCGGTGTCAATGTGGCAGCAGATCCTTTATTAACACTCACGTATTCGGGGATCAAGGGCGGTTTTATTCTTGTATCAGCGGATGATCCGGGAATGCATTCATCACAAAATGAACAAGATAACCGTTATTATGCCAAATTCGCCAAGATGCCGATTCTTGAACCGGCAGATTCACAAGAGGCAAAAGACTTTGTAGGTATTGCGTTTGATATAAGCGAAAAGTTTGATGCGCCGGTATTATTACGCACGACTACACGTATTTCTCATACAAAAGCACTCGTTGAGCTTGGTGAACGACGTGAGAAAAACAGTGCCGAATTTGTGAGAAATCCCACTAAATATGTTATGGTGCCTGCACATGCGCGTAAACGTCACGGCATTGTTGAAGAACGCACGAAGAAATTGACCGAATACAGTGAAAATTCGCCGATAAATACGGTAGAAATGAATGATACATCTTTTGGTATCATTACGTCAGGGGCGTCGTATCAGTATGTGAAAGATGCATTCCCGAATGCATCGGTCATGAAGATCGGTATGCCGTATCCGTTCCCGATTGAAAAAGCGAAGACATTTGCAAAAAAGGTACAAAAATTATATGTTGTGGAAGAACTTGAACCTTTCATGGAAGAAATGTTGAAAGTTGCCGGTGTTCCGTGTATCGGGAAGGACATTATCCCTATTTGCGGTGAACTGAATCAAAATATCATTAAAGCTGCAATACTCGGCAATGAAGAAAAAATAGTCGCATCATGTTTTGATGAAACAACCATGCCGGTTCGTCCTCCGGTCTTGTGCCCGGGGTGCCCGCATCGTGGCATTTTTTACACATTAAATCGTCTTAAAGCAGTGGTTACCGGTGATATTGGTTGTTATACCCTTGGTGTTGCACCACCGCTTTCTGCGATGGATACAACAATCGCGATGGGGGCATCGATCGGAGTAAATATCGGTCTTGAAAAAGCGATCGGTAGAGATTATTCTAAAAAAACCGTGGCGGTTATCGGTGACTCGACATTTTTGCATTCGGGAATAACCGGTTTGATCGATGCAGTCTATAATAAAGGTGCGAATACGATTCTTCTGCTTGATAACCGTATTACCGCGATGACCGGTCGTCAACAGAATCCTTCTACCGGCAAAACTTTACTAGGTGAATCAACCAAAGAGGTGAATTTCGTTGAGCTTGCAAAATCTGTCGGCGTTGAACGAGTGCGCGTGGTCGATCCGTATGATTTGAAAGCGGTGGAGACAGCGATCAAAGAGGAAATGGCCGCTGATGAAGTCTCGGTGATCATCACTAATCGCCCATGTATGCTTATTCGCGGACAAAAATTTGAGGAGAAAAAATTCGCTGTTAATGAAGATGCATGTATAAATTGCGGATTGTGTTTGAAGGTCGGTTGTCCAGCCGTCATCAAACGCGAAGACGGAAAGAAAGCGCGAATAACCGAAAAATTGTGTACAGGATGTTCTGTGTGCGCGCAAGTATGCCCCAAAAAGGCAATTGAAGTTGTGAAGGCGTAGGAGGATGCATATGAGTGATATAAAAAATATCCTTCTTGTGGGTGTCGGTGGCCAGGGTGTACTCACCGCAAGCGAGATCCTCAGCGAAGCATTACTGTTATCGGGATACGATGTAAAAAAAGCAGAGGTCCATGGAATGAGTCAACGTGGCGGAAGCGTCAATTCTCATGTTCGATTCGGGAAAAAAGTGTATTCACCGCTGATTGCAGAAGGTGAAGCGGATATGATATTTTCTTTCGAACTCCTGGAATCGATGCGTAATGCCCATTACTTGAAAAAAGACGGCTTCATTGTTGCAAGTAATGAAAAGATCGTGCCGAATTCTGTGTATGTGGGTGGTCCTCAGTATCCTGAAAACCCCGAATTATTATTAAAAAACCTTTTCGGAAATCGTTTTTATTGTATTGATGCTGATACAATTGCAAAAGAGATCGGCAGTTTCCGTTATGCTAATGTCGTACTTATCGGTGCGGTAGCATCATTGATGAAATTATCCGATGACAGTATGATGGAAGCCATCAAAAGCATGGTACCTCCCAAAAGTCTCGACGGTAATATTGCGGCATATAAAAAAGGGAAAGAGTTGGTGCGTGCGTGAAAATATTTACACCCATTCCCGAGAATTATTACAATTATCCTGAAAAAGATGTTCAAGGCGCATCATTATTTTGGGGGATCATGGCGTGGGCGTTGCCGTTTTCACTGGTCCCGTTCCTTGTTTTTGCAAATAAAAATAAATTCATTTATCATCATGCGCGGCAAGGTGTGCTATTGTTTGTCGTGTTCATTTTATCGGTGATCTTTGCGTTTATACCAACGATCGGTGATATCTTTATGCTTATTACGTTTGGTCTTTGTTTCGCGGTTGCGGTTGTCGGTATTATTATCTATACCCGTAAAATGATCTATGAGTTCCCTGTTATCGGACCGATCGCTCGATTAATAAAAGTTTCAACCTTTGATGACTGATAGAAGGCAGGTTCAATACCTGCCTTTTTTTGATAGGGTTCTTTTCATTCATTGATCTCAATCGATCAAATACATTACGCCTGTTGTGGAGTAGTTCATTATTTTTATACCTTCATGTATGAAAAAATTTTGATAAAAGAATAACCGATATTCTCGCGCGTTATCACAGTATGATCTGCCGTGAGTTATTTTACTGGTTGTATACCGTGATATGTGAAAAAATAAAAAAAGAATACCCCAAGGCAGGAGATTTTTTCCGGAAATGAAAGAATATAAGCATAAAATAAACATTGAATAACATTTAAAAGTATCGTAATCATAAAAGATGACGTTTTTTAACTTGCATTTACTCGATAAAAACTTTATAATCGTGCGGTATGGGGCTGAGATAAAAGGGGAGGAATATTCATGAAAATCGTTAAAATTATTGTTGTATGTATATTGACCGCAGGTGCAGTATATTTATTGTATACACACATTCCATCAATTATTACCCAGAATGCAGAATTTAAAGCAAAAGTTTTAGTTGAAAAAATTGCATCTGAGCAAAAGCAAAAAGTTGCCAAAGGGATTTTTGAAAAGACCACTCTCCTTGCAGGTCTGACGAAATCCATTGAAAATAAATCCCTTGAGGAAATAAAGGGTGCTTTTGACGGTAATTTGACCCAATTTGCGTCACTCAAATATTTTTCCGATCCACAGGATGCTGTCCCGAAAGTGAGTGCTCCTGCGACCCAAACGGCAGAACCTATGTATACCGTTAATGAAAATCTTCCGCGGAAAGGCTATATTGAAGCAAAAATAGACATCAACAAACTTGTTGATCCTAAATTTAAAGATAAAGTGAAATTGTATCAAAAACCACCCGCTGCACAATATGATAAGAATATAATAAAACATACGGTTGAAATAGGCGAGACCGGATGGTTTTTGGAAGCATCTGAAAAAATAACTCCAGACTTTAAAATGTTATATGCCGCCACCGGATCGGTGTTGTTACTCGGCTTATTTGCATTATTCTCGATACTCTTCGGGAGTGCCGGAGCATCGGGGTTCGGTTCACTTGCGGCACTTATGGATCAGGTCAAATCGGGAAATGATGATTTGCGCTTTGAATTATACGAGAAAGATAATGCATATCATGACAAGGAACGGATTAACGAATTTCTGGATTATGTATTTGACCGTATTCATGCCGGCGAAGAATCAGTCAAATCATATAAAGTACTCATGCAAGCGCTGGTGAACAGTGTGCGTGATTCAGTATTAAAAAAACAATTACATTATTTTACCCAAGCATTACTCTCCCATTTTACACTTTCGCAGTATCACATCTTCATTAAAGAAGATAAAAACATTCAATACATCAATTCTGAGGGAGAAACAATTTTTGACCGATCCTCAGAACAAAAACTCGACGAATATATTGCGTCCGCCAACAGAACATTGTCCGAGCAAATAGATATTTTATCACTTGTCGGCAAAGAATCAGGAACGTATGATAATTATATCGTGTATCCTTTACAAGACTTCGGTATCGTAGCTGTTCCGAAAGATCTTTTTGATCCGATCGATAGCGGTTTATTCGAACAATTTACCGGCGCGATGGCATATATCATGAAGTCAGGTACCGATAAAATGTCTGTGTTACGCGAGAAGGTCTTGTTCGAGAAATTTTTTGCACGAATTCCGATCGGTGTCCTTTGGGTTGATAAAAACGGTGCGGTGAAACGATCAAACCCTGAGATGCAACAACTGTTTGCACTGAACGATGATATTACCGGCACAATGGTAGGAAAGTTCTTTCATACGCTGGGGATGGATTTTTCGCCGGTTGCACACACTCTTAACAGTCAAACTCCGCAACAATCAGGAGCTGAGGTGACGATCAATGGTGTAGTAAAGAATATCAGTTACACAACAGCAGTGATCCCGGTTTCAAATACCGGTGAATTTGAGACCGTTATAGTATTCCGTGAAGTGGGTCAATCATCTGATACGCAACAAATCGCAGAATTACACTCCATCATCGAGAAAAAAACCGCTGAGATCGCGGCTCTTTCGGGTGAACGTGATTCGTTACGTGAGCACACGTCGGTTCGCACACATTCTGATGCGGCTCTTACAAGTCTTATAAGCGTCTTATCACAATCAGTGGTTCGTGGTGCAAAAATAATCAACGGGTTGATCGAAAAATCATTCGATGAAGAAGAAAAGAAGTTTTTGGATGCAGTTCGAAAAGAAATGCTTCATGTGAATTTTGCAGTGAAAAATTATATACTTGCTGATTCAAAAGTTACGCTTGAGAATAATGAACCAAGTGATTTTACAATGTTGTTGAAACGAGCATTTGAGACATTTAAACTTGATTACGGCAAGAAGAGGATCGCGCTTTCAGTACAGCTTGAGAAGGATATCGGGATGTATCCTTTTGATAAAACGTATATTGGTATGGTCTTATATAATATATTTAAAGTATCACATGAACTATTAAATCAAGAAGGGTTTATGACGATCACTGCTCGTAAAGTGAACAATCGCCTTGGATTCTCCGTTGATTTGAAAAATTGCATATCACGTGAGTTGAAGTGCGCGTCACGGGAAGAGACCAAAGATTATATCGATCTTTATCTGTATGTGGTGAATATGATCATTCAAAAACATAACGGTGAGGTAACGGTGAACGCAAAAGATACGACCGTTTCGATCGCGTTTACCATTTGATTCTATTAGATATAAATTCAATTTAAGGCAAGGAGAACTCCTTGCCTTTTTTATTTTCACGTATTTCCCTTTCACCGAATTCATTCCCCTTCACACTGAAGGGGTGGCATTCGATGGATGACGGGGTAGTAGGCGTTTCAGTGTTGTCATTTCGATGAACGTAATCGTAAGGAGAAATCTTGCCTTACTTTTTGTCTTTCATAAAATGTTGTTTTGTGTCATTCCTGTCCCCATTTTCATGAGGATAAACTCCGGCAGGAATCCAGGTTTTTAGATTACTACTGGATTATCGGGTCAAGCCCGATAATGACACCATTTAGAGAAAAATCGCCGATCTTTAAAGCCTATTTTTGATTTCACCGAATTCATTCCCCTTCACACTGAAGGGGTGGCAACCGAAGGATGACGGGGTAGTAGGCGTTTCGGTGTTGTCATTTCGATGAAAGTAATCATGAAGGAGACCTTTACGAAATTCAAAATATATCATATTTCCGGTTATCTTAAATAGGGGGTTGGGGTAGGCACAAATTTATAAAATGGTAGTTTTGCAAAGCTCTCTGAAGATAGTGAGCCCCCATCATTTCTCTTGCGATACATCAACGGTTTTGCTATTATGACTGCGTTCTTACAGCGAAAGGAAATGTACATGACTGAAGAATCGACACAACCCGTTGAACAAAAACAAAAAAGACCGTTGCGTAAAAACCCGTGGTACGTGATGGGAGTGATGATTGCCGCATTACTTGTGTTACAGGCCATCGCGATGCTCATGGGCGATAAACTTCCCAAGGAAACGCGTGTTTTTACCGGCATTGAAAAAGAAACAAGCATCCGTGTGATTGTGGAGGGCACCGAATACACCGTAGCTGATCCGATTCGCCTTGAGATGCTCTCAAAACGCACTGCATATCCAAAAAAGAAAATGGCGCTTGCAGGCACGACGTATATCCTGTGGGGTGACAAAAAAATCCCTTTCGGGATACTGCCCGGAGCAGCACCGATGACCTATATCGAACTGCATGACAAGACCTACCATTATGAGGGAAATCTTCTCGCCGACTTGGGGATTGAGTATAAAAAGTAATAAAAGAAGGTAGCATGACAAGATTCATGAATTTTGTTTGGGTTATTCTGTTTTTATTTGTCATACCAATGTCATGTAGAACTTCAAGTAATTCTATCGAATCATTGCGTAAAAAAGCAGATAACGGAGATGTAAAAGCACAGATGAAATTGTTCTATGAATTCTATGAAAAAAGAAATGAGGGGAAAGAAAATTTAGAATTTGCAATTAAATATTTAAAAATGGCTGCTGAGAAAGAAAATCCGTCAGCACTTAATGCTTTGGGAATTTTATATTATGATGGATATGGAGTAGAAAAAAACATCAATATGGCATTCGATTTACATTATAAGGCTGCTTATTTAAATCACCGTGACTCGCAATACTATCTTTCTTGTTGTTACTACATGGGAACAGGTACTTCAATAGATGAAGCCACAGCATATGCTTGGTTAATTATATCTTATGAGAATGGGAATAAATCTGCTGCTGCTGTTATGGATAAAGCACGCTTACGCATGAAATCCGAAGAAATGGAAGTAGCGAAACGAAAATATAATATAATTAAATCTTTAATTAAAAAAGATGATGTATTATAGTTTTGTTGTTGTCCAGACAATTGATTCGCATCTCACAGTTCATTAAATAAAAATTAAAGTATAATGCATAAAACATGTGTAAAACCGACTGTTTATTTTAAAATGATTAATGTAAAAATTTTTGTGCTTCAAAATGTTATTTTAGTTACCTGAATTCTCTAACTATTATTTGTAATGTAGCAGTTTTTCTAATCCCCCCGTAAACTCTCAAAAAAACAAGAAAACATTTGACGAATTGAGAATAAGCAGTTATAATCGGCTTCTATGATGAAAAGCATGACCGCATACGCTCATAAGGTGGAAGCCACCGATTCGTATACATTTGACCTGACGATATCCTCAGTCAATTCACGTTATTCCGAATTGAACTGCAGGCTTTCCGATTATTTTTCTTCAAAACGGTGGGAGATCGAACGCATCATTCGTGAAAAGATCGGACGAGGAAAAGTAGTATTTTCTGCGTCATGTACGTTTAATCCCGAATATGTTGCAGGGCGTACTTCGGTAAACTATGATCTTATCGAACGATATTCCGACGAATTGCGCGTGCGTAATTTCGGGGTGACGGTGTCACTGGGAGATATTTTGCGTTTACCGGGTGTCTTAGATACAACCGATGCATCGATGTCGGATGATGAATGGAAAGTCTTTTCAAATGCATTGCATGCACTTCTTGATCTATTTACCGATGTTTCACTTCATGAGGGTGACGCATTGCGTAATGATATGACAGAACGTATCAAATCAGTAGAAACAATGGTTGATACTATGCAGGAAAATGCCGGCGCATCGATCGAAGAATATAAAGAATTGCTTCTTAAGCGTATTGATAAATTAGAATTGCGTGATATCGTCGATGATGAGCGTTTGTATAAAGAAGTATCCTATTATGCCGAACAAACAGATTATACCGAAGAATTAGTGCGTTTAAGAAGTCATATCGCCGCTTTTTGCGCTATGATCGATGATGATACTGTTGAAAAAAATAAACGTATGACGTTTTTATTGCAAGAATTAAATCGTGAGATCAATACTGCCGGTTCGAAGTGCCGTAATGCGGCGATCGCGCAGACTGTGGTAAAGATAAAAGAAGAGCTGGAAAAGATCCGAGAACAAGTCCAGAATGTCTGGTAAAAAAGGAGGGTTCTATGAGCGAGCTTTTGAACATCGGTTTTAAAAACGCTGTGCCGAAAGAACGTATTGTGGCTATTCTTTCACCGAATTCTGCACCGATGAAACGTCTGAAAGAATCTGCAAAAGAACAGGAAATGCTCATTGATGCTACTCAGGGAAAGAAAACTCGCGCGATCGTTGTCACCGACAGCTGTCATGTGGTGCTTTCCGCTATTCAATCGGAAACCTTGGCCCAGCGTTTTGAAGGAGCAGGTCCTGAAGAAGAATGAGTTGTTGTTTGTAGTCCTTTCTGCTCCATCAGGCGCCGGGAAAACAACGATTGCGCGTATGTTCCTTGAACAAAGGAAAGATTTTATGTTTTCCGTTTCAGCGACAACACGCCCGCCACGCGGAGATGAGCAACACGGAGTGGATTATTTTTATCACACCGAAGATTCGTTTCGCGAGATGATCCGCAACGAACAAATGTTGGAGTGGGCTGAGGTTCATGGTAATTTATACGGCAGTCCGATCGCAATGCTTGATATTGCAGAACGTGAAAATAAACATTTAGTATTTGATATTGACGTTCAGGGAGGAATGCAGATAAAAAATCGTTATCCCGAAAACACGCTTCTCGTTTTCATTATGCCTCCTTCTCGTGAGATATTGGAGGCGCGTTTAAAAAGCCGTTCGACTGATTCTTTGGAGACAATAGAAAAAAGGTTGAAAAATGCGCAAAAAGAGATTACTATTGGCTTCGGGAAATATGAGTATGTAATTGTGAACGATATCGTTACTCAGGCAGTGAACGATCTTGCCCTGATAGTTGACGGAGCGTTTCACCGGTCGGTATATAAACGGGAGGTGTTTGAATCGTGGTTAAGATAACAATAGAAGATTTTTTTAAGGCTACCGGTTCGGTAACCAAGAGCACGGTACTTGCGTTCAAACGTGCGAAACAATTGAGCGACGAGGGCTGGGAGCCGACGATCGAAGTGCGCGGTCATAAGGAAACATTGATCGCCATACTTGAAGTTATTCACAAGAAAATAATCCCTGTTGAGAGGGAAGACATAAAAGTTGATCTGTAAACTGTTGTTTTGAGCAGTGCGGCACGTGTCAAGGTAATATGTCATACAAAACCGTATCATTATTCGGATCTACCGGATCAATAGGGACATCGACTTTGGATGTACTTCGGTCACACGAATCGTTTCGTGTGATCCATTGTGTGTTCGGAAGCAACATTGAACTGGGGATCCGTCAAATAGAAGAATTTAAACCTGATTACGCAGGGTGCATTTCAAAAGAACATGCCGATATTATACGAGCACGATTTCCCTTTTTGAAAAATGTTTTCTATGGAAGCGGTATCGAAGAATCAGCCTCAATTCCATGTGATATTTTTGTATCGGCAATATCGGGTAGTAACGGACTTCGTTCAACTTTCACGGCAGCTCGTCATGCACGACGTATCGCCCTTGCCAATAAAGAGACGATGGTGATGGCCGGCGATCTTTTCAATGTTGAATGTGCACGCCATGATACGGAAGTTATACCGGTCGACAGCGAGCATAGTGCGATATTTCAGTGTCTTGAAGGAGAAAAACACGATTCGGTAAAAAAACTGATTCTTACTGCATCAGGTGGGCCGTTTCGTACATTGTCCTCGCATGAACTGGATGCGGTTACTCCTGAAATGGCACTGAAGCATCCAAATTGGGTGATGGGAAGTAAAATCACGATTGATTCCGCCACACTTGCGAATAAAGGCTTAGAGCTCATTGAAGCCTCAAAATTATTTCATGTCGATGAAAAATCGATCGATGTCATTGTACATCCGCAAAGCATCATTCATTCAATGGTAAAATTTACCGATAATTCCATAAAAGCACAAATGGGCATGCCGGATATGCGTCTTCCAATTCAATATGCAATAGATTACCCCACACGCAATGATGCGATAATCCGGGATATAGATTTTTTATCTTTACCGGCACTTACATTCTATGCACCTGACACCGACCGGTTCCCATTGTTACGTATTGCGCGAGAAGCGTTACGTGCCGGCGGGTATATGCCGTTGGTGTTTAATTGTGTGAATGAAGAGTGTGTCTATGCTTTTTTACGTAAAAAAATCAAATTCACCGATATTGCACTCATCACTGAGAAATATTATGAACGATACCGTCATCTTGCGAACAGTGAAACAGTTTTTGAAGATGTACTCAGAATAGATAATGATATACGAAATACCGTAAAGAAAGAGGTTGAAGCATGTCAATACTTATGATTCTTTTAGCACTGGTCGTGCTTGGAATAGTGGTCTTTTTTCATGAATTAGGTCATTTCATCGCTGCAAAAAAGGTCGGGATTCGTGTGTTTACATTTTCTATCGGATTCGGGCCGCGCCTATGGGGATTTACAAAAGACGAGACCGACTATCGCATTTCCGCAATACCGTTCGGCGGGTATGTCGCAATGGCAGGAGAAGAGATCGCTGATCGAAAAGGTGAAGCGGATGAATTTGCATCGAAAACACCGTTTGAGCGTTTTTGTGTGGCTTTTGCGGGTCCGTTTATGAATTTTATACTTGCTGCCGTGCTCATTTGGGTGGTCACGCTTGTAGGCGAACGCGAACCTGCGTATCTCAGCAATATGGTAGTAGGCGTTGTGCAACAAGGCAGTCTCGCCGATACGGCAGGGTTACAGATGGGCGATACGCTTGTACGTTTGAATGGTAAAAAAATTACGGATTGGGATTACTTTTTTAAAAAAGTGATGCTCTCAAAGAAAAAAGTCATTATAACCTTTACTCGTGAAGGTCAGGAATTTTCAAAAGAAATAGTATTAGTGCGTGAAAAAATGACCGGTGCGGTGAATGTTGGGATTTTGCCTGCTATTAATCCTGTGGTCGGAGAAGTGTTGCCCGATTCTGCTGCTGCGAAAGCGGGTTTTCTTCCTGATGATACTATTACTGCTATCGGGGGTAAGCGAATATCATATTGGAATGAAGTATCTATCGTAATGAATGATGTGTATGTGAAGGATAAAGAGATCGCCGTTGAAGTGTTGCGTGATGGCACACCGGTGACTGTTTCGATCGTACCTGTATTGAATGCCGAAGGGAAACCTGAGTTGGGAGTATTGGTAAAACTTGAAGAACGCGTGGTGCGCTCATCCTTTATAAATTCTTTTGGTGATACCGCAAAGCGTTATTGGAGCATGGTGCAAGATATGTGGACTGCGATCGCGTTACTTGTGACCAATTCGATCTCAGTAAAAACAATGGCAGGACCGATCGGTATTGTGCAAATGACTTCTAAGGTCGCACAATTCGGGCTTATTTCATTATTAACTTTTATAGCATTTATATCTATCAATCTGGGAATTGTGAATCTTTTACCCATCCCTATCACCGATGGCGGTCAGATCGTATTTGTGATTCTTGAAAAGATGATGGGAAAACCGTTAAGTAAAAAAACAATGACACGCATCATGAATGTTGGATTTTATATGATTATCGCGCTTGCGTTATTTGTGACCTATAATGACGTTTTAAGATTATTCAAAAAATAGTAAAAAAATTATCGGGGCGAGATAATCCTCGCCTCATCAAATAATTTTTATATTTTATAAAAAAGACTTTTTTCAAAATTCAAAACCTTCAAATTATTTTTGTTCTCGAAATAGGGGTGTGGGGACGAAGTCCCCACTATATAACAATGTAAGCCCCTCCCGACGGTCATCGAGTGATCGCGAAGCGATCGTACCGAGATGCGGGAGGGGTTTGGGGTGGGCACAAATTAAAATTATGGACGTTTAGCAAGGGTCACATTTTGACAAGAATTTCTTGTTTCACCTATCACACGTTCAATCAAACCTTGCACTGATTCCCGATTTGCGATATGATGAGACAGACAGATCAGTTGCAATTGTAAGGAGACTTTATGCGAAAAACCGTTACCGTAGGAAAGTATACGATCGGCGGAGGAAATCCCATTGTCATACAATCCATGACCAATACGTTTACTCATGATGTCGACGCGACCGTGTCGCAGATACACCGATTGGAAGACGCAGGGTGTGAGATCATACGTCTTGCCGTACCCGATGAACGCGCCGCACGTGCGTTATCTTCCATTAAAAGCCGTGTTGCGCTGCCGATGATAGCAGATATTCATTTTGACCATTCGCTGGCTTTAATTTCCATAGAGGAAGGAATAGACGCACTTCGATTGAACCCCGGTAATATAAAAAAGCGCGAACATGTCGAAGCGGTTGTGTCTCGTGCAGCAAAGGCACATATTCCAATCCGTATCGGTGTAAATGCAGGCTCGATAGATCGCAGTAAGTATCCTCATCCGACTCCCGAAGCGTTGGTTGAATCTGCATTGAGTCATGTGACGATCCTTGAAGAGTTGAATTATTTTGATATAAAAGTATCATTGAAAGCCTATGATATTCCCACTACCGTTGAGGCCTATCGATTATTTGCAAAACAACGTGACTATCCCCTTCATATTGGTATTACCGAAGCGGGTGGTGTGTATAAAGGCACTATTCGCTCTGCCGTGGGGATCGGTGTGTTACTCTATGAAGGACTCGGCGACACCATTCGTGTGTCACTCACCGGTGATCCGGTCGAAGAAGTGAAAGCCGCCAAAGAAATATTGAGTTCTCTTAACCTTCGCACATTCGGTGTGGACATCATATCCTGCCCGACATGCGGAAGGACCGAAATTCCTCTTGAAGAAATGCTCCGGGTAATTCAAACAGAGCTTTCAGATATTACCGTGCCGTTGAAGATCGCTGTCATGGGATGTGTGGTCAACGGACCGGGCGAAGCAAAGGATGCTGATCTTGGTATCGCGGGAGGTAAGGGCGAGGGTATCATTTTTGTCAAAGGCGAGATCATCGGTAAATATCCCGAAAAAACGTTGGTGCAGGAATTTATCGCACAAGTGAGAAAATATGCAGAAAACATTTCACGCTAAAACGCTGCCGTTACGCGGTGACGAACGAGAGATGTTTGTCGGTCGCACCGAAGAATTGTCGTATGTCAAAGAAATGCTCGAATCCGGTTTGAATTGTGCGATAAGCGGCCATCCGGGAATCGGGAAAACCACCTTTTTAAACATTCTCGAATCTGAATTGATGCCTACCTATACTGTCATTCGTTTATCAATTCCGTCGACGGATCCCGAGACTTTTTACAAAAAACTTTTATTTGCACTCACAACCTGTTTCGCAGACACGATACCGCCGTCAATTCGTGAAAAACTTTTGTATACTCAGGAGATGATGACCTTGTCGCGGGGTTTGTTGTACGGCGAAACATTGGGTGAAAAAGAAGAACGAAAAATTCTTTCCTTTATGCGTGAGGTCATAAAAAACCCTGACGAACATCAAGCGCGTTTATATACATTAGAAGAACTTCGTGCAGCGTGCATCGATATTATATCATCTATTCAAAAAAAACTCATTATCATCATAGATGATATGGATAAAGTATTTGCTCGTTCTGTGCATGAACCGCGTGATCAGGTTGAGAGGTTGTATCTTTTTCTCACTGAATTAGGGGATGTCATCCATATACCGAAATCCGTGTGGCTTTTTTCACTTCACGGTGATATTTACGAACAATTGGAAAAATACGTGTTGATGCAGAATGATTCGATCTTGTTGTCATTTATAAACGATATTATCCCGTTAAAACCGTTCACTCCGGAAGAAAGTAAGAAAATTTGCGATAATCGAACGGGTGTCGATGTGTTTAGTTATTTTACTCATGCCGCATTTCGGCTGATGCTTGCCGTATCAAAGGGAAATCCGCGTTTATTATTATATACCGCCGCGAAGGCTCTTAAATATGCGGGACAAGATACGGTCACTACCGATTCATTGCTTGCCGCATTGCGAGCGAATCTGCCGATGGATATTCGTGACCTTATGATCCTCAAATGCGCCGCGGAAAAACCGTTCATTATCGCAGGAGATCCTGAATTGCGTGAGACTGTCGGTTTGGATACGATAAGTATCAGCCAACGGTTGAGCGAATTGACCAATAAACGCCTGTTGATCAATGATTATGACGACTCGCAGAAAGTATACCGCTTGGTGTATGTGCATGATGCGTTTACGGAAGAATGATAAAAATGCTTAATAATTTATTAATTTGTGAAAGCCATGAAACATCCCATTGAGAGACCTTTGAAAAATTCAAAATGTATCATTTATCTGGTTTTCTTAAACAGGGGTGTGGGGACGAAGTCCCCATTATATAACAATTTAAACCCCTCCCGATTTTCATGGGAGGGGTTTAGGGTGGGCACAAACTCAAAAAATGATAATTTTCCAAGGCACTCTTATTAGTCCACGGAAAAAGTAAGAAAGGTTTGATGTATGATGAATAAAGCCCTATTGAAATTGTGTATATTGTTTTTTATCGGGACATTTCTAATTCCTTTTATTGCCGCCCAAACCGTCATTCTCCACACGTCTGAAGGGGATATAACGTTGAAATTGTTTCCGAATGATGCGCCGAAAACCGTCGAGAACTTTTTACACTATGCAAAAGAAGGGCGTTATGACAACGTGATCGTGCATCGTGTCGTTCGTAACGCGATCATTCAAACGGGCGGCTATTATCTGTCGGAGGGCACACTTTCACCGGTACCGGCTTTTGAACCGATAGTCAATGAATCACGAAACGGCGTATATAATGCAAAGGGAACTATTGCAATGGCGCGATTTGATGATCCCGATTCGGCGACATCTCAGTTTTTTATCAACTTGAAAGATAATATTGAACTGAATGCCACCGAGAAAACATTAGGTTATACCGTATTCGGTCGTGTATTGTCGGGTTGGGATGTGCTCAAAAAGATCGGCACAACGCCTGTGAAAAAACAGGGTAAACATGAATCATTACCTGTCACACCGATACTCGTAAAATCGGTTGAAATACGTTGAAAATACGCTATACTCATCACGTGTTGCTTGAAGACTGAGAGGGGATTATTTTCCATGTTTACGGCATCTTTATTGCAATTTGAAGTAATGCGTTATATTAATGAGCGAAGCTTAAACAGACGAATGATACCGTTCATTTCAAATATATCGTATCAACAATTCAAAAAAGTGTTCTGCGATCGTCATATAAGTCGTTTGCTTCATGCGCCCGGTCAAAATATAACCTCTGTGTTGCTTTCAGGATTTACACCTGAACACACCGCTCATATCGTCATGATGAATGTCCTGTATGATTTTACCTATATGGCATCAGAATCAAAAGATATGGAAATATTTTCACGAAGCGGATTGTTGAAAAAAGCGCGTCACTTTTCAATGCATGTAGGGGATCCCAAGGTTTTACCTTTTCGGGAAAAGACCTTTGAAGCCGCGATATTCGGTGATATACACGTATTCTCGGCGGTATCACAACAGTTGTCTCATTGTATGCAGCCCCGCTCAACATGTTTGGTGATTACTGAGGCGGAAGATAATCTGAAAGAGATTCATGCAATTATCGATGCATTGACCGTAAAAAACTCACGTGCAAAACATGAAGTTATCCCACCGGCTCCGATTCAATCGTCGAAGCCGCTTGAATGGAAAACGATGATAACATTTATCGATATTCCGTCATATCTGGCATTTTTATTTTCATTACCGCAATTCTCTTCATTATCGCTTGAAAGTCATTATGATGTCGTTACCGAGGTACTCACGAAACTTTACGAAGGAAAAGATACGATTACGGTAACCGTTCATTTTGTCGCGCATGAACTGTCGGTGTGACGGTGTCATTTTTGTTTCTATTATCTGATGAATGACGAGATAGGTAATTTCAACAATAGTTTTAAACAAAAATATCATAAAATTACCGGCACTATAAAAAATATTCAAAAACACTCACAATGTAAAAAGGTATACGTTTGAGGTGGACTCGCACTATACAAGTGATTTTATTTTATCATGTATAGCGGCATAATACTTCATTCTGAATATCTCTTTTTCGGACTCACGATTTTTACATATCGCTTAAAAAAGACTTGCAAAAAAAAGCAATATCTATATACTCCGTTGTAAAGGAGATTCGATGAAAAAAATTACCGTCATGATCGTTCCCCCTGAGACCACGAGGGTCTACAAGTTCCAATTCAGTCAAAAAATGTTTATAGGGGTTGCCGTTCTACTTTTATTGGTCGCAGTGTATTCAGTCATAATGATCTTCACATTCGGTGATTTTATGTATGAACGTATGAAAAATAAAAGTCTGAGCAATCGCTACAAATTATTGGTTGAAGAACGAGAGAATGATCGTAAACGCCTCAATAAAATGCGTAAAGAACTTTTTGAAATGGAGACAATGATCAATAAAATTTCGGTTATCATCGGTACGAATGTCGAGTATAAGACAGAAGCCCCTCCGGTATCTGATGAAAAACCGCCTACCGATGTTCGTTGGGTAGGTGATCAGCTGAAAGAATACAGTTATATTACACGGAACAGTTTTTTACGTTTATCAGCGCCAAAACTGAGTCCTGTTTCAGGCTGGATCTCTGCACGATTCGGTCCCTTAAAATCACCGTATACCGGCACCGAGACCATGCATTACGGTATCGACATAATGGCTCCTGAGGGTCGTCCTGTACGGTCGGTCGTTGACGGAATGATCGTGAATATCACTACGGATGATCCTGTATTAGGTGTATCAATTACGATCTACGGTCGGTGGGGGTTCGCGGTCAAATACGGACATTTGAAAATGATCAAAGAGACATTGAAGGTCGGAGATATGGTGGCAATGGGAGATTATGTCGGCGAGGTCGGCACAACGGGAAAAACGACCGGTACCCACTTGCACTATCAAGTTGAACTTCTTAATGTACCGATTAATCCGGAAATATACGGTATGGAAATCAGCAATAAAGGGTTGCTTAAATAACTAACAGGAGGGTGCCATGTCTGAAAAAGGGTATGATAATTTAAACACGATTTTAGGAGAAAATTCACAATACGAAGGTACACTCAATATAAAAGGCAGTATGCGTATTGACGGTGAATTAAAGGGATCTATTACCGCAGAATCAGTGGTGATCAGCAAAAAGGCACGTGTCATTGCAAATATTACCGCATCAAATGTTATCATTGGCGGCAAACTTGAGGGCAACATCATCTCTGCGCGGTTGATCAAACTCCAAGATCAATCACAAGTTATCGGCGACATCGAGACCGAACGCTTGATGATCGAAGAAGGTGCACAACTTCAAGGCAAATGTACCATGAAAACCAAATGATTTTATGCAGGACAATCTGAAATATTATAATTATATCATGCCGATCGCATTTTCGGTTGTCCTTTCTTTCGGTATTTTTATCGCATTAGGAATGTGGTTAGATAAAAAAATATATGGCGAGCCGTCAATTTTTACTGTTGTCGGTGTGTTTCTCGGGTTATTTTCCGGAGCCTATAATTCGTGGCGTTTTGTACGAAGATTACTCAATGCAATCGATAAGGAAGATCAAGAACGAAAAAATAATCCTTGAGTTTTGACTCCTTTTCCGTTACAATAATCGGGACATGGGGGATGTATGACATATAGTGTTTTTAAAATATTTCTTGGTAAAATCCTTATACTCTTTATAATAGCGGGTTTTTTTCTGTTATATGCATTCCTTCATCCCACTGCGGGTGCGGGATTTGCTGCAGGGTGCATCATCATGTTGATCAATTGGCGACTTTTATCATATCAAAATGAGAAAATATTAAGCGGAAAAACAACACCGAAATTTGCGTACATGTTTTATTTTTTCAGATATTCTCTTATTTTTGCCGTGGCTTTTGCAGCATTCAAATTATTACGCCCGTACGGCGGTTATTTTACTCTTATAGGGATATTGTTCTCACTTTTATATGCATTTATCTTTGCATTAATCACGCTGAAGAAAGAGGGCAGCAGCGATGCATGAAGTCGGTGTAATTAAAACGCTTACATTTTCACTTTTCGGGCAGTTGTTTACTTTTAATCCGAATACTGTTATCATGACGCTCATAGTTATGGCGGTCATTTTCTTGTTATTTTTTATATTATCGCGAAATATTTCAAAGGTACCGACGCGAAAACAAGTTTTTCTTGAGATGATAATCGGCATGTTTGATGATTTGGTGAAAGCATCCATGGGAAATGATCACCGGAAGTATTTCCCGATAATCATGTCGATATTTCTATTTGTCTTGTTTTCCAACTGGATAGGTATTTTTCCTAATATTTTAGGATTTTTCCCGCAAAACGACCCTGAATATTTTCATGACAATGAGTTCAAAAAGTATTCCGCCGAAAAACTAATCGATGCGGTATCGGCCGATGCCTACGGATTTACCTTTGATGAGGGTATGAATTCTGTTGATAAAATAAATAACTTCCTTAAAAATAGCGGTTTTTACGATACCTGGCATGCGTCATCAAAAACACGAGAAGATGCGGAGATAATCACGCTTCAAGAAAAAACAGCGTCATTTCGTTCCAAACCTTTTCATGATTTGGAGCATTTTCAACAAAAATATTTGATGCGTCTTAATCGCGTCATTCTTGAAAAAACGTATCCCGAGTTGTGTCCGCAAAGTCCTTGGGGAATACCGGGTGCGGTAAAGAATTTTGAGTCCGCTGAGCCGACCAAGGATTTGAATACGACCATGGGACTTGCATTGGTCGTTTTTTTAATTACACATTTTTCGGGTGTTTTTTATAAAGGTTTGCGCCATTACTTATGGGAGTTTTGTCAGCCGATCCCGGCGCTTTTGCCACTTAATCTGATCGGTGAAGCAGGAAAATTCATTTCACTGTTTTTTCGTTTATTCGGTAATATCTTTGGCGGAGGGGTCATTATTCTCGTCGGGTATTCGATGCTTGCGAAAGGTTTCACCACGTTTGCAATGGTATTCATGGGCCCGGTCTTTATTTTGTATTTCGGTCTTTTTGCGGGACTTATACAAGCCTTTGTTTTTACAATGCTCTCGATGACCTTTATCGCGGGTGCAAAGAACTGATAAAAGGAGAACGTGCATGACGTATGATTGGGCGCTTTATTGTCAAATGATCGGTGCGGGAATTGCGATAGGATTCGGCGCGATAGGCGCCGGCATCGGCGAAGGATTTGCCGCGGGAAAAGCAACGGAAGCAGTTACGCGTCAACCGTCTATTTCTGATAAGATACTGAAAACAATGTTGATCGGACAGGCCGTTTCGGAATCGTCCGGTATTTATGCGCTTGTTGTTTCGTTATTATTAATATTTTCAAACCCTGAGGCATCGCACTCTATTGTACATGCAGCGGGGTATTTAGGTGCAGGTATTGCGATGGGTTTTGGTGCATTCGGGCCTTCGTTCGGCATCGGATTCGCCGGCGGGAAGGCTGTTGAAGCAATGGGACGTAGCCCTCATCATGAGACCACGATCATTAAAACGATGTTAATCGGACAAGCCGTGTCTGAATCTACCAGTATTTATGCGTTAGTAGTGGCGTTATTGTTAATATTTGTCGTGAAATAGAAAGGAGACTCGTATGAATATGGAGTTCTTACAGGAAGCAGCGATAAAAGGGTCTGATGTTGTTCGTGCAGCAGCAATGATCGGTGCAGGTATTGCGATGGGTTTTGGTGCGATAGGACCCGGTGTCGGTGAAGGTTTCGCAGCCGGAAAAGCGTGTGAAGGCGTTGCAAAACGTCCTGAAGAAAGTGGATTGATTACACGTACGATGCTTATCGGTCAGGCTGTTTCAGAGTCAACCGGTATTTATTCGCTTGTTATAGCGTTACTTTTAATATTTGTCGTAAAAGGTTAATTACCTTTACGATACGATGAAGAAAGTGAAGGCACGTGCATGAATAGCAATAATAGAAACGTGCGATATCGCAATCACGTTTTGATGAGATATGCGGGATTATTCCTGACGATATTGTTTTTTTCAGGTTGCACTGAAGGAACAACGGATATAGTCGGGATCAACATGACGCTGTTTCTTCAAGCGTTAAGCCTTGTGATCGTTATCGTAGTAATGAAACGATTGGTATATAATAAAATTCTTGAAACACTTGATAAACGTAAAAGTGAAATCGAAAAGGATATGCAATCAGCTGAAAATATGCGCAATGAAGCCCAGAAAATTAAAAATGACTATGAACTCATGCTTAAGGATGCGTATGTAAAGGCTGAACAGATACGAAAAGAGATGACTCAGGTTGCACATGCAGAAAAAGATGCGATAGTTTTAAGCGGACGCGAAGAGCTTGAGCATTTACGGCAAAAGAATGAACACGAATTCCAACTTGAGGTCATGAAAGCAAAGACAGAACTTATGAAATATGTTGCCGATATTTCCGTTTCAATTGCATCAAATATTCTTAAGGAAGAGATTTCAGAGAAAAAACATGATGCGATGATTCGTTCACTGCTTGAAAAAGTAGGAGATCCGCGTGAAAAGTAATCCTGTTATTGCAAAATATGCAGTGGCATTGTTTAATATTGCTCTCGACAGAAAAGTTGTCGATGTTGTTTCAGAGCGATTAAGCGTGTTGGGTGAGCTTTTTGCATCATCCCCCGATATAATGGGATATTTTCTCAATCCGTCGGTTACAAAGAATGTAAAGCTTGATCTGATCAAAAAAGTTCTCCCGAACGATGCTGTATCTGAAATGATGCTTTTATTTTGTGATATTTTGATAAAAAAAGGGCGTTTTACGTTATTTTCAGAGATTGCAGATGAGTACGATTCTTATCGAAAGACATTTAAAAATGAAAAAGATGTTACGATACTATCTGCATTTCCTATGTCATTGGACGCGCAACAATCATTAAAAAAAGCACTGGAAGCCCAATTGTCTTCATCAGTGAACCTTTGTTTACATGAGGATGCTTCATTAATAGGCGGAGCAATACTTGAGATTGACGGAATTGTATATGACGGCAGTGTACAAGGGCGAATTAAACGCATTCATTCTGCCTTGAGAGGTGAATAATTATGAAGATTAAAGTCGATGAGTTGAAAGAGATTATCCAAAAGGAAATTGAAGGATTTAAAAAGGATACCGATATTGCCGAAGTTGGCACCGTAATAGAAGTCGGTGACGGTATTGCAAAAGTTTTCGGTTTAAAGAATGCAATGGCATCAGAACTTATTGAATTTAATTCTGGAGTTATGGGAATTGCTTTTAACCTTGAAGAAAATACTGTCGGAGTCGTTGTGCTTGGAGATACAAGCATTATTAAAGAAGGCGATTCCGCAAAGACAACAGGCACGATCATGAGTACAAAGGTTGGCGATGCTTTGTTGGGACGAGTAGTCGATCCTTTAGGAAATCCGCTTGACGGGAAGGGCGATATTAAATCTGACATTATGTATCCGATTGAAAAAATCGCGCCGGGCATCGTGTACAGGCAACCGGTAAAAGAACCGTTGCAAACCGGTATCAAAGCAATAGACGCAATGATTCCTATCGGACGAGGTCAACGTGAATTGATTATCGGCGATCGCCAAACCGGTAAGACCGCAATTGCTATTGACACCATAATTAATCAAAAAAATACAGGGGTTATTTGTGTATATGTGGCAATAGGGCAAAAACGCTCTACCGTTGCACGTATAATCGATACCTTACAGAAAAATGGTGCGATGAATTATACAATCGTTGTATCAGCGACTGCAAGTGAGCCGGCACCGTTGCAATATATTGCTCCGTATTCAGGTTCAGCAATTGCAGAATATTTTATGGACCAAGGGAAACATGTTCTGATAGTGTATGATGATCTTTCAAAACAAGCGGTCGCATATCGTGAAATGTCGCTTCTTTTACGGCGTCCGCCGGGACGCGAAGCATACCCGGGTGACGTGTTTTATTTGCATTCTCGTTTACTCGAACGTGCAGTCAAGCTCTCCGATGATAAAGGCGGTGGTTCTATTACCGCTTTGCCGATCATTGAAACACAAGCCGGTGATGTGTCCGCTTATATCCCGACCAACGTCATATCTATCACTGACGGGCAGATATTTTTGAGTTCAGATTTATTCTATTCCGGTGTCCGTCCGGCGATCAATGTCGGTATCTCTGTATCACGTGTCGGGGGTAATGCTCAGATTAAAGCCATGAAACAGGTTGCAGGACGATTACGCCTTGATATGGCTCAATTCAGAGAACTGGAAGCATTTTCTCAGTTTGGTGCGGAACTTGATAAATCGACACAATCACAATTAAAACGCGGTGAACGCCTTGTTGAGATTCTTAAGCAAGGTCAATATGTACCAATGTCAGTTGAAGATCAAATCGTCCAGATTTATGCAGGCACAAACGGTTTTCTTGATGAACTTCCTGTTGAAAAACTACAGGAATTTATTGCCGCACTTGTGACGGATATTCGTGCACGGAAGAGTTCGATCATAGATGTTATCAGCGCTGAAAAAACGATAACGCCTGCAGTAAAAGCTGATTTAGACACATTTATTACCGAGGCAGTCACTGCATTTAAGGCAAAATTATAAGAGGTTACAATGGGTAATTTGAAAACCATACGGACGCGAATCGCAAGCGTTCATAATACGAAAAAGATCACAAAGGCCATGAATATGGTGTCTGCGGCGAAATTGCGTAAAAGCGAAAGACGTTTATTGGATCTTCGTCCGTATGCACATGGATTGTCCGATTTGATTGTAAAAATGAATTATCACCTTCAATCGGAACATCCTTTTTATAGTGAACGTAAGGAGGGGAAACCGTTATTTGTCTTTATTTCTGCGGATAAAGGATTATGCGGATCATTTAACAGTTATGTTATTCGCCGTGCGCGAAAATTACTGGCTGAAAATCCCGATTCTCAATCTGTACTGATCGGTAAAAATATCAGAAATTATTTCAAACGGTTCAATATTCCTTTTTTACACACCTATTCCGATGTTTTTAATGTCGTCACATTTGATATTGCTCAGGAAATTGGCGGATATCTTGCAGATTTGTATTTGAACGATCTCTCAATTAGTAAAATAATTATTGTATACAACCGATTCAAAAATTCAGTTTTATCTGAGACTTCTGAGGAGCAATTTCTTCCCCGCGTGAAAGATATTCAAGAAACGAAAACAATTTACGAAATCGAACCGGATGCAGGGACGCTTCTTACCGCACTTATGAAAGAATATCTTAAAGCGGAGGTATTACGAATATTATTGGAATCATTGACCAGCGAACATGGTGCGCGTATGGCTGCGATGGATGCTGCGACAGAAAATGCAGACGAAATGATTCGTAAACTTACATTAAAGGCTAACCGTGAACGTCAGTCGATTATCACGACAGAAATATCGGAGATAGTCGGCGGTGCAAACGCATTATAATGGAGGCAATATGAACAAAGGCAGTATTTTTAAAATTATCGGACCTGTAGTAGATGTGGTATTTCCTCCCGGACAATTGCCGGCAATTTATAACGCATTAAAAATCGAGCGTAAGGGAGAGTCTGATCTTATTCTTGAGGTTGCACAACATCTTGGTGATAATATTATTCGTACTATCGCCATGACCTCCACAGACGGTTTGCGTCGTGGTCAGGATGTTATAGATACAGGTCATCCGATTTCTGTTCCTGTCGGTAAAGAAATATTAGGAAGAATCGTAAATGTAACCGGTAATCCGGTTGATGAGTTAGGTGAAGTCAAAACAAAAGAACGTTGGCCGATACACAGGCCTGCGCCTACACTTGAAGAGCAGAATACATCACGTGAAATTCTTGAAACAGGTATTAAAGTCGTTGATTTGCTTGCACCGTATATGAAAGGCGGAAAAGTAGGTCTGTTCGGCGGTGCCGGTGTCGGAAAAACAGTTCTTATCATGGAACTTATTCGTAATATTGCAACTGAACATGGCGGTTATTCAGTCTTTGCAGGTGTCGGCGAAAGAACTCGTGAAGGAAATGATCTGTGGCTCGAAATGAAAGGTTCCGGTGTTATTGATAAAACCGCACTCATTTACGGTCAGATGAATGAACCTCCCGGAGCGCGTCTTCGCGTCGGTCTCACCGGTCTTACCGTTGCGGAATATTTCCGTGACGTTGAGAATCAAGACGTATTACTTTTTGTTGACAATATATTCCGTTTTACACAAGCAGGATCCGAGGTATCGGCATTATTGGGACGTATGCCGTCTGCAGTCGGATATCAACCAAACCTCGCCTCTGAGATGGGAACCTTGCAAGAACGTATTACCTCGACAGTAAAAGGTTCGATCACCTCTGTTCAAGCTATTTACGTGCCGGCAGATGATCCGACCGATCCCGCTCCGGCGACTGCATTTTCTCATCTTGATTCAACGACCATGTTATCGCGTAAAATTGTTGAATTAGGTATCTATCCTGCGGTAGATCCTCTTGATTCTTCATCACGCATCCTTGAACCTGATGTAGTTGGTCAAGAACATTACGATATCGCTCGTGAAGTACAACGTATTTTGCAACGGTATAAAGAACTTCAGGATATTATTGCAATTCTTGGTATGGAAGAACTTTCTGAAGATGATAAACTTATAGTTTCACGTGCTCGCAGAATTCAACGCTTTCTGTCACAACCGTTCTTTGTTGCTGAAGAATTTACAGGGCTTTCAGGTCGTTATGTCGCGATAGATGATACAATTAAGGGATTTAAAGAGATCGTAGCAGGTAAACATGATGATTTGCCGGAACAAGCATTTTATATGGTAGGAACAATCGAGGAAGCACGTGAAAAAGGAGAGAAGCTGAAAAATGGCTAAGTCCTTTCACGTTAACATTATTTTGCCAGAGGGAGAAAAATATAGCGGTGAGGCTGAAATGGCAGTTCTTACCGGTCCGAAGGGTGAATTTGCTATCACAGAAAACCATATTTCATTTATTACCCCGATCGGCGTGAGTGCGGTGTTACTCTTCTCGGATCGCAATGAAAAAACCATTTCACATGTTTTTGCCACAACCGGCGGTATTTGTGAGATGAAAGATGATCAATGCACGTTGTTGTTGCATACCGCAGAATTATCACATGAGATCGACATTGAACGTGCGCGTAAGGCAAAAGACCGTGCAGAAAAACGATTATCATATACACAAGATATTGACGTACAAAGAGCTCAAATTGCACTTAGAAGAGCAGTTAATCGTATAAATATTGCAAAAGAGCATGTCCGAGATTGATATTACCTGTGACGGGGTTGGTACGCTTTATGTGTATCAGCCTCGAAAAGGTTTTCGATTCTCAACCGACGCTTTACTTCTTTTTTCATCAATTTCGGGAAATACGTTCAATCATGTTCTTGAGATCGGGAGCGGCTGTGGAATTATATCATTTCTGCTGACGTTACGATATCCTCATATGAGGATCGATTCGGTCGAAATACAAACCGAGATGGTCAATTGTATGCAAAAAGGAATCACACGGAATCAATTTCAATCTATCACGCTGCATCATTCAGATATTCGAGATACAATTTCTTCTTTATCTCACAAACGTTTTGATTGTGTTTTTTCAAACCCTCCGTATAGAGTTATGGGATCCGGCAGATTAAGCCCGTATGATACAAAAAATATTGCGATATATGATTCCTTATTATCTCCGGACGAACTATTCGACGCAATTACACGGTATCTGGCAGATCACGGTCTTGCGTTTGTATGTTTTCCTCATGACAGACGGAAAGATATGCTTGACGCAGCACATATGAAAGGTTTATATTGTAAAGAGATTCATATATTTATGATACCTACATCCGCGATATTGGAGGTTGCATCTTTTTCATTTCAAAAAACTGATGGTATTGAAATTGAACATACAGAAAATACATGGAAAAACACGGTGAAAAAATTATATGAAGGGAGTTACCATGAATAAATGTGACTGCATTATTAAAAATTGCAAAGAAATTGTGACGGGAAAACCTATGCCGGTTCGTGGCGGATCTGATATGACCTTAAGTGTGTGGCGTGATATGGATATAGCGATTCTGGACGGATATATTATTGAAATCGGATCAGATCTCAAATATGAGACCGCCTCCGTGATAGACGGATCCCAGTCGGTTATTATTCCCGGTTTTATCGATTCACATACGCATCTTGTATTCGGAGGAAACAGAGAAAATGAATTCCTGATGCGGATACGCGGTGATTCATATGAAGCGATCGCTAAAGCGGGCGGTGGTATAAAAAATACCGTGCAACATACACGTGAAATGAGCGAAAATGATTTATTTCTTGAAGCAGAAAAACGGCTTTTACGAATGTTTGCATACGGTACGACCACGGTTGAAGTAAAAAGCGGATACGGTCTCGACTTCGAAACTGAAATAAAAATGCTCGCTGTCGTGCAAAAATTACAACAAAAATACCCTGATACCATTATTGCAACCTTTATGGGACCTCATGAAATCCCACAAGGGTATACTGAAAAGTCTTATATTGATTTTACGATCGATACTGTCCTTCCCGCAGTGAAAGCACAAGGGGTCGCGGTATTTGCGGATATATTTACGGAAAAGGGTGTGTTTTCTTTAAAAGAAACTGAACGTTATTTACGTGCGGCAATGGACATGGGATTTAAAACAAAAATGCACGCCGATGAATTGTACCCCCTCGGTGGTGCAGAATTGGGAGCACGTCTTAATATCACCAGTGTTGATCATTTGATGAAGATAACCGATAAAGGAATGTATGCGTTGGGAGAGAGTGATACTATCGCCACGCTTCTTCCCGGCACGTCTTTTTTTCTTATGATGAAAGAGTATGCTCCGGCAAAAATTATTCTTAAGAACAAGGCGTTTGTCGCTCTTGCATCAGATTTTAACCCGGGATCATGCCATGGCCTCAATATGCAGATGATTATTACGCTGGCGGCACTGAATCTTCGCATGGATATCGAAGAAATCTTTCATGCTGTCGGGAGTAATGCCGCAAAAGCGATCGGATTGGATGATCGCGGCGCAATAACCGTCGGTAAAAAAGCCGATCTGCTTTTGTTAAATATCCCCAATTACAAATATCTTGTGTATCAATTCGGTGAAAATGCGGTCAAAACGGTCATAAAAAATGGATCGATCCTTGTTGAAAATAATACTTGTTACACATGAGCTACCCCCTACGAGCTACGGGGTATCACATTGTGCGCCCACCACAAATCCCTCACGTGAAGATCGGAAGAGGTTTAACTTTGTTTATCGTGGGGACTTCGTCCCCACGACTCTATTTTGAAAACACACAATATCAGGTTTTATTGAATTTTGCATAGCCCCGTGATAGACACTTTATGTCCTTTGTGCAATATCTACAGGGGCACATAGCTATAATTTTTTGGTAATTCCCATGTAGTAATAAAAATCAGTTTCTTCATAGAGATAAAAAAGTGGAATTTCTTCACGTTTTCCTTCAATAATTACTGAGAGTGTCATTCCTTCTTTGGTCTGTGAACGAGATTCAATCCACTTTCTGGGGATTTTTACATACATATATGCATACTTAATTTCATCATTGGGAATGCTTGTTTTAATAAAAAATGATCCGAAATCGGAGTCATCCTGTGTTTTGTTTTGTTCCACTTTTATCCATGTTTCGGATTTTCTGAGTTCGTGATTTGTAATAACAATGAAATGAAAGAAATTTGTCGGTGAATCAAAAACATGAACATCACGGTATTCGGCATACCAGTCATTTTTAAATTTTAAACCTATCGAAAATGTCACCGTTCGGTAAAGCGCATCAGTATAATTGTACCCATAGCCAAAGGCAAGAGAAAGATATTTATATTGAACAGAAATACCCGCATTGATCATTTTACCAAAAGTAATCCCCGCAGATGGAGTGATATGTTTATTAAACATAGGATACGCATACCCTAATGACAGTTCTGATGTGGATTCTTCAAATTCATCGGAAAAAAGGTACAGATTGCCATACACATTACCAAATCGGGTAAATGATGTAATACCCACGTCAATAGAAGGGTGAATAGTATCGGTATAGTCGGTTAGAGGATTATTGATCTCAGTAGTGAATGGATCATGAACGGATAGTGAAATGAAACCATAATCAGCAATTTCGGCAATTGCACCGAAATCAAAACGAAACTCCGTGTCTGAAGTAGACTCACGTTCAATTTGTGACGGCCATTCCTGATATTGCATACTTTGTGTAAAAATTGATGTTTTAAAACCCGCACTTAAAAATGAATTTATTTTCACACCATATGCGATATCTGCGTTAAAATCTTTATACCCGCTGTTGGAGCTATACCCGCGAATTGATAATGCAATACCGTGATCTTTTTCAAACGGTTGAAAAAATTGAAAGACATCATTGCCGGAACCATCATTGGTAGTCGTAAGAAATAGAGTGTGTTCAGTATGCATCATTGTAAACACCGACCGTTTTTCAAGGTAGGGTATCACCGCAGGATTGATGTAGATCGTATCACGACTGAATTCATCGACAAATCCTATTCGGCTCATTCGATAGGGGGTCGGGTACCAATCATATGAACAGATGGTATCGGTGAAAAGTAAAAGTGAAAAAAATATAAATAGGTATTTCATTTGATTAACGTCAACCTTCCCTTCATGATTGTTGAACCTGACGCATCCTGAACAATGAACAAGTACCCGCCACTTTTAAGCATGACACCTTTTGAATATCCATCCCATCTGTTTGAATGTAACGTGGTAAGTTTTCTGCCATCAAACGAGTAAATCGTGATTGATCCCAACACGTCCTGATCGATCGGGAACCAGCATTCTTCTCCGGCTTTCAACATCACATAGGGTTCATTAAACTTGAATGTGACATCATAATCTGAGGGTGAACCGGTATTTTCACCGTCCAGATATTGATTTTGAAGATTTTTAATTTTCGTATGGTCCAAATAAATGGTAAATGATGCAGGATACGGCACATTTTTCAAAACGATTAAAAGTGAATCAGCCATAGTATTTCCGTAAGGTTCGGTATAAACTTCAAATACATACCCGGGATTTACTTTTACTGCTCCCGGTAGATCTATTGAGACCGGCTCACTGAAAACGATTTTGATTTTTGGCGTCGGAGAATATGAGATATAAGGCCCATAATTGGGCAAAACATCTTTTACCGTTGGCAATGTATACGCAACCGCAGCAAAGAAGATGAAAAATACGGATAAGAAAAAGACCTTTTTCATACGATCATCCTTTCAATTCGGGGACTGATGCGTGTGACCACTTCATAATTGATCGTTCCCAAAAAAGATGCAATAGTGTCTGCTCCAATCGTATCACGATCAGTCGTTCCTAAAAGAATAACTTCGTCTTCTAATTTCACATCAGGGATATGCGTCACGTCAACAATGGTCATATTCATGCACACACGCCCTCTGATCGGGGCTCTCATGCCTTTCACAAGCACATAACCTATATTCGACATGCCACGATCATAGCCGTCATAATATCCTATAGGAAGTACTGCGAGTTTTGTAGAATGAGTAGTTTTATAGGTTCCTCCGTAACCGATATAGCAATCGGGCGGAACTGTTTTAATGTGACCGACAATGGTTTTCCATGTAAGTACAGGTTTCAAGGTACATTCATACTTTTGCTCTAAAATATGTGATAATTGCGTTTCTTTTGATGACCAAAACCCATATGATGATATTCCCGCACGGACCATGGAAAAGTGTGTTTGCGGGAATAACAACAATGCGGCAGAACATGCCACATGATTCATCGACGGATGTAACCCAAGCAGTTCAGCTTCATGTAAAAATTGGTGAAAACGTTCAAGTTGGGTAAATGCATACCCATGGTCGGTCGTATCCTCGATGTTGGCAAAATGAGTAGTCATGCCGTCAAGACGGAGGAATGTATTATTTTGAAATAGCGTTGCAAAATGCGATAATTCATCGATCAGTATACCCTGACGATAGGTACCGGTTTCACATTTCAGATGTACGGATATGTCTTTTTTATGAGTAGTGCTGATATGATCAAGTTTGAGCAATGTTTCAATATTTGTCACAACGGGTGTAACATTGAGCCTAATGATCCGCTCAAGGTGATCAAAAGGGATATATCCTAAGACATACACCGGTTTTTTAATACCACTTTTGCGTATATCCTCTGCTTCTTCGATTGAATGAACACCATAGGCGTCAACAAGATGTTCTTCGGATTCGGCGATTGACAATATTTGCGCAAGACCGTGCCCATACGCATTTGCTTTTACGACAAACATAAATTTAACATGAGGCGCAATATGAGCTTTCATTGCTTGTAAATTATGTAAAAGGGCATTGCGGGATAATTCGATCCACGTATGTTGATGCATGTTACTTTTTCAACTCCTCGATCATTTTTTTTGCCTTGTTTATATAAAATGTTTTATTTTTTTCCATGGAAAGGAATTTTTCAAGTTGAGTGATGGCACGTGACTTGTCTTTACTTGTTTTTGTCCGCATGGCAATCCCGTGGTACGCAAAACCCGTACCATAATATCCGAGTGAAAAGGAAGGGAATTTTACCGTGAGATACTCAAATTGAGCTAATGCATTAGATGTTTGACCGATAAAGAGATAACACTGCCCCAGATTGAACCGGATGTTTGTATTTGAGGCGTTTTTTTGCAAATAATGTTGAAAAAACGAAATACCGTCCTGATATTTACCTTCACGCATATACATATCGGACAAAAGATTCACAATATACGGACTTGTATCACCAAGATCATAGACTTTTCGATACTGTTTGAGCGCAGCTGTTTTGCGTCCCGTAAGATCGTAGAGTCTTCCGAGTTGGTAAGTAACACCCGAATGAGAAGGAAGTTCCGCTGAAAGAGCAATCCAGTACTTTTCGGCATCAGTATAGGCGGCACTGTCAGTTAATATCCTTCCTTTTAGAAGTTTTGCATTTATATTCCCGGGTTCACGGACAAGGATCGCATCATTATAGTGATGCGCTTTCTGATAATTTTTTTGTTTTAATTCATCTTCAGATAGAGAGAAGAGCGTTGGTATATCAAGAGAATCAAGATTGTTCACTGAAGGCACTGTTGAAGTGGTATCTTTTACGTTTGTATCCGAAGGACCACATGATATCAGAAAAAGGACCGTTATCAAAACGACAAAATATCTCATCATTATTACAGACCTCCTCGAATATTACCGTTGCGTTTTTCTCCGGTTATGATACCATAAATTCATGTATAAGTCAAACTCGAAGAAGAGTGATCGGTCATCGCGGGCATGTGTAGTGTTCGTGTTTTTATTGTTATTTTCTGTGATGGTCTCATATGCCCAAACTGTTGTTCTTTCCCCCATTGTGTATGGTAAAACAGCGACTTTTTCAACGATCATATCTGACTCGTTGCCGGATAAAATATTTACCGTATCACGTGTCATGACTTCATGTCCTTGCATTACTGCACAATTCATCCGAACTTCTCGAGGTACATACACGATCAACGGAACGATCACGACTGTTGATTACGGGAAAGGTCTTCAAGAAAAAAAATTGTTCATTCGAACCAATGATTGGAATTCTCCGGTTCGTACCGTGACAGTACGCTATTTTGTGATTGAAGCGAGTGAAGTACTACCGATTGCGTCCGTCATACCTGAAAATTCCCAAGAATATTACGAATTACAAGAATACCTTACACGTCTGTATGCCGCATACGGAGAAGCGATTTCAATCACTTTCTCGGCCGGTACTCCTCGACGTTTTATGATTCGCACACAGGTGTATAACGATATTCAATTCTTTAAATTATCTTTGATCACCGAGCTTATGCAAAAATACTCGTACCTTGACGGTATGATGAAAGAAAATTAATCTTTTGACCCATCGAATCCTTTTTTTATCTGCTGAAATACTTGAGTTCTTACGTTTATTATCAACGTATTATCAATTGAGAGCGTATAGTTTAAGGCTATATTTTTTAAAAATGTCTGCACTATTGAATTGACAAAAAGGATTTCATTCATATACTCCAATCATGGCGTAAGTAAAAGGGCAGATGTTATGTATAGAGTATGAAAGGAGTGGTTTTATGATCCCGACTGATTGCAAATTTACCGAATCTCATGAGTGGGCGAAAAAAAGTGGAAAAACCGTAAAAGTTGGTGTTACCGATCATGCACAGAAAGAACTCGGGGATATCGTCTATGTCGACCTTCCCGAAGTTGGTTCAGATGTAAAAAAAGGCGATGAAGCTCTTGAAGTCGAATCAGTTAAGGCAGTCGCGCATGTTCTTGCTCCGGTCAGCGGAAAAATTGTCGCGGTTAATGAAGCTTTGGAAGATGATCCTGCTCTTATCAATACAGAATGTTATAACGGCGGATGGATTCTTGAGATTGAGATGACCAATCCTGCTGAGTATGATTCATTAATGTCGTCAGAAGACTACGAAAAAAATCTCGACTGAGTGAAGTAGGCGCATAGCATGTATACACCGCATACCGATGCAGATATCAAGTCCATGCTTGAGACTATCGGCATTTCGTCGGTAGATGAGCTTTTTAAGGATATTCCTTCAAAAGCCCGTTTCAAAAAGGAACGACTCCTTACTGACGGCATGTCTGAACTCGAAGTTATGAAATATTTAAAAAATCTTTCACGCAAAAACAAGACCATTGATGATTATGTGTGCTTTATGGGTGGGGGAGCATACGACCACTATATTCCGGCAATTATCTCAAACATTCTTTCTCGTCCGGAATTTTATACTGCATATACTCCGTATCAACCTGAGGTGAGCCAAGGCACACTGCAACATATCTACGAATATCAGACCATGCTTACCCGTCTTACCGGTATGGATGTTGCCAATGCCTCCATGTATGATGGTGCCTCTGCTTTAGCAGAAGCGGCATTGATGAGTGCTGCACATACAAAACGATCAAAAGTGTTGGTCTCTCGCACCGTTAATCCTTACTGGCTCAGAGTTGTTGAGACCTATTTATACGGTTCAGGTGTTGATATCGTCTTTGCTGATGAAAAAGACGGCATGACCTCGCTTGATGCCGTGAAAAATAATACCGGAACGGATATTGCCTGTGTTATTGTACAGTATCCGAATGCCCTCGGTGTAGTGGAAAATCTTTCAGCGATCAAACAGGCAATCACCGACCCAAAAACCTTATTTGTTGTGATGGCCGATCCTATTGCATTGGCGATGCTTAAGAGACCCGGCGATTGCGGGGCAGATATCGTCGTTGGCGAAGGACAACAATTGGGTTTACCCCTGTCTTTCGGAGGACCTTATTTAGGATACTTTACTTTTAAACAGGAGCTTATTCGTAATGCGCCCGGACGAATAATCGGTATGACAAAAGATCTGGACGGCAAACGCGGCTTTGTTATGACATTTCAAACACGCGAACAACATATTCGCCGCGAAAAAGCTACCTCAAACATTTGCTCGAATCAGGGCATCATGACATTGGTAGCCGCTGTTTACATGGCGATCATGGGAAAACAGGGGCTACGAGAAGTGGCTGAACAGTCGCATAAAAAAGCTGCCTATTTGTTCAATGAATTATTGAAAATAAAAGGTATCGCTGCTGCATATCCCGGGAAACCATTTTTTAATGAATTTGCAGTCACGATCAATACTGATATTGCGGCATTGAAGTGGACATTAAAAAAACGCGGCTATCTCGCGGGTATTCAACTGGATCACACGTATCCGTCGAAAAAGAATGAACTTCTTATCGCAGTTACCGAGAAACGTACCAAGAAAGAGATGGATACGTTTGCGGCTGAAATTGCGTCTATCGTGAGAAAGTGAGGCGGATCGGTATGGAAAAATTACTTTTTGAATTAAGTGTACCGGGCCGTAAAGGATACACGTTGCCCGTATGTGATGTTGAAACCTCTATTGATAAAAATCTTGTTCCTTATGTTGCATCACATGCCCCCGCATTACCCGAAGTTTCTGAGTCGGACGTGATGCGTCATTATGTTCGTTTGTCAAATATGAATTATCATGTTGATAAAGGTATGTACCCGTTAGGGTCATGTACGATGAAATATAATCCGAAAATAAATGAAAAGACCGCCGCACTTGAAGGATTTGCAGATGTTCATCCATATTCTGCAGACGCAGATATGCAAGGTATACTTGAATTACTTTTTGATTTTGAAAAAGAACTCAAGGTCGTTACCGGTATGGATTATTTTACCTTTCAACCGGCTGCTGGAGCACATGGCGAAATGGTCGGTATAAAAATTATTCGTAAATATTTCGATGTGAAAGGTGAAAAACGAACAAAAATCATTGTCCCTGATTCGTCTCACGGTACAAATCCAGCGACAGCCGCCATGGCAGGTTTTGATATAATTATTATCCCCTCAGATAAACACGGTTGTGTTGATCTTACCAAGCTTGAAGAAGCGATGACTGAAGATGTTGCAGGTTTGATGCTTACTAATCCGAATACATTGGGGTTATTTGATAAAAATATTCTCAAAATTGCAGCAATTGTACACGGAAAAGGCGGATTATTGTATTATGACGGCGCGAATCTTAATGCGACGATGGGTATATCTCGTCCCGGAGATATGGGATTTGATATTGTCCATCTGAATCTTCACAAAACATTTTCCACTCCTCACGGGGGCGGAGGTCCCGGTTCGGGACCGGTAGGTGTCAAAGCACATCTGTTTGAATATTTACCTGTTCCTGTAGTGGCAAAGCAGGGAAGAACATACCGTATGAATTATGAGCTTACTCATACCATCGGCAAAGTGCACGGATTTTTCGGCAATTTCGGTATTGTCGTTCGTGCGTATACCTATGTCAAAATGCTTGGCACGAAAGGTCTGCGAAATGTGTCCCGTCTTGCATGCTTAAATGCTAATTATCTTATGAAACTCTTGCAAAAAGATTACGATTTGCCGTATAAGCGTGTATGCAAGCATGAGTTCGTATTATCAGGCGCACGTTATAAAAAGAACGGTGTTAAAACACTTGATATTGCAAAACGTATGCTTGATTATGGTGTACATGCGCCAACGGTCTATTTCCCGTTGATCGTTGATGAGGCTATGATGATCGAACCGACAGAGACGGAAAGCAAACAAACGCTTGACGAATTTGTTGAGATAATGAAAAAAATATCCGAAGAAGCTCGGTATAAATCAGAACTTCTTCATGATGCACCTCTCACCACGCCTGTTCGTCGTTTGGATGAATCAGGAGCGGTAAAGAATCCGAATTTAGCGTATAAAGAATAATTGTTATACGTTACGAAACAAGAAGGGCGCCTTGAGAGGCGCCTTTTTTTATTTCAATCAACTCTGAGAAATTAAAATTTAGACCTTTGCAGAATTCGTATCAAGACTAACTGATAATAGTAAAATATGTCTGTAAAATGATCAACTGTGCGATCGTTAAGGGTATTCCGATACGTGCGAACTCTTTGAATGTAAGTGTCGCATGATGTTTTTCCGCTTGTTGAATAATGATCACATTACTTGCCGCTCCTAGTATCAACGCATTCCCCGCGAGAGTACTGGCCGCAGCTAATGCCATATAGATTATCGTCGGTGCATTCAATGATTTCAAAAGCGGGACATAGAGTTCAACGAACGGTACATTTGAAATGATTTGGCTGATAGTAACACTGAGGGTTATGACCACCGAGATCGAATCCATATGCAGATTTTGTGAGACGATGAGTGATTGAAAAAAGCCGCAATCCCATACGGCGCGCATCACGATAAACATCGAACCGAAAAATACCAGTGTCAACCAATCGACTTTTTTGAGTAAGATGCCTCGATTTTTATCAAACAAAATGATCGGCACACATGCTATAAGTGCGATGAGGCCGGGAGAAATGCTCAACGAGAAGCCTAGTATGGAAGTACCTATCATCAAAAGAATTCCGAAAACGAGAACTGCCAACGATGATTGGGTCAATGCTTTCAATCGCTGATTATCTTTTGAATTGGCTCGCGATTGCAGAATAAGAGGGCGATGTGTGGAAAAATCTTTTTTAAAATGAATTTTGATCGTGATATATACCACTATCAGCAATAGTATTGTCGGAAGAAGCAAATACATCGCGAAGAGAGAAAATGGGTTTGAATTTTCAAATGCATTGGCAATAATAAAATTTTGCGGATTACCCAGAGGACTGCACACGCTTCCGGTAGTAACCGAAAAGGCAAGAGTTAATAAAAGCGGTTTTATCGGGAGGTGATATTTTCCGGCAATATAGAGTGCAAAATGTGTACCGATGATCGCGATAGTATCATTCATGAGTATCGCTGAGAGAAATCCGGTGATGACAATAAACATGAAAAGAAAAGTGTTGCCATTCTTCACAGGTTTAAGAATCATATAAGAAATATCAAATAAATACCCGCTTGAATGGAGTGCTTCACCGATCACGAACATACAAAAGAGGAAGAGAATGACATCCCAATTTATTGCATGAAATGCATTTAGTGGTGAAATAGATCCGGTTAACAACATAAGAAGTGCACCAATGGTCATAACTTGCCAGATAGCAAATGAGATCGATCCGAATTTTCGTACGGCAATACCGATAAACACAATAGTGACAATTATTAATGGCGCGGTCATGCACATAGTGTAAACGAAATAATGATCTTGTAAACAAAAAATCGACAGATACACGCAGGTCAATATCAAAAAATCATGGCATTTTTGTGCACCTTACCGTATACTTCGGCAGTTGAAGATAACTGAAACTATGAAACATTTTCGGCAACAGAATTGTCTTGTATGCGTAATATATATGAAGACCTATGAGGAGGGTAAAATACTATGGTAAAAAGAATGGTAATTATTGGATTTGTGATTATGACGGTCATTTTCGGGTGTAAAAAAACAACTACAAACAATCCGAATAACCCTAATTTCAAAAAGCCTGTTGACGGCATGGCACAACCGGTATCAGTACAATCACCGGTAACAATGGATCTGAAAAACTTTCTCACGTATAGCGTGCCTTTGAAAGCATTACGCGATGTCTATATCGTTGCTCCCGATAATCAGAGAATAAAACGTATTTTTAAAAAAGAGGGTGATTGGGTCAATGCCAACGAATCTCTGGCGCGAATGGATGACGAAGAAATGCTTCTTATTTTTCAACGCACAAAATCAAACTACGAAAAAGCAAAAAATAATTTTGAGCGAACGAAAGAATTGTTTGCCAATAATATGGTTTCATCAGAAAATTTTGACAACACACGACTTGATTATGAAAGTGTTGAGGCAGATTTTAAACTTCAGGAAAAGAAATTGCGTGACCTGCGTGTGCTGTCTCCGATCAGCGGAATTGTCGGCAGAAAATTTGTTGAATCTGAAGAACTTGTTGCGACAGGTCAAAAATTATTCCGTGTGGTCGATACCACCACACTAAAAGCAGAGATCAATCTTCCCGAAAAAGAATTCTCGTTTGTAAAGATCGGTAACAGAGTGGAATTTGCACCGTCCGAAGGATCGGTTATAATCGGATCTATTTATTCTATAAGTCCGATCATTGATGAATCGACCGGGACATTTAATGTTGAAGTCCATGTCAGAGGTTCAAAAACAATGATACCCGGCATGTTTGTAAAAATGAATATCGTGACACGTGAGAAAAAAAATTGTATTGCAATACCGGCGAAAGCAATTGTCACCGTGGATAATAAAAAGGGTGTATACGTTGTTATAGACGATATCGCTGTTTTTAAAGAAGTGACGACCGGTATTTTGGACGGTAACTTTATAGAAATTGAAAAAGGGATTCTTCCCGAAGAAAAAATTATCATAACAGGTCAGAATATGCTGAAGGATGGTCAACCGGTACGAATCATGGGCGGAAACAAAAAACCGAACGGGGATACTAAAGATTCATTGAAGGGTTCACCTGAACAAACAATGTCAGAGAAAACTCCCGATACCGCACCAAAAGATACCGCACAGACCGAAAAAAAACCTGAAGCTTCAACAAGCGAAACAACTCAAAAAAAGAAACCTGACGAAAAGAGTAAAAAAGACGAGGCAAAATAATGAAAATAATTGATATTGCCGTAAAGCGACCGGTGACTACATGGATGTGTATTCTTACGGTTATCGTATTCGGTTTCGTGAGTTATTCACGTCTTCCGATGGATCTCATGCCGGATATTTCATATCCCACTTTGACCATTAAAACTGATTGGGAAGGGGTCGCACCGGAAGAGATCGAGCAATTGATTACACGTCCGATAGAAGAGAATGTGGGTATTGTCAATAATTTACAGACCATTACCTCCTATTCACAACCGGGGTTATCGATTATTATGCTCGAATTCGGTTGGGATGCCGATATGGATGATACGGTCATCAGCGTTCGAGAGATACTTGATAAAATCACGCTTCCGAAAGGATCGGAGAAGTCTCAAATACTTAGATATAATCCGAATCTTGAAGCAATAATGAAAATAGCATTTTATAGTAAAAAGGATAGTGCGAGCGAAGAAGACTCTCGAGAAGAGCAATCTCAAATTCGTACGGTCCTCGAAGAGGACATTAAGGACGATCTACTGACACTTAAGGGTGTCGCTTCAGTCGAAGTACGAGGAAGTACCCGAAAAAATCTTCGTATCAAACTTGATACTCTTAAAATGGCTGCGTTGCAATTATCAGTGACGGATATTTTTAATGCATTGAATGTTGATAATATGAGTTTTGCGGCGGGGCGGATAGAAGATGTCAATGGAGAATATCTGGTACGGTTATTGAGCAAATTTACGTCCCTGAATGAAATAGAGAATATTGTTCTCGGTTATCGAAACAAAATACCGATACGTTTGAAAGAAATAGCGATCATATCTATTGCTGATGAGAAACAAAATGAGATCGTACGTATCAATGGAAAAGATGCGGTCGTCGTTGAACTCTTCAAAGCATCAGGTGCGAACACCGTCCGTGTCGCAACTGATATAAAGCAAAAATTAGCCTCACTTGATAAGAAATATACTTCACTTTTTACGTATAATATTGTGAATGATCAATCAATTTTTATTGACTCTGCAATACAGGAAGTTTTCAGTTCAGCATTATGGGGCGGAGTTTTAGCTATCATCGTGTTGTTTTTATTTCTCAGAGAAATGAAACCGACATTAATTATTGCATTCGCAATACCGCTTTCAATAATTGCGGTTTTCGTAGGGATGTATTCGATGGGGATATCGCTTAATCTGATGTCAATCGGTGGGCTTGCACTTGGAGTGGGTATGCTTGTGGATAACTCCATCGTCGTTCTTGAAAGCATTGACCGAGTAAAAAACGAAAAAAGATATCTCAGCGAGACCGGTCGAATCGATATGGTAAAGGTATCAATCGAAGGGACTAAGATCGTATCAACTGCAGTCACTGCATCAACCTTAACCACCATCGCGGTATTTTTACCGATTGTTTTTGTTGAAGGTGTCGCGGGGAAAATGTTTGCCGATCAAGCTTTCACCGTTTCATTAGCATTATTTGCATCATTGGTCGTCGCACTTACGGTCAATCCGATGATGTCGGCGTTGAGTTCGGAACGTACACGTATGGTCAATGAAGATACCGGAGATGATAATTCACGATCGAATAAAGGCATCTACCGTATCGAGAACGGTATTGATTTTCTCGGAAAATTACCGTTGTGGATATATGATAGAGTATTGGGATTCTTTTTACACATATTTCATCGTACATCCCGATCTTCGCACTCATTTATCGGAAGGATCCTTACGAAAGTAACGGACGCATTTGCTCGGTTAATCGATTACTCCCGTGAACATTACAATACATTACTTGTCAAAGCACTGGCCCATCGCAAACAGACGGTTATCATTGCCGTTTCACTCTTGATAGTGTCATTTGCATTGGTCACACAGCTTGGAATGGAATTGGTTCCTGATGTAAAACGGCAGGAATTTACCGCGATTTTGATCCCTGAAAAAGATTTGGGTAAGGAACGACTTTCAGACATCATTGATGATCTTGCACATGAATTGACATCAAAAAATATTGCAACAACGGTTTATTCAACAATCGGCGAAGATTCAACCGGAAAACAAACCGATGCAGACAGTGCAACAGTGTTTATACGATTGACCACCTACAAAAATATCAACAGATCGATTGAGATCACGCGCGAAGCTTTATCGCATTATCCCGGTATTGAATATAAACTTCAGTTCCCGCAAATTTTTGATATATCAATGCCGTTGCAAATCGAAGTATACGGAACCGATGTTGAGCAATTACGTGAAATATCAAATAAAATACGTGATCAAATTACTCACATTAAAGCTTTAAAAGATATTAAAGTTTTACTTCAAGAAGGTAAACCGGAAATATCCCTCACGTTTAATCGTGACAAACTTGCGATGTACGGACTTACCGTTCAACAGATAAGTCGAATGCTCGAACTTGAGATCAAAGGTGATATAACGCAGAATAAGTATTCTTTCAGCGGACGTGATATTGACGTTCGTATTATCGGTCGCGGAGAAGATCTGCAGAATTATCAACGTCTTGAAGAATTTTTTATTCCAATCGGGCAAGAGCGTATTCCGTTGAGATCCATTGCAGATGTGACCATTAAAAATGGTCCGTCTATGATCTCACGTAAGGGTCAAGAACGTGTCGGGCTTATCACCGCAAATTACTCGGGTGCATCACTCAATGCGGTCGCCAATAATATTCAGAAAATATTGGATCAATTGCAGCTTCCTGAAGGATATCGTGCCGAGGTTGGAGGGCAAGTTGTTGAGATGAATAAATCTTCAAAAAGTATGCAATTTGCCATTATGCTTGCAATATTTCTTGTCTATGTTGTTATGGCATCTCAATTTGAATCATTTAAGCATCCGATCATCATCTTGTTCGCTATCCCTTTTGCACTGATCGGTGTCGTCGCAGCGCTTTTTTTTACCGGCAATACGATCACTATTATTTCATTGATAGGCGTCATTGTCCTTGCAGGTATTGTCGTCAATAATGGTATCATTCTTATCGATTATACCAATTATCTTATTCGTAAAGAGCATTACCGAGTGTATGATGCGTTAATTCGAGCCGGGAATACTCGTTTTCGACCGATTCTGATGACAACGCTTACGACGGTTTTGGGGCTTTTGCCGATGGCTCTTACCGGAGGAGACGGCAGTGAGTTACGCTCCCCGCTTGCATGGACCATAATCGGCGGGTTATTGAGTTCGACATTGCTTACGCTTGTATTTATTCCTGTTCTTTATAGCATTATGGAGAAAGACCGATGAAATTAGCATCATTATCTCTTCGTCGTCCTGTTACCATATTAATGCTTTTTTTTGCATTGTTTGTAATCGGTGTTATCGCTATGAAACGGATACCGATCGAATTTTTACCGCAAACATCCAACAATTATATGTGGGTACAATTACCCTATAACGGCTCGACACCTCGTGATGTGGAGCGTGAAATATTAATGCCTGCCGAGGATTCGTTATCGACATTGCCGAATTTAAAAAGCATGTGGGCTCGAGCAGCATTTGACGGGGCAGGGATTTCGCTTGAGTTTGAACAAAAATCAGACATGAAAGCGATGTATATCGAAGTTCGTGATCGGTTGGATCGAACTCGAGCTCGTTGGCCGTCTGATTTTGAAAATTATTATATTTGGAAGGAAAACACCAGTAATATTCCCATATTATATGCCGGTATTATCAGTCAAAACGGGAATGATGTAAAAAACATCAAGGAGATATTGGAACGTGAAATATTATCGGTAAACGGTGTCAGTAAAGTAAATGTGGAAGGCGTGCCTGATAATTCAATAATCGTGTCGGTCAGCGAAAGAAAGATGAAACAATATCGCATATCCCAGAATCTTCTTACTGAGACGCTTCAATCGAATAATATCAATTATTCCGCTGGCGATATTGATACCGGATATGCAACGCAATATATCCGCATTATCAATAAGTCGGAAAATATAGAGGAATTAAAAAAAATACCTATTACGAAATCGGTTCATCTGGAAGATATCGCGGATGTCTATCATAATACTCCGAGCACGAAAAATTATTCTCTCATTGACGGTGAGCGAGCCATTTGGGTATCAGTGAATAAAGAATCGAACGCTAACAGTGTGCAGATCAGCAAAGAGGTAAAAGAACGCCTTGAAAAATTGGGGAAACGGTATAATCTGAAAATTGCAGTTATGTTCAACCAGGGCGATACCATAAGCGAATCTTTGAATAACTTGATATCAAGCGGTATATGGGGTGCGTGTTTTGCAATAATTATTTTATTCTTTTTTCTTCGAAAAATAAAAATGACCCTTGTTATTGCATTTGAAATTCCCTTAAGTATTATTTTTACTCTCGGTGTCATGTATTTTGCAAAAGTAACATTGAATATAATCTCAATGACCGGGTTGATCATATCAGCCGGAATGCTTGTTGATAATGCAATAGTGGTGAGTGAAGCGATTTTCAGACTTCGTGAAGAAGGATACGGGTTGATGAAAGCGGTACTGAAAGGAAGCAGAGAGATCGGACTTGCTGTTATGATGGCATCGGTAACAACTATGATCGTATTTTTGCCGATGTTGATTGAAAAAAGCGAAATGGGGACCTATTTGCGATATGTCGGTGCAACCATCATCATCGCACTTTCCATGTCGTTGATCTCATCATTACTTTTGATCCCCTTGTTCAGCAGAATATTATCGATCAAACCCGGTTCGACACGCGATGTGACACTGCCGTTGAAAAATAGTTATGCACGTCTTGTGAAATGGACATTGAATCATAGAACATTCACCATAATTATCGTTGGTGTTTTTATGATTCTCTCAATCATGATACCGATGCCGAGAGTCAAATCGGGAGGATCCCCCGGAGGCGGCGATGGCGGTATACGCATTCGTTTCATGAATACCGGCGGGCTTAATCAACAACAATTACTCGAAAATGTAAAAAAAATCGAGCACAGTCTCAATGAAAAACGTGATGAATTTAAAATACGATACTTAGTGCTTAATGTACGAACCAGAGGTATGAGTATTGAGGTCTATCCTGACACGCAAAAGATAAAACAGCAAAAAGCCGAAGAATTGATTCAAGATTTTGTGAATAAATTACCGCGAATACCGGGATTGCGCGTGTTTTTCGGATGGGGGCATACTTCCGGTGGCAGTAGCGAACGATCAAAAGTGTTTAATGTGAATTTATCGGGCAAAAATTATGAAAGTTTGTATGAATTAGCCGAAAAGATCGAACCGCTCCTTCGAAATATACCGTCGGTTGCAGAAGTTGATTACGGACAGGATTCGGAAACACAAGAGCTTCAGATCATTGTTGATCGTGAAAAAACATCGAATCTGAATCTTAATAATTGGCGCATTATGTCAAGTACATCGTCATTGATGCGCAGCAGAACAGTCACGACACTTGAAACAAAAGACGGAGAGATCGACGTTAATCTGCAACGCGAAGGGCTCGATGATCTGACCATCCAGGATGTGAAGAATTCGACGGTCACATTGAATGACGGTTCTTACATAGGCTTACAAGATATTACCACATTTAGTTATAAGCCGTCACTTCGAATGATTTTTCACTCTAATCGAGTGACCAATCTGAATATTACCCTGACAACCACAACAGATGATACTAAACAAATCACTGCTGATATCGATTCGGTTTTAAAGGGTTTTGATTTCCCGAAGGGTTATTCGTTCGGGTATGGTGACGAGTTTCGACGTCGAAGAGAAAATGAATCCGATCTTATGAAAAATATGTTTCTTGCGATCTTTCTTGTCTATATGGTCATGGCTGCTCTTTTTGAATCACTCAATATGCCGTTTGCCATCATTCTCATGTTGCCTTTGAGCATTTTTGGTGTTTACTGGGGATTATATGCAACCGGCACATCTTTTGATATGATGGCACAAATGGGTTTTATGATTCTTGTAGGCGTTGCCGTAAATAACGGTATTGTCATTATAGATCATATAAATCGGCTTCGAATGAACGGGTTGAATCGAAGAGATGCCGTGCTCCAAGGAGGCATTGATCGTTTCAGACCAGTCATAATGACAACACTTACGACTGTGATCGGTATTCTTCCGATGGCACTCGGCACGCAAGATACGACCTATATCCCTTATTCGGGAATGGGACGAGTGGTTGTTTTCGGACTATTAACATCCACTATAGTCACGCTTGTGCTTCTTCCGGTTATTTATTGCATAATTGATGATATAAGTGAATTCCATATTAAGAAGATCCGTTCGATATTCAAACGGTCATCTTTTGAAAATACTTAGACCACGGTGTTGAAATGAACAAACCCCATTATCATTTTGATATGGGGGCTTTTTTTTATCTAAATGGGTCAAATTCCCCGAAGCTTGCTTCGGCTTCACTATTATAATTTTGTTATTATTAGGGGTGTGGGGACGAAGTCCCCACAATATTAGAAATTAAGCCCCTCCCAAAAAGAAAAGGGAGGGGTTTGGGGTGGGCGAACAAATATAGTATTTTTTGGGGAGATACCCCCTAGCTTGCTGCGGGGTAGTTCATTGAATCTGTCCTTTGACATGATCTTTTTCAAATTCAAATATTCCCGATAGTCCATATTCATAAAAGGTGTTTTTTATAGAGATGAGAGCTTTGCAAAATTACTATTTTTATAAGTTGTACCCACCCCAAACCCCTCCCGTGTAAAATCGTGATGGGCTTAAATTGTGATAATGTGTCTACTGTATTTTTCTTCTCTGAATACAATAAACATTCTACATAAATCTTCGCGATACGGAATTATTTGAATTCGCGCAACCTAAAAATGCCTTGCAAAACCTTCATTCACGCGGTATAGTATGCCCATGTATGCACTACGCGGCGCAATAAACTGCTCGGAGAACTCGGTCACTGCTATCGATAGTGCCGTACATGAACTTTTTACTGACATTATATCATCTACAGGTATTACGGAAAAAGACATCGTCAGCATCATTGTCTCGGCAACATCTGATATCACCGCAAAATATCCGTGTGAAACAATACGTAAAATGGGATTTGAAAATACTGCGTTGTTATGTGTCGCAGAGATGGCAATTGATAATTCATTACCGCTCACAATACGCGTGTTGGTCCATTGTCACGGAGCAGGGACGACCAAATTTTATTATTGCCGGGACACCGTGCAATTACGGAAATAAAACAATGAAATCATTACTTTTTATAGCCGGTCCGTGTTCAATTGATACTGAAGAAAATCTTGACACGATCGCACGTTCATTGGTTCAAAACGGCATCACCCATATGCGCGCCGGTGCATTCAAACCGCGAACTTCGCCATATACGTTTAAAGGATTGGGCGTTGCGGGATTGAAGATCCTTCAACGAATTGCTCATGAGCATTCACTTTCCATAGTGAGTGAAATAACAACCCTTAACGAGATATCTGCGTTTGCCGAGTATGTTGATGTAATTCAAATTGGTGCTCGAAATATGCAAAACTTTCCTTTGCTTGAAGCTGCTGCGTCATTACAGAAACCGCTTATCATTAAACGGGGATTTATGTCAACCATTGATGAATTTCTTTATGCAGCCGAATACGCCGTTACATGCGGCAATAACAATGTTATACTTTGTGAACGCGGGATACGTACCTTTCAACAAGAATCGCGTTTTTCTCTTGATATTACTGCGATCCCCATCATTCAGGAACGTACTTCATTTCCGCTGATCGTTGATCCGTCTCACAGCACCGGTAATCATAATTGGGTTGAAAAAATCGCCTATGCGGCGATCGCGGCAGGGGCTGACGGATTAATGCTTGAGGTGCATACCACGCCGCGGATATCATTGTCTGATGAACAACAGATCATCGATCTGCCTACACTTTCTCGTATTATACAAACCTCACGCTCACTTCAACGCACAATATATGAAACCTGACATAGTACTTATATGCGGCGCACCGCACCCTAATTATGAATTTATAAGACAATATATCTGTACACCGTCTTCGATCATTGCCGTAGATTCAGGACTCGATGTATGCAGGACATTAGGTCTGACGCCTGATTACTGCATAGGTGATTTTGATTCGGTCAGTGATTCTGCCAAAGAGCATATCGCACATTTACCGCATCAGGTTCATCCTTGTGAAAAAGATGCATCGGATACTGAGCTTGCGATTGAAAAAGCAGTTTCATTTTCTCCGCGATCGATCACATTACTCAATGCATCAGGAGGACGAGCAGATCATTACCTTTTTAATGTACGTTTGCTCTGTGCATATCCCGGTTTGTTGCATCTTACCGATGAATACGGCACGCTGACGGCTCTTGAGAAAGGAATTGTCCATTCTCTTGCCTTAAAGGACGGGCAATTGTTCTCACTCATCCCGTGTCAGGAGGGTGTACCGATCACAATTCGCGGCGCACGGTATCCGCTTAAGAATGCGCATTTTACATCAGTCACCCGCACCCTGAGTAATATATCACAAGGAAATACGGACATATTTTTCAATGACGGTTATTTTTTGCTATTCCTGCCATCTTGAGCGCTCATCACACGGTATTTCATTTTGACAAACTTTAACATTTCTGTTATACTTCTCCTTATGGAAGATATTGTCTTGGTTGTTGATGATAGTCCTGAAATAAGGGAGCTTTTTTCGTTCGCTTTTTCTATGTATAAGATCAACTCATTATTGGCTGAAAACGGTGTGCATGGTCTTGAGATTTATAAAAAACATATGAATTCTATTCAAATTGTGATAAGTGATATAAAAATGCCTGAAATGGATGGTATTCATTTGTGTAAGGAACTGAAAAAAATATCAAAAGACGTTTATATCATTTTAATGACGGGGTATGCAGGTAGTTATGTATGGGATGAGATCATTCATTCCGGTGCAAGTAACTTTTTTAAAAAACCGTTCAATGTGCTGGAGATCATTGCTGCGATAAAAAACATAACACGTGATTTGCATTATATCAAAGAACTTGAGTCAAAAGCGGTGATCCTCGATCAGGATTCTGCGGAATTTGTTCAGTTCAATCAGGAGATAAATACGCTTAAGCAGAATGTATATAATCAATTAGCCAATAAACAGGATATTCATTGATCACGCTCGAATTTGTCAAATACAGCATATAAAAGAGACTTTTAAAAACACTTGCAAAAATACGTCCGATATGGTATAGTAACCGTACCTGGAAAATAGAAGGAGGACATTATATGAAGATTGATGTTGAAAAAAGAGGACATGATATCACGATCATTACACCTCATGGCAAAATTGTGAGCGGTGAAAAGGTAATGGCATTGAAAGAAACTATCCAGAAACTTGTTGCTGAGGGTAATAAAAAGATAATTATCAATTTTGAAGACGTGCCTTTCATGGATTCCACCGGACTCGGCGTACTTATCGCATCGTATACTACTATGCAAAAAGAGAGCGGGCACATGAAGCTCATTAAAGTTACTGATCGTATCAAAGATCTGTTGACGATCACAAAGCTGGTCACGTTATTTGATTGCTACAACAGCGAAATGGATGCAATCGGAGCATTGGTAGAAAAAAAATAAACAATGCACGATCGAGTTTTAATCACTATACCGTCTGATATACGGTATCTTGAATCCATTCTTGATATTGCTGAGGTTTTCCTGAAGAACAATGTCGGAAATGAGAAAATTATCGGTGATTTGGTGGCTTCCGTTTCGGAGGCCACTTCTAATGCTATTCTGCACGGCAACAGTTCTCCTGAAAGCTCTGTCTATGTGACTATGCAAAAAGAGACCGAACTGATCGAAATCGCGGTAGAAGATTGTAATCCCGTATATGTCAATTTTTTGGATACTATCGGCGAGCCGGATATGCTTGCATTATCAGGTCGCGGTTTATTTATCGTGCGTGCATACGTTGATGAACTGCTCCTAAAAAGAGGTGAGCACGGAAATATACTCATACTGAGAAAGCAGGTGTGAATATGGAGAAAAAAAAGACCCGAAAAATCAAACACTTTGTCTTAGATACAAATGTCCTGTTGCATGACGCAAATGCGCTTGTGAATTTTGAAGAGAATTTTATTTACATTACTATCGATGTGTTGGAAGAATTGGATCATTTTAAAAGAGATATGTCGGAAAAAGGCAGAAATGCCCGTCATGTTATACGAAAAATTGATGAACTGCGTTCACAAGGTCTTCTTCATAACGGAGTAAAGTTAAATGAAGACGGCGGGATGCTTTTTATAATGCTTGATTTTCCGCAAACATTACCGCCCGGCATGAAAAAAGAACTTGTGGATAACCGCATCATTATGGCGGCAAAATATTTAAAAGAGAATAAAAAGGAAGAGGTCATTTTTGTTACCAAAGATATAAACGCACGTGTGAAAGCGGAAGCGCTTGATATCCATTCAGAAGATTATGAACATTCAAAAATTGATTTTGACGAATTGTACACCGGTGTACAGCATATTCAAGTCTCACAAAAGCAGGTTGATACGTTTTTAACAAAGAAAACCATGCATGTGAATGAAGAAACACATCCGAATCAGTTCATTTTCCTTGACTGTGAACAGGAACAATATTTTGGAAAATGCACACAGGATGACCCTCATACGGCGATACCGCTTCAATTTGAGAATATTTTTCCGTGGGGTATCAAACCGTTGAATAATGAGCAGCGCTGTGCGTTAGAGTTGTTATTGGATGATTCTATAAGTCTCGTGTCGCTTGTCGGACTTGCGGGAACAGGTAAAACCCTTCTTGCGATCGCTGCAGGACTTCATAAGGTCACGGAAGAACGAAAATATAAAAAAGTTCTTATCACACGACCGGTAATACCCGTAGGACGTGATATCGGCTATCTCCCCGGCTCAAAAGAAGAAAAATTGGAAAGTTGGATGGAACCGATATTTGATAATTTGAATTATCTTTTGGATAATATTGACATGGGGAAAAAGAAACTTAATTATTTTTTGGAAGCCGATATTATCGAGCTTGAAGCAATGACCTACATCAGAGGACGCAGTATCGCTTCAGAATTCATTATCATTGATGAGGCGCAAAACCTGACCCCGCATGAGGTGAAAACGATCGTGAGTCGGGTAGGGAAGAACAGTAAGATCATCTTAACGGGCGACCCGTATCAGATAGATAATCCGTATCTTGATTCATCGTCAAACGGTTTAACATACCTTGTAGACCGTTTTAAAGGCCAATCTCTCTATGGGCATATGACCATGATGAAGAGCGAACGCAGTGTACTCGCATCACTTGCAGCGGAGTTGTTATAATATGCATACAGTAGTACAACATCCTCTTGTGGCGCATAAATTAGCATTATTGCGGGATAAGAACACATCGTTTCATATTTTTCGAGAAGTGACCAATGAGATCACGACATTACTCGCATATGAAGCATTGAAACGTATTGAAACAGTACCGACCACTGTCATCACGCCATTGGGACCGTGTGATTCACACTGTATCCGACGTGATATATTGTTGATCCCTATCTTGCGAGCCGGCTTAGGAATGCTTGATGGTCTGACCAAAATGCTTCCCATCGCACGTGTGGGTTTTTTGGGATATTATCGTGACCAGGATTCCAAACAGGCAATTAAATATTACAGTAATCTGCCGAAATTGAATAATCCTCATGTGATTCTTTTGGACCCGATGCTTGCCACAGGCGGTTCAATTATCGCTGCGATCGAATTAATTCGTTATGAAGGGTACCACGATATTTCAGTCATAAGTATCATTGCCGCTCCTGAAGGAATTCATGCGGTTGAACGTCAATTCCCCGAGTTACCGGTGATCACGGCCGCTGTGGATGAACGTCTTGATGAACACAAGTATATTATCCCCGGATTGGGTGATGCAGGTGACAGAATGTTCGGTACGCTCTAAAAGAGGGAGGGAGATCATGGTAAGCCCGTTGATATTCAGACAATATGATATTCGAGGTCTTGAAAAAGAAGACTTAGATGATAATTCGGTAGAAAGTATCGGTAAAGCGTTCGGTACCTATCTGCTACGAAAAGGTAAAAAAGAAGCAGTGGTAGGCAAAGACGTGCGTTTGAGCGGTCCGCGGGTTTTTAAATCATTGGTGAAAGGACTTTTATCAACCGGATGTAATGTCGTTGATATCGGCACGGTGCCGACACCGGTGTTTTATTTTGCGATTTGGTATTATAAAAAAGACGGTGGGTTGATCATCACAGCGTCACATAATCCTCCTGAATACAACGGTTTTAAAATGTGTAACGGAATCGATGCGTTATACGGTGATGAGATCACGTCAATTTATACGCTCATAAAAAACAATGATTTTATACATGGCAGTGGAAACATGACATCATTATCGGTCATGGAAGACTACAAAAAACATGTGATCGCCGACATAAAAATACCGAAAAAACTAAAGGTCGTCATCGACTGCGGTAACGGAGCCGCAGGACTTGTGGCACCGGAAGTATTACGCTCGATGGGGGTTGAATTGATCGAGCTTTTCACTGAACCGGACGGAAATTTCCCGAATCATACGGCCGATCCTACCGTTGAAAAGAATGTAAAAGACCTTATGCGCACAGTAGTAGAGAAGGGCGCTCATATAGGAATAGGTTTTGACGGTGATGTGGATCGTATCGGTGTGGTAGATGAGAAAGGGCGCTTGCTCTTTGGCGATACCTTATTGGGAATCTATGCGAAAGAAGTATTGGAAAATAATCCCGGCGCAGAAATAGTATTTGAAGTGAAATCGAGCCAAGGTCTTGTAGAACGCATTCAACAACTTGGCGGCAAGCCGATGATGTGGAAAGCAGGGCACTCGCTTCTCAAAGCAAAAATGAAAGAAGATAACGCCCTTCTTGGCGGCGAAGTATCAGGGCATATGTTCTTTAAAGATCGTCACCCGGGATATGATGATGCGATCTACGGAGCATTACGAATACTGGAGATACTCGCACATTCCGACAAGACTGTCTCAGAACTCGCCGCAGAAATACCTGCGTATATTTCGACACCTGAATTACGGGTAGACTGCCCTGATGACGTGAAGTTCGATGTTATGGATAAGTTAATCCATTACTTTAAATCGAACTACAAAGTGATAGATGTGGATGGAGTTAGAGTATTATTCGATACAGGCTGGTCACTTATCCGCCCGTCGAATACACAACCCGTGCTTGTGGTGCGAATGGAAGCGAAAACCAAAGAAGACCTGCGCAACATTGTAAAGATAACCTACGATAAACTCTGCGAATACCCGGAGATCGATCCGGTCAATCTCAAACCCTATACCGAATAACGGACACGCGTTATAATCGATTTTATGCGGCTTCCGAGAGGGAGCCGTTTCTATTTTGTGAACAACTTTCTATTCACACACTTATTCACATTTGACCACATACAACATATAGACATGTAACTCAACATAACATATATTATGGGACATTGCGTTATTGTGTAATTATAAAATAAAATCAACATAATAAAGCTTACTGTATGTAAGCGTTTTATCGATTTTTCCTTTATAATCAATATAAATTAATCCATTCTTAATTTCAAAGACGGTACTGGCATATTAAATCATCCTTTCATTTATAGAATTATTATTTTAGGATATTTCTTTTGCAGCACCTCAACATCCAACGGATTACCGGACAACCCTAATGTATACAACATTTTTAAATTCTTTATTTTTGAAGATACTTTCTGAATATTATTGTTTTGAAAACCTAGATCAACAAGCTTTTTCATTTCGTATACAAATTCAGGAATGTCAGTTAATTTATTATTTGATAAATCAATAAAATATATGTTAGAATTATTTACATTTTTCACCTCCGGCAATGACTCTATTTCATTGTAAGACAAGTCAATATATTTCATTTTTTCCGATTGAAATATTAATCCGGGCACTTTTTTGATTTTATTTCCTCGTAAATACAATTTTTCGAGTATTTCTAAGCCATATATTTTCTCATCGATATATTCTAATTCATTAATGGAGGCATCAAAATACTCTAATTTTGCCAATTTATAGATAGATAATGGGAAAGTTCTTATATTGTTATTTTTGAAACTTAAATAATACAACATTGAATTATTATTAAACGTATCAGGTAATTCAGTGATAAAATTATTGTTAAATGTCAATGCCTTAAGGTTAATAAGTTTTAAAAAATCAAGTGCTAATTCTTTAATCTGATTGTTGTCCAGGCTTAGAGTTTTTAAATTTGTTAGATGATCAATTTCTTTTGGTATAGAAGTTAGATAGTTGTTAGATAAGCTTAAATAATCAAGATCCTTACACTCGCCAATTTCATTTGGTATTGATGTAATGTAATTATTTTCAAGTGATAGAGAGCTAATATTTTTTAAATTCCTTATAAGACTAGAGACAGCTTTAATGTTGTTGTAGGATAAATCCAAAAATTCAATCCCAGTGAGATTAAACAGTTCATTGTCAATTTCATCAAGGTTACAATATGAAAGTTCTAGAGTAGTTAATTGTTTACATTCAAGAATCCATTTAGGAATTTTTCTTAAATCAACGTTTGTAACATAAATTGAACCTATAGGAGTATTTTTTATTTTTTCACTAATCTGTATTTCTTTACATTTACTAATAATTAATCTTTTTAGTGATGTTAATTTTTCAACATTATCGGATATTTCAACATAGTCGCAATGCTCAATTCTTAATTCTTCAATTGTTGAATATTGCTCTAAATTCTTCAAATCACTTATGTTATCAGGGTAAATATTCAACCACTTTTTTTGACAAAAGCAATCTTGACTCAAGAAGGTAATAAGCAAACTAACGATTACAAATATTCTCATCAAAACCACCTCATTCCTACTCCCACAACCACCGTATTCTCCCACCTGCTGAAATCATACCCCATATCTGCTCTCATATACTTCACTCCTATCCCATAAGACACTTTATGTTGAAATCCCATGAACATCATGCCCTATACGCCTTTAAAACGGGCTTCAAAGTTGGAAAAGGTGTATATTTTGCTCTACCCTTAAAAGGATTCCTCGAACTGATTAAATCCATGTTACTTTTCAATATACTCCATATATCTCACCGTTTTCTCTTTCACGTCGATGCCGAATAGTTTTTTACTACATGTAATGACAAATCTATTCCTACAGTTATCCCTTTAGTTAAAAATATCATTTTCGTTAATAACCTTATTTAAAGCCACTTCAACAATGTTAGATACATATTGTTCCCATTTTACATCTTTCTCTTTTAAAACTTTATATGATTTTTTTCTGATCAATTTATCAATAAATACTTCAGCAACCCTAATTTTAGGATTTTTTAACTCAAAAAGTTCTTTCTGAAAATTATCGCCTATCTCATTATATATTTTTCTTAGAAAACGATCGTGTGATGGGTTATCACATGAATATTCTTTTGGTAATTCAATATTATTTTCAATCATTAATATCATTATATCTCGAAACAGCTGTTGATATTTTATTGTTTCATTCGTTATAGTATCTTGCCGAATAGAACTGTGTATTTGGGGACTTCTCAAGCTGCCATATATGTCTTTCATAACAGTTTCATCTAATGGTTTTGATTTTCCTAAATTTTCATAAAAACCATTAATTCTATTGTTAAATTTTCTCGATATTGAGGTATCATCATGTCTTAATAATATTGTTTCAAGTGCTATAAATATAAAAACTCTTGAATAATCAGCATCATTGTCAATAATACTATGATTAAAATACGCTATCGAATCTTCGTAATTATTATAGTTATTGATAAAATTATCCCAATATTTGTTAAATATTACTCGAAAATATTCTGTAATACATAAATTTGATTTTGTAACTATATGAGGAATAAAAGCTGAATTTAAAAGTGGTGGGAGCTTTTGTTCTTGATATGAGTAACTTATATTATTTTCACTCAAAAACATAAATTGCATATGGTATGCAAAATCCAATTCAGACAATAATCGAATAAGAGAATAAACAGGTTCAATATATTCGAATCTGAGAAATAATTCTTCTGATTTATATTTCCCCTCTTTTCTTTTTAGAGCAATATCCTCGTCGTTGGTTTTAATTTCAATAAAAGTCAAAACCTCAATAACTTGCATATAGGCGTTTTCAAAGTGATTAATGTGTCCAGAAGAATTGGTTTGGAATTTAACAAAACGTATATTTTCATTTATCACATATTCATTTCCATTAAAATCAATACCTGTGAAACATGAAATAATATATCGTATTTTTTTACTCATTTCTTTAATACTCCCCGCAATAATACACACTCCCCGCAATATTTCGCAATCCCTCTCCCTTATAATTTCTATTCATAAATGTATGGTATCGTATTTAAAATCAATGTCAAGAGACAAACTGAGGTTATTTCATGTCAAATATCTGTTACGATTGATCTCTAAGAGTTCCAGATAGCCGTATTATGATTATTCTTTGCCGAGCCGAGCCCATCGCCGGCATGAGTTCTGAAAACCCGGCATAAACCATTTCCGAGATCGATCCTATCTATACGCCGGATCCTGGAAAGATATCGTTCCTTTATGGCATCCTCAGGTGAGAAAAATTAATACATTTTATTCAGCGTAAGGAGTAGGGCGACGCCCTACTCCGCCCTTTCCTATACATGAAAAAGCACCGGATCCTTTCGGAAAACCAGTGCTCTCATCACAGATTAATCGCTAAATTCACTGGCGAACAACACGGAACCCTATAAAGTAACCCTGGTAAGACGTGCCGCCAGCGAGGCGAGAGTCAACGCTCGCTTCGGAGGCATCGTCGTCCCAGCTGCCACCGCGTAAAACACGGCTACCGCCCGAAGCCACACCAGTATAGTTATCTTGGTTCCCGGTGGGATAATCTGCATACCAATCCCAACACCAGTCCCATACGTTGCCGCTCATATCATACAGCCCAAGCTCATTCGGGAGTTTCGTGCCTACGGGATGGGTAGTACCGCTGCTGTTCTCGCTTGTCCACGCATAGTCACCTAGTACATTACTCCCTGTGCTGCCTGCAAATGCTTTTGTATATCCGGTCGTACCGTTTACCGCTCCCATCGCTGCCCACATCCATTCCATTTCTGTCGGAAGGCGGTAACCACTTGCAGTCCAATTGACCGTAACGGCGTTCCATGTGGTATCATTACTTGTCGGCACAGCACCCCAATCATCAGGATCGGTACTGCTACTGATGGTGTAAACAGGGGTCAATCCCTCGAGCATACTTAACTTATTACAAAACACCAACGCATGATACCAATTAACCATTTGAACAGGATCATCCGTTCCTGTACTAACATTTGTATCACTGGGGTCGTCTAACCCGGTTACCGTGGTAAATTGATGCCGAGTGATCTCCGTATCACTCATGTAAAATGCGTCTACATAACTGGTATTGGTAGCCGTAGCATCCCGTTGAAATGTTCCGCTTGGCACCGATACCATTACGATCTCTCGCGGTGCCGGATCTACCGGTTCGGTTGTTGACTTAGAGCACCCTATTCCCAAAACCAATACCACTCCAAATACCCCAAATAGCAATCTTTTCATACATCCTCCATTTCCACGTTGATCAATACAATATCGCTCTGTATTAGATATTTATGAGTATAATGGCTTTAACCCTGTAACGCAAGATAAATAACCAAACAACTTCCCATAAGACACCTTATATTGAATCCAACGAATTTCACGCTCTATACGCCCTTAAAACAGGATTCAAAGTTAAAAAAGGTGTGAATACCCTCAAAATATACCTCGAAATGATTAACTCCATGTTATTTTTCAATATACTCCATATATCTCACCGTTTTCTCTTTCACGTCACTGCCGAATAGTTTTTTTACTATATGTAATGACAAATCTATTCCTGCAGATATCCCTGCTGAAGTCATGATTTTTCCATTATCAATAAACCGTTTATCGATATCTACGTGTGCTGTCGGGGCAATATTCTGCAAAACTGAAATGACCTCGTGATGTGTTGTACAGGCTACATTATCCAGAAGTCCCAGTTTTCCTAATAGTAAAGCACCGGAGCACACAGAAAATGTTATTTTTGATGCCATATAAGTCTTTTTTACCCAATCAAGTGCAGTTTTATTTGCTATCTGCTTTCTTGCTCCTACACCTCCGGGAATAATGAGAATATCAATGTGGGGATTATTCTCGAAAGTAAAATCCGGTTGAACTTGTAATCCGTTCACTGATCGTATCAATGTTGCGTCTTCGGAAATGGTAAAGACATCACATAACGTATGGTCATATAATTCTGACGCAACAGAAAACACCTCGAACGGTCCTGCAAAATCGAGAACCTCAACGTTTGGGTATAACAATATTCCGACATTAAGCATTTATTCATCACTCCAGTCCTTAACAACGTTTATTGATTGCTGCTTCATCAAACACACATCCCTATTGCTGTATCGGAGCAGCAACTCCCTTATACAACACACCGCCCGCTTGAAGACTGAGAGGGTGATTGTGACCGCTTTTATCAGAAATATCAGCACTCTCACTTACCCAATTCAAAAACCAGTCGCCCCATGCCGATGTATCTGCACCGGTAGACAGTGCAATGGCGTTCAGTTCATCGAGTGTTGGTTTTCTTGCGCGATTATACAGTCGTGCATGATATAAGTAGCTGTTTGACGGAGTGTTCACCCCGGACCATGTATTGTCGTCACCGAGTCGGAAAGAACGCGGTACACTCGGATCGAATGTATCGGGGATTGCCCACCCTTCCACACTTGTCGTGCCGGGTATAAGGATCTCTTCTCCCGGTACGTCAGTATCATTCCAATAACCCGCAGGAATTACGCTTCCGTTGACTCCGAATTTCAGCCATTGCCGAAGTGTCATGCTCTTATCGGCATTTACCACTACCTGCCAGGCGACCCATACCCAACCATTGGCGTCGGATAAAGAAATGTTTTCAGCAGGTAAACTGTAATACGTGCAGAAGTCGCCTATAAATGTGCTGTTAAGATCGAGCATGAAATTGGCGTTATATCGCGCGGTTCCATTCGTGTTCTGGCTTATATTACCGTCCAGACATATCAAACTCCAGTTGTCTCCATAGATACGGAGAATATTCATATTTCCGCGTGTACCACCCGGCGCGATCGATTGCGGGATCTTTGTCCACACCGAAAACAGAAATCCATTCCCAAAATCACCGGATACATTCATTTGAGCACAATAATCGTTATGCGACGTGGTATGACCGAATTCAAGTGAAAACACCTCCGGTTTGACAGGGATCTCAGGAGCCGTAGAGTTTTTTGAACAACCTGTTACCCACATCAATAACAGTAAAAATGACCATATGATACATTTCATAATGGTTGACACCCCCCGCAATAATACACACTTCCGCCCATGTACGCCTCTTTTGTGATCACGCTTCCACACTTCGGACACGGAGCACCCACTGTCAGACTGCTCATTATCGTGGTATAGCCGCCGGGATCGCCGAAAAGGTCTTTTTCCGTATCACGTCCGCCCTTCTGAACCATTTCTTTAAGTGTTACTTTAAGCGACGCATACAATGCTTTTATTACTAGTGTAAAGTCTCACATGTAGTAAACAGTATCACGCATGAGTGGATATGTCAATACGAGGAATAAAGGAATAATGAATGGATACCTTTGCACAACTACCATATTTTTTATTTATGCCCAGCCCAAGCTCCTTCCGTGAAAATCGTGAGGGGTTTAATTTGTTATATACCGGTGACTTCGTCCCCAGCCCCCTTTTGAGAAAATGAGATAATTAGGTACTTTCGAATTTTGCAAAAGTCTCGAATTACAGAATTTCCCATAACGATTACGAGCATTGAATTGAAATGATACTAAAAGAAAAGCCCCTACCAAGTGAAGTTCACCGATAGGGGGAATTTTATAACGTATCGAAAACGGGCTATTTTTTCAAAAGTGAATTGATGTATTCCTGATCACCCGGTGTCCAAAAATCATCAAATAATATATCCACATTCTGCGGATCTGCCACGTTCGGCAAAAGATATTGCAATGCATCTTTTTTATCCGATGGGAACGGAATGACTCTGAGAACATTTTTGATCTGCGCCATGGTCATACGCCCCTCTTCGGGATATCTTTGAAGTATAAGTTTTTGTGCAGAGTATCTATACTGTTTGCGGATCTTTTTTATCAAGTCATCGATCTCTGCATCGGTATAGATCTTTTTCTCTTCAACTACACCTACATTTTCATCTAAAAACTTGAACACCAATTTGATGTTTTCCATATCTACAATAGTCGGCATCAATATTTGTGCCGCGTCTCTTCTGTCTGCAGATTTTTTAATTACGCTCAACAGTTGAATCACTTGTGCAGAAGTAAATCGTGCATTTGTTATGAGCGATTCAATATACGCTTTTTGCCCGGGATAGTGCGCCATTTGCGTGAGTGCAAGTTGAATACTTGCCATTTCCTTATCCGAGTAGAATTTAAAAGGATCTTTCACGTCCGCAAGTTTCATAAGATTCTTTTTCATTTCAATGACATGCGCAATGATCTCATACTTTTGAACATCGGGCATCTTATCTGCCATGATCAAAAGCCTGTCCAGTGATTGTTGAATACGGTAATACGATTGATCGTTATCTTTTCCTCGATAATTATGATTCTCTTGTGCCGAAAGCGCGAAAGTGAAAACAACTATCATTGTAAAGATCAGACACACTTTTTTCATACTATCCTCCTTGGTGTAATACGTTCGCGTAAGAATAGCAGTCGAATCCAAAATATTCAAGGTTGTAGGGGAAAAAAACGTAAAAATTATTATTATCCTCTGTATCCCGTGTGGTTCTTTCGTATTTCGAAGCAATCGCAGCAATAGATCTCCTGCACTGTGTCGAAATCGTCGGTAAGCTTCTGCAAAAACGCTTCTTTTGTCTGAATCGTCATATACGTTTCTTTTTGTGCAAGAAAACACATCATGGTACCAAAACTGCTGTTCCCGACGGGATGATAATCGCTCAAAGCACAACCGAAACAGTTTTTGAATACATATCGCCCTTTCCATTGCGCATACAACTCGATCATCGCCGTCTCAAATGAATCACCGCTCCCCTCATAACGTGAACCGTCAACGACAACTGCCATTGCGACGTGCTCGGAATCTATCCCGCCGGTCTTATTCGATCGAGCCTTTCCCAATGTGTAACGAAGATCGATCATAACGGATATTTCGCTGTTTGAAGCAGTCTCGATAAGCACTTGCGGCAGTGCAAGAGAAAAACTGCAATCACAGAGCATTTCATTCGGTTCGTTGTAGAATGAGAATCGTGCAAGCTGTGCATCTGTATAGCCATGATGACAACATAATGCTGAAAATTCACTTCCCGAAAAACACACGTCATCTATCACACATGAGATACGCGAATGGTCATTAACCACTTCGATAGCAACGCTACCGTGTGCATCGTTATAATAACCTTTATAGACTACACGTGCTCTTTTGTGCATTCTGATTACATTTTCCGACGTACTACTCGTAGACCGCCCATAGGTTTTTCCGGTCGGACAGATTTACGCGTACTCAATTGTACCTCGTCGTCATAGTCCTGCCAACTGCCGCCTTTTATGACACGTTCAGAAAATATGCGCCCTTTATTGTCGTCCGGACCGATATAGTTAGATAATTTACCGTAAAGAGGTAACGTATCAAACCAATCCCAACACCATTCAGGTGCATTACCGCTCATATCATACAATCCGAGCTCATTGGGTGTTTTTGTACCGACAGGATGTATCGTGTTACGTGAATTAGTTCGAATCCATGCATATGCATCAATAGAATTCATCCAGTTATACCCTGCGAACAGCTTATTATATCCGCCTATATTTGTACCGCGTTTTTTCGTTTTCTCATCAATAACGGGCACATTGGTATCTGCGCCCATTGCCGCCCACATCCACTCGGCTTCGGTAGGAAGTCGATATCCGTCTGCGGACGTGTTATACACGATACTGTTCCAACGATCATCGGGTTCAAGAGGACTCTCACCCCATAATGCGGGATCACGTTCACCTTTGATACTGTATACCGGTGTTAAACCCTCGCTCATGCTCAATTTGTTGCAAAAAACGACCGCACTATACCAGCTTACGTCATCGACGGGAAGGTCCCCGTCATTGGGTTGGTCTATTCCCATAACCACGGCATATTGACTGCGTGTGACTTCTTTTGTTGCAATATAAAAAACGGATACAGCCATGGTCGTCGTGGTGTTCTTGTCAGCCTTAAACACACCGGCGGGGATGAGTTTTAAATTGCCGATATTGGGGGATTCGATGTATTGAGCGTGAATGTCTGCAGAAACTGCGTTAAAAAAAGAAAGGATTAAGAAGAATATAATTAATTTTACTACTTTTTGCTCCTGCATGTTAACCTCCATTGTATTCACTTAAGCATAAACTAACTAATTCAAATAATCAAGATTTAATCAATATATATACTTTTAACTATTGAAGGATAATATTCTGTCTCTTTCCGTAAAAATACAGGGTATATTCTCCGGGCGGTAAACGTGCTCCATTAACATCATATGCTTCTTTTCTGAAATCAAATTCATAATAATATTTTTTCTTCATTTTATGCGATAGATTTATGGAACGTAAAGTACTGTTACCTTTTAAAATTGATATACTCGGAGGATTTAGATTGTATTTTCTAATACCCGGCTCCGATGGTTTATATATATCTTTGCTATATATATTTTTCTTTAGATTATTTATTTTCGGTGAATATATTCGTATATTATTTTCATCGATAAATATATCTTCAAGTATCTGCATCATTGCCTTTGGCAGTAATATTTTCACATGATAGTTGTCAACATATAACATAGGAGAGCTTATTGCTTCTATTGCATTGGCATCGTTTAATGAAAATACGCCTGTTTTATTAGTTGTGTTAAATTTACTCCCCCCACTTGCGAAAATTATAGTTTCACGTGATTTTCCCAAATTATGAGTTAATAATTCAAATTTTCTATTATTGTTAAATGACAAATTATAACCATAATTATCTGTATCATTCCCTATAAGATTGATTAAATATGTGTTTTGTGGACTATTCATAATTAGTAAATTATGATCTTCGTCTTTCTGAAATATATCGACTTCCAAATCGTGTATGCGAACTTTTCTTTGTTGATATAATGAAACAATTTTCATGTTATTTGAATATATGAGCTCATCATTATAAAAAAAACGAATTTTATACGGATTCCCTTGGTAAAATATATTACTGAAATTAAAATAAGTTTTTCCTTTTTTATTTGTCTGCAAATATTGTATTTCGTTATTCCCAACCTTCATGGCCATAGAATTTTTCTTAAAATACAATTTTTCAAGTTGAGTTTGTGTATAATAAATTTTATCATCAATAATATGAAATGATTTACTTGCATTTAAACGTATCATGGACACCACTTCTGATGCAAAATGTGGAGATAAATTGAATAAATAAAATGATGCTAAGGCAATACTCGGTAAAAATAAGTATGGGATAATTATGCATAGTATATTATTAAAAGGTTTATTAATCTTGAAGTGTAAAGTAGCAACCATACTCGTTAAAAATGCAATTATCATAAGCAGTATGATTGTTAAAAATGACTGTGTTGACAAAATAATTGTGTTATTTATAATATTTTTTATTATAAAGTATAGTATAATTGTAAAACTAAGAACTAAATAATTCCAAAGAACTTTAAAGTTTTTTTCCCATTTTTTTATAAGAAACAGACTTAGAAACAGACTTAAGGAGTAAAACACAGGGAGAATCGATAACTTCTTTATGAAAACAATATTAACCTCATCCTGAATCAATACCTTAAATTGATAAAAGAAAATCAATGTAAACAACAAAAAAGCAGTTAAAAAAAATATCTTTGGATTTGCTAGATATTTGAAAAACCTTGTTCTTTCATTTTCGAAAATAATATTCAATTTTAGTTTATCTTGTACTTTATGCGTTACTGATTTTGAGAGAAAATCAACTTCATGTTCACAAAGACCAAATGAAAAAACTGATAAATGATCAGTGTGGGTAAATACTTTGATTTGAATTTCTTCATTGGGTTGAATTGTGATTTTTTCAGGATTTACCCTAATAATGCTGTTTTTAGGTTGAATCAAAACTTCAATTGCATCATTTTGATATTTATTTTTTAAGTACACAAGCGTTTGTAATTCGTTTTTATCACTATAAGAAGCGATTAAACGCATCTCATTTCTCGATAAAGTTGGGGCATCACCAATTACACACGTATTTTCTGTTTTTATATTAATCAAGCTTTCGGCTTTAGATTGAATAATATTTTTTCGTTTTGCTTCTGATAGTATATTTTCATATTCAAATGATGTTATCTTTTTATCTACTGCGTAGTTTTCAATTAGCTCTTCTAAATATCTGAAATTTTCTTTAATTTCCTTTTGCATTGCTATTTGTTGCGCAGAAGGTAAAAATTCTATCGGAAAATAATCATCCTTCATCTCGCACCACGGGCATTCTTCGAGGTGGCGCGGGAAGACATGCAGCACGTTTTCGCTGCACATGGTTTTATTCTTTTTGTAATACGCATACATCGCGTCGTAGTTCACTTTCAGCGCGGTAAACCACTCTTCGGGCGTCGGTCTTTTTTCGGGATTATTCTGCCCTTCTACAAAGCAACAGTCGAATAACTTACTAATTTCAGGCGGTATGATGTAATACGGCAACGCATACACCGGCGGTCGCACATCAAGATTCTCATATTCTTTATACGGATAATATCCGCTCATGATCTTTTCTTCGGGAGTATTGAGATGTTCCACGCTTGAGCCGCGCGAGGCATAAGGATGCGTATTCAACATTAACAACTTAAAAATAAGAATAGCGAGTGAAAATCTGTCGGAGAGTTGCCTGTCGTCTATCTTTTCGCGTTTGATTACCTCAGGTGCCGAAAATTCCGGCATATATACATTACAATCATAGCGAATAGTATCAGCTTCTCGTATTTCAAAACTGTCGCAATCGACAACGGTCAGCTTACTGTCTTTCGTGGATACAAGTATATTCTTATCATTCAAATCGCCTATTGCATGCCCTGCTTTGTGGATATTCATCACACATGTCACAAGATTAAGCGCGACGGCATACATGTGTAGATAGGTAAAACCCGTGCCGAAGTTTTCAAGTCGATAACATACCGAACTCGATGAACCCGGTTTATCGCACAGCAGATGATATTCTTTGAATACATTCTTATCAATAAGCGGCATCGCAAATCCCAAAAACTTGGTACAATCCTCTGACGCATACACAAGATGCGTCGGCCAGCAAATGGAATAATGCCCGAATGATAATGTCGGATCAAGCGGCGGATGTGCAAGCATCGCTTTAAGTTTGTTTTCTAACGTAGTGTTAATTTTGTCTTTATGATATAGTTTTACGCAGATGTCGCTATGTCCTTCTAATGAATAGACGGTGCCCTCTCCTCCTGCACCCAATTTCCTTGAAAGTGTTGCGGAATAAGACGAATGAATCGAATGAAGGTATATGTTTTTCATGGCTTGTAGAGTGTAGCTTGTTTTGTTGTATTGTCAAGACCATACATTAAATAAAATAACCGCAAAATTTAATGAGGTTAAAAAATCAAACTTGCAATTAAATACATCAACGGTAATGCAACAATAAGTATGTAATGAGAGTAAAATTCTGATATTCTTTCATATTTCTCGTCAAATATCATATTGAAAGAGAATATTAGGGCATATAAGACCGATTGTAGCAAAACAATAAAAATAAGGAGATATGAGTTTTTTTCTAAAAAAAATCCATTGCTACTTATCATTACATAGAGCGCTATCAAGGGCACAATGATCATGAGTACATTATAAAACATAATATTGAATTTTTTATTTGGTTTAAATAACGATACTATAATGGCGGTAATAGCATCCAATGCCGCTAATATCATAAATTTATTACCTTCAACTTGATTTTTTGTATTAAATACCATATATGAGAGTAATGATACCGAAAACATAAAGAATAACGCTATAAATATAATTGTTAAGGGTTTTTTCAAAATCTTACAAATGGATCGTTGATATTGACTTATGTATTTCTCCTGATCATATGCAACATTGATAGAAAGCTTTGTTTTAAAAATTTTATCTTTTCGCACATATTCAATTTCAACAATATCATCAACTCTGCCATACAACTCTAAATTTGATTGTTTTATTACGGTTTCGATTAAAACATTTAACTTTTCTCCGGGTTTAATTATGGCATTTTTTGGCGTTATTTGCAACTCACTGTTCTTTGATTTAAGTTCAACGCGTATCTCATCAAAAAGATAATTATTTTTTATTTTTATAATTTTTGACAATATATCATTGTCTGCGGAAATTTCACCTAAATATACATTCATCTCCGATAATGTGGGCTCTTCTCCCATTATACAGCTTGCTTGTTTTTGAGCAAATATGTGAATCGATTTATCAACATAGGTCTTTGGAAAATTTTTTCTTGCAGCATTTAAGAGCAGTTGCTTATACTCTTTTACCGTTATCTGACTATCCTCTGCAAATTTTGTAATCAAATCTTCGATGTAGGCAAGATTTTCTATAACTTCTTCCGGTATTTTATTCTTAACACTGGATGGCACGGGCTTTGGAGGAAAATAATCATCCTTCATCTCGCACCACGGGCATTCTTCGAGGTGGCGCGGGAAGACATGCAGCACGTTTTCGCTGCACATGGTTTTATTCTTTTTGTAATACGCATACATCGCGTCGTAGTTCACTTTCAGCGCGGTAAACCACTCTTCGGGCGTCGGTCTTTTTTCGGGATTATTCTGCCCTTCTACAAAGCAACAGTCGAATAACTTACTAATTTCAGGCGGTATGATGTAATACGGCAACGCATACACCGGCGGTCGCACATCAAGATTCTCATATTCTTTATACGGATAATATCCGCTCATGATCTTTTCTTCGGGAGTATTGAGATGTTCCACGCTTGAGCCGCGCGAGGCATAAGGATGCGTATTCAACATTAACAACTTAAAAATAAGAATAGCGAGTGAAAATCTGTCGGAGAGTTGCCTGTCGTCTATCTTTTCGCGTTTGATTACCTCAGGTGCCGAAAATTCCGGCATATATACATTACAATCATAGCGAATAGTATCAGCTTCTCGTATTTCAAAACTGTCGCAATCGACAACGGTCAGCTTACTGTCTTTCGTGGATACAAGTATATTCTTATCATTCAAATCGCCTATTGCATGCCCTGCTTTGTGGATATTCATCACACATGTCACAAGATTAAGCGCGACGGCATACATGTGTAGATAGGTAAAACCCGTGCCGAAGTTTTCAAGTCGATAACATACCGAACTCGATGAACCCGGTTTATCGCACAGCAGATGATATTCTTTGAATACATTCTTATCAATAAGCGGCATCGCAAATCCCAAAAACTTGGTACAATCCTCTGACGCATACACAAGATGCGTCGGCCAGCAAATGGAATAATGCCCGAATGATAATGTCGGATCAAGCGGCGGATGTGCAAGCATCGCTTTAAGTTTGTTTTCTAACGTAGTGTTAATTTTGTCTTTATGATATAGTTTTACGCAGATGTCGCTATGTCCTTCTAATGAATAGACGGTGCCCTCTCCTCCTGCACCCAATTTCCTTGAAAGTGTTGCGGAATAAGACGAATGAATCGAATGAAGGTATATGTTTTTCATGGCTTGTAGAGTGTAACGATTATCGAATATTTGTCAAGCGAATTTACATGAATGCAGCGTTTGTGAAGCAATCTTCTGACATCGCCAATCCCTTCCACTCGAATAGTATGGCCAAACTCGGTAATATATTTCTGATCCTTGATGATGTTTCACTATTCATACCTAATACGATGAATGATCCCTGCAATATTTTTTTTATACGTTATTGACTTACTAACCTTTTAGCAGTATACTCACTTAAGCATAAAGGAGGAATATATGAGAAATATATTATTATTCGTGTTTACGGCCTTTTTCCTAACAAATCATAGCTTTTCGAAAAGTGAGATCCAATTTTCAAAAATGGATGATGCGTTCAAATCTGATAATACTGCGTATAAAGTTGTCTATTTCTACACCGACTGGTGCGGTTATTGTAAAAAAATGTCTTCAGGAACGTTCACCAATGAAACTGTTGTGACGGAATTAAATAAGAATTGGGCAATCGTAAAGGTTAATGCAGAATCAAAAGATGTATATACCCAAAACGGTAATAATAAGACGGGAATAGAACTTGCGCGTGCATATAAAGTCACCGGCTACCCGACTCTTGTTTTTTTTAACACAAAAGGCGACGTGATCACGACACTACCGGGATATGCAGGACCTGAGGATTTTCATAAGATCCTTACCTATTTTTCAACCGAATCATACAAAACGGTGAAATTTAAGGATTACACCGAACGGAAATGACGGTGAATATATGGATGGATTAATACTGACTCAATCGTTATCCGTATGGGTTGTGGTCGCTTCGGCGGCTGCAACTTTTTTTTCACCGTGTATCTTACCGTTGATACCAACCTATTTATCGGTTGTTTCGGGTGTCAGCTTCTCGCAATTAGGCGATCGAACACCTGAAATGCGCAAGAAACAACTCTATTCGGTCATAAAAGGCACATTGCTTTTTGCATTGGGGTTTTCTCTTGTTTTCATAGCAGCAGGCGCTACAGCCACAATTATCGGTTCATTTATTCAACAGTATAAATTGATAATTATGAAAATTGCCGGAAGTGTGATCATTCTTCTCGGGCTATCTATGCTGAACATACCTTTTTTACGATTTATACAATTTGACAAACGTATGTCTGTTACGAAAAGCAAAAACAACATGCTATTCCCCGTCATATTCGGTGCATCATTTGCACTCGGATGGTCGCCTTGTATCGGACCGATATTAAGTACGGTGCTTATCTATTCCGCTTCAAGCGATACGGTCTTACAAGGTATTATGTTATTGGCATTATTTTCTGCTATTCTAACCGTATTCTTTCTTATAGCCGGTGTATTGTTTGTAACGGCTTTAGGGTTATTTAAAGGGATATATAAATATACCGGTATGATCAAAGTAATATCAGCATTCATTTTGATTTTCGCGGGTGTCTTGCTGATCCTGAATAAGTTTTCTTTTTAAACATCGCGTTACAAAACAAAACCCCCGCTCACCACGGGGGTTTCGCGTATCACACAATAAAGTTTTTAAACTGCCAGGGGTCTTTATCAATATCTTGTTCAAATTCATTATATTTCTCAAAAAGATATGATCGGTTCATAAGCGGATTCCAATTGTATGCGCAAGAAACAAGTTTCCCTAAATACGGTGTCGCATAAGATAATAATTCCTCATGAGGAAGGTCATCAGGGACTAACAACCCTAATTCGGGACGTTTGATCGCATAGATCATTGCCGAAAGCACTCCTGCGGCAACTTGAATCGTTGTTGCATTTTGGTGTGGGACCAGTTTTCGTGCTTCATGTATATCAAGAATCGTGCCACACCACCAACTTGCATATTCATGCCCCATAAGCAATACACCCAATTCATCCGATCCTTCCGTTATTTCATCGGTCATTATGCGTTGTTTTTCTTGTAATTGAAAATTACGCATCTCAAGCTCATGCATCGATGCAATAGCCGCATCACTCAAACAATACGCGTAGTGTACGGTCGGTCGATATATCGGTTTCCCGTTTTCATGAACAGTTAAATAATCGGACATAGTAAAGGCTTCACCGTGTCGAATCACACACCCAATGATCTCACCGCACGGAACATATGAGCACACACGGGTTTTCATACCGGGTTGAGCCAAACAAATTTGGTTTTGAGGCCCATCGGTGAATGTATAGGCATTTTCGGGTAATTCGTGTTCGTGGGTACCCCACCCCAATTCGGAAGGCGCAATCGATTCTTCATATAAACCTTCGATGCTCCACGTATTGACAAATTCATCTTTTTTCTTCGGTTCAGACGCTATCTGAAGATCACGCTCGCTGATATGAATAACTTTCACTGAAAGTTGTTGCGCCAAACGAGGGAAATCTTGTACGCGCAGTAATTCCGCAATAGTTGAATCGGGATCTTTCCCCTCACTGATCAGCGTATGTGCTATATCGGTAAGCGCTTTTTTAGCAAAGTGTGATACCAATCCGGGATTCGCTCCATGTTCAATTATTATCGTAGGGCCTTTTTCTTTCCATGTTTTTTTCATTCGACGAATATTCATATGCCGATGGTACAAGGTACGCTCCTGCGGTGTCTTGTTTTCCGCATTTTCATACGGATCCCATACTTCAACCGATGTATTAATATAACGAACACCGTTTTCATGACACCATTGGATAATCTCTAATGCGTCAATATTCCACGCAAGGTCGATGACCATGTCACCGTGTTTTACATATGTTGCTAATGTTGATGCGAGATTTTCAGGCGTGATACGAAGTTTTACAAAATGAACGCCGCTCTTGAGCAGCACCGAAAGACACTCGGGAGGATCGACAAAATCAATTACGGTGATATTCGAAAGCGGCATTTCGATGTGTTTTGCAATGAGCGGTAGCGTACTTCGTGCAACATAACCGCATCCGATTACGAGAATTTTCCCGTGAAAATCAACTCTCATACCGCCTCCTTTCCGCTTTTAAGCGAAAATAAAATATATGTACCTACACCATAAATCCTTCTCTAAACTATCCTATTTGCAATTATCCGCATTGCGGGATGGGCACAGAGAGATTCGAACTCCCGACCGACTACACGTCAAGCAGTTGCTCTACCAACTGAGCTATGTGCCCATATAGCGTCCGCTACCGATTCAGTATACAGTACGATCGGTATGATTTCAAGGAAAAAATAGTAGATAGTCGAATTATACCAATGGCACCCTTCAGTATCGCATAGTGAATATATTATTAATGATAGGCGTCGTATTGCATTGAATATTTCATGTTATCGTTGATTATTGCTCAATTCTTCGTATATAATTCATCGAAACACAATGTCGTATTGTACGATTTTTTATTCAATCTATTGCTTTAAATCTTACAGGTCCCCACACCCCTAATAATAACAAAACCATAATAGTAACTACGAAGCATCGTTCGGGGAATTTGACCCATTTAGAATGAACTACCCCGCAGCAACCTACTGGGTATCTCCCAAAAATACACTCTATTTGTTTGCCCACCCCAAACCCCTCCCTTTTATTTTGGGAGGGGCTTAATTTGTTATATAATGGGGACTTCGTCCCCACACCCCTAATAATAACAAAACTATAATAGTAATGACGAAGCAAGCTTCAGGGAATTTGACCCATTGAGATTAAAAAAATCCCCCCGAAAGGGGGGATCGATCCACGTTCCTTACTTATTCTTTTTTTCTTGCTTTTCAGCACGTTTCTCTTTCAGAGTCTTTTGTGGTTTCTTCTTATCCTCTTTTTTTATCTCTTTTTCCTTACTCATATACACCTCCATTGTGTTGTGCAATCATGGTAAAAAACGAACAATTACATTGTTTTTTCTGTGGTCTCTCCTGCCTTCACTTCTGCAGTAACGGTCTTTTTCCCTTTCGCCGACTTCACAATAAACTCATACGTGCCCGGTTCTAATTTCACGGTAAACGATGTTGATTCGTCTTCAATGACCGCGACTTTTTGATTATTCATCAAGATCTCATTGCCCTTTGTGACGCCGTTAAGAATAACGGTCCCTAAAAAATTCACAATAAATTCATTTTTACTTTCTTTTTTGACTTCAACCTTGATAGCTTGCTCACCATAACTGATGGTCTTCACCAAAAGATCATAGTTGCCGGGTAAAAGTTTCAATTCGGCTTTTTCATTTACAACGACTGCTGTCGGTTGTCCGTTTACTATTACTTCAGCTTTTTCGATATCGCAACCGATGGCAACCGTAAGAGCCTTTTGTCCGCACCCGACAGAAAAAAGGATCACTGCTGCTACAAGGGCTGTTCCAATAACCTTAATCATGCTATCCCTCCTATTATTGTTTCGTCCAACTTTCATTTACTGTAGCACATTTCTTTTTAAACGCAACAGATAATTTATAATTATATGAAAGAATTTTTTACGATCGCGTGTGAAAAATGAATTCAGTCGCCATGCTTTTGCAAGTACCTGTATTCAAAAAAGAGCTTTGTGCAATTAGTGTTTTTTGAAAGTATGCCCTTCCCGCCGGCTCCATACGCATGATCGGAAAAGAGATACCACTAATATATTTAGAATGTCACTAGATGTGAGAAATACATAATGACGACCACATGTATAATTACGGACGTTACGTATAAAATGTCACTCAGCATCGATGTGCATCATCGTTGCGGGATCGCGACAATCAAGGGCTCTTTTCCGATGATTTTTTTGGCAAAACGCCGTAATCGCCGTTCAACAGTAGATTTTACTACTTCCGGATTTTTCAGATCGCTTGTTTCAAGTGAGACGAGAATGTCCTGCAGGCGCTCGATCATTGATTCAATTATCGACTGTTCCATCTTTATGCCTGCCACCGCGACCTCGGGGCCATAGACAATATCTCCGTTTTTATGATCATACCCGAACAGCATAAAAATGACACCTTCTTCGCCGATCACTTTGCGTTCTTTTATTATCGATTCGTCAATCATACCGATGTCATTATTCTCAATAAAACGTTTTCCGAACGGAACAATGTTATTCTCAACGACCGCACGTTTTTCATTCATGATAAACACCGTACCGTTCTCGATGAGAAAAACGTCTTTTTCATCATATCCGAGTTGTTTCATGATACGTCGAATCGCCACCATGTTTTTGTATTCACCGTGGTACGGTATGATATAGGTGGGGCGTATGAGATTGGTCAATAATTTTATCTCTTCTTGCGATGCATGCCCCGATACATGTATCTCAGAAATATTCTCATAAAACACATCGGCACCCTGCTTGAAAAGATTATTCACCATACGATTGATATGCACTTCATTACCGGGTATCACTTTTGCAGATATCATTACGGTATCGTGTTTTTTTATCTTTATTTGAGCATGCATATTCTGTGAGATACGTTGAAGAACCGACAATGGTTCTCCCTGGCTCCCTGTCACCATTAAGAGAAGTTCATTGTCCTGATATTTTGTAATTTCCTTCAGTGATATGAAATCGAGCCCTTTCAAATCGATATAACCCAACTCTGCGGCTATTTCGATGACATTACGAAGGCTGCGTCCGTCAACAACGATTTTGCGCTTAAATGTTCGTGCAAGATCCATTATCTGAATGATACGACAGATATTTGATGCGAATGTCGCCACGATAACACGCCCCTCAAGCTTGGAAACGATAGAATTCATTTCAATTCCGACGGTTCTTTCTGAATATGACATGCCTTCCCGCTCTGCATTGGTAGAATCGACGACAAGAACGTCGACCCCCTCTTTTCCTATCGCGGCGATGCGTGTCAAATCGATGAACGGTTCGAAAATCGGCGTATAATCCATTTTGAAATCACCGGTAAAAAATATTTTTTTATTTCCGCAACGAATATATAATGATGATGCATCAAGAATACTATGATTCACATGAACAAATTCCACGAAAATATCCCGTAACTGGAAAACGGTCTTTTCAGGAGTAACGGTGATAAATTCGGCATTGGTAATATCATGATCCGCGATCTTTTTTCGTATTAATTCGATACTCAATCGTTTGGCATAAATGGGCGGATTTCCCAGATCCGATAAAATATAGGGGATCGCTCCTATATGATCCTCATGTCCGTGAGTGATCACTATTCCTGCGAGTTTCTCAAGATTATCCTTTACATATGTGGTATCCGGTATAATATACTCAATACCGGGGAAATACGATGAAGGGAAAAGATATCCTGCGTCTATCATTATTATGGTTTTTCGATATTCAATAAGCGTCATGTTTTTGCCGATTTCCCCATAACCGCCTAACGGAATAATTTTAACTGTTTCTTTCATTGCCTTCCCCTTACATAAAGTTTTACCGTAAAAATCGTATACGATATCGCCGATACCCCCAACACACCAAGCGTGAGCATATAATACCATTCCAATTGATATCCTGCAATGAACAACAAACAAAAAGTTACCAAAAAAAATGTCGCGATCTTTCCCGAAATATTCGACACGGGTATAAAGTTACGTTTTCGTATAATAAAAAAATACCCCACCGCGAGAATACAAATATCACGAGACACGGCAATCCAAAAAAGAAGTGACGGGAACCCGTATTGCAACAGTACAATCATGATACCGCAAATTAAAATTTTGTCGACAATGGGATCCAGTATTTTCCCCAACTCTGATATACAATGATATTTTCTGGCGATAAAACCGTCTAACACATCAGTGATACCCTGAAAAAAAAGAAGTGCGAATATCTCTATTTTATATTCATGCATATCGTTACCAATAAGAGCCATAACAAACGGCAGAAGTAAAAGACGCAATAACGTAAGTAAATTAGGCACAGTAAAAATAGTCTTTTTTGCGTACATCAAAATGTGGTCGTAATACCTACTTTTAATTCACCGTCTAAAAGTGACGATGAAAGCCTTGTGTTGGATTTTTTCACGGATATTAACGCATCAACGGCACTGACAATATGATTGATCGCGATCAGTCCGAGCACACGATTGGCATTCTTATAATCTTGATTGGCAACCTGACGCATTTCATAATAATAGCTTTGCTGGTACGGTGCATCCCAAAACACCGTGAGTTCCGGAAGTTTACCGATGAGTTCCCAATACTCACCAACCTTTTCACGCGGTAACGCGGTACGTGCATACACGCGCTCAACAAGGATCGGCCACATATCATAATAACTTTGCCGATCGGGGTCATTCCCTTGGTAATAAAAATGTGTATCCGCATAGTTTTTGTATTTATCGATCATGTTATCACTTTCCGACAAATAATACATATATCCGCCGATAAGTAAAAATTCCGCTCCCAAGTACATTGCCGAGGTTGTCGTATTTCCCGCATAATATTGCCCCGCTCCGGGCATAAGTAATGATAATAAAAAGGCTTTCGCCGGACTCTTTTTAGAAGTCTGTGCAGAAAGCCCCATGCAAATGCACAACAGTATGCAACCAAAAACAAAAACAGCACGACTTTTCATATTCAGAATGAATAACCTATGGAGAATACATCTGTTCCTGATGCGAGTGTATTGGAAGAATCACGGGCATAATCGATTCGAATATTGTAGTGAGAAAAGCCAAATCCCCAATTGAAGACATCGTTCTCATCATATGTATCATACGAATAACCGCAACGCGCAAATACGGTCTCATGGAATGTATATTCCCCGCCAAAGCGATAGGTATAGTTCTCGCTTATCTTTGTCATAGGTGTGAGATCTTTGTCTAATTGCGTGGTAAACAACATAGATGACTGGATTTTGGTCATATCGATCTTATATGACACGCCTACACGACCCAACCATGGCAAATCATCTGATTGATCTTCGTCTTGATAGGATATCTTTGGGCCGAAATTATGAAGCGACAACCCTACGGTAAGGCGAGCTTTCATGGTCTCTGACATCATATGGTCATAAAAATAGATCGAACCTACATCAAGAGCAAAGGCATTTCCGGTCGATTCGGTAAATAAATGACTATAGATATATTTGACACCGAATCCGAGTGACAAATTTTCCTGAAACTTGAAGGCATAGGTCGCACCGATCGACATCTCATAAATTGAAAAACTGGATACTTCATCGCCTTCTGTATTTGTTTGGGCACTCGTGCCGTAATCTTTATAATACAGATTGAGTCCGATAACGCCATCAAGTGACTCGACAGGAGCAAAGATCGAAATTGCGGTTGAATTTTGGTCGGAATCATCCGATTCGGAAGGGATAGATAATTGTACCAACGAAGCAAATGCTTTATACTGTTCAAAAAATGCGGAACCGCTGATATTATAAAATGCCGTTTCAGGACCATCGGCGACACCAACATATGCCCCGCCAATCGCGATCGGACGAGCTCCGATTTGTTCGGTTAAAAACGGCAATGCACCGTATTGAGCCCATATACCGTTCACAAATAGTAAACCGACGATCGCAGTGAAGATGACTTTTTTCATATTTGTTTCCTCCAATCAATCTTTTCAGACGCGTGATTATATACCACTTTTTTTTCTTTTTCAATTCAAATAATCATAGGGGCGAATCGGTGAGAAAAATTTGGTTATGGAATATCCCACATTAATACGATAAATTAAGTCTGCGGCAAAATGTGCCGAAGGGATCACATGAAGCCGCGGCAGTCTTTTTTTGATCTCATCGGAAATAAAAATGGTATCTAAGCACACGAGATTATTCAAAATAGAATCTTCCATAAGTTTTTGCAACTTATCGACGGCCGAACCGGATAATTCGGGGTGAATAACCGCCACGTTTATCTCTTTGACACCCTTTTGTTTGAGTTCATCAAGTAATTTCACAACCGATCCGCCGGTATCGATCATATCATCAACGACCCAAATTGTTTTACCTTGGATCGGTTCGTTGCTCAAAATATCAATACTTTCAACAAAATTCACTTTTGAGACATTTCTGCGCTTATTGGCGACGATAAGACCGCAATTGAACGTCTCTGCAAATTGATAGGCAAGTTTTTCACCGCCGACGTCAACGGTGCAAAACGCCCAATTTTCACGGACATTCGTATCAAATTCTTGTTTTGTCTTGACAAAATTCCGCAACAAATATTTTTTCATTAATGATGCCGCCGGCATATCGTCGATATATGCGGAAGTCGGATCCATGATCGTTTTTGATTTATCGGAGTGTAGTTGGAGCGTGATGTAATGATCCATTCCCAACTGAATCATGATTTTAAAATGCACCCATATGCCTACCGATGTACGACGCGTGGCTCTGTCGCTGCGAGCTGATGTACAATAGGGTTCAAAAATAGTGAGCGTGTTCGCTTGAGCACGTTTCAGGGCATCGATCGCTTGATATAATTCATGCTTATTCTCTCCTACACTGAGGTCGCCTTTATTACGCTGGGCACAATTTTGGAAAAGATAGACATCTTTTTTACGCACCGATTCTCCTATGTCAACTTCAATCTCACCGTTTGCAAATGATTTTACGTCCAGAATGCCCTTCAGATTCTCATACTGTTTGGTATCATCGTTGAGATTGTGCAGTTCATTTATAACCTGATCCGCGTAATCTTGAGCGCTCCTGCATGCATAAATTTGTATCTTTCCCCTATCTGCCATAAAAACCTCCGTTTATATCATTTTCTTCTCGATCAATCTTCGAATTTCTTGCTGAATAGTTGTCGCAGTTGCACTAAATCTCCCTGTTTTTACTAATTCTTCGGCGGCCTTCCCCTGTATACACACACTCATTTGAGCGGCAAGATACGGTGATATCTCCGCTTGAGACGCCCATATCCCTGCGATCGTACCGGCCAACACATCCCCGCTGCCCAATGTTGCGAGGATCGGATCACCGTATGGAGAAAAAGCGACTTCACCTTCAGGTGAAAATATGATAGTCGACTCTGATTTCATCACCAAAAAACACTGGTGATCCCGTGTGAATTTTTTCCCCGCTTCTATTCTGTTTTTTTGAATTTCTTCAAGAGATAATCCGCTCATATACGTGAGTTCACCGTCATGCGGTGTACACAGCACCGTGTGAATACCGGGACGATAATAGTCATTAAAATAAAAGAGTGCATCACCGTCAAGTAAAACGGTGAGGCCGCGATACTCTAAAAATAATTTTTTTAAGAAATTGCGCACATCATCTGATCTTCCCATGCCGGGACCGATAATAAGCACCCCGTCTTTGTCTTTTTGCGTAAGCACATATGATGAGAATGACGGAAGTGAGTGAACGACTATTTCAGGCAAACGAGTCTCTACATGTGCCGTCGTATAGACTGCAGTATAGCCGGCTCCTGCATACAAGGCACTTTCTGATGCCAGCACTGCTGCTCCGCTGTATTCGTTGCATCCTCCGATCACGGCGACATGCCCGCGGGAATACTTGTGCACGTTGTAATACGGACGCGAAAGCCTGACCTCATCAAACCACATCGCCTCACCCATGACCTTATGCATACACCCTGAGGCTCCAATCGGTCTTACAATAAGATTGCCCGTGAAAGATTTTCCCGGTTGTAAAAAATGTCCGTATTTCGGGTATTCAAAGGTGATCGTATAATGAGCGTTGAATGTATTGGGTGAACAATGACCTGTATCTGCCTCAACCCCCGACGGAATATCAATGGCGATACGAGTTATCGTCGGATGTGCATTCACACGTTTAAATATTGTTTGGATGTGCGACTCAAGCAGTCCCGTAAACCCCGTGCCGTTCACCGCATCGATCGCGACGGTGTAGGACATTGCATTGGCATTACACATACTGTGCGGTTTACACGGAATATCATATTTCTTCGCGATGCGTGCATTCCAACGAGCATCGTTCGATGTGGTCGCGTCCATGATACATACGGTTACGTCATATCCGCGAGTATGAAGAAGGCGTGCGACCGCAAAACCATCCCCGCCATTGTTGCCTTTTCCGGTGAAGATTATGAATCGGTCGGAGCGAGTAAAACGTGATGATAAGAAATTAAATACTTCAAATGCCGCATTTTCCATGAGTACAAGAGGCGGCACTCCGCGTTTTTCGATCGTAAATACGTCACACTTTTTCATCTCTTCCACGTTGACACAAAACATCTTATTCCCCTATTACCACTGCGACCGCATTGTTGCGTGAATGTGAAAGAGAGACCGATAAACCTGTGGGATTTCCCTGAACATAAAGATTCGGTTTGCCGTTGAGAGTATTGATAATTTCAATTTCATTGATATTTACACCGTGTAACCCGCTGCGATATTTGATATACGCTTCTTTCGCGGCGAATCGTGCGGCATACGACGGGTACGGATCTGAGTAGCCGGAACAATACGCGATCTCACGGTCAGAATACACCCGTTGAAGAAATGCCGTTCCAAACCGCTTGACCGCATCAGTGATACGATCAATTTCAATGATATCAATACCGATATTCATCAAATCCCCATTTTTTTACGAATCAGATCGATCATTCCTCGTACCCATTGCTCAGATTCGCCTTCAGCGATCACACGAATGATCGGTTCTGTTCCCGATGGGCGTATATGTATCCAGCCTTCATTAAAATCGAGGCGAACACCATCTTCCAAATTTATCTTTGCATCTTCAAATGACCGTAGATTATGGAGTCTATCCATTGCAACGACACGTTCCTGTAATGTCGAAAAAGACACTTTTTCTTTGATCATCACATATTTCGGTATATCCTGAATAAGTGCCGATACGGGGCGATCATGACGTGCCAAGAGATCAAGGATCAACGCGATACCGACAGGCGCATCGCGTGTGTAATGCACATCGGGATTAATGACTCCGCCATTGCCTTCTCCACCGACAATTGCGTTGATAATACGCATTTTATCGGCAACATTCACTTCACCGACCGGCGTGCGTACGACAGAACTGCCAAAACGAGCGGCGATATCTTCGATCATTCTGCTTGTTGAAAGATTACAGACCGCAACCCCTTTTTTACGTTCAAACACTGACCATGCCGCTAATGCAAGAGTAAATTCTTCACTTACCGCATATCCGCCGTCAGTCACCAATGCCAATCGGTCAACATCGGGGTCATGTGCAAATCCGATGTCAGCCCCTTTCTTACGAACGGTATCGGCAAGTTCGGTGAGACGTTCAGGGATAGGTTCCGGATTTCGCGGAAATTCTCCGGTGGGCTCCTCATACAGCACGGAGTAGGTGCAATGGAGCGCATCAAGGAGCTTTGGCGTCATTACCCCGCCCGCGCCATGAACACAATCGAGAATGACATGAAATCTTCGAGCACGAATTTTTTCAATGTCAATTGATCGAAGAATATCTTCGATATGCGTGTCAACGGCAGTATCGCACGTTTCTACATATCCGATTCCCGAATATTGAGTATAGGCGTGAGCACCTTTTTCCGCCATTGCAAGAAATTCCGCTCCTTCTTCCAGGGTAAGGAACAGTCCTGTACGAGAAGCTAGTTTGAGGGCATTCCATTCAACCGGATTATGTGATGCGGTTATGATGATACCGCCGTCGGCATTATATTTCTCAACCATTAAAAGAACGGTCGGCGTCGGAACGATACCGCAGTCGATAACACGGTACCCGCTTGCGGCGAGTATACCTTTTATCATATCAGAGATGGATGTGCCGGTTTTCCGTGAATCACGTCCTAAAATGATAGTTTTGCCTTTACAATATGCCGCATAGGCCGAGACGTATTTTAAAATAATATCAGGTGTCAGTGAGTCTCCGTAAATGCCACGAATACCCGAGACGCTTACCATTAACGTTCCCATGCCTTTTTCCCTTCTTCTCTGTCTTTTTGTGTGATAGTGAACACACGGCGAAGATTTTCTTCATAAGCCGCATCAAGTGATATCCCGCGTCGTTTCATGACGATCGTTTCATTTGCGATACATTTATCGATCGTATATTCATCCCACAACGATGATGATGCCCACGAAAAAGCAGGCACATGTTTCGGGTACATTCCGCCTCCAAACAAACAACTTCCTGTGCCAATTACCGCACCGGTCGTCAGCAACGTACCGATACCGGTCTTCACGTGATCACCGATAAAACATCCGACCTTCATCGCGCCGGTATATATTTGCGAGAAAGGATCTTGATGAACCACAACTTCACCGTAATTGTTTTTGAGGTCGCTGTTGGTGGTCATTGCACCGAGATTGACCCAACTTCCGATATACGCATGACCGATAAATCCGTCATGATGTTTATTGCTGTATGAATGAAAAATAGAATTTTCTACTTCGCCCGCAATCTTACATACCGGTCCGATCGATGTCGCCGAACGTATTTTTGCACCGTCGATCAATGATGAAACACCGACATAAACCGGTCCTTCTATAAACGTGAACGGTCTGATCTTCGCTTTTGCATCTACGACGATCGCACCCTCCCGCGTATCAAATACAACGCCGGGCATGATCTCGGCGGTAGTGTGTACAAATAGTTTTGACCGATCACCTATGATCGTCACTCCTTCAGGTATATCAGACAATGCATGCCGGTCATTTTTTTCCATAAAGAGATCGTAATCTCGATTGATCAATTCGCCGACACAATTGACATAATCCCACGGATAGGCGGCACGAATGAAAAATGCGCTGAATTCACGTTGTTGAAGATCACGCAACGGCTTATCGGTCAACGCAAAAATAAACTCTCCGCCGGCAGTGTAGGCGATATCTTTTTCGGCGGCAGCGATATCTGCATCCAATAATGTCTCGCTTACCACGAGCGATGAACTACAGAGTGTGGCTTTAAGCTGTAATCGTTCTTGTGCCGTATAAATACCCGACCTCATTTCAGGTATTCGTTTTGTGTGCGTAAAAGGCACGAACGGTGTCGCATTTTGTTCAAAATAAGTGAGCATTGTTATTCTTTTACGATTATCATCGACTGCACAATCCATGCATCGGCATAACCGAGACGTTTGATATCTTTCAATTGATTTTCGGCATCAGGTTTGGATTTATAATTACCGATACGAATTTTCCAAAACGGTTCGTAATACTCAATGTATATCGGAATATTATCCCTGTAGGTATAACTCATACTTCCTTTTCGCGCACTTTCCCAACGATCGAGAAGTTGCTTTGAGATCGTATCGGCAGTCGTTTTATTACTCACGCTCATGATCTGAATCCGGTATCCTTGGATCCGTTTCATGATCGTCGCATCAGGAATAATGACCCCTTCCGAATCTTTCACAGTTTCGGTAGGCTCATCATCGGTGTCATCCTTTTTCACGGTCACGGTCACGGTTTGCTCCTGAGGCATATCATTGTCGATGATCACACCCTCCCGTACGTCAACGGGTGTTTCTTTCTGTGTCGCATCAAATTTGACCGTTACATCTTTTTTCGTGTCGTTTTTTTCTTCAGTCTGCGGTGTTGTTTTCACATCGCCTTTTAAACGATTTTTAATATTTGAATCCTGACACCCGATAATGGTCACCATTAATACAAGAACACTTACGCCGTAATATACTTTTTTCATAGTGTCACCTCTCTTAGCGGATAGTGATGTCATCTAAAAATACAGCCCCTTTTTCAACGCCGCCGTTCATATAGACCAAATATATTTTCTGTATGACGATGGGATAGTCCATCTTTTTATTGACCGTGTTGGTCTCTGCCCAATCAGTGAATTCAAAATCTTTCGGAGAAAGTTTTATCAATTTCCAGGAATCCTTCCAATCCAATACGATCGTTCCTAAGACGGTCGTATATACTTCACCGTCCTTATCGACAAAACGAATACGAACCTCATTTTTTGAGCCGTCGCCATACAACGGAATGGTCATCTCTTGAAACTGTGTGATGTCCCTGTTAAGCGAAAGATAGACCGCACCTTTTTTTGCTTTAGAAAAATCATATGTAAAAACATACGAGAAAAACCCTTTCATCACCGGTTCGGTACCTGATGACAATCGCACTTTTCCGATATGGTCATTCTCGGGATATAATGTAAAAAATTCTTTCGGATCATTTTCACACTCGATATACGAATCGTTGGTCTTCGTATCGGGCGTTGGGACAACAGGGGTCGTTTCTTTTTTTTCAATCGTTTCAGACGGCACGGTAGGATCGATGATCTGTCCTTCTTCAACGGCATATACCATTGAAGCATAAAGAAAACACGCAACGAGCATGATCTTATACATTCCTACTCCTTTACCAATTGATTGAGACCGGTTACCCCGTTTATCGGTATACTCAAGGTGACGATCACACGATCGTCTTGTTGTTCTTTTTTTTCTACGGTTGCGCCGCGCACAAAACCTGCGATCCTCGGTTCATCCAATTTGAACCGTTCTTGTTGTGCAAGCTCACGCACGCGAAGTATCATCGTACGATACGCATCAAGAAGTGCGGCACGTTCAGCCTTTTTCAAAGCGATTCTATCACGTGAAGCATCATGAAACAAGCCTTTTCCGGTAACAATGATCCGTGAATCCTGAATATCGGCATACTGCTGTGAAAGCGTCACCGTTTTGTCGGGTTGTGCTGAATAATACCGGATTTTTAACGATCGGATATACCCCGTAAAACCCGGCGCACAGACAATTTTGAGCGTGATCGGTTCTGCAGGGATGATCGGTATGGCGGTGGTACCGTCAAACGCATAATGAGAGAATACGTTGTCTATGGTCACCCACGAATCGCCCGTTTTATAGACCACATGATATCGTTCATCGGTATATTTCGAATGAGATATATAGACTTTACCGAATGCAGACCCGGAGACAGGCTGTAACGTGAATTCGACGGATTCTTCTTCCATGCCCGGTAATACAAAAAGGTACGAGCCTTCAAAAAGAATTCGCCCTGACGGGGCGATGGTGTTCTCTTGTAAATTATATACAAAATCAACCGATGCGGTACAGGTCATGTACAGCGAAAGCGTAACAACGATAATTGCGACAAGGTTATGTTTCATTTTAAAATCCCTTCGATAGAAACAATGACACCGAACCTTCTTCTGCAGATGATTTGATATGCACATCGTTCACATGCCAATCATACAGATATGCTTCGACCACACCGTCGAGTGTACTGATCGCAAGGTTGATAAGATAGTAATACATATAGGTTTGCATGGTATTATACGCACCGGTATAATCAGCATATGCGCTGTTTACTTTTGAAAGCAACGCTTCATCACCGGCTTGTGTGTAGGCCGCTTTATAGCGAAGATACACATCATACGCATCTTTCTGTTCTTGATAATAATAATACATTTGATAACCCAACGCCGCACCTGCAGTGAAAAATATCACACCCTTGGTATATTTTTTACAATAAAAATCCCCGCTGCCGGGAATAAGCAATCCCATAAATAATGCTTTGGTGGGTGATTTTGTTATGCGTGTCACAGGAGGAGCGGTAACGGATAACTCCTCCTCAGCAAAAATATGTATAAATGCGCACACTACAAGCATAATGACGCATAATGTATGTCGATATGAGATCACTGTCGATTATACTCCCGCTTTTTTACGTGCATCGTCGATAAACGCTTTTAATGCATCTTCATTCAACGCGCCGGTTTTTTGAGAAACGATCGACCCTTTATGAAAACACAACAACGTAGGAATACTCATGACTTGATATTTGGTGGATTGCTCACGCGCTTCGTCTATATTCGCTTTGCAGAACGTAATCGAGCCGTATGCGGCATCGTTGCTCACTTTTTCAAAGATAGGTCCCAGCATGCGACACGGTCCGCACCATTCTGCCCAAAAATCCACGACAACAAGTCCCTCTTTGTTAAGTACGTTAGAATCAAAAGAATCATCGCTTAAGTGAATGATCGCCATAACAATTCCTCCTTAGTAGTTATAAACCTGAATCATGCTCAAAAAACTGTACCTGTATATCATTACCGTAACGTTCTATAAGATGTGAACACAATGCTTGGATACCGCCCTTTTCAGATGCATAATGCCCCAAAAACAAGCCTGATTTCCCTGATTCCACAAAAGGAAAATACATCGCGTGCGTAAATTCTCCGGAGATGAACAGATCTATCGGTGAACGCAGCACATCGTCCATCACCGAGAAAGCATCACCGGTGATCACGCCCACGGTAGAGATCGTATCACGTGTGCAATGTTCATGTTTAAGTGTGCCGAACCGCGCGACGAGTGCTTGTTTCAGAGCCTCGACAGGTTGCGGTGTCGCAAATGAGCCGACCACACCCATCGGGAAACCGCCCCAGTCGGCAAGCGGCATGGTGTCGTGAATACCGAGCGCATTCATGATCGCGATGTTATTCCCCAACACGGGATGCATATCAAGCGGTAAGTGCACCGCGTAAAGGTTGATATTATGCATAAGAAGCTTTTTTATACGTTCGCGAAGCACGCCTTCGACGGCGAGGGGTTTGCCCCAGAAAAACCCGTGATGCACGATGATAGTGTCCGCTTTTTGCGAAATTGCGTATTCGATGACCGCATCGTTGATATCCACCGCACCGATGATCTTTTTGATATCGGACGCGCCCTCAACCTGCAATCCGTTCATGGATGCATCCTTGATCCGCGCGATGGAAAACAACTCTTGCAGATATGTGGTGAATATACTTCGCTGCATACCGACATTATACGTCATACCCGCTTTATGTCAAGAATAACAGTTTGTGAGGAGGAGGAAATATACAAAAGCTACTGCGATAAAATGACTTGACAAAGCAACCAACTATTGAGATAATACCAGCAGAGGATTGTTTATGAAAAAAACATTATTTGCATTTTCTGAAATTTATGACGGAAAGTAATTAGAGAAAAATAATGCAGTTTATAATAAAGAATCTTGGAAAGATTAACGCTTGCAACCTTAAGTTAAACAATTTAACGATTCTTGTAGGTGATAATAATTCCGGGAAAACTTATGTGACATACACAACTTATGGCGTTTTGAAATACTGGCGTGATTTTATTAATTTTTCCAACTTTAAAGAAATAATCCATGCTTTAAAGTCTAATGGCAAGCTAACCCTTAATCAAAGTCAAATTGCCGATCTAATTAAAAAATCTATAAATAATGAAAGTGAAAGATTTAAAAGAAGAATAAGAGATCTCTTTAATGATAAAGAAAAAGTCTTCAATAATGCATCGCTTGAACTTATTATTGAAACACCTTCTACCTTCGAAAATATTGAAAGAACAATTCGCGTAGGTGAAAATATTAGTTTTGAAGGTTATTTAAAAGACAATACTTTAACCATAATTTACAAAAATTCTTCAAATGAAGAGCTTAAAGATTCAATGATCCAGGATATAGTTAAAGACCTATTCTCTGTTTTATTATTTGATAAAGTCTTCCCTGATCCCACAATAATAACAGCTGAAAGGCTAGGTATATCATTATTTTACAAAGAACTTGATGAACGTCGAAACTCCATGATAGAAGGCCTTCAAAAACTTGATGGAATTAATAGTGAAATGCATCCTATTGAGTTAATAATGAATATGAGCGCTTACTATGCAACACCAATTAGAGATCATATAGCATACACCAGAAATCTTGATAATATAATTAAACATCAATCCAATCTTGATATATCTTATCCAGTAGAAATAATTAAAGATATCCTTGGAGCTGATTTTAAAAAGGAAGCCAAGCAAGATATAAGGTTTTTTACAAAAAATAAAAAAAACAACCGATTTGATATACCATTGTACTTGTCATCTTCTTCAGTTAGAGGTATTGTTGATATCTATTTTTATTTGAAACATTTATCAAAAAAAGATGATATCCTTATAATTGATGAACCTGAAAGTCACTTAACATTAAAAAATCAAAGATTGATGGCTAAATTGCTTGTATCCATTGTTAATATTGGTATAAAAGTATTCGTTACAACACACAGTGATTTTTTAATAAAAGAATTTAATAATTTAATTTTGCTTGATAATAATTTTTCTGAAAAAGAAGAATGGTTACACAAAAACAAAAAATTTTATAAAGCAAGCGACAAATTAAACTTTAACTCAGTTTCAGTATATCAGGCATCTAATGGGGGTTTAATACCATTAGATATTACAAAAAAAGGCATTGAAATTCCTTTTTTTGATGATGAAATAAGTTCTTTATTTTCCACATCGTCTGATTTGGAATATTTTGTTGAGTAATGAAAGAATTATTTTGTGATAGATATGTTTTACAGGGGTTCGACGAAGTTGGAAGTGAAATAATTTTAAGAGAAGATGCTACTGGTCAATCTATTAAAATTGGTGGAGTCCCAAATGATGCAATTTTAATAAAGCTAGATGTAGATAAAAAAGAATATAAAAAACGTTCTTCGTATTTTCGAACGGGTTTGGGGTTTGTTCATCAGGGATGTGACTATTGTCTGATTCTTGAACATCAGAAACAAGCAATTCTTTTCGAGTTGAAATCTTCCTGTCCTAAGGGATATGTTGAACAGTTTGTTGCATCGGAGTTGTTTATTGACTACTGCGTCAAGGTATGGAATAAATATAAGTGTACTAATTTGAAGTTATCATTTAAAAGAGTCCTATTAAGCACAAAATTTAATCGTCATTTGACCAGTTCAACAAAGTTACTCACATTAAAAAAAACAGATAAGTGTAAAAATGAGGTTACAATTATATCCCCTGGCTTCCCTCAAAGAATTCACCTCAACAAACTATTGCAATAAGGAGTATATCAATTTGAACACTCAATAGAAATTCTGAAAATTATGTCGTTATAAACTAAAACTGACAATAATATAAAGAAGATAAATATTCATCATCATTAATTATGGCTTCAGCTATTAATTATTTTCTCCAGTACTCCTCCGTCGTAATCCGTGATCAACGTCTTAAAGTTCTCGTATAATACAAACCCCGGCGGTGTGCCCTTCGGTTTTCTGATATGTTTTTTACGCGTATAATCCACCGGCACTTTCGAGCCGCCTTTGGCCTTACTGAAATGCACTGCGATCTGCGCCGCGACACCCATCACCTCATCCGAGAACTGCCCGTCGGGTGATTTTATGATCACATGCGCCCCGGGCATATTCTGCACATGCAACCACATGTCCTGATCGTTGGCACACTTGAGCGTCACAAATTCATTCTCTTGCGCCGTACGCCCGTATATAAGTGAATAATCACCATACTGCACGGTCGGCGGACGTTTTTTCTTACTTTCTTTATGCTTTTTATCACGCGGCGTCTTAATGATACCCTGCTCTTCAAGCTCCGTCTTTATCGCCGAAAAAAGCGTTGCATCTTCAGATTGTTCGATAAAGAACAATGAATCCTGCAAAAATGCCTGTTCGGTGGCGATCACGGCACGTCGCTTTTCCAGTTGCTCTACCGAGCGTTTTGCCTTTTGGTATTTTTTATAAAACCGTTCGGCGTTTTCACTCACTGAGCGTTCGGGATCAATGAGGATGACAACCTCGTTGCCGTCATAGCCGGTCACCTTTATCTCAGTCACATACCCTTTTACCATATAGCCGTAGGTGAGCAAAAGATCACCCCGCACTTTATAACGCTCGGCATCCGAAAAATCCTCCGCTTCCTCTGCGATGGCGACGAGTATTTTCTCATTATGCTTCACACGTTTGGCGCATACCTGAATGAGGTCGTTTTTCTGCCGACGTGCGATCTCTTTACCCAACATCTCATGATAGAGCTTGCGCACCGTGTCATTTGCCGACGATGCAGAAAATGCACATTCGCCTTGCGTATAGGGAACGGCGGTCACATACGTCTTTCCGCTTACGTTGTAAATATATGTTTCGGGCTTGTTTAAATCGTCTCTGAGTGTGTTGTAGACCGATTCACACGACTCGCCTGCACTTATACGATATGCGATCTCATTGGCAAAATGCGGCGGCAATATAAAGTTCTGCATGAGTTGATCCGCGTAATTTGTATCCTGATTATAAGTTACAAAAGGCATCTGTGCGGCGGTGAACGGATTCGATTTTGTCTGCGTCGGGAGTATATACGTGTCGCCCGGTACCAATTCACGCTCGTCACGCACAAGACGAAATGCCGACACGATCACACCTTCATCAAGTAAATATGCCGTGCAAGGGCGCGTGCAAAACTCTACGACGATACGAAAACGCTTCATACCGAGGTGGGTCAGTTTATCAATATCAAGAAAAACAATTCGGTCATTCTGTGCCATTGAAAGTGTTGCGATACGCCCTTTTGATAATTCTTTGGTGATAAATGCCACAAAAGGATGCGGACGTTCACTTTCTCCGAGTGTAGACGATGAACCGTACTCGATACGCGCTTCATCGGGATTGAGATAGAAAAACAACGCATCATCACCGGTTTGAAAAGATATTGTCTGACGAAAAGACCCTACGCTTCGTATTGACGCACCATTCACACGAGGTGCAAGTTCACGAACCAGTTTGTGCAGTATAAAAAAGTCGATCATTGTAAAGTATTCCTATCATTTTTTTCTTCCAACCAGACACTCTCTGCATGTATGCATTAGATCACTCGTTGATCGAGAAAGGGCAATTCATGAATTGCCTCTACTCCCCGTGGTTACGCATTTGCTCCCTTTTTGCAACAAAACATAAAAAACAACATGAAACAACTCATGAACCATTTTGCGGCCTTTTCGAAATTCAGTCCTATTTGATGTACGGTATCATTACAACAGGGGTGTGGGGACGAAGTCCCCGCTATATAACATTTTAAACCCCTCCCAAATTCTGTGGGAGGGGTTTGGGGTGGGCACAGATCAATAAAATAGAAGTTTTGCACAGGTCTCCTTAACTTGTCCCAAGGTGTCATTATCGTAAAGGACCGGCATATAGCCTAACGCTACAGACCCGATAATCCGTATTATTTATTAATTCGCCTGGATTCCTGCTTTCGCAGGAATGACACATAAAAATACTGTCGATTTCACAACATAAGTTACGATAAAATTTTCTAAAATTCACGATTCTCCCTATAAAAAAACACATACATCAATTCACCGAAATGCTGTCGCCGTATAGTGCGAGCACACCGTCTTGTTCGAGTTTTTTCAGTTTCCCCATTACTTCTTGCCGTGTCATGTGGTACATCCTGTCGTACATTTCATACAATAGCGTGACAGGAATTTTATTCTGTGTATGTTCGGCGAGCATGGTACACATTTCATGTACACTGATAACCGTTTTATCCTGCTGTACAAATAATTCCGTAATATTTTTCAACCGTTCGCATAGATTCTTTATCAGCGTGCTTTCCCACTGGCTCATATTGCTCATCGCGACATTGAACATCGTACGCGTGACTTCCATGACAAGCAGGTCCGTTTTCGCTGTCACCGATGCCGTACGCGGTGTATCAATGATAAGCGCCATTTCTCCGAATCCGTCGCCTTTATGCAAAACCGCCAATTCAATATTCTTTTTTTTGACGAGCGCTTCACCTTCAAGAATATAAAACATCGACGCCCCGGGATCATTCTCTTTCACAACCGTTTCGCCTTTAAGAAAAAACTTTTTGAGATCATCGCCGATCTTGATATATTTATCCCCCACTGTATTCTCCGTTCGTTTTAAAACAACTCTCGCAACGCACGAATCAAGGCTTCTTGGATCATACCGTCGGTCTCATGAACCGCCGTATGAAGCGCATCTTTCAAATCCATAAGCCGAAGGTCGATATCATCCTGAGTCATTTTACCGTGTTCAAGTAACTCTACAGTAAGTCGCACGATTTCTTTGTTGCTTGCAAGGTCGATAAGTTTCACTGCTTTTTCAGGCTTCATGGTGAGGACAAGCTGTAATATATCTTTATTAAATTCCAATAACGCTTCATTCATTATATGAGCCATATTAGGCATTTCATCAATGTTGTAATGCTCCGCCATAAAGATCAATTCATAGACTTTATTGTAAAATATGACATACCGTGTTATCACCGAAAGATTGAGTGCGACCTGCTCCGGTTGGTCTTGAAAATGCGCCGTGAAATCTTTAAATCGTTTGGTATGTCGTTGCGAAATTCTACGGCTCGTGAAATGAATCTCATAGTCATTGATCTTAAAGTGCAAAATGTATTCAAGGATCAATTCAAAGTCTTCGATTATGCTGAAATCAAGTATATTCATCGCAAAAAACAATTTTTTATTCTGATCTTTTTCAAACAGAAACGCTTCTTTCACCATACCGTAATCAAAACGGTTGTTGTCCAAAAGTATGGTAAAAAACTGCACGTCTTCGCGTTGCTCCAAGGCTCGAAGCATTTTTTTAGAGTACAAATAATATTTTATCTCAATACTCATTCGCGCATCGTTATACACGGTAAAAACTCGATTATGAATAATGTAATAATCAAAATTGAAATAAAATGAATCCAGTCTGTCCTTACGATGAGAGATCAATGCCTCAGGATGTATATAATCTATGACGTCAGCATTCGAGATCAGGAAAAATGAATCCCGTTTAATACCCGACAACAACATAACGGCATTATCGCTGCAATTTCGTGTCAGAGTTTCAATATCGATGATCGTCACGGACGGATTCACCTCATACACAAAAAACATGGATGACATTTGATCAATACGAAATATATCTGACGTATAGACCACATCTCCGTTGGTATAGTCCGCAGAATTCTCGCGATAGAAAAGTTCACAGTATATGCGAAGTTTTTCGCGTTCTTCATCAGATAAAATCACCGATACACGGCGAAATATACTGATTTCATTATCTTCGAAAGAATAGTAGTTGATGATTATCTCACCGGACTCCACAGCGGTAATGATCACCGGCAGATCAGGTGACGCATATTTTTCAGCAATGGTAAACGCACATTTTTTCGTATCGGCCAATTCCCCATTGATGGTAATAAAATTCATAATACAATGAATAACACCTTTATAATACCCCATTATATCTAACGACACTTCCGCATGGTCAGGGATTATCGTATGCGCAAAACTGTGAAAAAATAATTCCGGAACATTATTTTCATTGATCAATGAAAAAAATTCCCGCTGAAGATTCTCCTCAAAAAGTTTGGTCACTACAAACTGCGATTCACTGTTCTCGGTGGTAAAATACTTCTCAAGGGGATATGTCTTGTATGTACAGGAATTTTTAATCGTTTGATATGGTGTCTTCATGACAGTTCCTCGCTATAAAATTATCGATCTCGCGCAACATTCCACGAATGATACGCACATCACGATCGGACGGCAATGCACGGTTGATCATATCACGTATGGAATACATCAAGTGCGTATGTCCTGTCGATTTGAAAAATCCGACACGCTCAGTCGTTTTATGCAAATGTTCAAACAAGCCTTCGCGTGCTTCTACAGGGGCAAGTACATAGTCCGGAGACGGCGGAATATCGCTTTCGTTCAATTCCTGATACAATTCGTAACTTACGAGAAGCACCGCCTGGGCGAGATTCAATGATGAAAGATTGGGCGACGTGGGAATGGTAATAATATCGTTTGCCGCACATAATTCTTCGTTAAAAAGCCCCTTATCCTCTCTTCCGAACAAAATACCTATCTCTTGATTACGTGCAAGCGCTAAAAGCTTCGGAGCAATCCCTTTTGCGGTGAATTGATACGGATAACCTTTTCGATCACGTACGGTCGTCGCGGCAAGATACGAGAACTGCCCTACCGCCTCAGAGAATGAAGTATACACTTCGGCTCGTTCCAAAATATCATCCGCACTGACCGCCATTTTCACTGCATCCAGAGCGCGGTGATCGGCACGAGGATTTACCAGAATAAGACGTTCTAATCCCATGTTCTTCATAGCTCGCGCCACACTACCGATATTACCGCTATACAGCGGTTCGATAAGAAGTATCGCAATGTTTTTCAGCATAATCACACTCCGTCTTAGTGATAATAGCGCAATTTGACGAATCTAACCAGTAGAAACTTGCACATTATGGTAAAAAACGTATTTTATCGATCTCCATCAGAGCTCAAAAAACAATTTGAAATCTTTGAAAACAATTATTTTGGGACCGGTGCGAAACTATACAATTTTACTCTCAATAGGTCAAATTCCCCGAAGCTTACTGCGGAGTAGTTCATTGTGTACCCATGCTTACGAAATCTCTTCATATAGCGAAATTTGTGTTATTGAGCGATGCGATCGATAGTAGATCACCGGCAGGTCTGTAGGAAAAACACATCAGTCTCCGACATAAAAGTGTCGCGCGATGTGTGCGACATCATTCACGGTGATCCGCGCTGTGCTCCGGTCGCACGTGCAGAAAAGCGTCTGTAATCCTCTCAAAAATCAACTCCCGGCAGTCTCACATCTTCATAGAATTGAATCAGTATGACTATATCAGTTCTTTCTTTTCATTATGATCGGGTCAGACCAATAGGATTCTTTTTTTACGAGATCCTTGAGAAACCCGTGCAGTTGTTCTGTTGTTCCGTGCAGCTTGATGCTTTTCACCATACCCGATTGGACCGTGCATTGAAACGGTATCTTTTTACTTTCCATAAGCGACTCGATCTTATTCACCGACAAGGCAGTAATTTCCAATTCCTTCCCGGTTGTTCGAATCGCAATGATTGCATATTCTTTTTTCTCGGAATTGTACATTGCACCGCACAGTACCTCGTTTATATACCCGAAACGAACGGTCATTGTTTCTTGTTTCAGCCCGTCATTATTGTATAATTGAACAAAATATGAATGATCCTGTGACGGCACAAAATCAGCACATTCAACATCTTGACCTTCAGTATTTGCCGCATACCACGTACCGGTGATCGTATCAAGTACCACAGAGTCGGATTCATCAAATAAAGGAGTATCCGTTAAGACCATACAGCCTGATGCTCCAATCATGAAAAATATGACCATGATTATTTTCATAACACCTCACGATGAATGACCGAATATATTGTTTCCGATAAGACCTCAATTGAAAACGGTTTTTGCAAAAAACCCGCGACACCCAATGCAAGGGATTCATCGACACGAACATCTTTCTTATATCCGGATACCATGATCACCCGAATATCCTCATTGATCTCTTTCAGTGCCGAAAAAGTTTCTTTTCCTGACATGCGAGGCATTGAAAGGTCCAGAAGGACCGCGTCAATAGTTGTGTGATCGTGTTTATACAGTTCGATCGCCGCTTCTCCGCTTTCTGCCGCCAATACCGTGTATCCGCTTTCCTCAAGCATACTTTTTGCCGTTTGGCGCATCACATACTCATCATCAACGACCATAATGGTACCCGAACCCCTTTTTATCAACTTTTCCTTCACCGCTTCATGTTTGCTGTCTTTGGGAGCAGCCGGTAAATATACGGAAATGATAGTACCCTTTCCTTCTTCCGAATCAACAAATATCTGCCCCTTATGCTGTGTGATTATTGAATACACCATTGTTAATCCGAGGCCTGTCCCTTTGTCACGTTCTTTTGTCGTAAAAAACGGATCAAATATCTTATCGAGCAGATCATGTGCGATACCGACACCGTTATCACTTACCGCCACTTTAAAATAACCGTCATTCGGGTGGTCACCTATAGTAATGTCACCTTCACTTGCTTTTTCAATTGATACGACCATTTCACCGCCAATCGTTCCGTCACTGCGCATCATCGTCATCGCATGTAACGCATTTACCGATAAATTCAAAAATACTTGCTCCATTTGACTATGATCGGCATACACAAGCGGTTCTCCGTCATATAATTTCATTTTGAGATCCACTGATTTGTCAAATGTCGTTGAGCAGATTTTCATCACATGTTCGATCACAGTATTCATATTCACTACTGAGATAACCGGATCGTTTTTACGCGATAATGCAAGAAGGTGTTGTACCATCTCAGAAGCTCTTCTTGCTGATTCATCGATAACTTGTATATATTTTTCAAGTTTCGGTTTATCAATCTCAGATCGCAACAAAAGTTGGATGAGCGAGATCGAGCCGATTATCCCTCCCAGTTGATTATTGAAATCATGTGCAAGTCCTCCTGCCAACGTTCCGATAGTTTCCATTTTTTGTGATTGACGAAGTTGTTCGTCCTTTTTCTCGCTTTCGGTGACATCATCGATACGGACGACTGCCCCGGGATTTCCTTCGAATGTAAGAGGATACATGGAAATTCGATAGTATCGTTTATTACGATCTTCAGAAAATGAACACGAACAGATCTCGGTTGTTTTGTCTTGAACGACACGTTTAAATTCTTTTTTGAACTGTTTCAAGCACGGAAAAGACTCCCATAATGCGCCGGTAGAATGTTTTTGCGTGTGCGCAAGCATCATTACTTCCGCGGCTACATTCATCTCGGTGACATTCCCATCCATATCGGCTGAAATAATCGCTGACTGAACAGAGTTGATTATTGTTTTCAAAAAGTCCTTCGTATTTTGAAGCAGGTTTTCATGCTTTATTCGTTCAGTGATATCAATTATCAATCCCCGCAATCCTACCAAATCACCATTCCGCATGATCGGCACAGAATATATCGCGACGGGGAATTGTCGCCCGTGAGCATCAACCGCAGTATATTCATTGGCAAAATTCAGATTCCCTTTCATGACATTTTCAATATTCGCTACTGCGCGCGCCCTGTCTTTAGGATCAATGACCTCGATGACCGATATCCCGTTTTTAACCGCCTCTTCGGTATACCCGAATAAGTCATAGGCGCATTTGTTGACAAAGGTCACTCGCCCGTTTTTATCACACTCATAAACAGTTTGCGGTAAAAGATCGGCAAGTTCACGAAAACGCTCTTCGCTTTCGCGCAATGCACCTTCAATTCTTTTTGACTCGGTGATATCGGTCATTGTACCGACCATTCGAACGGGTTTTCCCAGATTATTATATTTCACGACACGCGCCCTGCCAAGTATCCACTTATATGACGAATTCGGAATAGCGATACGGTACTCGATAAAGACCATGGGTAATCTACCCTTTAAATGATCGTCGATCATTGAAAAGACACGTTCTCTGTCGTCTTCATGTATATGTTGTTCCCATTCCTCAAGGCTATATCCAAGTATTTCTCGCCATTGGGGTGAGAAGTAAAATGTATTTTCGATAATATTCCAGTCGAAAAAACCATCGTTCAGATTATCAATGATCAATTCATACAACTCTTTACTATCCTGAACCACTGTCTCAATATTTTTTTGTTCGGTCAGGTCTCGACATATAACAAGAGCCGTTGTGGGATCATAGGGTAAGAATCTCGCTTCAAAGAACCGTTTCCCAATCGGGACATTCAGAGAATATTCATACGTATAAATTTGCTTTTCATCAAGCGCTTTGGTCACATTCATTGAAAAGTTTTGACTGACCTCAAAAGGTAATGCGATCTCATTCAATCGTTTCCCGAGAAATTGATCGGGAGGAATGGCAAGAATAGAATCCGTCGGACTATGATACTCCATGAGCAATCCATCTTTCGCAATAAGAAAATATATATCGGGTAATGCACCTAAGATCATGGATACGTGTGCTTCACTCTGGCGTAATTTAACAAGTGTCTTTGATAATTCATAAGTTTTCTTACGGATCAATGCCCTGAGCATGAAGGTATACAATAAAAAAACCAGGGTAATCAAAACGGCTCCGAAAAGTATATAAAGAACATACTTTGCGACATACGTATTCTTCACCGAGTATCCCATCCATTTGTCCTGGATCTTTTTATATTCTTCAGCGGTAATATCACTAAAACCTTTCTCGATGAGTGCGAGCAACTCTTTATTTCCTTTTTTCACCGCGCGATGGAAATACCCGGTATATAAATTCATAGAATAACGATAATCTTCATCCATTTTATATTTATACAGATAAAATAGTGCCGGCGGTTTATCGACACAAAACACATGAATACGCCGTTCAGACGCGTCTTGAACGATCTTTTCATAATTCGGATATACTTTCACGGTGTCAATTCCATTTTTCTTTAATACATCAATGCACGCATCGCCCTCTTTCACTCCGATCGTGAATCCTCGTAAAGATGCAATGTCAGTGATCCCGCTGATATTCTTGTGAAAAAATACGGGGACATCCAACGACGCATACGATGAGGTGAAATCATAGCGCAGCATCCGTTCTTGCGTTTTAAACATTGTATCGATGACATCTGCACGTCCGTCCGCCATGATCTGTTGTGCTTCAGCCCAATCCGTCGCTCTGAGAGTCACTTTAACTCCGGTTTTTTGCTCCCAAAGAGCCCACTGATCTACGATAATCCCTTGAAGATGTCCCTTATCGTCACGATAAATGTACGGCGGATAGGAATCGTCGGACACAACCAATATCTCAGAATATTTGGAGAATAACGACGTCACCACCACTAAAGAAATAACGATAAGATAAAATATTTTCATGTTGTTCCAATCGTTTAAATCCGCATAAAAACCATATTTTAATTCTACATACATTTTCTTAAGGCGTCAATATCATTTTTTACAAATGAGAGCCCTTTGCAAAGCTGATATATTTTTAAGTTGTGCTCTCCCCAAACCCCTGTCGTTGAAATCGAGAAGGGTTTAACTTGCTATATAATTGAGACTTATGACCATAATCCCTGTTTTTTAAGCTACAAATAATCGAGTAATTATGAATTTTGCACAGGGCTCAACGATTGTAAATCTATTCATTTCTCGATATTGATAACATCAAAAGAATTTTCTTTTAAATAATTTTCGGTTATCTGATATAAAACCGGAGCAAAATTACATGTCACTCTTTCTTGTAGTATAATCTCACCATTCACGGAAATATCACGCCATATTTCATTGAATCGGTACCATTCATCTTCGTATTTGACAAAGCAATGTTTTTTTTGATACACATGATATTTCTTATCACTGCGTGAATCACAACGCAATTGACCTTTTAAATGGGTTGCTGTTAACCATAAATGAATTTGTATAGGTGATCTTGTAGTATTTTTAACCTGTAAATCCACGAAATTATACATGATCGTAGCTCCGCTGCCAAAAGGCAATATCCTTCCGGAATCAGGAAATACGTCTCGAGAATGATGGTGTCTTTCGATAATTGTCAAATCAGAATGCAAAAACATCCAATACAGAAAGTTGGACATTTGACACATTCCGCCACCTATGCCCTCAACAATTTTCCCGTCGGACAGAAGCATTCCTCCCACAAACCCCCTTGAGACCGTCGGTCGTCCGATTACATGCCAAAATGAAAAAGTTTCACCGGGGTTAATGACAAGTCCATTGAGCTTATTTACCGATAATGCAATATTGATAATTTTCTGTTCTTGCAACCGCGGATCACTGTCTCCGAGTTTTCTTCGTAATACAGATTGATGGCGTGTGAGCGTATAGGTAAGCAATGGTGATTTTAACGATGACAAAGGATATTTTTTAAAGTTTTCAATGTATTTTTTGATATATCGAATATGTAATATTATGTTTTTAAAATGGGGATATCGCTTCGAAAGAGCGATTCGTGTATCGTTTTTTTTACTCTTGAGTAAAAGTGATATATCCTCAAAATGGCTTTTATCATCTAGCATAGCATCCCTCCGTATCAAACATGCACCGTATTACCAAAAAAACGCCGCACGAATGCGGCGTTCACACGAAACTGTGATCTTCAGAATTAATTACCGAACGGCATTTGAGTACCGCTACTCGGATTAGAAGGATTTGTTTTTTTCGAAGGGGTGCCGAACCAGGTTACCCCACTCTTGATGACACCGTTTTGTCCGCTTGCGATATCATAAAGCACATCGCCACTTCCTTCGTTACACGGATAATAGTTCTTCAAACCGTTTTCTTTACCGGTGAGCTCTTTATTCATATTATTTTTGATCTCTGTCTGAGTGATCGCACGGTTCCATATACGAACTTCGTCGATAGCACCTTTGAATATCTCGTTACCTGACCAATACCCTGCGCCAATAGCATACTTTGTATTGGTAATTTTGATACGTCCGTTGTCATTGGCTTGAAAATCAAGCTCACCGTCGATAAAAATCTTCACTGTTTCCCCGTCGAAAACCATAGCGATATGGTACCATGTGCCCGGAGTTAATAACTTTTTCCCGTCATAGGTAGATGTACCGTATTCTGTGGTAGTAATATGATATCTCATGATCGAGTCGCCTTCGGCAACTGCCATACCGAGATTACAATAATCCGGACCTGTCCCGAATACCCAACGCCACGTCTCTGTATCAACATACTTGAACCACGACTCGATTGATAAACTCGGCCACCCCGAGAATGTTACAGGGATCTCGATACCTGCAGTACCATCCAATACGATACACGTGTTCTTAGGAGCTTGTGCATTCAAAGAAACCATCAAACCGATCATACATACAAACAACACAACCAAATTTTTCATTATCCCACTCCTTTCAAAAGTGTTACCTTAACTTGGTAAGTATAGACAGCTCCGCGCAAAACGTCAAGGTAGTTTTGATGAATTTTTCACTCATGTAATGATGCATTTAATTCCTCTATAGCTTTTGTGTACATTGATTCCAAACCCGTAGATAATGCCAGCATGATCTCCATTCGATCTGAAAACGAGCCTATCGATCGGACAAACAATTCTTTGTCATACGAGACGCGTTTTGTTTCAAGAGCAATATTTAAAAGAGTATCGAATGATCGATTAAAAATAGCTTGCGTCGCATAAATATCAGACAGACGAACCAGTACATTCAATTCGATATGATGCAAAACCCCTGTTTGCACCATGACTTTATATACCGATTCTTGCAGGATCTCATGTCGAATATTCATTTTGATGTTTTCATCAGATTGTGAAAATTGTTTCCATTTTTTAGCGGGGACCTTTTCAATTTTTTTCATCGTTGCAATAAGATGTTCATACGTTCGTTGTTCAGATTCATAGTAACTCTTGACGATCTTGGCATTATTTTGAAGTTCGGATCTGACTCTGGAAAGCGAACGTGCGGCTATTTTTTTATTTTGGTGTTGTACATATGCATGATTTATCGCCAATGCTCCCAACAACGAACCTACCGTGATGCACACCTCGATAATAATTTTCAATAAATCCGACATATCGGTATTCAATCGTTTCGAAATTCAGAATGATCGTTTTTTCCGGTCAAGAGCAGCTTTTTTTCGTTATTTCGCTTGAAAATATTCGTGACATCGATACCGAAATACTTTAATGCATTTATGAATAACAATGTTGCAAGCCCTTCATCCATGTTACCTATAAACGGCAAATTGTCGGGAAGTTCGAATATACCGATGGTAAAATTCAATAAATAGACAAATGCCAACGCGCCGATAAGAAATACAACAAATCCTTTCATGGATTATCCGCCGTCCTTTCCGGTTCTCCTTTAAAATGTATCACGATCTCCACGTTTTTTTCAAATAATTCCTGCTCTTCAACCTTTGAAATAAACCGTTCATATACCCAATGTTTTACAAATGCCGCGGTCGCGATTCGAGCCGAATCATACACATTTGAAATATTTTTATGTGCGGTATGTTTGGCGAACTTTGAAAGTTCTTGAAGATGTTGTTCTCGAACCTTTTCTTCGTCAAAACGCCAAATGCTTTTATTCGATCGAACGGTCAGTTTTGAAGTATCAATAGCAGGATCAAGAACACGAATCGACGGTGTATGAACGATCAATGCCCCGTTTTCAACGGTGAAAACCCACTCTTCAGTAAGGTCGAGGTAGTAATAAAACGTGACGGGAAAAGTGGAATTCACTTCTATCGTCGGTAACGCCATACCCCAAAAATCTTTGTCATATGTAGTACGATGTACAGCGGTTTGTGTCGTTGTGAGAATGACCAGCTTTGAATCTTTCTGAACGGTAGCGGCAGTTACACTGAATTCATGGGTCACTTTCCCCTTGTGTGCTTCTTTCATGAATGAGGCATATTGCCCTACCGAACATTTTATCAGAACAGCGACGATAATCGCTGCGCCGCACACCGCGAGAATAATGTAATAGATTTTTTTCATATATGACTTCCTTTTATGTATACTACGATATGCACACATAAAAAGCAATGATAAATCATAAATAATTCAAGTTTCGTGTGGTGAGAAAAGACGGAGGCGCATGCCCCCGTCAACATGCGGATTACTTTTTTTCTTTAACCGTGTCTTTTTGCTTTTCAAGCGCTTCGATCTTTGCTTTGATCCCGTCGATCTTGTCAAGTATCGCGACGATGGTTGGCGCTTTCATCAATCGAGGGGTTTTCTTGCTATGCTCGACATATATCTCTTTTCCCAGATTGAGAAATTCTTTACCCATTGATAATTCAAGTGCTTTGACATCGATCAAAATGGTCGCGATCTTACCCTGTTTATCAACATACTCAACCGCTTCGTCAATATGCTTTGCACTGAAATCAACAGCGGCCTCAAATGCGATCTTTGCTTTGTCTGCGATGCTGTTAAAGGAACTTTTGAGCTTTTCGTTAAAATCTTCGGTCATACGATTCTCCTTTCGCGTAGTGCGGATATCCGCAACGACCTCAGTATAGCACAGGCATTATGATATTTCAATGACAAATAACAATAATTGTAAATAAATTTTTGCTGAAACGTAAGAAATATTGGTGCTGTGCTTCGGAGAAGTTTTTACGAAGTAAAACCTTTTTGAAATTCCAAAGTCTTTGAAAAGTATGCGAAGTAGCTATAGATACGATCAATAATACTTTTTTGAGAGCTGTGCAAAATTCAAAATATCCGAAAATTGCTGTATTTCAAATGGGAGTATCGGGCGAAATAACCACTATATAACAATTTAAGCCACTCCCGTGAAAATCAGGGGTAGAACTTGTATTGTTGCTTTCGTTTTTTCTTCTTGTGTGTTTCATAAAAGATTCTATAGCTGTAAAGATCAGCATCCCGAGTGTCTGCATGTATGGTACAGGATCACTTTTCAATTTTTATAGGCGGATCAATTTTATACTTAAACTTGTCAAATGGATTAATATAATTCTTTTGCCTTGTTTCTTCAAATTTAAAAAGATACAATCCATCTTCAGCAGACATGAGAAAATATAAGATGCCATTTGATAAAACGAAATTTCTTCTAAGTGGTAAATAGTATATCTGTGGCACTTCAATTGTCTTTACTATTTTTCTTTCTAACAACGAATAAAGTATAACAGTATCACGAACTTCATTTATATTACTATATTTCCGTTCTCTTCGAGAAAAATAAAGGATATCATTTTTTGCACCCAAATAGTATATTTCACCTACTAACGGTATTTCAATAATATTAACGTCTTTTTTTGATTTGTCATATAACTCAATTTCTACTTTATCCTTATAACTCCAAGTAAAACTCAATAAATCATTTATTTTATATCCATTCTCTTTTTTTAAGTTTATTGGATCGATAATGCTCCCATTATCCCATACCTTAAACTTCGATTTACCAGATCTGGAAAATAACTCTACCTTATTGTCAACGATAAACATATTCGATGCATCAAGAGCATCAATGAGGAATCGTTTACTTTCAGATACATATTTGACTTTCCTAAAAAGACGACTATTTTTGTTGTATACATATAACGACGGCGAAGTAAATGTGAAGATATTGTCATCTTTCACCACAAATATCGGTGTGCTTGAATATCCGGGAAAAATATTTGAAAATTTATTGAGAAATACTGCTTTCGAGATAGAGTATTCATCCACCACCTGATTATTAAAATCACAAAAATATACACTATCTCCATCAACAAAGAAACTTTCAGCTCTAAACTTATTAAAATCTGAATAAGGAACTTTCAATACTTCTTTAGGTATCAGATCTGTTTCATTTGCATACATACATGTTACCAATAAAATAGCCAGTGTTAAAAATAGTATACTATGTCTCATACAATAAGCTTCCTTTTCTTCATAGTAGCATTTCTGTGTATTTGCTCATACGCTACTCACAAACAATATTTACTGTATATCGCACTAATGAAAACACTATACCACATCCACCGTTTTTCTCAACCCCCATTCTGCCCACTCATCGGGAACCTTTTTTCATAATCCTTGTTTCATGAAAAATAAAAGGAGTGTGTGTATATGCGAAGAGTGATTTTAATTATCGTTACAACATTTAGTTTGCTCTCACTTCTGACGAGTTGTTTTTACAAGGCTGAACCGGTGGTGCGTTTGAATCCTTCCACTATTCACGACACCACATGGGTCCAAGGCGTAGAGGTCGCCCTTTCGGAAGACAACGACCTATCGGCACTTCTCGGTTTTGGATCATCCGGCGATCGTATACTCATGCTCTGTGAAATCACCAATACCGGTTATGAAACTATCACCGTAAATCCTGCTGATTTTTCATGCAGATATATCGCGCAAGGTAAAAAACCTATGAGTCTGCTTTGTTCAGCCTATGATCCTCGCACTGAAATTAATAGAATCGATATCGCTATCGAAGAGGAGATCGCAGAAGGGAAAAATATTACCACGGCAAATGCCATAGGCGGTACATTGGATTTTGTCGGTACAGTGGTTGATATTTTTTCTAAGTCTAAAACCGAGGAAGACAAAAAAGCAAAAGAAGAGCGCAGTGAAGATCGCGATAACAGATCCGAAGATCGTAAAGAGGCGATTGAAGCCCATGAAAAACGGCTTGAAGCACTCCGCTATCACAAAGCGGCGTTAATAGAAAACTTACTTCAAATTACTACTCTTGCCCCCGGTGATACAGTGAGCGGGTATGTCGCTTTCAGAAAAATCACTGAAGCACAGCAACTTGAGTTTCATATATCCTGCGGAGCGAGTGATGTGGTGTTTTATTTCGATCAGAGTCTGATGTATCGGTAATAATGTCAATTTCAAGCAATGTAAGCTTCCCCTCCCCCCTCTTTCGCAAAGAGGGGGGGAATGCGAATCTCATACCAAGTTTTCTCCTCACGAATACGATCATCGAAAAGATAACGCCTACTACCCCGCCACTCTTCGGATGCCACCCCTTCAGTGTGAAGTGGAATTAAATCTGTGAATGAAAAAACACGGCCTTAAAAAATCAACGTTAAATAATATATTGTAAAGACGTAGCATGCTACGTCTCTAAAGAAAATATTTGGGTGTCATTATCGGGCTTGACCCGATAATCCAGTAGGAATCTACATTGCGCCTGGATTCCTGTTGGAGATTATTCTCATGAAAATGTGGACAGGAATGACACAAAAAAAACCTTATGTGTCAAAACAAAAAACAAGGCAGGATTTCTCTTCACGTTTACGATCATCGAAATGACAAGAGCGTTGATATATCCGTATTGGTAATCCCTTATGGTTGCCCGAAAATGGTGTTATTACCTTGAAATTCTGTACCTATACCTGTTCACACTCTTTTCTCCGCTCGATACGCGATCCACCCTGATTGTTCTTCACGACGAGTGATAACAAGGCAATGACGGGTAAAAAGAGAAGTATAATCCTCTTCTTTCGCGGTTATGAATCCCGAAAATAAAAATATCGCTCCATTTTTCGCGATCGGTGCAAGCACTTCGAGCACCGCTGCGGTTTCTTGCGGCAGCATATTGACCAAATACACATCCGCCTTTTCCCACTCAAATCGATGAGCGGCAAACACATGCTGATCTCCTTGAACCGCGGTCAATGCCGTGACCTCATTCATCCGACACACATCTTCAGCCACAACGTGAAAATTATCGGCAATATCGAAAGCAACCACGTGTTGTGCACCTAGTTTTAGTGCCGCCAGGGAAAGTATCAAACTTCCCGCTCCGGCATCTACGACCGTCTTTTTTTCAAACATTTCATCTTCCATCATGTCGATCATCAACCGTGTGGTCGGATGAGTACCTGTGCCGAAAATCTGACTTGTCGTAAGTTTTAATTGAATTTTATTATTTGAAATCGTTGTTTCTGACTCAGGATATACTACCGTAAACCTTGTACCGATATCCACCGTCAATGGGAACAACGTGGTCGAGACTGTCTCCCGCACGCACATACCGTGTGTATCGTGCACACGTTCCGTGAAGCGCACTACACAGTCGTCGGCCGCATTCAACGTCTCAAAGAAAAAAGAAAAGCGCACAATATTCGCAAACGCCCGATAATCATCAGGTAACGCATCGGTATCACCGTGTACTGCATCGTTGATATCTCCGTAATCTTCTATGACCACGGCACATTGTTCGTCATCGGATAACATAATCTCAAATTTTTCTGCGTATTCTTTCGGGACATGATAGGACACTTTATAATATGAGTCAGCCATTTGTTATCCCTTTCGTGCATACATTACGTTTACAATTGTAAACCTTTGCAAAACTACTATTTTTAAACTTTGTGCCCACCCCAAACCCCTCCCGCATCTCGGTACGATTGCTTGCGCAATCACTCGATTACCGTCGGGAGGGGCTTAACTTACTATATAGTGGGGACTTCGTCCCCATACCCCTTTTTAGTGAATAAAGAATTTTTGGAATTTTTTAATTATGCAAAGGTCTAACTTGGTGTCGTTTGAAGCAAATAAACTCCCGCAAAATTCCATCGTTTTCACTATTCACCGGATCATCGGGTTAAGCCCGATAATGACACGAAATAAATTAAATCATTACGGTAATAATTCCACGCTATTACACTTGTTCTTATAATCCCAACACCGGTTTTATACCACGCATAGCAGCAAGCACATGCCCGATAAACGTTTCAAGCGGCAGAAATTGTTCACAGGAACGAATTGCCTCGCGGTTTGCGCCTTTGGCAAATCCCTTTTCCTTCATGCGACGGATGATAAACTCGGGTGTGAGTGATGCGATCGCACGATCGGGATGCAGTAATGCCGCGGCAATTATAAGGCCGGTCAACGGGTCAACTGCATACAGCACATGATCCATCAATGACGTTCGTTCGTCATTCCCCCCGTGAGAACGTATCGCATGCAATACTTCTTCGTCACACTCAGCGTGTGCGTCTTGCAATAATTTCATGGCGACTAACCCATGCTTTTCAGGTTCTTTTGCGGTATACTCATAGTCGATATCATGTAAAAGCCCCGCCATAGCCCATCGTGCATCATCCTGTCTCAATACACGAGCACATTCCGCCATAGCTGCCTCCACGGAGTAACAGTGTTTCTGTAAATTAACATTCGGTACATGTTGTTGTAACAGTACAACGGCAGTCTCACGTGTTATCATTGGTGCGTTTCCTTATTATTTTTCGTTTTTTTGATTTTCATCAACCGTTTCGCGTTCATATCGCTCAAATTCGGCTTTAATTCGCTTTATTTCAAGTTCGATCTCGCGTATTGCTTCATGAATCTCGTTGATACGTTTCACATGTGACAACACTGCAGTTTTATCTTCGATCGCAGTTTCATCTTCTTCGATCAAGTCATACACAAGTCGACCCAAATCTTCAAAATACGTGCGATTCGTACGTTCAAGCATGGTGATTTTAAATCGTAACTCTGCGATGCCTGCGAAATCACGCCCTTTTTCCAAGGCGTCTGAGCTGATTTTTTTTAACTTTGACCATGCGTTTCTGACCGGACTTTTCTTTTTTTCAGATTCCATATTATTCCTCCGTGTTTGTTCGAATTAACTATAGCAACAATTACAAATTTTTCAAGACAAAGAATTTGAAATGATTGCTTGTGTTGCATACTCCATGGTCAACTCATGACACACCGTGTAGCGAGTCGGACCGAACAGAGTCTTTTCAGTGATTCGAGAGCATTCTATTTTTAATATCTTTAAAAAAGGACACCATGTTCCCATGCAATGACGGGTTAAGACCTTTGCAAAACTACCATTTTTTGAATATATAGTGGGGGACTTCGTCCCCACACCCATTTTTAGAAAATAAAAATTGTTGGAAAATTTTGAATTTTGCTACGGTATCGGTTTGGATCTTTCGACCATCACTGTTAATTAACGTATGCTACAAAAAGGATACTCTCGTATAAACGGTTCGACAAACGCGTGCCACTCTTGTGCGGTCCACCCTTTTTGCAGATAATCAGCTTGCGGTTTATAACGTTGGAGTGCGTAACGACGTGCATTCCCGTGTAATATCGTCTCTATAATAATAGAAATATCGTCTTGTGAATGTACATCAGGAATCACAGTGGTGCGAAATTCATAGTGTTCCATCGTTTTGATGAGAGCGATACTCCGTTGTAACGCCTCAACATTCGTAAAAACATCGGTGATCCGAGAGTAATTATCCCATGTGTCTTTAATATCCATGGCTATATAATCCGCAAGATCATCCTGTAAAATACGTGCCAACATTTCAGGGTTTGATCCGTTTGTATCAAGTTTGACACGTAACCCCATTTTTTTCAATGCAAACAATACATCCGGTAACACCGCATTCAATGTCGGTTCCCCGCCGGTCACTACCACAGAATCAGTAAAATGTTTTCTGTCATTTAAAAACATCAGTACCTCATCTATTGAAATATGCGGTCTTCCGTCATTCAGTAACGTTTTGTTGTGACAATAGGGGCAGGCAAAATTACACCCACCCACAAATATTGTCGACGCAATATAACCCGGATAATCAACTAATGACGTCTTCTGTAATCCTGCGACTACCATGACACTCAGCTCAATACCCTATATTCAACTCGGTCTTTAAACTCTTCCTTTTTACCGCGGTTCCATAAACGAACAGGCCGATAATATCCGACCACACGGCTGTATACCTCAGTAGCTTTTCCGCAATGCGGACAAATTTCATGACGCCCGTGTATATACCCGTGATCATCGCATATGGAAAATGTTGGTGTAATGGTATAATTTGGTAAACGGTAAGAATATGCGATGTGTTTTACCAATTTTTTAACCGATTCTCTGTTCGGTTCGTCCTCACCTAAAAATACATGCAACATTGTCCCGCCATTATACATTGCCTGGATCTCACTTTGATGCTCAAGTACCTCATAAATATCTTCACTATAGTTCACCGGCAAATGGGTAGAATTCGTATAATATGGTTCATCGGTACCTTGATGAACAATATCAGGAAATTTCGCGATATCAATTCTCGCAAGACGATATGATGTGCCTTCGGCAGGTGTCGCTTCCAGATTATACATATTACCGGTTTCTTCCTGATAATCGGTGACTTTGCTACGCATAAAATCAAGCACTTTCATCGCAAATGCTTTTCCCTCGGGAGTGCCGATATCCTTTCCGAGGAAATTTTGAACTGCTTCGTTCATACCCACAAGACCGATCGTATTAAAATGGCCGTTCACATTTCCGAGATATCGTTTTGAGTACGGAAGCAACCCATTGTCTATATTTCGCGTAACCAATTTTCGTTTTATTTCAAGAGATTCCTTCGCAAGATCCATCAAGTACTCTAACCTGCCGAAGAATCCGCGCTCTGTGTCGGCAAGATACCCGATTCGAGGAAGATTGATGGTCACAACCCCGATACTGCCGGTTTTTTCTCCGCTTCCGAAAAGACCGCCGGTACGGCTACGCAACTCACGAAGATCCAGTTGCAGCCTGCAACACATTGATCGCACATCACTTGGTTTGAGAGTACTGTTCACAAAATTTTGGAAATTCGGTATACCGTATTTAGCGGTCATATCAAACAGCAGATTGGCATTCTCGGATTCCCAATCAAAATCACGGGTAATATTGTAAGTCGGTATGGGGAATGTAAATATGCGCCCGTTTGAATCCCCTTCGATCATTACTTCAATAAAAGCTTTATTGATCATATCCATTTCTTTTTGGAAATCTTTATACGTTTTCTCAAGCATGTCACCGCCCCAGATGGCAGGGAGATCTTTCATGTCTTCAGGTACTACCCAATCAAGAGTAATATTCGAGAACGGCGTCTGTCCGCCCCAGCGTGATGCAATATTGAGATTGAAGACAAACGTTTGTATTGCCTGTTTTACTTCATCCGGTGTGAGCTTATCCATATGCACGTATGGAGCCAAATAGGTATCAAAAGATGAAAACGCCTGTGCGCCGGCCCATTCATTCTGTAGTGTCCCGAGAAAATTCACCATCTGCATCAATGCAGTGGAAAAATGTTTTGCCGGTCCCGATTCAACCTTACCTTGTACACCGTTGAACCCTTCCCAAAGAATTTCTTTTAGCGACCACCCTGCGCAATACCCTGCGATACCCATTGATAAATCATGAATATGAAAATCACCGTCAATATGTGCTTGCCCTATATCGGCAGGATATACTTTTTTCAACGTATAATTCGCGATTACGGAGCCGGCAGTATGCATAAGAAGTCCCGAAAATGAATAACCCGAATTTGAGTTTTCATTGACCCGCCAATCATCCATCGTCAAATATCCGTCTATTGTCTTTTCAACATCGAGAACAAGCTTTTCCGCATCACGAATAACTTCACGCTCTTTACGATATAGTATATATGCTTTTGCGGTTTTCGCATGACCGTTCTCTATAAGCACACTTTCAACAGAGTCTTGTATATCTTCAACGCCGGGAATATCGGTCGTAAACTTCAAGGCAAGCTGACGAACCACCTCTTCTGTAAGTGATTTTGCCAGTGTACGGTTATACCCTCCAACAGATTTGGCCGCTTTGAAAATGGCATTTTCAATACGAAGCGCATCAAATTCTGCGACTTGTCCATCCCGTTTACGAATTTTTTCAAGCATACTTCCCCCTCGCTTTCATCAATATATAGTATCATTTTCCCCTGTGCATACAATATATAGCACCATTCTCGTCCTGTCAATACAAATTCGAAACTTTTTTAATTTTTTTATAACCACTTATTATTACAGAACTTACGCTTGTTAAAAATACAAACGTTCGTCATAACGGCAACGCATCACATACCATCGGTGGTGTCGTAATAAACTACTCCACTGAAAGAAAACTACTATATTTACGTGCCGCCCCTAAACTTCGAAGGAGTTTATACGAGGCGAAGTCGAAGTGCATACTCCCTTGTGACAGAAGCAAATCGGTTTTATATACCCCCTACAATATCAAAATCACCGCAAGTGCAGGGGAATTTGACCTATTGTGAGTAAATTACGAAAGTGTATGTGTGTTTACTTTTTGAGACTTTTGCGAAACTATCATTTTTTGAATTTGTGCCCGCCTCTAGTCCATCCCGTGGAAATCGGTAAGAGAGCAGAAAGATCTTCTTCCCCTACAAAAATTCTCAATGTCGCGGTGCATAGTATCGGGCAGGGACAAGTCCTACCCCTACGATCCCCACACCCATTTTTTGAAAATAAATATGGCAATTTTGAATTTTGCAAAGATCTTTTTTTATTGATACGTTCAAAACAAAAGCACCTAACCAAGTGTATACTTTTATGATACAGGTTCTCAACTTTTGTGTAAAAAATGCAAACCGTGATCGCACGGCTAATGATTATAATTCAGTCAGGGGCAAGCCCTGACATGAATTATATAGCCATTTCTCTACAAAGACCGCTATTGATCGTGCTTCGATGCATTATTTTGTAAAAATTTCATCATGATCGGGGAAGATAAGTTTTTGCGGGTCAAAACCCTTGGCTATCATGATCTCAGCAATTTTATCCAATACCGGTTTTTCAATCACCGACGAACGTGCAAGTATCCAAAAATACTTTCTTCCGGGTTCTCCGACAAGTGCCCACGAATAATCGTCAGCAAGCCCGATTATCCAATAATTACCGCTGAACGGCCAAAAAAACGACACTTTCAGCTTGGCATTTGTGGTCGTGTCAACAACCCATGCTTTGCCTTTTACCCGTTTTTGTTTATTCTTTGACGGCAAAAAACAAGAATTGACGACAGAAATTTTCCCGTTGGGGCGAAGCGTGTATTCGGCAGTGACATTGGTACATTCAGGATCTTCAAAACGATTAGGAAAACGAGCAACCTCATACCATAACCCGGTGTATTTGGTCAAATCAACTTTCGGCACCGTTTCAAGTATCGGTAACGGATCACGTGCATCGATCATAGTGAGCCCCCCTATCATAAGTATGCACAGCATTACGAAATATTTCATTGCTTACTCCTTTCTTTTTCACGTGTTTTTATCCATTTTATACTATCTTTGATCACTTTGGCGTGAACATGCCCTTCTTTTTCATAATCTGCCGGTCTGCTTTTTTCGCTCCCTTCGATAAAAAGATGATTCAACCGCGGATACGACACAAATGTCACATTGCGTTTCCCTGACATTGCCGTTTTCCACATACCGAAATCCTGCATGGTGATCTGATAATCTGCTTCTCCCTGCAAAATAAGCACCGGTCGCGATTGCTTTTTCAACACGTTCGTTTGATCATACGCATTGAGATCTTTCCAGTATGACGGCGGTATATTCAGTAACTCGTCGGCGGTAGTGGAATCGTCAAATTCACCTTTTGTAATGCGATCAGCCTGCTCTGTGATATACTCAAGGTAGCGTTTTTGTGCTTTCGTCATCTCGCCTGATAATGATAATATGTAGTTGTACTGTTCAATGTACAGCTCTTGCAACTTACGTGCCGGTGCGGCACACATAATGAAACCCGCCGCATCAGTATCATGTTCCATGATCATCGGCATCATCATACCGCCCAAACTTAATCCAAGCACGTAGACAGACGACACATCTTTACGATTTTTCAGATACTTGATCGCTTCCAATACATCATCGACAACTTCAGCCTTCGGAGTATCCGCCGATCCCTTGTCGGAATACAAACGGGTCCGCTTTTCATACCGAAACACCCCGATCCCTTCCGATGCCAAAGCCCATGCAATATCCCGAAAAGGCTTATTCTGCCCTATAGTGAGGTCGCGGTCATTGGGGCCGGAGCCGTGCACCAGAATAACAGCGGGAAAAGTTTTTTTATTGATCGGAACAGTAAACGTGGCAGGCAAAGGATACTCATTGCCATAAAGCAATGTCTCTTCGCGAAATCGATCTTTTTTTACATATTTTGGAGGTTTGTATACAAAATCAACCTGCGGCGGTTTAAAAAAAAACGATTTGATTTTTTGCGTTTCGTCAATACTTATTGCGATATCCAATATATAATGTTGTTGACACACTGTCGTGACAATCAGATGCGTCATCGTATTTCGAGTCACATATTGCACCTGACGAATCTCTTGTATTGGTCCGGTATTTTTGGTCATCTCGCTGATCGCGATCGAGAGGATATCAGAAGAAACAAGGCCTTGTTGGATCAGTTTTTCGTCAAAGCATGATGCAAATTCTTCATAATTACCGCTAATGATCGCTTCGACCGCTTTTCGCGCAACTCGTTCCGCTGATTGTGTAGGTTCAAGCGATTGGGTATTACACCGGATCGTCAGTATCAACACAAGTACTACACACGCTTTTATCATACAGGGTCCCCTTTCATCACGGTACGGTCAGATCGATCGATCGTTATGACAAATTCACGTTTGATGCTCGCACGATGATACCCTGCACACAATTCATCCGGCGTTAACCGTTGTCCCTCGTACGGCGGAAACAACACTGCCTGTAATGCAGGCAGTACCCCGTGCGGCATACCGTCGGAGCCGAACAGCAGATCTTTGCCGGGCACAAAACCGATATCATCTATCAGCATGCGAAACGGATTGTTGTGTTCACAATACACTCTCGGAAGTCTGTCGGTATAATCGACCGAATCGGTATTGAAATTCGGCTGCATGGAAAGTGTAATGCCCAAATCACGGGCACGTAGTGCCTGTTCACGGCTGATAAACTGTGCATGCTCAATACGAAGGGTTGTAAATGCAGATGACGTGCGAACAAAGCGTTCATATACCGTAAGGATCTGCGCTATCGCCCTATCACCGATGGCATGAATGGCACACCCTGTAGACATCGTTCGAGCGTCTGCGATACGTGCATACAACGCATCATCCGTATATATAAGCATCCCATGAGATCCGTTGGTATACGGCATGCGTAACGCGGCGGAATACGCCCCGTTTGCACCGTCGGTAAAGAGCTTAATACCCTTTATTCTCGCTTTATTGATGTCATTTAAGCGTGTGTAGGTCAACAGCCTATCCGCCCCGTAAACGCCTCAGAGAAGGCACAATCGATAGCGGCGTCATTCGGTGCGAGCATATCATCGGCAGAATAAATACCTAGCGTGTAGAGATAGTCCATGAAGCGCGTAAGTGTCGCCATGTTGAAAGAAAAAAGAGACATGATGCTTTCAAAAATCAACGGAAGATGTCGCTCAATCCAATCCTGATCATTGAAATGCGCCGCAATATCGGGCTGTATGGCTGCGATACGCTCTAATCCGTGTGCATTAGCAGCAAATGCGTGTAATGACAAATGACAGATCAAGAGCGGCGGACACGACTCAAGTTCTTCTGTGGTAAATGAGTAGCGCGACGAATGCCAGCCGGTGACCACAGAAAGATCAGCCTGTAATCCGCGCAGCACACGCAACGCGTCGCTCTTTTCATGCACGTCGGCAAGACTTACGCATTCGGACAATAATCCGTAAAAGAAGGTGTGAGTGTGGTTGTCATGAAGATAAGGGATCGTGATGGCTTCGATACTCATATGCTTATTTTCTCCTTACAATTTTTTCTCACGCCACATCTAAAAAGCCATACTCCTTATTGAGTCACGAATGATATATATTGAATCGTATCTCTTTTGATACTCCGGCTTACCTTTGCCTTGTAATAAAAGGGCAGGATCATCTTTCATACCACCTAAGTACTTATCAAGAATATGATAAATATCAAATCGTTTATCATAGTTCATTGAGTATTTTTTTTCTTTTTGATCATAGTAATAATGATTTTTAAAAACGTCTTTATCTGTTGTGTCTGTAATTTTAAGTAAAAGCTCATCGTATGATTCTACAGAAAGCTCTTCGACTTTGTAGCCCTCATGGAGTAATACATCTTCATTTATTTGTAATATATAGTCGTTAGTGTAAAATCTTAAAGTCTTACATATTTCATAATGCCATTCTATCGAGCATATGTCACCATAATAACCAAAAACATTCCATACAAGAATACAATCATCTCTTACAAGTTTATAGTTTTCAAAAAAGCCATCATGTAACCATGGATGAAACAATGAATACGATTTGCCGCGATAATTAAAACCAAATCTTTGTTTTAAATATAATTTAATGAAATCCTTATTTAAAATCAAGGATTCATCTATAACTTCAACACCAAGAGAATCATCTTCTACATCTACACATGCATCATGAATTTCAACAAATTTTGTTTCTTGCAATGAAAGTTCAGTGCTCTCTTTTATACTTGATGACTTTATAAAAAGTTCTTTTATTGGTATTTCTTTAAACTCATCTATCTCGGTAATAACATAAAAGGAAATTCCCATCTCCCTCACTACTAGATGTCTTACTTTTGAAACAAGACCCTTCCAAAGCCAACCGGTGATAGCACCGTCAAGTGTGCGTACTTTTACCCATCTGTCTTCAATCATAACCCCATTCACCGATAATCTATCAACTCTGCTGCTTTCTTCGCCTAACCATTCTGCGGTTTGATACCTTTTCATAAGTCCGACTATTTTCCCTTGGAGCGAGGGGGTTTCTCGTATTCTGAGGTCTTCTATCCGCGAAGCATATCCAATCGGCGGTTTTATTTTTTCATCTGTATTTATTGTTGATTCAAGTTCTTTTATCATACTTTTCAGCTGTCGGTAATATTCTTTTCTTTGCTTCATATTTTTATTGTAGTCTTCTTCGCTAGTTGTAATAACGATCGGGAAAAAACCCTTATAATCTACTTCTTTATAATCGGCATCATTTTCGTTCAATTTTTTATAATAACATCGTAATTTTAGAAATTTACGTTGGTTTTCTTTAAGAACCATTGGAATAATTCCTGAAAAAGAAGTATAATATTCTTTTGGTGAAATCTGATTCTGATGGATAATATCATATTTTTCTGAATAATATAAATCATTGAATTGACCTTGAGTATGATAACCTCGTAGCTGAAATATAACCTCATCTGTTACGTTAAAAGCACTAGATAGGGCTAAATCAAGTAAAACAGGAGAACTTTTCACTATAAAATATCTATATCCTCCATCTGTAGTATCGTATACTTCTTTTGAATTTTGAACATTTTTAAATTGGACTACGTAATCTGCCATTGTCATTACATGACCTGTAGTAAGTAACACAATAAGTAGAATATACTTCCGCATTATTACTCCCTTGCCGCAAGTATCGGATAGAGCATGACACGTCCGATAGAAAACTTTCTGCAAACCGATGAAATCCTCATACTGAAACGTTTCTGCATTCTATCCGCCTTCTTGGAATAGCTACTGCGTCAGTATACCATTGAACGGAAAATTCTTCCAGAAAAAAGGTTGATGCATTCGTTAAACCGGTACATCAGAGTGTTGCAAAGCTTCCATATTTTGAATTTGTGCCCACCCCATACCCCTCCCGTAAAAAATCGGGAGGGGGTTTAAATTGTTGTATAATGGGGACTTCGTCCCCACACCCCTATTTCAAGAAAAAGAACATTTAAATATTCAAAATTTTGCAACGTTCTCTATATTGTGAAATAGTGCCCATCCCTTTTACTGCAGCATCTCAACTGCTTAATTTAGCTCCCCCTCGCGGTTACGCGTTTCCCCCTCTTTGCAAAAATGAGGGGGAAAGAAAGACGGCATTAAAAAATTATCGTTAAGCATTTCAATGCATGATTCCATTTTGGTGTCATTATCGGGCTTGACCCGATAATCCAGAGTTTTTGAAATCTTACTGGATTCCCGTTTTCACGGGAATGACACATGCTACAACTTTTTGTGTCAAGACAAAAAGCAAGGCAGGATTTTTCCTCATCGTTAGGATTCGTCGAAATGACAAGCCTTTTTAACGCTTACTACCCCGTCATCCTTCGGATGCCACCCCTTCAGTGTGAAGGGGAATTAAATCAGCGCAAATCTGCGTTAATCTGCGGATAAATAACAGGATTCCTCCTCATGAATCAGTATTGGCCGTCGGCATCAAAAATATCACGATCGTGCCGATCACACCTGTTGTACACAAAACAATGCGTGCGGTCATTGATTGCAAAAAGAACACTCCCGACACCGTTATCATGCACCACATCGCCGTAAGGGAAATTATACGTGCTTTTCGCGTCATACCGCCGTCACGGTAGAAATTGCGCACAAACACGCCAAATGTTTTATGCTCCATAAGCCATGTATATAACCGATCGGAACTGCGCACAAAACATGCGGCTGCCGCCAAAAAAAACGGTGTCGCGGGTAGTCCGGGCAATACAATTCCTGCCGCACCCAATCCGACACATACGGTGCCCACAGAGATAAGAATGAATTTCATCATATTCTTCCTTTTTTCATGATTGTAGAAGATGAGACGGATAAAGTCAATAAAAGAGCGTTACGGCAGCTTCAGCGATTACAATCACCATAATAAAAAATGGGGACTGACGTCCCCATTATAAAAACCGAAATCACTATGGTCGGAACTATTAATACATATCCATTCCGCCGCCCATACCGCCCATACCCGGTGCGGGAGCTGCCTTTTTCTCTTCAGGAACTTCATAAACCACTGCTTCAGTCGTAAGAAGCATTGCTGCTGCTGATGCCGCATTCTGCAGTGATGAACGAACTACTTTGGTCGGATCAATAACGCCTGCCTTCAAGAGATCTTCGAATACTCCTGTTGCCGCATTGTAGCCGATAGTGGAATTCTTTTCTTTTTTAAGACGTTCAACCACTACTGCGCCTTCCATACCTGCATTGCTGGCGATTTGACGTGCAGGATACTCAAGTGCACGTGCAACGATCTCAATACCGGTACGTACATCGCCCTGCTCTTTTTTCGCAGCTTCTTCGAGCACGAGAATACATCTCAGCAATGTAGTTCCGCCACCCGGCACGATGCCTTCCTGAACTGCCGCTTTGGTCGCAGCAAGTGCATCTTCTACGCGAGCCTTTTTCTCTTTCATCTCCACTTCGGTAGCGGCACCGACGTTAAGAACAGCAACACCGCCGGCAAGTTTCGCTTTGCGCTCCAAAAGTTTTTCTTTGTCATATTCTGATGTCGAAGCAGCATACTGTGCGTCGATCTGTTTTACACGTTTTTCGACATCTTCTTTTTTACCGTGACCGTCAACGATGGTCGTATTGTCTTTGTCTATTTTGATTTTTTTTGCTTTACCTAGATCCTGCAACGTAGCGTTTTCAAGCTTCATGCCGACCTCTTCACTGATGACCTGTCCACCGGTAAGGATGGCAAGATCTTCAAGCATTGCTTTACGTCTGTCACCGAAGCCGGGAGCTTTTACCGCAGCAACATTCAATGTGCCGCGAAGTTTGTTGACAACCAATGTCGCCAATGCCTCGCCGTCGATATCTTCAGAGATGATCAAAAGCGGACGACCGGTCTGTACTACTTTCTCAAGAAGCGGCAAAAGATCTTTCATTGAAGAGATCTTTTTGTCATAAATAAGAATATACGGTTCTTCAAGAGAGACTACCATTTTTTCAGAATCAGTAATGAAATACGGTGAAATATAACCGCGGTCAAATTGCATGCCTTCAACAACGGTCAAGTGAGTTTCCATACCTTTTGCATCTTCTACGGTGATAACGCCGTCTTTGCCGACTTTTTCCATCGCGTCTGCAATGAGTCTTCCGATCTCTTCATCATTGTTGGCAGAAATCGTGGCAACTTGTGCGATCTCATCTTTATTGGAAATGTCTTTGCTGATCGCTTTGATTTGATTCACCGATACTTCAACCGCTTTCATGATACCGCGTTTGAGATACATAGGATTTGCCCCTGAGGTAACGTTCTTCAATCCTTCACGGATGATCGCCTGAGCAAGAACGGTACCGGTCGTGGTGCCGTCACCTGCAACGTCATGGGTCTTTGTCGCAACTTCTTTCACCATCTGTGCGCCGATATTCTCGATAGGATCCTGAAGATCGATCTCCTTTGCGATGGTCACGCCGTCATTGGTCACAAGCGGTGCACCGAATTTTTTCTCAAGCACTACATTACGACCTTTAGGGCCGAGAGTTACCTTTACGGTATTTGCCAATTTATCAACGCCGCGTAATAACGCTTGACGCGCCTCTTCATTATACAATACTTGTTTAGCCATAGTGTCATCCCCTTTCTTAGTTGTCTATTTTTGCAAGCACATCATCATTGCCGAGAATAATGTGATCGTCATTGTCAATTTTGATCTCGGTGCCGGCATATTTCGCAAAAATCACTTTTTGCCCTTTTTTCAAACCGAGTTTTGAAATCTTCTCGCCCTGTCCGACTTCAACGACTTCACCGCGCTGAGTCTTTTCTTTTGCAGTATCAGGAAGATAGATACCTCCCTTTGTCTTTTCTTCAGTGAGCTCGATCTTCACGAGCACTCTGTCGTCAAGAGGAATTACTTTCATACAATTCTCCTTTCGTGTTCTTATTTGTCCTAAGCCTTCCATCCCGTTGTTAGCACTCACACGCACTGAGTGCTAATAAATTTTTAGCACATTTCCGTTCAAATATCAAGTCCGTTTATATGCGATTATTGCTCTTTATGTGATTTTATCTTTCTATTATGCGTTTATTCGTTTGTATTTATAGATTTTTGTTTTACGAGGCGATGTCATTGTCACGATTTTCAATAAACCTCAGTAAGGATCGTCGCGGCACGATCATCTGCGGACGCTATATTCTTCAAATTGCACATCAGACCAGATCGTTTTAAAAAAATCATATTCAACTCGTAATCGCCATCCTGTCAACGGCAGATCCTTGCGATGGTTCGGTTCGCGTATCGGGTAAAGAAAACCGGAAAAAGTAACGTTTACCGGTACAGCGGCACGCACTGCAAACTGGTCAAGCGTAATGACGTCCTCCGACGACATGAGCCGTTGTAAGACCTGATCTTCCGAAAGCCTGTAAAGACCGGAACGATTTCCGGGAAACACGTATCGTATCGGTAATGCGGAGAAGACCGTGATCAATTCACGAGGCGGTTCAAGATACAATGCGGTGATCGTATGATTTTTCTTTGTACGCATGCGAATGTTCAATTGACAGGAATAGACATGTTTATTCTGCATAGAACAAAAAACCGCATGAAAGACGGTGACCTCAAGTGTCGGCGGTTTGAAATGCGATAGTATTTTTTTCAATGTCGTCATGGTGCGTACATACACCCTGTTCGTGTTCTCACATTTTCTCCATGCTTTGCGCTACTCTTTGTCTATCAGTATACATATAGATTTCATTCGGTAAAGAGATATTTTTGAACGTGGTCGAGGAAATCACTGATGAAAGAATCTCTCTTGACGCCGTCAGTCGAACCGCGGTATACTAACCCGAGCACAGGAGGTATTATTTATGGCAATGCATACCCTCACATTAGACAAAAACGAGAAAACGTCCCTCGACTACGTGGTCTCATTCAGTGAAGAAGCCTTTTTGTGGCTGTCACAAAACTGCACCGAACAAAAAGATGCCTATATAGTCAAATGCACCGATGATGATCTCCACGATCTTCTTGATCTTATGGATGATATCAAACACGAAGCAGATATCGCCGACCAGACCGACGAAGATGCGTTTTATGCGCTTGAAGATTTACTGCTGTTGGCACTGGAAGAAAAGGAGTAACGATATGTCTGAATTATTTCAACTTTCATTACAGGAACAAGAATTATATGACGTTCTGATCGTCGGCGGCGGCCCCGCGGCGATCTCCGCGGGACTCTATGCCGCCCGTAAAGGCTTGAAAACAGGACTGATCACGTATGACATGGGCGGGCAAGTACTTACCACCGCGTCTGTTGAGAACTACCCCGGCAACAACGAGATCGCCGGTATTCAAATGATGGATGAATGGCGTACGCATATGCTGCACTACCCTGTTGCGCTCCATGAATTCGTACATGTCGAAAGAATTGAAAAAAAAGGTTCCGAGATATACGTCACCAGCGATGATAAAAAGACGTTCAAAGGTAAAACGATCATTATCGCGACCGGGAAACGCTCACGCCCTCTCGGGGTTGCCCGCGAGGAAGAACTCACCGGACGCGGGATAGCATATTGCGCCACATGCGACGCACCTCTTTATCGCGGGAAAACGGTCGCAGTTGTCGGCGGCGGGAATTCGGCGGTGGAAGCGATCGTAGACCTCGGCAAGATCGCCGAAAAGATCTATGTATTCCAATTTCTTGAAGGATATACCGCAGACCCGATCGTCGTTGAAAAGATAGAACCGTTTGCACATAAAATCGAAGCATATTTCAATACCGTCGTTCATGAGTTGATAGGCACGAATCGGCTTGAACAGGTCGTGATTCGCGATCGGATACACGGCTCTGCCAAAACCATTGCATTAGACGGCGTTTTTGTGGAGATCGGCCTGATACCGAACACGGAAATCGTAAAAAACCTGCTTGCACTGAACGATGCCGGCGAAATAAGAATCGATGCACACTGCAGAACGTCCGTAGAAGGAATTTTTGCCGCAGGCGATGTCACCGATGTCCCCTATAAACAGATCGTTATTTCAGCAGGCGAAGGCGCAAAAGCCGCGTTGGCCGCTTACGATTATTTGCTGACACACTGACAACAGCACATTCATTTTCCTCAATATAGCGTGATTTATCTCACGCTATCTTTGTTTTACGCGGTATTATCGTTTTTTCTTTTTGACAATTTACGACACGCTTTGTCTTTCAACTATAAATAAAACACACTCTATCTTATAATTATATAGTAAATTAGCATGTTTTTAACACACGCTGGCCCGTGTGATTCTCGTTTTTTGCAAATTTTTCACGACATACGCCTTTTTGAACCATTCATTGTTAATCACAATTAATCATATTTTTTTTAAATTTTTTTATTGACTTTTTTTTCGAACTGCATATAGTTCCCCAAGCAGTAATATGCCCAAAGGAGGCTAATATGAAAACACCGTATTCTTTTGATCTTGACCAGTTCTGCTCACCGGAAAAATTAGAACGTATCAAGAAGTTTTCCCGTGACAAAAAGACTCCGTTTCTTTTGGTTGATCTCGACGTAATCGAGCAAAAATATAAAGAACTCAAAACACACATGCCGACGGTGAATGTGTATTATGCAGTCAAAGCCAACCCGATGGATGAGGTCATTGTGCTGCTTCGCGATTTGGGTTCTAATTTTGATGTTGCGACAGTATATGAACTTGATCAACTTCTTCGCCTTGGTGTACATCCGAACCGTATGAGCTACGGAAATACCATTAAGAAAGTCGAAAACATAAAATATGCCTACGAAAAAGGCATACGCATTTTCGCGACCGATTCTGAAGAAGATCTGAAGAAAATCTCAAAGTACGCACCGGGATCAAAAGTATTCTTTAGAATATTGACCTCAGGAACAGGTGCCGATTGGCCGTTGTCTCGCAAGTTCGGTTCTCACCCTGATCTTACGTACACACTTATTCTTGAAGCAAAAAAACTCGGTCTTATCCCCTACGGGCTTTCATTCCATGTAGGATCGCAACAACGCGATATCGGTCAATGGGATGATGCGATCGCACAGTGCGATTATCTTTTTGATTCAGTAAAACTCAAAGGGATCGACCTGCAGATGATTAATCTCGGTGGCGGTTTTCCTGCGACCTATATTCAACCGACACAACCTGTCGAGATTTATGCAAAAGAAATTACCCGTTTTCTTCAGGAAGATTTTGCCGACGGAATGCCCGAATTATTTATTGAACCGGGGCGCTCTTTAACCGCTGACGCCGGTGTAATGATGTCAGAGATCATTATGATATCGAAAAAAGCTCGTTATGATGCACATAAATGGGTGTATGTGGATGTAGGCGTATTCGGCGGTATGATCGAGACACTCAATGAATCGTTGAAATACCCGATCTATTTCGACCGTAAAGGTGATGAAGAAGAGATCATTATTGCAGGACCTACCTGCGACAGTATGGACATCATGTATGAAAAATTTAAATACAAAATGCCACACAGCACACAAGTCGGCGACAAGGTCATGATCTTTACTACCGGTGCGTATACGCAAAGCTACTGTTCGATCTACTTCAACGGTTTCCCGCCGTTGCGTTCATATATTCTTCGTTAGTCGCTCAATGAGCACACGTTATTCGTAAAAGGCAGGTTATCCTGCCTTTTTTTTATCTGTCACACAATCCTGCGAAAAGCATACAGCCTTTTGTGTCGGGACCATTCATTTGAAACGCCACACACTAATACTGTGAGTGGAACTGTGCCCACCCATACCCCTTAAAAACTGTACGCAACAGAAAATCCCTTAAACGACATTCATAAACCGGTAAGAAAAAACAAAACGTGTCGAAATGACAACGTAGAAAATGTAGCTCCCCCTCGCGGT
>CAYRFE010000001.1:0-177075 GCA_964423645.1 uncultured bacterium | reverse complement strand
GAATATTTATAGATTAACGTTTGTACTGTTACGTAACATTGGAAAAGTTTGGGATCAACAGGTTGTTTACTATAGGCAATCTCGGATACAATACTACCGTTTCCCAAATTAACTTTTGATAATTTTTCCCGAAATCAGCATGATACTACATCTCATTTTCCATAAAATCCATAACTCCGAACATGCCCATCGCTTTTGTAAAAGAAACCTCGTCAACATATCCGCCTCTCATGTCGAAAATACTGATTTTTGTATGTGCCCCGAAATAAAAAAAGGCAGGCTTTCGCCTGCCTTAAAAAGATACTTATCGTAAATTATTTCTTCTCGGAACTATACATCGGATTTTCAACAATCATGATACCGTAGCTGATACCGAATTGTTTCTGTACATCATTCTTTTCTTTTTCGTCTTGTTTTACCACATTGACCAACGAATCACCAAAATCAACAACGAGCAAGTAAATTGATCTTTCCGTAACACCGATAATATTCGCAACGCCATTAAGCATTTCAAACTTTTCAATTGTTATTTCACGTGTAAATTCACCGGTCTTTTTATCAAACACCGAGATATAATACTTTTTGGGAACGCCTTCGATTTTCATATCTTGAGGGGTTGTACCGGAGGTTTTCTGACCACCGCCGAATGAGGCGTAAATATAATTTTTATCAGCATCTACAGATGAAATAAGAATGTTACCGTTTATACCACGTCCTCCGGCTGCAAAAAGAGCTTTTTCGTATTGCTCTGATAACGGGCGCGTTAATGTTTTTTCAAGAACAAGATCAGGAGAGTACACTTCTAAACGATACGGTTCATTCCAATATGCGATGTAGAATTTCTTATCATAACTGTCCGCACGAACAATTCCGCGTGTAAACTCTTTTCCGCCAATATCACTAAAATCAGTTATCGGGTTTTCCCATGGAATACTCTTCACCAAATTACCGTCGGCTAGATTAACTTTTGATATTTTATTACCCATCATTGCATGATAGTACAGTGTATCATCCATGATATCGAGTGCCCCGAAAGCACCGATTTGATCATTCAATGCGATATCATCGACATATTTACCGTCCATATCTGTAATCAATACTTTCTGGCTACCGATATCATACATATACATTTTATCATTCACAACACGCATGGCCATAATAAACGCGATCTCCCCGGGACCTTTTCCGCGTTTAATGACAACGGATTTCTTTTCAATGCCTGTTTCATCCGTAAAATGAACGATGAATTTGTCTGCCGTTTCCTCAGAATAAAATATCATATCCTTATAGATACCGCTTTTCTCCGGAGGATTAGCTAATCCAAGATCCTTGGGAACCCACGCTGCCTTTACTTTTACCATGACAGAGTCCGCACCCTTTTTCCCGCATGATACCATTGATACTGCCATAATCACAACCATCAACCACACAGTAAGTTTCATGATGACCTCCTTATCATATGAACACATGTAAAGTTCGCTTAACATCAGTATACGGACTTTTTCAAATCTGTCAAGGGCGCTTTACAATTTTCCCTATAAAATTTTATACGCAATACTCAGTATTATGTTTCAACATCTTTCAATAAATCACCTAAGCTTTGTTTATACTTCTTCAATGCCTTCCTGCCTTCATCGGTAAGCCGTATCACTGTGCGAGGTATTTTCCCGACAAACTCCTTGGTGATCGTGACAATTCCCGCCTCTTCGAGCTTTTGTAAATGCTGCGATACATTTCCCTTTGCTAATCCCGTTTCTCTCACCAGATACGTGAAATCGGCACACTCAAGCGGATAAAGCTTCAACACAAGAAGCAAGCGAGATGGTTCATGAAGTAGAGAGTATAGTATATCGTCTGACATACTTACTCCTCATTTGAGGTAATCGGATTTTTTTTGATAAAACATATCAGAATTATTAATCCTGTGATAAACATCACCCCTCCACTACTCAAAAACACAAAATCAATTCCTTGCCTCATTGATGACAAAAAAACAAAACCGCCCACCATAAGTACGCCATAGACAAGGAATCTCCATACCCGCGTTATCAGATATGCTGCTATGGCGAGGATCGAAAATGGCATTGAAAATACCAAAGCGGTATGCAGTCTGATAAAATCACGCGCACCCGGTATATAAAACGCACCGATACCCAAAACCAATATTCCTGTTATTATGAACAGTAAACTCATATCGGATTTCCGTTGCCGCACCTTATTAAGCTTGAAAAAACCAATACGCGGATAGGTTATTTTTGCTTTAAGCGGTTTGATAAGCCAAACAAAAATATAAGCTATCGGCGATAATTCTCCCATAAATCCGCCAAATACTTTACTCCCCCACCACATGAACATAAACCCGATGATCATTTCTGCGATACCGTCGCTGACACTTTTTTTCATTGCATTTATCTCTTCTTTTCGCATTGTGTTCATAAGCCCACCTTTCAATAACCAGTTATTTATAATAACCTGTTATTTACATATACTGCCATTTCAGTGTTTCGTCAAGTGGTAAAATGAATAAACGAGATATTTGTAAATCTACTACTAGAGGCCTTTGCAAAACTACCATATTTTGAATTTGTGCCCACCCCAAACCCCTCCCGCATCTCGGTACGATTGCTTGCGCAATCACTCGATGACCGTCGGGAGGGGATTAATTTATTATATAATGGGGATTTCGTCCCCACACCCCTGTTTTATAGATAACGAAAACTAAGATGTTTAACTTACGCGTCGGTCTCAAATAACAAAAAAAATGAAAATTATTTTCTGGGATGAAATTTGTAATACGCCGCTTTAAGTTCGTCACTTGTGATATGCGTATAGATTTGTGTCGTGGAAATATCACTGTGCCCGAGCATTTCCTGTACGTAGCGTATGTCTGCACCGTTATTAAGCATGTGCGTAGCAAAACTATGGCGCAGAGTATGCGGATGCGCGTCTGCAGCACCGATTTTAAGATAGTATTCTTTCAATATACGCCAAATACCCGACCTGCTTATCTTTGTTCCTCGCTGATTTAGAAATATAAACCCGTCGTCTGTCTTACCGCCAACATGAGATTTGCGAATCGGAATATAGTTTTTTAATGCATCCGCCGCGAATTTACCGAACGGCACGAGACGTTCCTTATTGCCTTTTCCTCGTATACGAATAACCATGTAATCCCAGATAATGTCGTTCAGCCGTGCATTCACTGCTTCCGACACACGCATTCCTGTGGCGTACATCATTTCAATTAACGCAGTGTCACGTGATCCCTTTTCCGTGTTTTTTTGTATCGAATCCAACAATGCCGTTATTTGCTGAGCGGTCAACACACCCGGCAACGACTGCCAACGCTTCGGACTATCCATAAGCGCCATCGGGGATTCTTGCAAGATTTTCTCGGACACACAAAATGCAAAAAATTCTTTTAACGATGCGTAGTTTCGATAAATGGACGTTGGTGCATAATCGGTGTCACGCATAGAAAGGAAGTAATCGACGATCTTCTCACGATTTAACGTAGTGAGCGACAATTCATTATTTTCTAAAAATGCGGCAAAACGTTTGAGATCATATGAATACGACGCACACGTATGCGGAGACGCATTCTTCTCAATGCGGTAGTAGCGGATAAAACTTTTGATTATAACGGATAATTCGTTGCTCATATGAGTCCGTTAAAAAGCAAGGGCACGATACGCCGTGCCCCTACAGTTATTCATGCCGCTAATCCTTACCGTTTTTCCCGTATGTCTTCCAACACTTTATTGATAAAATCGGCAGTCGGTTGCGCTCCAAGATCTTCGCCCTTACGGGTACGCACCGCCACAGTGCCGTCATTCATTTCTTTTTCGCCGACCACAAGCATATACGGTATCTTTTCCTTGACCTGAGCTTCACGGATCTTATAACCGACCTTTTCATTGCGCAGATCAACATCTGCGCGTATACCGGCAGTTTTCATCGCTTTCTGTACCGATAGTGCATAATCGTTGAATTTATCCGATATCGGCAATATAATCGCCTGTACCGGATGCAGCCATATCGGGAATGCTCCCGCGTAGTTTTCTATAAGCACACCAAAGAAACGCTCAATACTGCCGAGCAACGCACGATGCACCATGTACGGACGTTTTTCTTTACCGTCGGCATCAACATAGGTCATATCAAAACGCTCAGGCAAATTAAAGTCGAATTGAATAGTGGTCATCTGCCATTCACGACCCAAAGTATCTTTGACTTTGAGATCGATCTTCGGCCCGTAGAATGCGCCACCGCCGTCATCCACTTCAAACTGCAATCCTTCACGCTCGATGGCTTTCTGTAATGATTCCTGCGCCTGCAACCAACGACTTTCCTCACCAACCGATTTCTCTTTCGGCTTGGTTGACAAATATGCCTTGATATCGGTAAATCCGAATACTCGCCACATGTATAAGCTAAAACGTAATACTTCACTTATCTCATCATCGATCTGCTCGGGGGTACAGATAATATGCGCATCATCCTGAGTAAACCCGCGCACGCGCAAAAGTCCGTGCAATGCACCGGAACGCTCGTAACGATATACAGTACCCAGTTCTGCCCAACGTAGCGGAAGATCACGGTAGCTGTGAGTATCCGATTTATAGATCATTATATGGAACGGACAGTTCATCGGTTTGATGTAATAATCCTGCTCATCAACTTCCATCTCACTATACATGCTGTCTTTATAGAACGACAAATGACCGCTTGTTTCCCACAACCAGCTTTTTCCCATATGCGGAGTAAAGAGTTGCTCATAGCCGTTTTTATAATGCTCATCACGCCAAAAATTCTCTATGGCGACACGAATCCGCGCTCCTTTCGGATGCCAGTAAATAAGACCGGGACCGGCTTCTTCATGAATAGAATACAATCCCATGTCTTTGCCGATTTTCCTATGATCACGCTTCTTCGCTTCTTCTAATCTGTTGATATACTCATCCAGTTCTTCTTTTTTTGGAAAGGCGGTCGCGTAAATTCTCTGAAGCATTTTATTTTTTTCATCACCACGCCAATATGCCCCTGCAACCGACAACAACTTTACATTTTTCAATATTCCGGTACTTTTCACGTGAGGCCCGCGACACAAATCAGCAAAATCGCCTTGGGTATACACACTCACATGATCCGCTTCAATATCACGAATGATCTCCATTTTATACGTTTCACCTTTTTTCTCAAAAAATGCGATCGCTTCTTCTTTTCCCATTTCATGACGTGTCACGGGAATATCTTCTTTCACGATACGTTGTATCTCTGCTTCAATTTTTACCAGATCCTCATCGCTGAACGAGTGGTCCAAATCGAAGTCATAGTAAAAACCGTTCTCGATCGCAGGGCCGATAGTAACTTTTACTCCCGGAAATAAATGACGTACCGCCTGAGCCATAAGATGAGATGCGCTGTGACGATACACCTCTTTCCCCTCAGCGTCGTCACCGGTAATAATCTTCACCTGTGCGTCTTTTTCAAGTTTGTAATTGAGATCCACAAGCTGACCGTCGACAGCTCCGCACAATGCACGTTTTGCAAGCCCCGATGCGATCGACATCGCCACATCGTAGACCGATGAGCCTCTTTCGACAGAAAGGACTTTTCCGTCGGGTAATTGTATATTAATCATAAAAATCCTCCTTTTTAATAGTGTTAAAATGGTGTAAATGTGAAAAATACATTATATACGCGCACTGCGCGTTATAACATACCTATATGCCGTCGAAACGACATACAGAGTTTCATTGAATTTGATATAAAAACTGATATTCATATTGTCACTCACCGAGGGAATTATAAGACATTTTTTTAGAAAATGCAAGTCATTCATCAGAGAACATGGTTTTGTGATGATTTATATTTCTTTAAAACAAACCCGGCCGGTTGTTAATGCAACCGACCGGTATACCCGGAACCGAAAAAGGCGTGTATTACGGTGTCACCACAGGTGTTTTTACTGTATGATTCAATAACAACTCCGACATTTTTTTCCACACAAAAGCGACCGCATTACATATATGAAGTACCGGGAATAACAATGCAAGACCAATCAACGAAACCAATAGTGCTTCAGGTAACGTGTCGATGATCTTTCCAAAAGCCACAATTTCATAAATTTCAGCATCAGAATAATAAAATGGTGCAGCGATCAAAACGCTGACAATGGATAATAAAATAGTCCCAATTACAAAAGTGACAATACCAAACGGAAATTTTATCAAAAGGAACAATAACCCTTTCCAATTCAACGGATGACGTATCCACTCCCAACAGCGACTGAAAAAACGCGTCTCCTTGCCATTAATTGGATCAAGCTTTATACCCAACAAATAATGTGCTTGTAACCGCTCCAGATGGATAAAACCCCACCAAGAAAGTACAAATACAAGAATAAACGGAATACTGATAATTAATATCAATAAACCCGCGCTTAAAGAAAGTCCGGTTATAAGATATACAAAGTAGAGCAAACCCAAGGGAAACACCAAACTTAAATAGATCAAATTCAGATAAGTCCTCCCTTTGGTTATAACACCGAAGTATTTCCCCAAAAACGACATTAATTTTTTAATTGTTGCCATATTGCCTCCTTCTGTATGCATATATGACATTAGAACATGTGGAAATGTTTCAATTCTGTTTGAAAAATAATTGACACGAACTCCCCCGAATGAGTACATTCCGTCCGCTCTTTAACAAAGAGTGATTTGGGGAGTTTGAAAGCATCAACGATTATTTCGTCTCTCTCTCACTTTGTGCGTCCCTCCTTGTCAGGCGGGGATCAGAGTGTGTCATTTCGAACCTTTAGGTGAGAAATCACAGTTCGAGTTGATGCTCTATGTGATATTATTTAACTGAGATTTCGCCTCACCGGTAGGCTTCGTCGAAACGACAACGCCATACTACACCGTCATCCGTCGGATACCACCCCTTCAGTATGAAGGGGAATGAATTCTACGATTTCAAATAACGGCAATGAACTACCCCGCAGCAAGCTACGGGGTATCTCCCCAAAAAATACTATATTTGTTCGCCCACCCCAAACCCCTCCCTTTTCGTTTTGGGAGGGGCTTAATTTCTAATATTGTGGGGACTTCGTCCCCACACCCCTAATAATAACAAAATTATAATAGTGAAGCCGAAGCAAGCTTCGGGGAATTTGACCCATTTAGATTAAACAATTATCGTGAAGCAATTCAATTAGGGAACTCCTATATGGCGTTACTTTTCTCGTAGAAAAAATACGCAGAAGTGTCGCTGATTTTTTACAGCCTTGACTTTTTTGTTACTTCTTGTGGCAAGACAAAAAGTAAGGCATGAGTTTTGAAATTGTGCCATCCCCAAACCCCTTCCGGTGAATTCGTAAGGGGCTTCATGAATTTAATAGCGGGGACTTCGTCCCCTCACCCCTAAAAAACCTGCAGGCAACGAAAAATCCAATAACCGGCATTAAAAAATCAGCGTGAGGCAATTCAAGTATTTTTTGAAGTATATAATTTTTCTGTAGATAACACATAATAAGTGTTCCATTATATGGTGTAGGCAAAACCACAGAATTATAGATATTTTTAAAGATTTGCCAATTTTATTGCTTTTTGTGTGAAGATAAAAATAAAAGATCTGTATTTATAAAAGAAGCGTTGTTTAAAAACACAACATAATGTATCCCTATATTATTACACGATATCTAAAAATAACATTGTAAAAGAATCGTAATTACTTCTCAGCAATAAAAAACACACGCCCCACATCTTCAGGTTGGTCAAGGGATTCATTTAAATGTATTCCGTCGGTCATGCGAATCGCACTAAACCCCACATCATAAAGCATTGATTGTACATCATTCATGTTGTAGACAACATTATAAACTGTTTCACTGAATCGTTCATATGAGTGATTAGGATTCTTTACAAATCCCGAAATTGTCGTATATGCTTTATCCATTGACGCATCAAACACACCGCGAGATATTATAGTCATATCGTCATCTTCCGTCACAGAGATACCATTCCATCGAAGTAAGCCTTTTCGAGTATTCAGATCAAAAACAAAATGACCGCCGACGTGCAATGCGTTGTAGACCGATTCAAAACAGGATACAAGTGCTTCAGCATTCGGTAAATGATTTAATGCATCATAAAGGGATACTGCAAGTGAATAGCTTTTTTCCAATCGCATGCATGAAGCATCTGCGACAATATAGTCGGCAGAACCCGAATTTACGAATAATTCGTTATTTTCTTTGGCGAAATTAATCATGTCCGGTGACAAATCAATACCGGTCACATGCCAATCGTGTTCTAAAAACAAAGAATCGAATCTGCCTGTGCCGCAACAAACATCCAACAATGTTTTGGGTAATGAGCGATTCTCAATTATAGGGGTAATAAACGGTAGAATAATTTCAGCTTTTTGACGAGCAAAAAGAACCCACCGCACATTATAAACACGTGCGAATGCAGACCCATATCCTTGCATCTCAATCGTCTCTATTTTTTTATAATATCGTTCGCCCGCAATTCAATTAAGAACGACTGCATGTTTTTGTCCTGAAAAGATTCATTATAGATATAGATACGATCCTTGTAAAGAAATCCTTCAGCTAAAGGATACGTATACGATGCAATAACTTTTTTGCTCTTTTTTTCTATAATCGAGAATAGTCCGCCGGTAGGCACCGTCCAGTAGGATATAAACAGATGTGACGGTCCGAGTTCACCGATATTGTATACCATCCCGTTTTTATACATTTCATTTTTTTCTACCGACCAGCGAATAGCAAAGTCCGGTTTATAGGTTGTCGTTTTCTTTTTATCAATGGTCAAGTGGTGAATGATTGCCTGAAATTGAAATGAATAGAACAAGTTACCGTTATAATCATGTGATAGTATTAAATTACCGGGCATTGGTGGTTTAAAGGTCTTGATATCATCTATCTTCGTGCCAACCTCATTGTATCGATTAAGATGAAACACACCGTCGGTATCCCGACCAAATGCAAATAATCCAAGATGTGATGCATACATATTGGTCACCAATACATACGGTGTCAGAAAAAATGTTGCTTTGAATATGAATTTATTATCTCCATGCTCAAACAGCGTCACACGATTGAATTGATCCAAAACCCACAGACGATTCCCATGATGTGCCGTCATACGTAGCGACTCGACTTCTCCGTCAAATCGGCCGAATCGGAAAAAATATTTAGCCTTCAATTCCAACGAATCCATATCAAGTAAAAAAATAGCGTTGTCTTTCAGATCAACAAACATATGACAATCATTAAAGACGCCTCGGTATACCATTGTCTTTACATCGACTGTTGTAGGAATGCTACGAACTGCGAGAAAACGATCAATTGCAATCGGTTGAACAGCTGAATACATAGTACTCACCACGCTCAATAGAAGTGCAAAAACTATTGAATATTTCATATTTTCTCCTTATTCTACGGGAATATGCACGCCAAGATCTTCTTCAGCCGAAAGGACGATGAATGTCTCGACGTTACTTATAAACGGGATGGCCGATAATTTCTTTACTATTAATTCCTCCAATGATTTGATATCATCAACTGCAACCACAGTTATAAAATCAAAACGTCCGGTCGTAAAGTAATATGATTTCACTTCACGAAGATTCAAAAGTGCCGTTTTTACATTTTCTATGGATTCAGCCGTACGCGTCGTATTGGTAATTGAAAGAATCGCCATTATTTTTTTACCGATCGAGTTATTATCCAATATTGCTTTATACCCTTTGATGATACCGCCGTTCTCGAGTTTTCTCACACGCTCTAACGCTGCGGGAGTTGACAGCCCGACTCGTTCGGCGATTGCCTTGGTGGTAATTCTACCGTCAGACTGTAAAATATTAAGAATTTGTTTGTCAATTTTATCCATAATCACTCCTTTGGAAAGAGTATAGCGTGGAAAACCGTATAAATCAAGGTTTGAGTAACAAATGAGAGGGACAGTCCGTCTCGCATAGCGCTTCGAGTATTTTTATTTCACGAAGCAACCATGGCGGATTTTCGATGCCCTTACTCTCAAATATTTCATTATTTATTTGTAAAGCTTCCTCCGCAGAAATCCACACCGGGAGAAATCCCAACTCCGCTTCATACGCGTCAAGTTTCTGCGCAGAAACTCTCGGATGCACACTGCAGAAATAGTAATCCGATATCATGACAAAACAGGTGTCGTTGTTTTTTGAATCATTCCGGTATTCTTCAGTACGAAATATCAGACCACCTATCATGTTGATATGATAACCTGTCTCTTCTAAAACTTCCCGAAAAAGCGTTTGTGATGCGGTTTCGCCATCATGAGCTGCTCCGCCGGCGAATTTATAATCACCTACGCGAGACGACAACACCATTAACAGTTTTCCTTGATCCACGCTCAGCGCACGTATGGCATGCCGTGTTACAACATTTGAATGCTTCTTTAAAAAACCTTCATGTTCAATACGGAGAATACGCATTTCACTCCGTTCATACTACTGTGATAACGGTAATCGAACAATGATCTCGGTAAATACATTTTTTTCCGAGCGAGCTTCTACGGTTCCGTTATATTTCGCAACAATATCACGTACAATCGCGAGCCCCAGCCCTGTCCCGGGCACCGAACTCCGTGCATTATCTTCACGATAAAATTTTTCAAAAACAAACGGTAAATGCTCATGTGCAATACCGTCACCGTTGTCACGAAACCGTATCATAATGCAGGTCTGTTCTCTCTGAATGCTGACGGTACACTCTTTATTCGGCTTTGAATTATATTTATATGCATTCGATAATATGTTTTCGATCATTCGTTCAATATCACTTCTTTCCGCACACAGTTCTTCATCGGTATCACTACACCGCACTGTCATTGATGAATATTTCTTTGCAATTCGCGTCACCGCTTCAAACACACGTATCAACTCGTTATTTCCTTCATGACGATCAAAATCCTTCGCTTTCGACGCTAAAGTTTCGATTCGTTGTATTTCAGAAAGAATTCCCGACACCGTTTTATCATTGACCGGGATCAATGCATCGCCGATGCCTTCCACCGTTCCGCGAATGACGGTAAGCGGAGTACGAATATCATGAGAAAAATTTACAATAAAATCTTTTTTCCGCTCCTCCTCCAATCGTAACCGCTCAGTCATTGAATCTATGCTTGCTTTCAGCGAATAAAACTCTTCATACTCCGCATTGATGCTCATACGAAAATTCCCGCCGGCAATTGCCATAAGTGTTTGTTTTTGGCGATGTAGAAACGATGTTATTCTTTTCGAGATATTACGCGCAATAACCATGAATACACCGGTTAAAACAACAATTATCCACACCGAATACCAAAAAAATATTGAGATCAGATCTTTTTCACGTTCATTCATAAGAAGATTTTCTCGTATGTAGACATCCATTACATATCCGGATTGCATCGAAAAAGGCTCTTCCGTGATTTTCACAAGTTTTTTATCATTTACTTTTCGAGGGAACTCACGCACCAATACACCCGATTGATCATATACACGAATTACCATAGTGCGCATAAATTGCATATGCTCACCAGGTCGTTTTCCGGGATGCATGTCCCGCCCGTCAAGCATCATCATAACTTCATCCGCGATCACAGGAAGACTTTCTCGTATACGTTCACGTGCCATATACGTCATACGATATCTGAAAAACATATTCAGGGCCAAAAAAAGAAGAATTAAAACGATAAGAGATGACAGAACCAATTGTTTGACTATTACCGAGCTAAGCTTTTTCATATCTGAACATATACCCTTGTCCGTAAATGGTGTGAATACACTGTGTCGGTGTAAATTTTTCAAGTTTTTTTCTGATATTTTTTATATGTGAATCGATCGAGCGTTCATACCCTTCATAATCACCGTTGAATGCGTAATCAACAATCATTGCACGGCTGAAAATCCGTTCCGGCGAATGGGCCATGAGATATACGATGTCAAATTCCTTTGATGAAAACACAACGCTGTTACCGTCACGTGTTATGCGGGAAGTCTCAGGATCGATCACGATATCGTTGAGAAGAAGTTTATCTCTAAATTGCGGCATATCAACGCGACGTAGTAGCGATTTACACCGTGCGACAAGAACTTTCGGACTAAACGGCTTGGTAACATAATCATCCGTTCCCAATGTAAAACCTTCTAAAATATCATGCTCTTCGCTTTTCGCAGTCACCATCATCACCGGAGTATTCGAGCGCTTTTTTATCCATTTGAATACATCTTCACCGCTGATCTCAGGCAGCATACGATCAAGAATCACAAGATGCGGTGAATACAATTCGAACTGAGCGATCCCTTCTTTACCGTTCACGGCTATTCGCACATCCCAACCCTCATGCATAAGGTAAGTGTTCAAAACCACGGCAATCCCCGGATCATCCTCTACAATAAGAATTTTTACTCGTTCCATGAACTAATAGTAACCGTTTTACAAAAAATGTAAAGCAGAATACACACATTTTTTTGATACAAATACAAGTCATTCTCAACGATCCGAAACACCTTTCTTCGTCGTGAAGTAACGCTCTCCGAAAGAACATCAATAATATTTTGTATTGCAAAAAACATTTTTCGCAGTATTATTCCGAACGAGGTAAGATGAAACCAATATATCTGTCAAATATCAATACCTTTCACAATGCACGGGAGATGCTCGCTGCACATTATACGCATTGCACACTCTGCGCTCACCGCTGCGGTGTCAATCGTTTTGTTTCACGCGGTGTATGCAACAGCGCAACGACAATGAAAATTGCACTTTTTAAGCCATTTTTCTTTGAAGAACCCCCGATTTCAGGCACACGAGGTGCCGGGAATATATTCTTTTCGGGCTGTAACCTCCGCTGTATGTACTGCCAAAATCATACAATCTCACATGACTGTCGCGGCGCGGAAATATCTGTCGAAGAATTAGCTGATATATTTCTTTTCCTTCAAAACGAGAAACATGTACACAATATTAACCTCGTTTCACCCACACCGTTTTTACCGTCCATCGTTGATGCGCTTCTTCTTGCAGTTGATAAGGGATTTTCACTCCCGATCGTATACAATACCAACGGCTATGAGCATCCTGCAATAGTACCGCTCATCGCATCCTTTTGTGACATTTTTCTCCCGGATTATAAATATGCCGACTCGAGTATTGCCGTGGCGTTATCAGCGGCCCCCGGGTATCCCGAAAATGCGATGGAAGTGATAGAACAGATGTATCATACCGTCGGCGTTGCAGAAACCGACAATGACGATATTCTTCTTCGGGGCATTATTATACGTCATCTTGTATTACCGGGATATTTGGAAAATTCAAAAACAGCATTAACACGAATCCGGGAACGTTTAGGGAAATATATCCCCATCAGTTTGATGGCACAATATACACCTGCTTACACTGCGGCAAACTGTGCCCCTTTGGACCGCACCCTCTCGCAGGATGAATATAATGAGATAACGTCATTTTTTCTTGACCTTGGTTTCGAAAACGGTTATTTTCAATCCCTCGAATCTGCAGAAACTTCATATATACCTGAGTTTTATGCAGACAGGGTGCAACTTTTTTCACACTGCCGCGTATAAGTAAGGAGAGTAAGCGTGCTTGATATTGAGGAAATATACGAGAAGCATTTTGATGCGATTCTCAACTTCGTTGTAAAACGAATCCGCAATATCGCACTTGCCGAGGATATAACCGCAGGAGTGTTTATGAAGGTCGTTGAAAAATTACATACGTACAACCCCGCAAAAGCATGCATGCAAACATGGTTGTTCAGTATCGCTTCACACGAGCTGGTAAATTACTACCGCAAAAAAAAACCAGAGACCTCTCTTGAGGACTATGAATATCTTCTCAAATCTCAGGATGTATTGGAAGAAATATGTGAAAAGCAACTGGAATTGGATCACGACAACGCGTTGCATACCATGCACGAAAAGCTGGACCATGTCGTATCCGCAGAGGAAAAAAATCTCTTGATGTTATTCTATTTCGAAGAGAGGTCGTATGCAGATATTGCATATATTACCGGTATCAAAGAAGTAACCCTTCGCTCGAAAATTCATCGAGCGATAAAAAAATTAAAAGAAAGCTACCCGATGGAGGCTATGTATGAGACAATGTAACCCACAGGATATCCACACGCCTATTTTCAGAACTCAACTCAAAACCGCATTACACCACCATGAGCTGCGTGTAATGAAAAGAAAAGTATTCGTATACAGAACCGCCGCGATCGCAGCGATGCTTCTTTTCTGTATCAGTATAGCCGTTTTCACGACAAAACGAGATCGTATCAATGTCAACGATACCTATAAACGGATAGCGGAAAGTATTGAAAGTACGAATAGCATCAATAACGAAGAATTGGAAAAAGTAATTACCGAAGAATCAATTAAAACCGGCACGCCGGTGTACCCGACGGAAGTCACTCATATGATGGTCAAAAAGATCCGTCTTAATAACGGCAAAGAAATAATAGTGCAATCTGAAATGGATAATCAACACTATGCGATCGCATTTTAACAAGAACGAGGTTTGAATGAAATACGTCGTTTTATTCTTTTTTTCATTGGGCATTTTCAACATGCTTTATGCGTTGGACGGAGTGCCTTTCCTTGGTATTGTCATGAAAGACAATTCCACCAAAGTTACCGCCGTCACTGAAAACAGCCCCGCACAAAAAGCAGGAATTCAAATTGATGATACCATCATCAGTGTCAACAAAGAACCGGTTAAAACCAATTCGCAGCTGATCATGCGTGTATATTCTTATAATGCCGGCGATACGTTGACATTCGAATATCTGCGCAATACGAAAAAAAAATCCGTGAAAATTAAACTTGCAGAACGCACCGATAAGTATGCATATATGTTTAAAAACCTCCCTTTCGTGATCAACCAGGTTCAGATCATGGAAATGGGTAACGCACTTTTAGAATTGGGATGTGTAACCGATAACCTGACAGAACAACTTCTTACATTTTTTAATGTGCAAAACGGTATCATGATCGTTCATGTTGAATCCGGTACAGAAGCGTGGAAAAAGGGATTAAAAGCCGGAGATATTATCCTTTCTGCGAACAACACGGAAATCAGAACAACACGTGATTTCCGCATGATACTTAACAAAGAACAAGACATGAAATTATTAATCAAACGTCATCGTTCAAATTTCACCGTAACGGTAAAAAAGAAGTCGCAATGACACATGAAATAATTCTTACCAAAAAATTTCGTTTTGAAGCAGCGCATAATCTGACCTCATATCACGGGCAATGCGAAAAACTTCACGGGCACTCATATATTCTTGAAATCAGCATTATCGGCACACCCGACACTGAAGGCATGGTCATCGATTTTGCTGTTTTGAAAAAAATAGTGAAAGAGCACATAATCGACAAACTGGACCACACCTATTTAAACGATGTGTTTACATTTAATCCGACTGTCGAAAACATGCTCTTGTGGATGGCGAATGAACTGTCACCCGTATTAAAAAGCGATATGCGCCGACTGTACAAAATCGCTATATGGGAGACAGATAATAATAAAAGCGAAATCATACTCGGTTAATTACTCACACGTATCTGACCGTAATAAAAACCCTTAATGCTCATTTTACCGCATCAAGTATACCGATCATAACGTCTGCCGAAGGCATAGGAACAACTTGATGAATACTTTCCGGTAGGCCTTGGATTATTACTGTTGTTTTTGAGCTTGACAGAATACTGACCCCCGTTCTAAATCCATGTTCTTCCCATGCGATGCGTTGTATTTCCTTGTCTTGAAGGGCTTCAAATAATTTTTTTGAGCGCTCATTCAACATGATCAGAGGATGAGAACTCCAAGAAGTTGGCAGTGGATATAAAATAACAATTTTATTCTTGATTGTTTCCCATACATCCTTATGTTCATATGCAAATTCGATTATCTGACTCTCGTAGCCGACTATTATCGGTTTGGCACCGACTCCCGTTCGTAAATATTGGTCAAATAGATCGGACGAAGAATGTTCCATATACCCCAACGATGAAAAAAACTTTTTCATTGAAGGTGTAATTGTATGCAATGTTTCCAGAGTTACAACATCACCGTTCAATATTGTTGAAAGAAGCCCTGAAAACATCATACCGGAATTTGATTTATTTGGATCGGTTGAAATAATAGTAACCTTCCCGTAAAGGTCGGGTACTCCAATTTCAGACCATTTTTTTCCGTTTATTACGCTTTCCACAAGAGCTTTAAAGTCCGTTACATAGTATACATCCTTCTCCTTACGAACAAGATTGTTTTTCTCAAATGCTGAGGCGATAATATCCCATGTATACAGCACGATCGGTGAGTTAAACACAATTTCGCTTTTATGTGAAATACCTTTTAATTTAAAAATCTCTTGTGATACTTGACTTGACGGCCATAAGAAATCGACACCCTCCAAAGGCAGATCTCGAACCATCTCAATTGAGCCTGCTTTTGTATAATCTATGACTATCGAATACTTACTTTCAAGTATTTTTTTAACACGGGGATTATCCAAAAATGCCATTTTTTCCCCACCGATATACCCCTTTAAAACCTCAGATTTTTGCTTAATGAGATACGATTTATAAAACCATCCCGAAGCAATTAAAACAGCAAGAATCAACAAACCTATTAATGTATTTCTCATGTAAACCGCCTTAATTATACCCTTTAGCCTTTTTAAATGCTTCTATTAAATTTTTTCTGCCATCAAACACTCGAGCATTCGTGAGCTCGGCTATGTCTGATAATTGGTCTTGTGAGGCCTTCGCAAACATGATACTGAATACTGGGATATCCAATCTTGCGTTATTCCATTGTAATTCAAAGTCTTTATATGTTTTACCGGTATTTGATTCACCATCAGTCATGAGTATGATTGCAACGGAATATGATTCTATATCATTTGGAGTTATTTCGCGAAGCCCGGCGATAACAGGAGAATAAATATCCGTCCCTCCTGATGCGGATAAATCTTGAATATCCTTGAGTAATTTTCTTGTTTCTAGTTCGCTGTTTCCTGTTATTTTCCACGTGTTTTTTACATGCGACGAGAACGGGATAACAACAGTAACATCATCCGGTGAAGCCTGAAGAAGATATTGGGCAGCTCGTTTTTGATCAAGAAGCATTTCCATAGCTTGCTTTAATTGCGTTTCACCTTCTCCGCTCATACTGCCTGAGTAATCTAAGCAATAGACGGTATATGAGGGTTTGCGAAATTCAGTTTGATAAAGACGCAATGCTTCCAACAACACTTCGGGCTGGGGAACCTTTAATGGTTGCAAAACAATGTCGTAACGAACGCCCCATTCTGTTTTAAATAACGATAAATCTCCTTTTTGTTCCATAAATGCGCTTCCTGTGCGCCTGCCGCTTGCAAGAAGTTGTTTTTGCACAGCTTCCGAGAGCAAATATTCTTGAAGTTTTTTGAAAAATTCTTTCTTTTCGGGGTATCCCTGATCAATAAAACCAAGAGGCGAATCCGACATTACAATTCCGTCAATCGGATACACCACGTATAAAGGCTCTTTTCCAAGCTTTTCTAATTCGATATTAGTTTCAATAATTGTAGCCTCATAATTTACCATAGCATCGTAGGAGCTTTTTAGAAACAAATCCTTCAACCAACCCGAACTCCCCGATGAGCGGTTCACTCCCGCGAGCATCGACCGTATTTTCTTTTTTAATTCTTGTGATTGCAAGTGATCCATACGCAAAACATCCGGATTTCCCGAAAGCGCGTATAAAAAGCCGAGATACGCACTTGCCCCTGAATTTGATTGCGTGGCAGACGTCATTGCAAATTTCAATTGCCCCTTTTCGATCGCCATAAGAATATCTTTTACATACACTTGTTTGTCAATAAAGCCCAGCTCCGCCGCTTTTGATTTACGTATACCGAAAACTACAGGCGACATCATGATCGAACGAGATGACTTTACTACCCTTTTTGTGTCACCCAACGACAGCCACAAACTGTTTGCCGGCCACACTGCATCGGCAGTGATTCCTTCGGCAAACATTGCCATAATATCAACCGAACCCTTGTACTGCATTACAATAGTCGTATTGTTTTTACGCGCAAAATCTTGCAAAATCGGTTCCAGCGGTTCATTTTCCGAACCGGAAATAATTGTGAAAGTCTTCTCCTGATGCCCGCATCCTGACAACACGAAAATGAACACAAACAGTAATGCAAACATTATTCTCATTGTGAAACTCCTTTTTCTTATTGTCATCTTTTTAAGTTAATTATCGGTTAATATATGGCTTATATTTGGTTAATAACATCATTTTATGATAAATTCATTGACAGACCTATGGAACACATCAATGAATGATAAAAATATTTTTTTAGGACCTTGTCAAAATATTGTTTTTTCCTGAGAAATGATTTCTTTGGCTAATGCATAGTAGTCGCTTGCACCGGGTGAATACGGCTCATAGATAATTATCGGTTTACGAAACCGCGGGGCTTCCTGTAATTTGACCGATTTGCGTATCACGGTGGAGAGAACTTTATCTTGAAATATTGCTCGTGCTTCCTCAATTATCGCCGTACCTGCACGCTCCCGCCCATCCACCATTGTCGGCAGTATCCATGTCGCTTTGATATGAGGATTATTGGGTTCAACCGTCTTTTTCAATACGGATACAATTTCTTTCAACGCCATAAAACTCAAAAAATGAGCTTGGAGCGGAATAAGTAATTCTGTCGCTGCTATCATGGCATTCAAACACGTCATTCCGATATGCGCGGGTGTATCAATGATAATATAATGAAAATCGTCTTTTATAAACGCCAGTCGCTTCGACAGTATTTTCAAATTATCAGTGTTTTTCGCCAACAATTCGTCAAGATCATACAATTCTTCGGTAGCCGGTACCAAAAACAAATTAGGGATATCCGTCCTTTCAATGATACGGGAAATTGAAAATGCATCTGAGAACATACCCGCCAAACGATCATCGAACTTATGTCCGTCAACGCGTAAATAATAGGTTGCATGAGCTTGGGGATCAAGGTCGATAATAAGGACCTTTTTACCGTGTATAGCCAGTGCAGCCGCTAAATTGACCGATGTGGTTGTTTTACCGCATCCGCCTTTTTTATTTGTGACGGTTATGATACGCGCCACGTATCTCCTCCCATTTCACATGATTATTGCTTTCATTAATATACCGTACACTGCCTTGAGAATCAAGATACGATGCATAAAAGCGAGTTCGACCGAAAGCTCGAGGCACAACCCACACAACACAGGGCACATTATGTTCATTTTCGGTTGAAAAACGTATTTCATTGTAAACTCTTGAAAAACCGCATGAAATACTTGTCTTAACACGTATTTTCTTTTGAATTTCGTCAAACTGATTACTACCATCGTTATGGGATTCAAGAAAAGCGCGATCATTTTCGAATCGTGTCTGCATAAGCAGAGCATACATTTCCATTTGCGGATCGATCTTCGCAACCGAAAAAGCAAAATACATTACAAGAGATGAAAGAATTATAAAAAACGCCCCTCGGTAATAAAAAAGATAATGATGCCCTCTCTTTACCATATTAAAAAAACGAACCAATGAAAATATCATGAATATCGCCACGATAATCCATATAGGATAGTAATTATACCACATATAAGAGTCTCGTAATGCCGATATAGCCGTTTCGGATGTTTTCCAAATCATATTCAGAACTGCAAATAAGACTTGAATACTGATCACAACAAACAAAATACGAGCCAATTTTGGTTTTATTAAATGAGGTTCATGAATTTCACACATCGATCGACGTGATAACTCTTCAACAAATGGCTCAACGTTACGATATTTATAGGAAGGCAATACAATCTTTCGTATACGACTGCCCTCGCGATATCGTACGATAAAGCGCTCTCGACCTTTTCCTAATTCTTCAGTTCTTATCAACTCGGTGATCGAATCAAACGCAATGATCTTATGTACAAACAACGACCGAATAATCACGTCATCATCACCGATGATGATTGAAAACCTCATTCGTGTGTACAAGATACAAGTCCCTAAAAAAATAACAACAAGGGCGGGTAGTATCCCGCCCGATATAAAAACTTGTACCGCGATGAAAACAAATACTCCGCTAAGTGCCAGAGCATAGATAGGATGAAAAATCAGCCGTTCACGCATTTTTTGCCGGCTTGATATCCCGCATCAAATGCAGCAAGGTTTTTTTCTGCAATCTTGCCTGCAAAAGTCTCTTTAATAACCGCTTGTAATCCTTCAGGTTTAAACATACCGGTTATCGCAGAAAGCACCCCGAGCGTCACAATATTCGCCGAGATAGGACTCCCCATTACTTGAACTGATAATGACGTTACGGGCACTTTATAGACGGTACCGATCGTCGCAGCAGTCGTATCAACAAGTTCACTATCAACGATAATAATAGTTTCTTTCTTCACATGTCCGAGTTGACGCTGCAATCCGGGTTGACTCAACGCGACGATAACATCAGCATAGGTTGCTTCAGGATAATCAACCGGTTCATCCGGTGAAACAATGACATATGCTTCCGATTTACCGCCACGAGATTCGGCTCCATAGCTTGCGGTCATTATGCAGTTCATTTTATCATTAAAGGATGCCGACTTACCCAGTATCTCACCGGATAATTTCAAGCCTTGGCCGCCGGATCCGCTCAACACGATCTCATAACGCATGGCCATCCTCCTTGCATTTCTGCATAATAAGTGCATCATACGTTGATACATACTCAGGCTTTGTTTCCTTTTTGAAAACACCTGTAATGATTTTACCTTCAAGTTCTTCGGGACTCATCTTTTCAGCCTGTGTTTTATTCACCACACGTGATTTTATCCACTCATGCATTTCAAATGCAGTTTTCATTTTGTTACGTTTACCAAACTGCACATGGCAGTTGGCAACGACCTCAATAATCGAAAATCCTTTATTCAACATTCCTTCATAAATAAATTTTTCGATCTCACGAGGGTTGGCGATAGTGGTACGAGCAGCATACGATGCGCCTGCACCTACTACAAGATTCATAATGTCAAATGACGGCTCAATATTTCCATAGGGAGCGGTGGTCGCTTTATACCCGAATAACGTGGTCGGTGAATACTGTCCGCCTGTCATACCATAAATATTATTATTGAATAATACCACTGTCATATCGATATTTCTGCGTGCCGCATGGATAAGATGGTTACCGCCAATCGCTGTCGCATCGCCGTCACCGGTAAACACCACTACGTTTAATTCCGGTTTCGCAAGCTTTGTGCCGGTAGCAAACGGTATCGCACGACCATGCAATGTATGTAACGTGTTAAAATCAAGATACCCGGTGGCGCGACTTGAACAACCGATGCCCGATACTGCCATCACAGAGTTTTTGTCCCACCCCATCTGATCGATAGCACGGATGGCCGCCTTAAGTACGGTTCCGTTTCCGCAACCTGCACACCAAATATGCGGGAGTTTGTTGATTCGTAAATATTTTTCATAATTAAACATTTTACATCACTTCCTTGACGGTCTTCATGATCTCATACGGAGAGATCATTTTCATATTGACCTCATTGAGCGGAACGACTTCGGATGCACAATCGGCATACTTTAAAAGTTCTTCAGCGATCTGACCTTTATTCATTTCGACAACGACAATTTTTTTCACTTTTTTGCTCAACTCGGAAAAACGTTTTCCCGGGAAAGGCCACACCGTGATCGGGCGGAACAAACCTGCTTTTATATTTTCTTGTTTCAGAAGCTTTTGAGCCATTTTTGCAGCTTGAGCTTGCGTTCCGAGTGATACCAGCAATACATCCATATCATCGGTACCGATTTCTTCCCACGCAAGAATATCATCAAGATTATTGTCAATTTTACGATGAATACGATCAATACCACGCTTCACGACATCCGATTCCAATACAGGAAAACCGGTTTCGTCGTGGTTCAATCCGGTCACGTGGAAACGATACCCTTCACCGTAATTCGCGGTCTGCGGAATGTCATTTATTGCTTCAAAAGGTTTATAGGTAGCAGGATCAACTTTTATAGTACGACGAGAAACCACTTCAATGTTTTCAGGTATATGCAAAGAACCATACATATGGCCTAATATTTCATCCATAAGTAAAATAACAGGTTGACGATATTTTTCGGCTAAATTGAACGCACGGATCGTCTGTTCATATGTTTCTTGAACGGATGAAGAATATAACACAATGATCGGATGATCTCCGTGTGTTCCCCAGCGTGCCTGCATGATATCACCTTGTGCAGGTCCGGTAGGCACTCCCGTAGATGGACCTCCGCGCATAACGTTAATAACGACCAAAGGCACTTCCGTCATAACCGCATACCCTAATGCTTCTTGCATGAGCGAAAAACCCGGTCCTGATGTTGCGGTAAATGATTTTGCGCCGGCAAGTGATGCGCCTATGATTGAACACATCGAGGCAATTTCATCTTCCATTTGAATAAATCGTCCGCCGATTTTAGGCAACTCCTCCGCACTCGACTCCGCAACTTCAGATGACGGAGTGATAGGATACCCGCCGTAAAATTTCGCTCCGGCACGTAACGCACCAAGCGTACACGCTTCATTACCTGATGCAAAACGAATGTCTTTCATAGTCATTCACCTTCCTGTTTGCCGTTATCAATTTCCGGATTTTCATCTTCATTTTCTTCAATAGCAATGGCAAAATCAGGGCACTTCAATTCACACAACAGACAACCAACGCATTTGTTCTCATCCGTAATCTGCACCTGGAAATTCTTGTCCGGTCCTATAGCTTTTGTCGGACAATAGCTGTAACACACCGCACATGCTTTGCAGAATTCCTTGCGGATAAGAATGTGAAATTTCTTCTTGGCCACACCAGCCTCCTTTTGAAGTAAGACAAAACTCATTTTTCCTCCATGAGTATATGCGAAATGAAAAACATGTAAAGGAAATAATGAGTATTTTCATGAAAATTAGATTTCGCCATGCGAAACGATCTCACTTATTCTGGTTACCTCCCACACATCCCTCTTTCAGATGAATGATCGATCTTTTTTGATACAAACATTTCATTCGTTTTCCAAAATTTTATTTGATTTTTTTTGAGATACGCCCTATACTCTTCGCAGAGCACGACGTTAAGGAGAGTATGGAACCGCAGTTGAAAAGTATCTCCCCGTTACAACCGGTCACTTTAGAAAATAAACATCTTTTTGATACGGCATGCACGACATGTGTATTATGCCCGAGTGTGTATAGTTTTATTTTGCTCTACTGTTGGCAAGAGACATACGGATTTCAATGGTTCTCATATAATGACTCGATCATCGTATATGATGAACGCGATAAGGTAATTTTTCAACCGCTCGGCTCATGTCTTAATGTTCGCGATATCGTCTATCTTTCCGATCATTTTATCGCACTCGGGAAAAGCGGTGATTTTATGTTCATCAGTGAAAATTTCCTTGGCAATCATTATGAGCTTCATGACTATTTTACCGCTGAAAAAGATTATGACGCAGCCGATTATCTTTATGTCACCGAGGACCTTATTGAATTACGCGGGAAAAAGTTACATAAAAAGAAAAATCTCATCTCTCAATTCTTGAGAACCTACCCCGACTACACCACACATGATCTTACCCGCAATGACTTCGATGACTGCCTTGCTCTCATGAAAGTATGGGAGGCAGAAAAAATCGCCGCAAGTGAATATGTGCAATTTGAACTTCAATCGCTGGAAAAGGCCTTTGCTCACTTTGAATTTTTGGAACTGTCAGGACTGGGTATTCGTGTTGAAGGGAAATTGATCGCATTTGCCCTCTACAGTGCTCATACCGGTTCAATGGCGATCGTGCATTACGAAAAATTTGACCGCACTATAAAAGGCGCTGCACAAATGATAAATTGGGAAACCGCAAAACTGCTCAAGGGAAGATATCGTTTTATCAACCGTGAAGACGACATGGGTGACCTTGGCCTACGACAAGCGAAAGAGTCATACGACCCGATCAGTAAATTGGTGACGTATAAACTGACACGGAAATAACACTCTGACAACATCACATACTTATCGATAACTTAAATATTTTTTTGTCCTTTTTTACAAATGCCTGTATAGTTTTCTCATCTTGACTTTGCTCCATAAATAAGACTGAATCATACTCTTTTGAAATCCTTCTTCCATTCGAATAGACACACATCTTTTTTTTATTCTCAATATTCTGCGAATAAAATACTTCATCTTGAAGCATGAGAACGTTCGATACAGGATTTGTTATAGCAAACTTCTTATTGCCTACTGTTATATTAGTCTCAGAGTAGTAGACCAAATCCCCGGAAACTTGAGTAAATCCCACAAACTTTATTTCTTGATCAATACTCGATGCGTCTGCTATATTTCCATCAATAATAAGTAATTCTTCGTCAGTATATTGCTGACATACATAATAAAAATACAATGCATAGTGTTCTTTTTTCCTATCGGTCACATACTGCATAAACTCAATACTGCAATCAGATTTTTTTTGAGGAACTTTTTTACCATTTATATATCCGCTCTTGTGGGTAAGAGTCAACAAAAATGTATTATCAAAATAGTTTTGGTATTTAACTTTATCATTCTTTTCAAGAAAAATATATTTTTCTCCATTTTTATATACATTAGCATCTCCGCCCTGCAAATAATAGATTGTTTCAGGCTCCATTTCATGCAAGCTTTTTCGATTTTGCACCTCACCTCCAATCGTTGCCTCAAAAAATATATCTTCCCCATCTTCACTCAGAATGAGATAACGCACGTCTTGATAGTTACCTAAAAATTTGTTGTTGTGGTATACTTTCCAATATCCGCCTATATGATTACGTTCAACAATTGAACAACAACCCTCCGGCATTGAAAAATAGTCTCCCCCGTGAATTACATATGCAAAAGAAGTACCGTCATTAGAGGATGTAAAATACCTAACTGTCTCTCCCGGTTGTAACGATATTTCCTTATACAATGTATCGTTTAAAAATATTAAGAAGGAATCATTTGTTTGAATACGTGTTAAATTTTTTTTACCTGCAAAACGACCCAAGTCATAGCTCTGAACAATTTCACTTTCATATAAAACTTTTTTATCCCGAATGAACTGCATCATATTCGTATCATTATTATATTTTACAAAATACCACGCTTTCTCATTGGAATCATATACGGCATCTCTCACTTCAGAATCTCCGCCTGTTGTATATGAATAATCGCATACAACAACACCGTTATATATTAATTTTGTTTCACCTCCACTTAAACCGTGCATACCATCAACACCGCCATTATTACCAACATAACTATATGACCCGTCATCATATAATGTTGCATCAATCCAACCAAATTCTAAATTTGACTTTTCTGGTTGTCCATTAAAATAAAATCGTTTTTGGTGTACATATGCATATGTTTGTGCTTTTTTATTAATTATGATATTTGAGAGATTTTCAACTTTGTCTATTAAAGGCTTTTCAGCTTTCATCCACATGCTTGTTTGATAAAAATTATCTTTATAAAAAACAAAGTTTTCTTCTTCACAAAAATACTCTTCAGTAACTTTTAACCTTCTTTCAAAACATGACGAAAACATTAAAAAGTATATTGTATATAGTACCGCATATAATACAATCTTCAGCATAGCAACTCCCCTTACTGAAAAATTCTTTTTCACTACTTATCCTTCTTCGCCAAAAGATACCCCGCCAGCACGATCAGTCCGCCACCTGCAATGAGATACGGGTTCAATGTCAAGCCAAGAAACAGGACTTCATTGATCGTCGTAAAAATAATCGTGGATATAAATAAAATTGAGGTCATATTCACCGGCAACAATGTCAACGCATAATTCCAGAAAAGATACGATAATCCCGATTGAAACACGCCCATTTCCAAAAGCCATAACCATTCCCGTGTCGTGTTCGGATATTGCGTGGCAGTGAAAAGAAACGGTGACATACAGAGTGAACAAATCACAAATATTTTAAAAAGGAATTGCACGATAGCCACAGGATCGCCTTTGAGCGGTCGCATCAACTCCGACGAGAAAAACACATAGAGCCCGAAAGTCAAACCGGTCAATACTCCCAAAATAACACCGATATAAAATCCTTCGCTCATTCCTTCAAAGTGCTCTTTCCCCAATACGATCAACACGATCCCGCTCATCGCGATGATGAGTGTTAACAATTCTATCACTTTCGGCTTTATTTTATGCACGATAAACGATAAAAGAAACACAAATACCGGGGCAAGATTTTCAAGTATCATCACTAATGTCCCCGACAAATATTTAAGCGTCAGGTGATACACCAAAGAATTGCCGCACACACCGACAAGTGCGATAAAAAGCACCAGCCCGAAACGTCGTTTTATATCAAATACAAATGCGCGTTTGATAAGAAGGAATAACCCGAACACAACCATACCGATAACAAATCTCGCTTCGGTGACAAACATCATATCCACACCCTGCAATGCAAGATAACGCCCTGCAGGTCCGTGAATACCCCATGAAAACAAGGCTATAAAAGCAAATAACAAGCCTTTGGTGCGATTAGACATGTTCATGCTCCGGTATGTCGATTGTATACTGTTTCATCGCGAAACGATAGATGAACGCACCGATAAAACACACAACTCCTCCGACATACACCGTCATTGATGCTGTGTAATATTTTGCAAGCCACCCTGCCATCAAACTCCCGAACGGTGCCATTCCCATAAATGCCATCGTATACAAACTCATGACACGCCCGCGTTTATCGTCATGCACCAATGTTTGAATAAGTGTGTTGTTTGCATTCACAAACATCATCATTCCCATACCGCACATCGCAAGTGCCGGTAATGCCATATACACAGTCGTTGCGAGTGATAACAACACCAAACCGCTTCCGAATAACATTGCCGCCTTCGGTATGAGCGCATCAAGCCCTCGCGCAGAATGACGTGTTGCCATCACGACTACGCCGCATAAAGCCCCGACGCCTATACTGCCGGTAAGAAATCCCAACGTTTTCGGCCCCATATTAAACACATCACGCACGAACACCGGCATAAGCGCGATATACGGGATTGCAAAAAGATTTATAAGTATAAGAAACAACAACGAATTTCGTATCGGCAACGTCGCTTTTGTATACTTGAAACCTTCGATTAACTCATGAATAACAGGCGGACGTTCTTTTTTTGACGGCACAAACGGAACATTCATAAGCATAAGCGAAATAAGAATCGCCACATAGGAAAGTGCATTCACGGCAAAACAAACACCTTCGTTGAATGCATAAATTAATATCCCGGCGATAGGCGGCCCTATCAAACGTCCGATATGAATAATGGATGAATTCAAGGCGATTGCATTTCCCAGATCTTCTTTTTTCTCGATCATCTGCACGGTAAATGCCTGTCGTGTCGGCATATCAAACGAATTGATGATACCCAAACACATATTAAGAATAATGATATGCCAAATTTTAACTGAATCGGACAACACTAACACGGCAAGAATGATCGCCTGTATCAATGCAAGTGTCTGAGTAACCATCATTATGCGTTGTTTATTCCGTCGGTCGGCAAGCACTCCGGTAAACGGTGATAATAAAAGAATAGGTATCTGCGACGCGAAGTCGACAAAACCCAACATCAAAGGATCGTTGGTTAAACGATACACAAGCCAACCAGATGCCACTCTCTGCATCCATGTTCCTGTTATTGATATAGTCTGACCGATATAAAACAAACGATAATTACGTGAACGTAATGCACGAAACATTATACTGAAGGATTTATTTTTCGAAGAACTATTGTATGTGTCTTTCATGGGCTCAATGGTAGCATGATATTTCGTTTTAGGAAAGAAAATTCTAATTCATGTGTGATCATTCGACGTTCAATAAAACTGATGGTACGCCTCATTATCGTCAGTTAATACAGTATACATACACGACGATCGATGGTTTTCATAACAATAACCATCGATGTTTACATCTCTCCATATTCCTGTTTCACTCTATTCTCTACACGAATCGCAAAATCATCGTAGGTCTCCGACTGATCAGGCACGGAAGGAACAAGAAAATGAACATCAATTTTTTTGAAAATATTTATATTGGAACTCCCGCTTTTCATAGCGCTCATCGTTCCTTTTATAATGACGGGAAGTACCGGCACATGCAACTCTTTACTCAATATAGCAAACATCTTTTTAAATCGACCGATCGCACCGTCTTTACTGCGTGTCCCTTCAGGAAATATTGCAAGAATATTACCTTCATCGATCACTGTTTTCATTTTCTTGATTGAGCGGACCAAATCACGATCAATATCCATCACGATCACATTCGAACGACGAGCGATCCATTTACGAAAACGAGAACGGAAATGTTTTTCTTTTGCGAAAATATACGTTTTTTTCAACACGGATTTTTGTAATACTGCCGCTAAAACCATCCAATCCAAATGGCTCTGGTGATTAATTACCATAAGATACGGCGCATTGGGAATATGTGCCATGCCGATTGTTCGAATACGATAAAACAGATGAAACAACGTCTTCAATAGTATCATTCCGACGGTATGAGGAAAACCGGCTCGTTCCAATTTCTCATCGGATGGATTTGTCAATATAGTATGCCAGTCCACGAGTCCGTCATCCATTTTTGTTTTATTATCAATGATATAATCAGTCAGCATCCCGACTGTCGGGTAACGGGATAATTCCGTATCCTCCATCACAATTCCGAATGTACGATCAATATAAACCAACACGTTCACTTTATCAAGTGAATCAAGTCCCAGATCAAGTTCCATGTGGCTTTCCGCGTATACACTTTTTTCTGTCAATGTTTGAATATATCGTTTCAATGCGTGATATTCTTCGCTATCCGGTTCATGGTACACATCATTGTCACTTGATCGTTTTTTCCCTAAATCGCCAAGAAGAAATCGTTGCAATTTCCCCAATCGCGTGCGGGGAAGTTCGGTATTCACTGCGGTATACTGAAATATCTTTTTATACGGCACGACATCACGATTATATGCGTCAATGACTTTCCATTTGATGAATTCGTCAATATTAACGATACCCTCACGTTCACAGAATCCCGCATCGGGAAATACGACTGCTTTTAAAACGCCTTCTTCAAAATAGACCCCGACATCTGCGATGCCGGGAGAGGTTGCCATAAGTTTAGATTCAATTTCTTCAGGTGTAATATTCTTACCGTTGGACAACACAATCAAATCGTTCTTTCGCCCGGTGATGCGCAAATACCCGTCGTTGTCAAACGATCCGAGGTCACCGGTATGAAGCCATCCGTCTCGAAGCGTGGCAGCTGTCTCGTGCGGTTTTTTCCAGTACCCCTTAGTAATATTTCTCCCTCGGGCGAGAATCTCTCCATCCTCGATCAGAACTTCAGTACGCAGTATGGGTAAACCGGCTGTACCGATTCTTACTTTTCCGGGCCGCGGACACGTGATCATCGGACCGGCTTCAGTCATACCGTAGCCTTCCATTACCGTAAAACCGAGTGTGGTCAAATCTTTCGCGGTATCATAATCAAGCGCGGCACCACCGCTTACCATTATATCAACACACCCGCCGAATCGCGCATGAACAGCTTTGAATATTCGACGTGAGAATTTTTTGGATTTGAGAATACCGGCTATGGCAAAAAGTATTTTAGCTATCGGTTTTGCATTGATCTTCGCGCGAATACCTTTTCGTATTTGACTGTATAATCGAGGAACCCCTATGAAAATCGTGACTTTATATTTTTGCAATACTTCCATTATTGCGTCACCGGTCAACGTCGTACACAATACAACCGTCGCACCGATATACAACGGGGCACCCATACTGCCGCTTAACGGAAAGCTATGATGAAGGGGTAATATTAATAATACTCGTTGCTCCGGGGTAAATATCGGCACTTCTCCGGTAACCGACTCAATGTTGGCGAGAATATTATCCCATGATAACATGACACCTTTCGGTTTTCCCGTCGTACCTGATGTATAAATAATGATCGCTGTCGCATGAATGTCATCAGGTTCGGTCACATCAAGCGGTTCAAACGTACTCCACGCATCGTTGATGTCATCCACACACAATATCTCAATCGGTTTGCCGGTCAACTTTATTGCGTTGCGGGCACGCTCAATTGTTTCTCGTGAACAAAGCACGAGTGCGGCGTCACTATCATCAATAACATAGGCGACATCCTCAGCAGGTAATAAATAATCTATCGTCACCGCGACAGCATTCGAGCTGATCACCGCATAAAATGCATAAATCCATTCAGGACGATTTTCGGCATAAAAAGCAATATGTTTTTTGCTATATTTCATCATTATTGTGCGATAAAAAGCAATGTGGCGTAACAATTCATCATATGATATATCGTGATCGGCTCCTGCAATAGCAACTGCATTATGTGTACGTATAAGCATGCTTCCTCCCGTTTCAGGCTACACCCGTAACAGTATTATGGCAGAAAAGGGGTAAAATGTAAAGGATTGAAATACAACTGTAGGTAATATTTGTATAGACCGCCCGCCTTCTCCTTTCGCTTGACATCAATATCTATGATGGTATACTGCATAAAAAGGAGATTTGATATGAAAAGCAAATTACTGTATTTGACGGTCATACTTTTATGCGTCATGTTACTGAGCTGTGCGGAGGTGTTAAGTCAGATGTCAACTCTTACCCCTTCTACATCCGGGGGTCTTACACGTGAAGAAATAATTCGAGGCCTAAAAGAAGCCCTTATTGTCGGCGCGACCAATTCCACCTCACTGGCCTCACAAACTGACGGTTTTCATTTGAACACACTTATCCGTATCCCTTTCCCTCAGGAAGCGATACAGGTAAAAAAAACGGTAGATAGCATCGGACTGAGTAATCTCACGAAAGATTTCGAAAAATCACTCAATCGTGCCGCTGAAGAAGCTTCAAAAAAAGCTTTCCCGATTTTTAAGAATGCGATTGTCGGTATCACCATCAATGATGGGATCGGTATACTTCGCGGTCCTAAAAATGCAGCCACCGAGTATTTGAAAAATAGAACACGAAACGCATTGATCGCAGAATTCACTCCGGTCGTCACACGTGCAATTGAATCAGTGCAGGTCACCAAATACTGGACTCCGATCGCACAAGCGTATAATAAAACAACGATCCTCACCGGAGAAAAAGCGGTCAACCCGAACCTTCCTGAGTATGTGACCCAAAAGACCATTGACGGACTTTTTACCCTCATCGCCGCTGAAGAATTAAAAATTCGCGAAAACCCTGCCGCTCGTGTTTCAGATATATTGAAAAAAGTTTTCGGATCACTGTAAGTTCATTGTGCGATCTAAAAATGCACCGGCTCATTTTCGGATGACCGGTGTTTTGCTCAGTCAAAAATTCAGGAAAAAATGGATTCTACAACAAATTTCATAATATTTTCTTTCATAATTGTTATTTTTTTATATTTATTGATACGTTTTCAACATTCAACTTTCAATTTTTTTTTCGCGTGAAATGCCATACACATACCAAGCATCACGTGGTGATACTGTTGGAGAAATATTTTACCCATAAACACGATTATAACAGGAGCAGATGATCAATTTCTCCTTTAGGAGTGTGGTATTTAGCTTCGTATACAGTGGTAACTCATCTCAACACTCCTTATGTGAATTTCGAAATTGTGCCTTTCTCAAAATTGGAAGATAGCCGGAACTTCGTCCCAAAAATCCTGGTTAAAATGTAAAAAAAATCGGATATAAAAATGAACTACCCCGCAGCAAGCTACGGGGTATCTCCGAAAAAAACGCTTTATTTGTTTGCCCACCCCAAACCCCTCCCTTTTCGTTTTGGGAGGGGCTTTAATTTTCTAATATAGCGGTGACTTCGTCCCCGCACCCCTTGTATTAACAAAACTATAATAGTAAAGCCGAAGCAAGCTTCGAGGAATTTAACCCATTCAGATCAAATGACACAAATATCTCTATGTAATAAAATAAGTGTGGCACATTCGAAGTGACATTCGAGGAAAGAGATCCGTTCAAAACAAAAAAGCGGAGTGTTACCTCCGCTATATACATGTTCTTGTATGTCACATCTTCTTCACTTCATCCGTCACAAAGGATAACGAGAATTTTTTCCCGCTTATACGTTCAAACAATTCGGGGAACGGATATCGCCCGGACGGTTTGATAACCGATTCATAAAGGAATGCTCCCAGCTCATTAAAATGTCCGTCTGCCGATGGGTAACCGTTTTGTGAAAGAAACGTTTTTTCGAACATTTCACATGCAATATCACCCATCAGATAGTTATGTAAGTAAATCGGATGCGTCGTGTGATGAATGCGGTACGCCCATGGCGGAATCTCCGCATATGGTTCTTCACCAAGTATTTCAGTATAGGTCTTCCAATATAACGCATGGATGTCATCAATTGTTTTTATATCAGTTGTATACAATCGTTGGTCAAATAAAATATCACTGATCGCCCGCAATGAATTTACGGAAGTCCAGCGACGAAGCGCATCAAACTCTTGTTGCACAGAATCCATACGATCACCGAAAAATTGACCGTAAAATACCGGACGATATAAAAATCCGTCGAAAAATTTCGCAAGTCCTTCCGTGATGATCCCGCTTATCCCCATATTGAAAACCACTGAATCAGGATCATTGAGAAATGAATGTACCGCATGCCCGGTCTCATGCAGCAGCACTCGAAATTCCTGATATTGATCTTTCACATTTGCAAGAATGCGGGAATCTTTTGCGGTTTCAATGGGGAAATTGTATCCCCATTCGGATTTATTTCTTCTTGAAAAAAGATCATACGTAATATTATACGAATCCAAATCAAAACCGAATTGTAGAAAAAACGGTTTTATATACTCATAGAACTTCGTGAGATTCACCGGTGTTTGTAATGACGGCGCAATATTTGCAGACACAAATCCCCCATCCCAGGGTTGCAACGAAGATGTGTTGCAAAACTTTTCAGCCATTTCCTTGCGTACGCGGTTCATGATCGGAAGTATCTCACGAACGTCTCCCGCCCAGTCGGCAAACATATCCGCATGCAATTCCTGACGTTCGAGTTGCATAGCGGTAAATGACGATGCGCCGTATAATCGTGCATAATCTTTACGCATATCCAACAATTCAATAAATCCCGCATCGACAAGCGGTTTATTCACTTGTGCGCGTGCCAAAAAAGCACTTTTCCTGCGTTCACGATTGGTATCATTCGTTATGATCTGTGTAAGATCAGTGTCGGTTATTTGTGAACCCTCAAATATCGTACGATGGGTATTCAGTACCGCTGATAATTCACGTACTTTTTTTTGCATGTTTTTTGCAAGATCATTCAATTCCTTGGATAAATGAAAAGGTTCGAATGCCCGAAATAATATGTGCGCAGTGCGTGTGTCGACAGCCTCAACTGCGTTATCACGAAACTGACAAATTGCATCGAAATTCTTTTTGTCGGACAATATCGCAACGACCGCATCATATGCCTCAGCCAAACCGAAATCAAAACCTGTCGTATATTGTGCCCACGACAATCTGCTTTGACGAACCGATGCGTTACGCAGCGTCTGCGCAATCTCGTGTACTGTTGAAATACCAACCATAATATCCCCCTCCTTATTCATACATAATTAGTAACACGAAATAGTGTAATGCGCCACACTTTTTTCGTTGTGAGAGCATTGAATTTTATTGCAGAAACCGAGTTTAGTCTTGACAACAATACTCAACAACGCATACAATACAACATACGGTTGTTTTACTGTGAACTATAACAAGAGGGAGGATTTGAGTATGGCTGACAATTACACAAAAGTGACGACAACGTCATGGGGGAGCAGGCTCGGGAGTTCGATCAAGGGTATTTTATTCGGTTTACTGCTTTTCGTAGTAGCATTTCCTGTACTATTTTGGAATGAAGGTCGTTCGGTAAAACGCTATAAAACCCTTAAAGAAGGGCGTGGCATTGTGGTCAGTGTTGCCGCAGATAAAATTGATCCCGCAAATGAAGGAAAACTTGTTCATCTTTCGGGTACGATGACCACAGAAAGCACGATTACCGACCCTGAATTCAATGTGACCGTACAGGCACTCAAGTTAATACGAACCGTTGAAATGTATCAATGGGTAGAAGAAAAGAAAACTGAGACAAAAAAGAAAGTCGGAGGAGGATCGGAAGAGACCACCACGTATAGCTACAAAAAGGACTGGTCGACTTCTGTTATCGATTCAAGCAAATTCGATACGACAGATGGTCATGAAAACCCGACTTCTATGCCGTATGAAAGCGGTTCTGAGATCGCATCAAACGTTACGCTCGGTGCATTTACCGTACCGGCACGTATCGTAGAAGGCTTGCATAATTCGGAAAAATACGATGTGGGCGACAAAAACAGACCGCAAGGTTTAAAACCTTTTAATGGTGGTTACTATGAAGGTTATAATCCGAATAGTCCTGTAATCGGCGATGTTCGTATTACTTTTGAGATAGTAAAACCTCATGATGTCACACTCATCTCCGGACAAGTAGGTCAAAGTTTTGCACCATATAAAGCGAAGTATGGCGAGTTAGAATTATTAAAACAAGGCACCCTTACTGCCGATCAAATGTTCACCGCAGCCGAAAAAGAAAATAAAATGATGACATGGTTCTTACGCATCCTGGGGTTTGTTATCATGTTCGCAGGATTATCCATGGTATTGAAACCGATCTCGGTTGTTCTCGATGTATTACCGATTTTGGGAAATATCGCACAGATAGGGATCGGTATTGTGGCATTTCTCATCGCGTTACCGCTTTCACTCATTACCATTGCGATCGCATGGCTGTATTACCGTCCCGTGCTTGCGATTATTCTCTTAGCGATATCAGGCGCAGCGATTTACTGGTTGGTAATGCTTAAAAAGAAAAATACCGTAACGACGGCATAATCACGCATTCACACGCTTCGTATTTCATACAAGCGAAAAGCCCCTCCCGCGCGAAGCGTGAGGGGCTTTTTATTTCATCAGAACATTGCGAATTACTATTGTTTGAAAATTGTGCCGTCTTCATGACGCTATTTTACAAAGGACAAGAATGAAGATATCTTGAGTTTCGCAACGTTCTCTTCACAACATGGTCATGTACTGAAGAAATGATGTGCAAATCATTTACGCCTTCACGTCATTTATCAAAAATTCATTTCAATCCCGATATCAGCAGAAAAAGCACTGATATTATTGTCCATTATTTCTTTATGCACTTTCATGACATGATAACGCAGGCCGAACCGAATAATCATCTCATCAACTTCAAAGCGAATCCCCCCGCCGAAAAAAGTACCGAAACGAGTGCGCGCATTACTGTAAATTTCTCGTTCGGCATCATCACCATTATCATCAATGTACAATTCTTGTATAGATATCCACGTGGGATAGATACCCATGCCTGCAACCGCGTATATCACAGGAAAATCAAGCATTCCCTCAACATAGATCGGTAGCATTCGATAATCAACATCATAGCGTTCATTGTCAAGTCCCACAAACGCATTAATCACCGCATCGGTGAGATCGGATCGTGCGATACCGCTTTGCATCATAAAAACGCTATCAAAACCAACCCCTAACTTCAGCATCGGCATAAATTCTTTTCGAACCGATATACCCCACGATAAACCGCTTCCAAACATATCCACAGCCGTATCCGGAGCTGCACTGACGAGAAGGCCGCCTCGGATTTCTACTGCAGAATGTGTGACTGATACGAGAAATAACAAAAACGTGCCAACACACAACATCTTTTTCATACAATCCTCCGTAAAATAACGGGTCAAGCCAATTATGAACTCGTTAAAATAAAACAGCGATCGCCACTTGTAAGGACACCGCATTAATAGTGTCGGTAAACGTATCATCACCTTTCAGTAAATGATAACGAGCGCCGGCTCGGAGACTGATCGGGAGCATCGGCACACCGAATCGTACACCCACACCGATGAACCCGCCGAATTTACTCCCGCTGCTACTATATATCTCTTTATCAGAGCCGGATATTTTTTCAGATACGGTAACTGAATTCGTATAAATCCCTATACCTATATTCGCATATGCGGGAATAATCCATGGAACGAATATGAGTTCTGCGCAAATCGGCGTCAAACGGTATTCAACATCAAATGATTCAGCCGCAAGATCGGCAAAAGGTTTCATGCCCTCAGGTAAGTTCATGCGTGTAAATGTGCTCTCTGTTATGCTGACAGTATCAACACTGATACCGACCTTAAACATCGGGATCACTGTGTATCGCAAAGAACCTCCTGCAAGGAAACCGTTACCTAACACCGATGTTGCTTCATCAGGGCCAGTCGTGATATTTGCGCCAATACGCCCTTCGATTTCCACCGTCGATAAAATCTGCAATGCAAACGCAGACGAGACAGCGGTAACAAGAATAAGTACGGCAAGGAGTTTTTTCATACGATCCTCCGCAAAAAAGGGGGGGATCCCCCCCTTTCAATGATTAAAAAGAAACCGCGATCGCCAACTGCATTGATACCGCATTGATAGTATCGCTGACGTTTTCATCACCTTTGAGCATATGATACCGAGCGCCGGCTCTAAAACTGATCGGAATCATCGGGAGACCAAATTTTACTCCCGCGCCGATGAATGTGCCGAATTTACTTTCACTCTCGCTATAGATCTCGTTGCTGCTTCCGGTAAGTTTTTCAGTAACAGTTACCGTATTGGTGTATACACCCATACCCGCATGCACATACAGAGGGATGATGGGCGGCGCAAACATTACTTCCACACAAACCGGCGTAAGTTTGTATTCAACATCAAAAGAGTCTGCAGCGAAATCGGCAAGGGTTTTTACTCCACCCGGCAAATTCGCATAGGTGATCGCATCTTCACTCAAGCTCACTGAATCAATACTCAAACCAACTTTAAACATCGGGAAAAGTGAATAACGGACCGACCCTCCCGCTAAAAATCCGTTTCCGATAAGCGATTGTGCTTCTTCAGGCCCGGTCGTTACATACGCACCGATTCGACCTTCAACTTCAATACCCAGCGTCGGAACACCCGGAAGTGCATATACAACAGCAGTAGAAATCACACACACCACAATTGCAAGTAACTTTTTCATTGAACTCCTCCTTTAGGCTTTCGAATCAAATTTTCCCGATACACCCGAGTACAGACATTTTCCGCTTTACCATTTCTTTAATCGCATCGCGTGCCGGCCCCATATATTTCCGCGGGTCAAATTCTTCAGGCTTCTCTGCCAAAACTTTTCTGATAACCGCGGTCATTGCCAAACGCAAATCGGTATCAATATTAACTTTACATACACCGTATTGCACTGCTTTACTGATCATTGCTTCAGGGATGCCCTGAGCACCCGGCAGTTTTCCGCCAAACTCATTACACATCGCGACAAATTCAGGTATAACACTTGAAGCACCGTGCAAAACAAGCGGAAAATCCTTAAGGATTGCAGTAAGCTTTTCAAGACGCTCAAAATCAAGGTTTGGTTCTCCTTTAAATTTATATGCACCGTGCGAAGTGCCTATTGCCACGGCAAGAGAATCTATACCTGTCTTTTCGACAAAATCAACAGCTTGTTGCGGATCGGTAAATGCCGCATCACGGTCAGAGACACTTACATGTTCTTCAATTCCGGCAAGACGCCCCAGTTCGGCTTCTACTACGACTCCCCGCGGATGTGCATAGGCAACGACTTGCTTCGTAAGTGCGATATTTTCTTCATATGACAAATGTGAACCGTCGATCATGACCGAAGTAAATCCACCGTCGATACATTTCTGAGCAAGTTCAAAAGAGTCGCCATGGTCCAAATGTAATACGATCGGCAAATCTTTATGAATCTCAAGCGCCGCTTGAATTAAGTGAACCAAATATTCATGCTTTGCATATGAACGGGCACCTTTTGAAACCTGCAGTATCAGGGGGGAACGCAGTTCATCTGCCGCCTCGACGATCCCTTGGATTATTTCCATGTTGTTGACATTAAATGCACCAACGGCATATCCGCCATTGTACGCTTTTGCAAACATCTCTTTACTTGTTACCAATGCCATATGTCTCCTCCTTAAGGTTTTAACTATATACCCTCATACTTATTTTTTCAATGAAAGAAAAGCATCTTTTAATCGCTGAAATGTGACCAACGGCTCTTCGATATAGACTTTCGCTCCGGCGATTATATCAATAAACCCAAGTTCTCCTTCATAACGCGGTACAATATGACAATGAACATGTGCGATGCTTGCGCCGCTTGCTTTTCCGATATTAAAGCCGATATTATATCCTTGAGGCATATATTCTTTATCCAGTACCGTGCAAACATCATTGATAACATGATGCATCGCCACGATCTCCGAATCAGTCAGATCGCGAATATTCTCGGTATGACGTTCGGGGAAAACCAATACATGAGCGGGATTATAGGGATATAAATTCAGTGATACGACGAAACCCTCCGCTCTGTATACTTCCAGACTTACAACGTCCTCTTTTCTGTCACGAACGGCACATAAGATACATGCATCGTGGTCTTTTTTCAATGTTCGGCGTTGACGAATATATTCTGTTTTATTGACAGGAAAAACATGTTTATCGAACATACAGATCACCTATTGTCATCGTTGTCGCATCGACCAGTCCCTTGTCCGTTATTTTTAACGCAGGAATAACCGAAAGAGAAAGAAACGACATTGTTCCCAACGGATCAGTCAGAATACAACCGTTGCTTTTCAACCGAGCAGTGATCAAAGATAATGACTCAGCCACTTTTTTCAACGGAAGATCACTGAGTATTCCGAATATCGGAAACGGGACGCGAAGCACTTCCTCGCCGATGACGTACACGATGCCGCCGCCTTGCTGTACGCAATAATTGACCGCGCGAGCCATATCATGATCATCGGCACCTATGACCGTTATATTATGCGCATCATGATTATAACTTGACGCAAGTGCCCCTTTTGTAAATCCGATCCCATGAACAAATCCTACAAAAAAACCGTTCTTCCCGCTGTAACGTTCCACAACCGCGATTTTCAAATGATCATTGACAATATCAGACCGTATTTCGGCATCGTCAAATATTCGAAATTGAGTTTCTCCGGTCACCAACTGACCGTCATATGCGGTGATCATACGAACATCACGACCTTTTTCAGCCGGGATAACAAAATCATCTGCAGTAAACTCACGCACAGGAAGCGGCATATGTGCTGAAAAATGGCGAGAATATGTCGACGGTGCTGACGCAAGATCAGTGCCATAAACGATTCGTCCGTTACTGATGGTGCAATATACTCGAAAATCATCCAATGAATCAAATATCACACAATCCGCATCATACCCCGGCGCAAGTAATCCTTTTTTATATAATCTGAAATATTGTGCGGGATTTATGGTAACGCCTTTTAATAATCGCAACGGATCAATCCCGTGTGCACGAACGAACGAACGAAGCCGTTCGGTCAAATAATGATTATGAGCCATATCTGCAGGACTATTGTCATCGCTGACAATCATAAAACGGGAGTCATTTCCCGGAGTGATCGTGCGGATAAGATTACCGTTTCGTGCAGCGCTTCCCTCACGGATCATGAGATACATCCCTTTTCGCATCTTTTCTTTCGCTTCATCTATATCTGATACTTCATGATCACTATAAATACCCGATCGAATATATGTATCAAGTGATTGCCCTCGCAACCCCGGTGCGTGCCCGTCTATAACACCGTTTGTGAATACGCGACACTTGGACACCACGGTTTCATCTCCGGTGACAACCGCGGGAAAATTCATCACCTCGGCAAGCCCGATGACTCGGTCATGTTTTTGCAATTCCTGCAGATCCTCTGTCGTTATTGTAAAACCCGCTGTTTCAAGCGGTGAGGCAGGGACACAAGATGGTGCCATGGTAAAAAAATGAACCGGCACATTTTCGGTGTGTTCAAGAAAAAAACGGATTCCGTCCATCCCGCCGGCATTTGCAATCTCATGCGGGTCATTGATGACCGTCGTCACACCATTTTGTAAAAACACATCGACCAACTCCTGCGGTAAAACATGACTGCTTTCAAGGTGCACATGTCCCTCAATCATTCCCGGCGCAATAAAACGTCCGTTAAGATCAAGTATTGTGTGTGCATCACATTCTTCCATGCTCCATATTTTACCGTTATGGATCGAGACTGCCCCGGGGTAAATTTCACCTGTCGCGACATTAACGATTCGAGCATTAATACAACAAAGATCAACCGTCACAATGATGCTCCCGTAAATATGCAGTGGCAAAAGAAATATGTTTTTTGTATGACGACGGCATCATTTTCATTGAAGTCAAACGGGAGAAAAAAAACGCCGCCTCATCCGGTTGACCACGTTCCATACTGATGAGTCCCGATAAGTAAACAGCGATAAAATAATGTTCATTATCCTCAAACTCGCCGCGACGTATGATTCGATCCGCGATCTCCATTATTTTTAAAGCGGCCTCTTCTTTCTCGACCGGTGATGCATCGCGCTTTGCCGCCCAATACGATTTCGTGAAATAGTCCAGTAACGATGCATCCGCCTCACCGAATAGCTCAGCGATCACTCCCGCCCGGTAGAACTTATACGCAAGGGTAACCGGATGTACCGGGATACTTTTAATAACATCACGGATCTCTTCGGGTATGGTTGCCGTATACTTTTCAAAAGAAAAACGATTGTCATACCCGGAATAATGACACGTCGGACAAAACCAAATGTAATAATCTAAAAGTTTCGAGCCTTCTTTAAATAAAGGCATAAAATCATAGTCATACCCGTTAATTTCATAATCACTCAATACATCACCTTTAAATGTGGCATTGCAGAGCGGGCATGTCACTTTAAGAGTATATTTTTTCATAAGGCGAGTATAGCAGAAATACTGTATAATGCAAAATCAAATATTTTTGACGTGGAAGTGAAATGTACAACATGAATTGATGCAACATTCATTTTTTTCACTGCGCGATAACGTTGTATTCATTATCCTTACAATAAATACGAAGATTATAACGCCGTCGCACGCTTCGATAGCGTTGCAAAGCTACCACTTTTTAACTTTGTGCCCACCCCAAACCCCTCCCGTGGAAATCGGGAGGGGCTTCTTGTGATATAATGGGGACTTCGTCCCCATACCCCTTTTTAGAAAATAAAGATAATTTGTAAATGTTGAGTTTTGCAAAGGTCAAATTTTCATGAATTGTGCCCACCCCATGCTTCGACGGGGTTTACACTGAGCGAAGCCGAAGTGCTCAGCACAAGCTCCTCTCCCGTGAAAATCGGGAAGGGGCTTAACTTGTTGTATAGTGGAGACTTCGTCCCCATACCCCTATTTAAGAAAAACAAAGAAATGTAATTTTTCAAGTTTCGCGAAGGTCTCGCTTCGGGGATTTTGACCTATGAAGAGTAGTAATAATTTCAGGAGCAGCAAATCTTTCGCCCGTTTCGCGTATTCCTCGGGAGGTGTTTGGAGTGGGCACTATTTCCCAAAAAGCGGTTTTACGACGATCTCGTTGTATTGGTCTCAATCAGTGCAGATCCGTATGTATCTATCGAGAATCAAGTTCTTATTCAAACACCTTTTCGTTGATACGCACACGTGTGACAACGATTATCTCACATGCACCGTTGAGACTATCGGTACGAACCGTACTGGAATTCCACCATATCTCAGAGCCCTTTTTCGTTCCTTTGATCTGAACAAGATTACCCTCAAGCCGCAATTGGTCTTCTTTTTTGATTTGAAATAATGCCTTTTTGATCTTCTCATTGGCGGGTATACAATGATTATTACTGCAGTGAGACTCTATATACCCCTGATCGATTGTACATTCACTACTCCATTGATAATACACCCAACGGTTGCTCTGTGAATATTTCATGGTAGCTCGCACATGAGGTTTTGTGAGTTCTCCCCATATAATTGCTACATCGATCGGACAAATCTCCGATTCCCATCCCGAGCTGTATTTTTTTGTCCCTACTACCACTCCCGAAATTGCATACTGTGCAATGGGCGTAATAGTTACTTCGCCATTTTTGATAGTTCGTTGAAACGGTGTATCATCGTCAACGGTTGTTTGTACCGGTTCGGAGAACACATCGATCATATCATATTCAAGTCGATCCGGAGGAATCTCTTTCGAACACGCAATGACACACATAACCGACATCATCAAGATAATATATTTCATATAATGCTCCTTATGTTTCAAATCGACTTTGTCATCAATTGTTATTCAAATACTGTACCGTTAATAGTGACTCGTTTTACAAACATAACCTCACAAGCACCATCTCCGGTATCCGTGCGAGTAGTGCTTGAATGCCAATAAACTGTAGTGTCATCCCATTTTCCGTCAATCTTTACCAACATCCCTTCAAGAGTGACCTCATCTTCTTTTTGAATTTTAAACAATGCTTTTTCAATACGGTCATTCGCAGGTATACAGTGATTATTGCTAACATGAGATTCAATATATTCGGGTTTCACAGGGCAACCTGACTTCCATTCATAATAAACCCATCGTGTACGTTGAGAATATTTCATATACCGCCGAACCTCAGGTGTGGTAAGTTCGCCCCAAATGATCGCAATATCAATCGGCGCAACCTCTGATTCCCACCCCGAATCATAACGTTTGGTACCGACAACGATACCGGACACCGAATATGACGCGATTGGAAGAATTTCCGCTTCTCCCCGGGAAAGAGGCCATTGAATCGGTTGCTCATTTTCTACGGGTATTTGAACAGGTTCAGATATAACTTCACTGTGACCATAGAGCGGTTCATGATGTTCTATCGTTTTTGCGGTTCCTCCGGCAATAAGTCCCATGATCAAAATTATTTTTATTACCATTCCTCCACCTCATTTTCTTTTTTATGACACATCCGTTCTGTTTTGCGTTTTATCAAAACAACCTCTATGCACCTATGCCATTCAGCGTTTTTTATTTTTTAATTTGTATACATATGCAAGTATTTCCGCAATAACCGTATAAAACTCTTCCGGGACTTCATCGCCGACATCGACCGCAGCGTAAATTGCTCGTGCAACCGGAGGATTCTCAACAAGCGGAATCCGATTTTTCTCTGCAATTTCACGTATTTTTTGGGCGATGACACGTTGCCCTTTTGCGATCACTTTCGGTGCAGACATAGTCGTCGCATCATATTTTATTGCGACGGCATAATGCGTAGGGTTTGTGATAACGACATCCGCCTGCGGTACCTCTTCCATCATACGCCTGCGAGCCATTTCGCGTTGCAAGCTGCGTATTCTCGATTTTATCAAAGGATCTCCCTCGGTGTTTCGATATTCTTCTTTCACTTCTTGAAGGGTCATTCGCAGGTCTTGACTGTGTTGCCATCTTTGAAAAACCAAATCAAATAATGCAAGTATGAGCATTGCCAATCCTGCACGCAATGCCACTTTAAAGATAACACCTAACGCAAACACAATGGTCGTATTTACCGGAGCATAACTCAGCATTACATAATTTTCATACCCGCTTTTAATGGTAAAATAAACGACATACCCGATAATGGTAATTTTTAAAATTGCCTTGAGCAATTCAACAATACCGCGCATCGAAAACAAACGTTTCATGCCGCTCATGGGGTCAATACGCTCAAATTTTGGTTCCAACGACTCGACAGATGTCATAAATCCGATCTGCGCAACATTGGAAAAGATACTGATGATCAATAGTGCCAATAAAATAGGGAAAAGAATGATCGCAATTTGTTTTACCAGCATGATCGCTAATCCATAGACACTTGCGGTGGTCAACTCATAGGTAAGATGTGAAAACGTATATAAAAACACTTGTCGAATATGACGATACATATGCGTGATAAAAAAATATATTGACGTAATACCGGTTAAAAAAACAAGAGCATAATTGAGTTCCATGCTCTTCGCGACATTGCCCTTTTTTCTGGCGTCTTCGCGCCGCCTGGGAGTGGCATCCTCCGTTTTTTCATCACGATCATCAGGCATATACTATCCCCCGTTCAAAAACGGAAGCATTTTAAGAACTCGCCCGAAAACACTATCCATATGAGAAGAAAATACGGTCAAAAAAACCGACATGGTGACATATAATGTGGTGATACCGATACCGATATTGAGCGGCATTCCGACCACAAACACATTGATCTGAGGAACCGTTTTAGCAATGATACCCATGCCGATATTCGATATTAAAATGGTCATGAGAACAGGTGAGGAAATTTTAATTGCCGTTATCAACATAATGGATGTTTCGTTTAAAATAATCGGAAAAATATTTCCGCTCAGCATAAACCGCCCCAAAGGAATGGTTGTAAATGACTCATGAATAGTACGCACCAAATAATGATGCCCTCCTATTGAAAAAAATATCATGACGGCAGAAATATAAAAATATCTCGAAATCACCGACTCGGGTTGTTGGTTTTCCGGATCGAAAACATTCACAATCGAAAACCCGATCTGCATGCCGACTATCTCACCGGCCGCTTGCACTGCCGAAAAAATACATGAAATCATAAAACCGACACACAAACCGATCAATAACTGCTCAACAGCAAAACCGAGCAACTGAAACAAAGTGACCGGCATTGATACGGAATTTAAAATACTCCATTCGATCAAGGCAAGAAAAAAAGCCATGCCGGCTTTCAACCCGAAAGGAACAGTCTTTCCACCAAGGAACGGAAGAAAAAACATGATGGTTCCCACGCGTATAAAAATGAGAATTATCGCAAACGCATGATTAAGCGTTATATCACTCACGTGATGCCTATCCCACTATTTGCGGTATCATCATGATAATCCGACGAATATAACTTACCATGTAGGTAAGCATCCATGGCAACATCAACAAAAAAACGATAATAACTGCAATAATTTTCGGGATAAAGGTAAGGGTCATTTCATGAATTTGCGTGACCGCTTGAAATATCGAGACCAACAAGCCGACTATCATCCCTACGATCAACAGTGGTCCGGCGATTATCAATGCGGTCCATATCATATCCCGTCCTAATTGTATTGCTAATTCAGGTGTCATTGCAATATCTCCTATTTAAAACTTTGCATAAGCGACATGACCACCAAATACCATCCGTCCACAAGCACAAATAATAAGACCTTGAACGGCAAAGATATCATGACAGGGGGCAACATCATCATTCCCATTGACATCAGTAAACTTGCGACAACCATATCAATAACTAAAAATGGGACAAACAATAGAAACCCGATTTGAAAAGCGATCCGTAATTCGCTTATTATAAAGGCCGGTATAAGCACGTGTGTCGGCACGTCATTGATGGTCTTTGGTTTTTCGATTTTTGCCATATGGACAAAAAGCGCGATATCTTTTTCACGAGTTTGACGTACCATAAATGTTCGTAAAGGTTGAATCGATTTTTCATACGCGGTATTCAAATCCGTTTTATTTTCCACATATGGCTTTATGCCTTCGGTGTACATTGTGTTCCACGTCGGATACATTATAAACAGTGTCATGAACAGAGAAAGACCGACTATTATTTGATTAGGAGGTATTTGCGGTAACGATAACGCATGCCGTAAAAATGAGAAGACGATAACCGTTCGCGCAAATGACGTCATCATCATGATGATTGACGGCGCTAATGTCAGTACAGTAAGCAACAGTAATATCTGTAATGAAACCGCGACATCGCTTCCCTTTTGCGCCGCATCAACGCCGATCGTAATTTTCGGCAAAGCCGTTTGTGCAAAGACAGCAAACATCAAGAATCGCCTTCTTTACGAAACAATTCCGTTTTAGCCATTTCTTTCAAGACTGAAATGGATTGTTCGGTAATACCAAGTACGAGAATACTGTTCTTGATTCGCAACAAACAAATCTCCTGTTTCGCAGAAAGCGGAATTCGCTCTACTATTTCAAGTGCATCTGCCGGTGAACCCTTGAGCATAAATCTGCCTTTTGTAAATTTTTTCAATAAATAAAGAAAAGCATAGATCATGCCGGCAATAATCAAAAGCACAATAATAGTTCGAAACATCATCATCCCGAATGAAACATCCTGCGGTATCACCGGAGGTTGGAAATCAAGATTGGGTGTTGTCGGATCTTGTTGTAAAAACATACTATCACTTCAACGACTGCAGACGCTCTTCAGGCGAAACAAGTGAGGTGACACGCACACCGAAGTTTTCGTCAACAACCACCACTTCTCCTTTTGCAACCAAGGTGTTGTTCGCAAGAATATCGATCGGCTCACCGGCCAGCTTATTCAGTTCAATTACCGAGCCCGGTCCCAATTCAAGAATATCTTTCACAAGCATCTCTGACCTCCCCAATTCAACGGTCAGTCGAAGTTTCACATTCATGATCAAATCCATTGGCCGCTCTTCTCCGGTAGGACCGGTTGGCGTTAATTGTGAAAATTGCACATCTTTAACTTTGTTATCATCCATAGGTTTCCCTCCGCCTTTTAGTTGGGCAAGCGCATCTATTTTATCCTGTTCTACCACGACATATATTGCTCCACGTCCGCTCCCGTCTATTGAAATATCGGTCTTGAAAACAACAGCTATCGGGAAAGGCGGATACCGAAGCGGCTCAATCGCTTTTATACCTATAACTTTCTGACTGAGTGCCGTCAATGCAGTCGCCGCACCACCCATAAGTTGGTTCGTGAGTTCAGTGAGTGCATCAGCATCTTCATCCGTATAGTCATCACGGCCGTCACCGCCAAGCATCATATCGCATAATGTGGCGGCAGTTCTCTTGTCAAAACACAATGCCCAAATACCATCGATCACCGCAGTAAACTCCACCGACATACAGATACGGTCCGACAATTCACTCCCCTGCGCATCATATGCACTGATCACCGAAAATTCGATAGGTCGATCAATGATCGTGCCCAGTACTCCTGAGAAAGAATCAATGACCGTCTGAACAACAGGCATCTGCACCTCATACATAACGGGCCACCTCGTGCTGTTGTATCTCGCGAATTATTTTTAAACCTCGTCGATTATTGACATTGCCTGGTACCGCAAGGTACATCGGATATCCTTCGGCAGTTATAATGACCGGCTCGGTGATAGATGATCGAATTTTAATAATATCACCCGGTCGTAATCGCACAAAATCTCCCATGGTAATATCGGTGTGCCCTAATACGCCTGCCATTATCATAGGGATGGCGCGCATATTTGATTTATTGAGTTTCCTGTTCTCATCTTTTACGCCGCTGCTGGCAGAAGTGATCCAATATTGTGAGGTAAGCTTTGAAATAACATTCTCTAATAGTGAAAAGGGGAAGCATAAACTCATTAAACCTTGTGAATTCTGCATTTTAATTTCAAAAGAAGCAAGAATGACTGTTTCTCCCGGCCATGCAATCTGCACAAATTGCGGATTACTTTCAATGGTCAATAAATGCGGTTGCAAACTCCCTAAATGAGACCAGACTTCACGCAAGTCATCAAGTGCTTTGAGAATGATTTTTCTCATGATACGCTTTTCGATGGTCGTCAGTTCTCGCGTTGCACTCGAGCCTGTTCCCTGGCCTCCGAACAATCTGTCGACTATTGCAAACACCATGGCCGGGTTGACCTCAAGCACGGCACTGCCCTCAAGCGGAGGCATCGAGAAAATGGAAATACACGTGGGATCAGGGACCGACATGATAAATTCCGCATATGTTAATTGCTCGACAGACACAAGACTGATCTCAACCATTGTTCGCAAATACGGTGACAAATGCGTGGAAAATAATCGAGCAAAGCTGTCGTTCAGTGCATGCAATGTACGCATTTGATCTTTCGAAACACGCCCCGGTCGACGAAAATCATATAGTGTGACATTTTTTTCAATGAGTGCTTGAGACACCGATTCCGGCGTTAATTCTCCCGAGGACACCGCCGATAACAGCGCATCAACTTCTTCTTGGGATAAAATATCACCCATAGATTTCTCCTTTACTGTACAATAAATTCTTTAAAATACACATTTATAACTTTACCCGTAGTAAGAATTTCGTTCAAAGCCTCCATGATTCGACGCCGTATACGATCTTTCATCGTCAGTCCTTCATAGTCAGGAACGTTAAACTGATCGATATCAAGTATGGTCAAAGATCCAAGTATCGACGCGGTTTTATCGAGAATAATTGAACTTTTCTCGGTGATCTCCGCTGAAACCAAATCATTATCGACTTGTAAACTTATTGTAGACTGCAAAAAACGCGTTCCTTTTGTACCCGACGGATTCACTTTAATCGGTGCCAGATCAATAATGATAATTTTTTCAGGCTTTTTATCTTTATCGCTTATCTTTGATGAGGTAGTATCGGTCTCCTCAATTGGATCATTCAAACTGTCGGATGCTTTCGGTTTCATGAATTTTAATACGACAAGAAGCCCTGCAATGACGGCGACCAATACTACGGCAACCACAATAATCAATTTGATCTTATTATTCAAACCGCCTTTATCGGTTTTTTTTACTTCTACAACATCATTTTCATCGGCCATTTCGGTCCTCCTTTATTCATTGATGTCCATTGTACCGGGCTCTTCGTTACTCGGTGTTTTCTTCATTTCTCGTAAATACACTTCATCCCAAGCTGCAAACGGCGACAACTCTTTGGTTGTATACTTATCTTTAAATGCCAAAAATATTTCAACGCGTCGGTTCAATTCACGTGCGCTTGCATTCATATTGGGGACAACAGGTTTATATTCACCGTTTCCCGATACTGTAAACCGCTGAGGATCTAACCCGCTTTGTATCATAAACAATGCGACGGAGATCGACCGAGCAGATGATAAATGCCAGTTGGTAGAAAACTGCGACGGCGGTGTCGAGTCATCGGTAAATCCGTCAATCGTAATCTTCGAGGTGCCAACTTCTGCGATTCGCACAATTTTTTGTAATATTGGAAAAATTGCAGGACGTAATTTGTCGGAACCGGTTTCAAATAATACCGGATCGAGCAACCTAATTGAAATGCCCTTGTCCGTCGTAAGGATTTGCACGTATTTGTCATAATCAAGTGCTTTTATTTCTTCTAAAAATTCATCAATTGCCTGCGTTAATTCTTTCGTTTCGCTTGGCACCATATTCATTGACGGAATTTGAATATTTTCGGCTATTTTCACAAAATACATCGGCTGTTGACCGGTGAGTGCAGCCTTTAAAGACTCTGCCGCTGTTTTAAATTTTCCTTCCGATGTCGATGAATATGCAACAAGCATAATAAAAAAAGTCAATAACAACGACATCAAATCGCCCCACGTAAGCATGTAGGCGGGCGCGCCGGGAGGCGGGCAGTCAGGACATTTTCGTGCCATAACTCCTTCTAATCACGACTTGTTCTGTCGGTTGGCGGCAGATAAGCCATTAGTTTTTCTTCAACCATTCGCGGGTTATCTCCCAACTGAATTGCAAGTATCCCTTCAATCATTATTTCACGAATGAGCAATTCATTTGATGAACGTTTGTCTAATTTTCCTGCAAGTGGCGTACATACAAGATTGGCAATCAATGCACCGTAAAAAGTTGTGATGAGGGCAACAGACATTGCGGGTCCGATCGTGCTAGGATCATTCATGTTCAATAACATCGCGATAAGACCTACCAGGGTCCCTATCATTCCGAAAGCCGGAGCATAGTTAGCCGATGCGACAAGAATTGCAGATCCGCCCTTATGCCGTGCAGTCATATTTTCAAGTTCTGTGTTTAATATTTTTGAAATGGTATCGGCATCTGTTCCGTCGACCGCCAAACGAATTCCTTTTTTTAAAAAATCATCATCTATTCTGCTTGCTTCTTTTTCAAGTGCAAGAATGCCGTCACGCCGAGCTTTTGTAGCAAAACCGACAATGATCGAAATAATTTCTTGCGGTGGTTGGTCTTTATGTAAAAATGCATTTTTTACGACCGTCATGAGCTTCATAATATCTTTTATCGGATAATTCATCAAAACTGCGGCTGCAGTACCGCCACCTACGATCATAATAGACGGCAAATCGAAATAAGCGATCAAACCCGGCCCCAACGGAGGTATCATTGCGACGGTTATGAAGCCCACTCCCATTATAATGCCTACCAATGTTGCTAAATCCATATTCGCGTCTCCTGTCCTTATCTCAGCCTACCATATTTTGCAAATCCTTTCAAGAACTATATACCTCTCGCTTGTATGCAATGGCCTTTTCAATGATATCATGGATCGAGTTTTTCACCATTATTTTTTTCCCGTTCTGTAACGTGATTATGACATCAGGTGTTTCTTCTATCATCTCGATAAGATCTGCGTTTATCACGATCTTACTTCCGTTAAGCTTTTCACACACGATCATGCAGGTCATCTCCTTTACAGCAGGGGGAATCCCCCCTGCTTATACTTTAATTATCGGCGCAAATTGACTAATTCGGTAAGCATTTCATCTGACGTGGAAATTACACGTGCATTGGCTTGAAATCCGCGCTGGGTAATGATCATCTCGGTAAATTCTTCAGACAAATCAACATTTGACATCTCAAGAGACCCCGGCATGATGACATCGGTAAATGTCGCACCCGCAAATCCAACGACCGCCAATCCGGAGTTGGTTGACTCGTGATACAAGCTATTGCCGTCACGCTCCAATCCTGCCGGATTCGCAAACTGCGCAAGTGCCACTTGTCCGATTTGACGAGTAACCCCGTTTGAGAAATACCCGCTGATCACACCTGTTCTGCTCACGGTAATATCTTTCAGTATTCCCATCGTATATCCGTCTTGAGAGTATGCTACCGTCGTTGAAGGTGTCGCAAATTGCGTGATACCGTTGAACTGACCGAAATCACCCGGATTCAATTCAATCGTCACCGGCGTCGTTGCGCCGTTATTCGGGTTGAGCACCATTGCGGTCGCACCGCCTGAATACGAGAATGAGCCGATCGAGCCGTCCCCGTTAAATATGATCTCTCCGTTACTGCCGTTCGGAATACTCGCCGGAGTTTCTGCAGTTGCTTGCCAGAACCAACGGTTATCGGTCGGAGAACGGAAAAAATTGAATACGACATTATGTCGCGTTCCCTGTTCATCATACACATCAATATTGGCAGAATGCATTGTATCTGCCGTGTCAATCACCGCAGTACCTGCAGAAAGTCCGTTGTTTGCGATAATATCAACGCCACCGCCACCGAGATCGGTAATCTCATCTGCAAGCCCTGTTAATTCATCCAAAACAATACTGAGGTTGCTGGAATACGTATAACCGCCATGATTGGCGACAAATGTATCCGTCGCGACCAATGTGCTTGCGGTACCATTATTGACATTGAACGTGGCTGCGCCAAATACACGCGCAGATATATTACATCCGTTAATATCGGATAAGGTGACATAATTCGATGTCCCGACACCGGCTCGTTCACGAGTAATACGTATCTGACCGGCTACAAGTTCAGCGGTAACGCCATCCGTCTGACTATTGATCGCATTGATCAAATCGTTCACCGATGAGGTCAATGTCAATCCTTGAATAGTAATTTCCTGCCCATCAACATTGACACGGAAATCGGTTACATCGGTTACACCGAGATCCGCGCCAAGACGTTCGATACCGGTAAGTGCGATCGCAGCGGCATTCACACCGGTATTTACGCTGCGTGTTGCATTTGCGCCCGTAATCGTGATCGTATGTGTGCCGCCTACTCCGTCAAGCGCGGTTCCTGATACACCGGTAATCCCTGTTGTTCCGGGAACATCCAATGATGCAACGCTTGTTGTCATTTCAGAACCCAGGTTACAGCGGAAATTAATTTCAGTAGTTGCATTTGCCGGTACTTTCACACCGATCGGTAACGTGATCGGGGTCAATGTTCCGCTACTCGGAACTACACCGTTCTCATCGGCCATTAATCCGAGATAGGTAAATCCGTTAAGCGGTGTCACTAATCGCCCCATTGAATCGATTTGCATGTTACCCGCACGAGTATACATACGATCATCACCATATCCGACCACGAATAATCCTTCACCCTCAATCGCAAGATCGGTAATCTTACCTGTTGATTGCAGATTTCCTTGTGTATAGCGTGTGTCAATACTCCCGCTTGCGACACCCAATCCAACCTGGAACGGATTGACACCTCCCAAATCACCGATAGGGCGTGTTGAACCTTGCAATGTTTGTGCATATGCTTCTTTAAATGTCATACGACTTGACTTAAAACCCAACGTATTGACATTCGCAATGTTATTACCGATTACATCCATGCGAGTTTGATGCACACGTAATCCCGACACACTGCTGAAAAGTGATCGTAACATAAATCCACCTCCTATGGTTTCCCACAGGCCTCCCGACTCGGGACCGGCCTATGCAATTATTGCACTATCAATATTAGTAAACACTTTTTCTTTCATGTCTGATGCCTGCATTGCCGTAATTACCTTTCGTTGCGACACATCCATGAGAAATGCGGTTCCGTCAAGCATCACAAGAGACTGACGAACACCCTTTTTACTCAACATATCCAGTGCTCCTTCAAGGCGCTGTACTGCACTCTCATCACCCTGAATGTTGCGGTAGTCAATTTGCTCCGCAGCATGTTTTGATACTTCGAGCTTTTTTTCCAATATCGCTTTAAAATCACTTGAGACGTCCGACGTCTGCTCAGTTTTTTTCCCTAATGTGATCTCTGTCACATGCCTATTGGAAATTGGATTCATCATATTCATGACCCAAACACCTCCGTAACTTCACCGATTGCGATCGAACGATTGGCAAGTGTCAACATTACACCGTTTTGGGTAAATTTGATACCTTGCACGACGGCAAGCAGAGATTGTGATACATCAATTGCCGTATTATCAGTTCCTTGCGCAACGATCTTGTACGTGTATTTTTGGCCATCAATACCCTTATTCCATGTCCATTTAAATGATTCCGACTGAAGTCCGAGATTTTCATCCGCGACTTTTGTCCCGTTTGAATCGTAAACTTGGACCGTGATATCAGCTGCCCGTTGAGGAGTTAATTCGAGGGTTTCACCATTCCCAATGGTTCCGTCTGCATCAACACGTATCTTTTTATTGATCAGTGATGTAGCAAAACCGTTATTAAGGGACTGCATATACATCGTTTGAGACTGTATATTTTGATTCACCAATTGTAATTGTTCCAGACTGGTAAATTGTGCAAGTTGTGCGATAAATTCCTCGTTTTTCATAGGATTCAACGGATCCTGAGAAGACAATTGAAGCGTGAGGAGATGTAAAAAATCATCTTTGCCCAATTCCTTTTTCGGTGTTGATCGTAAAGTCTCCGAAGAATAGGTCGTCGCCATGGAAATAGGCATATAATTTGCATCACTCATAACATCCTCCTTTCTTACAAACGTAAATCTACGGTACGCAAAGCCGACACTGCAGCATCTGCCGAAAGACTCCGTACTTCTTCGAATCCGAAACTATGCGCTTTCTTTCGTTTTGGCTCTTCATGCTGCTGCGATGGCTGGCGTTTCCCGTCATTGAACGCAAAATGAAATGAATCAACGGTGATCTGATGATCTTTCAGCGCATTCTCCAATAACTGCACGTTATCGTTAAACAAACGCATCGTTGCCGGATTTTCACATTTCACTACCGCACGCATGGCATTATTCTCGAGACTTACCTCAATATGAACTCTGCCGAGATTTTCCGGTATCAAATCCATGGTGATCTCTTTTATACCGGTAACCGTCTCTCGAACGGTCACTTTTGTAATCATGACATCTTCAGGTAGCAACTGAGCCGTATCACCCAACGGCATTTCCTCGTTAATCACTGGTGTTGTATTTGCATTCGCTGATGATACGTTTCGATCCACGGAAAAAAATGATAACGAACTGCCATTCGCATTTTGCTCGGTCAACGTCAACTCAACCGGAACATCATTCGGCAGACCTTCGGTATCAGGAGCAGGACGAAGCAACGGCATACTTTGCAACGGTGCATCGGTCGATGTCATCTCATTTTTGATCAAAGGCATCACGTTCTCTCGTATCTGTTCCGGGTTAAGAGATTCCAACACATGCAGGATACGTGATGCGATATCAGTCGTATTTTGTACCGTTTCAGAACCGCTTTCCAACGTCGTGTACAACGCTTCAAGCGCTTGAAATGGAACACTTTCCTGTATCTCAGGTGTTGATTCGTTTTGGAGCACATTCTGCAGAAGTTGGATTTGCTGTTGCAATTCCTGTGATTCCGCAGGTGCCATGTGTGTAAGACCGTTGCCCTGTAACTGTTGAAGCAATGCCAGCATATCAATGAGTATCTGAGCTGCTGCAGTATAATCCTCATACGTCATATCAACCTCTTGCTGCGTTTCAACGCCTAAAAGATTGGTGAGCATGCCTCCGAATGCGCCCTTATCAGCTGATACAGTTTGTTCATTACCAAGTAATGCAACCTGTTGGCCGGATGTCGGTAAAAACCCTATACTTTCTGTCATATTTCCACCTCCTTTCGTATTTTTCATATTTCACAACTTTCATTGTTTCGTGAGAATATTACCGTTACTATCAACGTATCTTTCGAAAATACTCGCATAAACCACCTGGAATTGTTCAAAACACAGTGTGTCATGCTCATACTTATCCCTTCAAACGCTTACTTAAACCCGCAGCACGCTGTGCGGGGAATTCGGTCAGGATCTTTCCCACAACTGCAGGTTTCATAAGACTGAACAACCGAACTAAAAAAGCATCGTCCATATTTGAAAGAATGGTAGCCGCCTTTTTGGCATTCATTTTGTTGTAAATATTGACAATCTTTAACAGTTCATCATCCGTCACCATTGCAGAACTGTCGGTCATGGTATCCTTCACCGTTTGAATTTGTGATTCGGTTTTTTGGATACTGATATTCAATTTTTTCAATTCTTCTTCTTTTTGAATAATTTCCGTATGAATTTTTTGCATGTTCGCAAGGTTTTTGGCATTTTTTTGTATAGTCTCATCAAGACGACGTTTTTCTATCTCAACCTGTTCTCGCTCCTTATCAAGACCAATCCGCTCATCAAGAAGTTTTCCGTATTCCATTTGCAGGAATTCCGCGGTCGTTTTAGGGTCAGGCACGGGGTATTCCGTGGGTGGCCTATCTGTGCTGATATACGTGTACCATACGTCATCAAGTACTCCGAATGTCTGCAATATAAATGCCGTTACTGTAACAAATAAAAGCAACAGTAGTAGACCGAATAATGCGTTTTTCATCGTTCACGCCTCCTGTGTCGCATGATCGCCGCTTCATCATTATTTTTTTGTTCTTCATCAGAAACTTCTTTTCGATGAGACGTTACAGCGTTTTCCCTGAGAAGCTCAAGGCTTTTTTTCTTTTTTCGCCATTCAATATACGCAACACGGGCTTGTTCCATCAACGCTTCTTTTTCGTGTATAACGGTTTCTTGATTATCAATATCAGAAATCAATTTGTCGATATACGCATCAAAAACTCGAAGCATGTCAGGCACACACCGTTCTTTCAACATATCTCGCTTCCCTTCGCGTGTAAGCACTACCGAACGTTCCAATTCTTCTTTTTTTTGAAGTGCCAATAAATATTCTTTTCGCGCCAATGCAAATTCGATTTTCTTCATATCCGTCATCTGTGACGTATATTCAAGTACTCGCTCATAAGGAAATATGAATTTTTTTGCCATATCTACAGCACCTTCTCATCCGCGACAACTCGATCATACAATTGCTCCATACGCACAATTGTTTCACGAAACGGTGCAGACTCCATGATGTCTTGTCGCAAAAAGGAAATGATATCGGCATGATATTTTACCGATCGGTCAATCATCGGATTACTCCCTTTTACATATGCACCGATATTTATGAGATCTTCCGCTTCATCATACACCGATATCAACTCTTTGAATTTTGATGCAGCTTTGCGATGTTTTTCTGTAACCACATCCGGCATGACACGAGACACACTCTCCATAATATCAATCGGCGGATAATGTCCTCGCGCTGCGAGTTGACGAGTAAGAACAACATGACCGTCAAGAATCGCACGCGCAGTATCGCCAATCGGATCATTCATATCATCATTTTCAACAAGTATCGTGAAAAGTCCGGTAATTGATCCTTTCGTCGACATTCCTGCACGCTCCAGAAGTTTTGGCATGAGCGAGAACACAGACGGTGTATATCCCTTCGTAGACGGCGGTTCGCCGATAGATAATCCGACCTCTCTTTGGGCCATCGCAAATCGTGTTATTGAATCCATCATCAACATAACATCCATTCCCTGATCCCTAAAATACTCTGCAATCGTAAATGCAGTATAGACCGCCTTTATACGTTCCATCGCAGGTCGATCCGATGTCGCCACGACGACAACACTGCGTGCGAGCGCTTCCTCTCCAAGGTCTCGCTCAATGAACTCTCGAACTTCTCTGCCGCGCTCGCCGACCAATGCAATGACATTAATTGATGCAGATGTGTTTCGGGCGATCATGCCCAGTGTCGTGCTTTTTCCCACACCCGAACCTGCAAAAATACCCATTCTTTGACCTTTTCCTATCGTTAAACATCCGTCAATGGCACGTATACCAGTAGACACCGATTCACGGATACGTTCTCGAGTCAACGGATGCGGAGGGTCGTTATATACTTGATAATGTGATGTTTCAGCGATAATTCCTTTGCCGTCAATCGGATTACCCAACCCGTTGACCACACGCCCTAATACACCGTTTCCGACAGCGACTCCCAGCCGTGATCCGGTCCCCACCACACGATCCCCTCTTCCAAGACCGAGCATATCACCTAGGACCATAAGTTGCACCGCATCTCCACGCATACCCACAACTTCTGCAGATACCGATTCGCCATCGGCACGATAAATCTTACACAGTTCGCCGATCACGACAGCCGGTCCGTGGCTTTCCACCAATAATCCGGTAATACGCTCAATTGTACCTGAGCACTGTATGGTATTAAGATTGCGAATACCTTCTGCGATTATATCAAAATTAATCGTCATAGCCTTCACTTTCCCGAATTTTGCTCATATAATCATGCACTTCACGCATTTGAGCTTTAATGGATGCATCAATAAGACCGGTATCAGTAACCAGCTGTATACTGCCTTCTGCAAGCGCAGGATCATCTTGCCACTCAATACTCGGGATTTCTTGTATGCGTGTCACTATCTCAGGATTATACGCAACCAAACGAGCACGATCATTGGGATGAATACGAATTGTATTCACCGTTTTTTCGTGCACTTTTTCAAATGCTTTTTCGAGCACGAACTCCACTGCTTTCACTGAGCCCTTTGCGGTCTCACCAATGATAGTTTCGGCAATAGCCATTACGGTATTCAATAGTCCCGACGTCGTCTCACGAAAGAATAATTGCTTATCCCGCTCAAGATTCATGCACCATGTTTCTAAACGAGTAGCAAGTTCAAGGCAATCACGCTCACGCTCATTAAATTCATGCGTCCATCGCGCTCGTTCCTCTTGCAGACCTTTTTGATAACCTTCGTTTAAACCCCGTTCATATGCTTCTTGCTCGGGCGACAAATTCTTTTCTTGGCGAAAATGCGCCAATTGTTCTGGCCCCTGTGTATAGAGTGCCGGGTCGATACGCATTACACCATCTTGTTGAAAAGGAGCGTTTCGATGTTCCTCATATGAGTTTTCCGTTATCAAGAACACTCCGTTTTCACGTGCATGTCCTTGTTTGATTATCATACTTAACCCTCCGCTAACCACGATTTAATAATATTGGCGGCTGAATCAGCATTTTCATCAGAAAATTTCTTCACATAATCCATTTTTTTCATAAACTCAATTTCATCCGGCGATAATTCTTTTTCATCTAAAGGATTTTTTAACATTTCTTCACGGATTCGATCTTTACGAGTCGGTCTGCTTGCCATTTCTGTTTCCAGCCGTCTTAACTCCGCTTCACGTTCTGCTACGGCATTCAGCGAGTGTTCGATACGTATTCTGCCGGCCTCCTCGCCCGCCCGCACCTGCATGACCGACATAATCGCCTTAAGTGATTTGAACATGATAAAGAAAATAATAACAAGCATGATAATCGTTAAAATCTTTCCCGAATATGCGGTCAAAAAACCGCTTGCAGCGCTTGATACAGAAGATTTACGGGAAACGGTAACGGTATCCTGATTTCTGAATGCAATATTTTCTACCGATAAGAGATCCCCGCGTGCCGCATCAAATCCCACTGCATTTGCAACGATATTACGTACTTTTACGATATCCTCATCCGGAACCGGTGCATACTGCATTTGCCCCTGATCATCTTGCGTATATGTTCCGTTAAGGATGACCGATACCATCATTTTCGTGATTGTTCCTTGATTATTATCAACCAAATGCTCTATGGTCTTCGATATTTCATAATTTGTCGTGCTGGATTCATCGGTCACGGTTGATCCGTCAGCATTCGTACAGTCTTTTCCCGTCGAACTCTCACTGCGAATAACTTGCCCTTTAGGATCAAATTGCTCCATTGTTTTTTCAATCTTTGAAAAATCAAGTTGCGTATCAACTTTCAAAATAGCATTTCCATATCCGAACACACTCACGATCATTGACTGTGCTTTCTTCATTAAATAATCTTCGATCTCTTTTTTTATGGATAATTGCTTATTGCTCAATGACCACATATCATCGCTGTCTCCTCGACCCAAATAATTACCCATATTATCGACGATCACCACATTATTGGGAGTTAATCCGTCAACGCTGCCGGCGATCAAATTAAGGATTCCTTCGACGGCACGCGGGTTCAGCGCCCCGTTCAGATTGAGCATAACCGATGCTTTTGGTTTTGTTTGATCTTCGGTAAACAGCTTATCTTCAGGGATAGTAAGATGCACGCGTGCACTGTTGACCTCTTCAAGTGACTCAATCGTTCGCACCAATTCCCCTTCAAGCGCACGAACATAATTCACTTTTTGCACAAATTCAGTCATGCCGAGATTTGTACGGTCAAAAATCTCATACCCGACACCCTTTGTGAGCATATTCTTGCCCGCTATGTTCAAACGTGACTGATACACCACATCTTCAGGCACAAGAATAGTACGCCCGCCATGATCAAGTTTATACTGAATATTTGATGCACGTAATTCTTCAGTAATTTTCGCGGCAGACGCTTCATCAATATTGGCATACAACACTTTGTAATTTGGTCTGCCGACGAGAGCAGTCACAACGATCAATGCCGCAACCATTCCGACTATTGCCATGATAATGGTCGCACGACTGTTGAGTGTCATTCCCGTCCATGTGTCATACATTTTTTTCAAAAAATCATACATACATCAGTCCCCCTTTTCTGCATCAACCGACAGGTGTTCTCATAACTTCTTGATACGCATCCACTAATTTATTTCGGATTTGCAATAACAACTGAAATGCCATATTGGCTTCTTGAACCGTCGTCATAACTTCATCAACACTTGTGATCTTCCCTGTAACAAAACTTTGGATCTTTTCATCTGCTTTGAACTGCATATCATTGACATCAGAAATATACCCTTTCAAAAGTGACGAGAATTCCTCCGTCTTTTTCTCGGGATTTACCGTCTGAATGCCGGGAAGGGGCTTGTATGCGCCGGTAACTTTATTAATCATCATTGCCTATCCTCCTATCCTCTTCCGATATCTAATGCACGATTAAACATAAGCTTGGTGTTTTTCATAACGGTAACGTTCGCCTCATATGCACGTGTCGCAGAGATCATATCAACCATTTCCTGCACGACATTCACATTCGGCATCGTGACATATCCGTCTGCATCAGCATCAGGATGTGAAGGATCATAAATCACACGAAACGGCGTCTTCTCATCCGGTTGTACGTCCGCAACCTGCACCCCTTTTAATGTCGAATCTTGCGTGCTGTTGTCGTCATTTTTCAATGAATTGAGATGAGCGGTATCCGTTTTCACCAATGACACGGATTCTGATACGCTTTCATCACCGCATTGAGTACAGCCGTCATTCTTCTTAGAAGCCAACACTACTTCAAAACGGCGGTACGGTCCGCCTTCTTCTGTCCGAGTAGTATCGGCATTGGCAATGTTTTGCGAGATTACATTCATACGTGTTCGCTGCGCCGACAATCCGCTTGCACTGATACGCAAAGCGCCAAGGATCGTATCATTGATTCTCATCGATGTCACCGTCCTCTGATCGCATCACTGACGATGCGGTATTTTTGGATCAACGCTTGCACGACTGCTTGATATTTGAGAGAGTTTTCAGCCTCATATGCCATTTCTTTATCGATATCAACATTATTATACCCATTCACCAATGCAGTGTGGGGATCATTGACAAGCTCCGGCTGCACCGCGTCGCCGTCAACAAAGACGTGCTGATTCACGGTGTTTTTTAAATCATTGACCGCATCCTGTAATTTTTCTTCAAAAATAACATCTTTGCGCTGATATCCCGGTGTCGTTGCATTGGCAATATTATTGGCGACAGCGGTTTGACGTAAATTATACGCTTTAAGCGCTGATTTCATAAGCGGTATTGTTTCATTATTAAAAATTTGCATAGCATCAGAGCTCCCTTCATTTTGAATATACAAGCAGGGTATGTGCCATCAGATTTTACATTATATTTTGTAATTATTGTGCAAGTTAGAATTTAACACCACGAAAGTCGGAACTATTTTTCCAAATACTGTGAAATTTTTTCCGCCTAAAAAATCTGCGAAGTCAGAAACAATCCTTAGAAAATCAGCAATGAATTACCACGCAACAAGCGACGAGGTATCACATTGTGCGCCCTCCCCACACCCCTTATAATACGAAAACTACCTTAGTAAAACCGAAACAAGCTTCGGAGAATTTGACCCGTTACGAAATGAACTACCCCGCAGCAAGCTACGGGGTATCTCCCCAAAAAATACTATATTTGTTCGCCCACCCCAAACCCCTCCCTTTTCTTTTTGGGAGGGGCTTAATTTCTAATATTGTGGGGACTTCGTCCCCACACCCCTAATAATAACAAAATTATAATAGTGAAGCCGAAGCAAGCTTCGGGGAATTTGACCCGTTACGATTAAAATATTTCATGATGTACCATTAATAATATTCAATAGTTATGCATCGAGACCCTTTACCAGGTCTCACCCCATTCCTTCATAAGTTCCTGCGCACTGTCATTTCCTAAACGAGCGGCCTCTTTGATCATTTGGACGCCTTCTTTTTCATATCCGAGATTTCCGTAACATAATCCGAGATTATAAAAAGCCGCGTGATGGCGCGGATCAAGCTCGATGGTTTTTTTTAAATACGGAATGGCTTTTTTATATTCTTTTTTCCATACATTCATTGAGCCGGCGTTATACCATGAACTGGCATCACCGGGGTTCAACTCGACCGATTTCAGATAATACTTCAAGGCGTTGTCAAAATCTCCCTTATAAAACCACACATTTCCGATATTATAATAGGTATCGGCATATGTAGGATTCAATGCAAGTGATTTTTGATAATATTCGAGTGCCGCATTATAATCACCTGCTCGTGATTTCGCAAGTCCCGCACTGTAATAAGCACCAAAATGATTCGGTTGTAACATGATCGCTTTGCTATAAAAGGCGAACGCATCGGTAAATCTTTCTTCGAAATATGCCGTATTACCTTGTTGTAAAAAATCTTCGGCAGATAAATTGTCGATACGAGTATTGTATTCTTTTTGTAGTTTTAAACGTTGATTTTCTTCTTTCACCGCTTTTAACTCTTCTTGTAATTTTTTTGCCTGCTCCAGTGCCGTACGTTCACGGAGCATCGTATCTTCTAATTCCTTTATCTTCGAACGTTCTTGAACCAAACTTTTGATGCGTTTTTCAACATCATCACCATCGGCCTTTATCAATGCTTTAATGTAAAATGTCAGGCCGTCCCATTTCTCTTCAATAATTGTCAACTGGGTTATGCCTGCGGTAATTGCGGTTATTTCATCTTTTGTGAGCATATAGTTCTCTACTTCGGTAGTACTCTCAACATAGGTTCCCAATTCTTCCAATAATGCCCGTTTAACTTCAGCGATCGCACGTGTTCGTGATGAACGCTTGCTGTCATCCTCACCCGCTTGGTACGTATAATCCCTTACAAATTCCTTCATTTGTGCAAATACTGAAACTGAACATACTATACTCATGAGAATAATCACTACGCTGGAATATAATTTTTTTTTCATTCCACTTTCCTCCTATATACACCCTTGTTCAACATATATACACTATTAGCTGCCTTTCTACACAAATCGTCAATTCTATTGCTTTCTTAGATTATCACAAACTCATACCGAGAGCAATATCCAAATACGACAACATAATAGTCTCAATGAAACACTCCGCCACTTTGCGCGTGGTCGCCCGTTTTTCATGGTGTTTTGTATCTATCGTGGGCGAGGTGATCTCGCCCTTACCGTAGCATTGCTATGCCTGTATAGAAAAGACATGTCTCAAACACGTCTCTATAAAAATATGCTGCAGATGCATAACTTTCTGTTTACAATACATTTCAGATTTTCGATATCACCGCCCCGTCGCTTTGCGCCATCACACCCTTTCAGGCGGTGAGTTGTGTGAGTTATTTCGAATTTTTTGGCGAGAAATGACACTACAATTGATTTTTTGTAGGAGTAATTGATGAATTGCTACAATGTAATCGTTTGATGCCGGATATTGCTCTTTTTTAGCTCCCCCCTGAATGCATACATTCTGTCTCTTCTTGAGCAAAGAGGGCTTGGGGAGGTTGAAACTATTACGTGTGAAACGCTGCGAATAAAAAAATATTTCTTGAATTATGCTCATAACACCTCTATACTATATAGTGACACAAGGAGGTATACTATGAAAAAGTGGTTTGTAACAGTATGTGTAATTGCAACACTTTTCGGATCCGTGGTTGCACAAAACAAAGTAACGCTCACCTCTCTGGACTGGCCTCCCTATTCCGGTAAAACGCTCATTGACCAAGGCGCCAGCATCGCGGTTGCCAAAGCCGCTTTTAAGGCAATGGGGTACGATTTGACCGTTGAATTTTATCCTTGGGAACGTGCAGTGGGAATGGCAAAAACCGAAGCACGCATTGCAGGCTACTTCCCGGAATACTATTCCGCTGATAATGCAAAGGATTTTATCTATTCTGCGCCAATGGGTGAAGGACCGCTGGGATTTGTTGAACGCAAAGATGATCCGATCGCATGGACAACATTAAATGATCTAAAAATGGTCACTATCGGAACCGTAAGCGGGTACGTCAATACCGATGAATTTGATGCAAAAGTCGATAAAAAAGAACTGAAAGTTGAAGCAGTGGTTGACGACATCACCAACTTGAAAAAACTGATCAATAAACGTATCAAACTGGCAGTTATCGATAAAAACGTCATGAATTACCTTTTGAAAAATGATCCGTCGGTATCTGCAAATAAAAATGACCTTCAATTCAACTCAAAACCTCTTGAGAACAAAAAACTCTATATTTGCTTTAAAAAAGGACCGGAAGGACAAAAACTCACAACGATTTATAATGACGGATTAAAAAAGATCAATGTGCAACAGATCATGAATGACTATTTCGCAAAGATCGGCAAATGACACCATGCGGGCGGGTGAAAACCCGCCTGTATAAGAAAGAAGGTTCCGTGATACGTAAGATACTGTGTGCAGTATTTTTTTTCATCATATTCAGCGGGGCAACGACCCCTATAAAAGTCGTATATTTCACCACACTTGAATGGCCACCGTATACCGGAGAAGAACTTCCTGAGCAAGGAGCGTCTGTCGTCGTCGCAAAAGCAGCATTTGCCGCTATGGGATATACGCTTGATGTATCGTTTTTCCCCTGGCAACGAGCCGTCTACACCGCTCGGAATGACAAAAAATATAGCGGTTATTTCCCTGAGTATTATGCCACAGATATCACAGAGGAATTTATTTTTTCCGACCCGATGGGCGAAGGTCCCTTAGGATTCATAGAACCCATACAAAAACCGGTGATATGGAAACATTTATCGGATTTACACGGGTTACGAATCGGTACCGTAAGCGGCTATGTAAATACCTCAGAGTTTGACCAAAAAGCCGGTCGCGATGAATTGTGGGTAGAGCCGGTCGTCGATGATATCACCAATATCAAAAAATTATTAGTAAAACGGATTGATATAGCGGTCATGGATAAATATGTTTTCGAGTATCTGGTAAATACGGATCGCTCAGTCACTCAAGGCAAAAAAGAACTTCAATTTAATAAAAAAATACTTGAAAATAAAAAACTTTATATGTGTTTCAGAAAAGATGACCGCGGCGAAGAATTAGTAAAAATTTTTAATGAAGGACTAAAAAAACTCAATTACAGAAAAATCCAAAATGACTATTTTGACAAAAGCCTCAAATAAGATTCAATATCTACCGCGGTTTTTCACTCTTAGTACATAAGCACAATTTCAAAAAAATCAGAGTGGTTGATTGTAATAAAACAAAACAACTACAAAAAAATTACTCTACTTTGTATACCTTATTAAGACCTTTGCAAAACTACCATTTTTTGAGTTTGTGCCCACCCCAAACCCCTCCCGTGAAAATCGGGAGGGGCTTAAATTGTTATATAATGGGGACTTCGTCCCCACAACCCTTTTTAGAAAAAAAATATAATTTGATATTATTGAATTTTAAAAAGGTCTCCATAAGATGATTTCACCACCCCGTCGCTATGAGCCACCCCTCCTTGACGGGCAGTGAGTTTTTATGTTACTCAAATAAACGGCCTTAAAAAATTATCGTGAAGCAATTCAAGCATTTTTTCGTGAAGCAGCGCATACTGTTTGAGCGCAGCGAGTTTATGCGGTGTAGAAAAAATGCGCAGGATTGTAGATAATTTTTTACAGCCTTGACCTTTTTTGTTACTTTTTGTGTCAAGACAAAAAGTAAGGTAGGAATTTTCAATGAACAATAGGACACACAATCTTGTGTCACTACAATGCAATCACTTGATGTCTGAGTGTTCTTTGGGGCGAGACGACCTCGCTCTTACATCATACATAAGATGATTTCACCACCCTGGCACTTTGCGTCACCCCTTCTTCAAAAGGGGAAGAGCGGTGTGTCATTTCGAGCTGAAAGCAAAAAATCTCAGTTTGATTTCATGGCAGACAAGATACTATTGAACTGAGATTTTTCCTCATGAATACATACGTCGAAATGACACAATTCGGGGCGATACGGAATCGCCCTACGAGAATATCATAATCTTTTAACGCATACTACCCGGTCATCCTTCGTATGCCACCCCCTTCAGTGTGAAGGGGAATTAAATCTGTGAATGAAAGAACACGGCATTAAAAAATCAGCGTGAAGCGATTCAAGGACTTTTTCGTTAAAAACAAATACTGTCTGAGCAAAGCGAGTTTATTTGTTTTAGAAAAAGTGCGCAGAAGTGTCACTGTTTTTTACAGCCTTGACTTTTTTGTTACTTTTTGTGGCAAGACAATTAGCAATGCAGGAGTTTTGAAGTTGTGCCCACCCCAAACCCTCCCGTGAAAATCGGGAGGAGGGCTGAAAGATTTTCTGCTACAAAAATTCTCATTGTAGCGGGCGCATATCATGCACCCGACTTCGTCCCCATACCCCTTTTTAAAAAATAATGATGATTTGGAAAATTTGAATTTTACAAAGGTCAATTATTGCATTTTATTATTTGTGACTAGCCACCGTATTATCTTTAAAATCTTCTCCCTCTTTTACCGGCTACCTTCCCCAAAATTGCTCTAACGTTTCATTCACATCTTCAGGACTGTTACACCGTACCGGTTTCCACTCCGGAGGATAAAGCTCTCGGTATCCTCGTTGTAAAAATCGATCATCAATGAGCAATACCGCCCCGCGATCCTCTTCAGAACGAATAACACGCCCAGCTGCCTGCAAGACACGGTTGATCCCCGGATACACATATGAATACGCAAACCCGTTCTCCGACACTTCATCGCAGTAATTTTTAATCAATTCGCGTTCCAGACACACTTGAGGCAGACCTACACCGACTATCACCGCTCCCGATAATTTATCGCCGATGAGATCCACCCCTTCTCCGAATATCCCGCCAAGCACGGCAAAACCCACAAGCGTTCTCGCGCCGAAATCATGAAAACGTTCCAAAAATCCCGCACGTTCATCATCGCTCATACGTTGCTCCTGAATAATAATCGACGACCCCGGCAATAATGCACGAACATGGGGTACCACTGTGTGCATATAGGCAAATGAAGGGAAAAATATCAGATAATTACCCGTTTTTACGCCTGCAAATGTGGCAATATACTCAGCGAGAACCACGTACGATGCTGAGCGATCTTTATAACGAGTTGAAAGTGCTCCTGCGATCATGACACAAAAGTTTTCTTGCGGAAACGGTGACGGCAACGAAATCTCCTGCGGTTCATCCACGCCCATCATATCGGCAAAATAACGCATCGGTGTGAGCGTTGCGCTGAAAAACACAGCTGATACTGCTCGTTTCAATACATCTTTCATTCTCCGAGAAGGATCAATACAAAACAGTTTGATTCGTATGTCATCTCCCGACTCCAAAACATATGTTTGGTAGCGGGTATCCATCGCCTCGCCGGTCTTTATAAACCCGTACGCCGCATAGAAGGCATCATTCAATGCCGGTTGCAATGAACGGGCGTACGACGATTTCATAGTTTCTTCTGCTGCTGCGCAAAATTTCTTTAACGCAGCAAAAAATTTCTTAGACGGTTTCTTCTCCAAAAACACGTCCATCCCGGACTCACGAATATCGGCACGGTAATCTAAAAACCACTGGTTCAATATCTGAGCTTCAGCCGCCAAATCGGGATCACAGTGCTTTGCAAGTTTTTTTATTTCCATGAACATTTTTTTACGCACTTCTGCCGAGAACATATCTCGTGCTCGATCAACACAATTGTGCGCTTCATCGATGCAAAAAACATATTTCCCTTTGACATCTTCAAAATATCGTTTCAGATTGACTCTCGGATCAAACGCATAGTTATAATCGCACACAATGCAATCTGACCATAAAGATGCATCAAGCGATAATTCATACGGACATATTGCATGACGATCCGCAACTTGTTCAATGAGTGCACGCTCTATGGCTTCATTTTCCAATATCTCCTTCAATGCAGGCTTTATTCGCTCGTAATAACCGCGTGCATACACACATGAATCAGGCGTACAATCCGCGTTAGGATTAGGGCATATTTTCTCTTTTGCGGTGATTGTTACCGAACGCAGGTGTAATCCTTTAAAACGCATCATATGAAGGGCTTGTTCTGCATAAAATTGAACACTCGTCTTTGCAGTCAGATAAAATATTTTATCAACAAATCCGTTACCCAATGCACGAACTGCAGGGAACAATACCGCCATCGTTTTCCCGATACCTGTGGGAGCCTGACAAAAAGCTCTTTCTTTATTGGTAATTGCAGAAAAAACTGATTCAACGACATCTTCTTGCCCTTTACGAAATGTTGAAAACGGGAATGATAATGTCTGAATTGAACGATTACGTAGTAGTGACCAATGTTCACGCTGCTCCATCCATACGGCATATGCATCACACAACGGGAGCACAAACAGTTCAAGCGCTTTTTTTGTCGTACACTCGCTGAATGTTTTTTCTTCTTCAGTATTCAATTGATAGTATGTCAGATCATACCCGACTGTATCTGCTTTTTCGGTCAAGGCGAGCATATACGCATAAATGCGCGCTTGTGTCCAATAAATAGGGTCATCAGCATCGACTACACTGTGTAATGCACGATACGTGGTTTTGATCTCTTCAATATAGGGTATTCCGTTTCGTTCAAACACACCGTCGGCGCGACCGTCGATCTCAAGAATACTCAATGCACGTTCGTGAGTATACGATAAACGAACTTCACTGCGATAATTTTCAGGACGTTGTGTGCGCACATCATTATGACCGGCGATACCCTCTGCAAGACGTCGCACCGGCATAAATGCCATACTGATACTTCCTTCTTCCAACGACCAGTCTATCAAGCCATGCACCGACACATGAATGGTCAATTTTTCCTTCATGTGTTGACTATACCTGTACGGTAAAAAAACGCAAGCGGGAAACACAGCGCATTGGGGTTGTGGGAGAAAAGATGTGTGTCTGCGCATTGATTGATTTTCGTTGGGGCGGGTTTTACATAGATAAAAGAAACAGCATACATAACAGAAACGTGTTCAAAGCGCGTCTCTACATAAACCTCTGCGATCGCAGATATTATTTTTTAAATTATTTCTTTCGCAATCCGTAATTTTCGGCTATACTTCTCCAAAAAAGGAGGGTATTATGACACCTGTTCAATTAGTCGAAAAACAACTTTCATATTATAATTCACGCGATATTGACGGTTTCCTTTCATGCTACGCAGATACAGTCACGGCGTATAATTTCGGAGAGACCAATCCGATCATGCTCGGCATTTCCGATTTCAGAGAACGATACACCGTACGCTTCCAAGACACAAAGCTACACTGTAAAATCCTCAACCGTATCGCAATAGGTACTACTGTTATTGATGAAGAGCAGGTGACAACATCTGACGCACAAACGCGACATGTAGTCGTGCTATATACCGTCGCTGATGGAAAAATATCTCAAGTCAGATTTATCAGATAAGAAGCACAAAAGTAAACAATCATTGTAAAACATTCTTTTTCTGTTACATCATATTCGGGTGTCATTATCGGGCTTGACCCGATAATCCAGATTTTTAATTCATATGGATTCACGTTGAAATGAATCCTCGTGAAAACAGTTACGAGAATGACATATGGCAAGTCTTTTTGTGTCAAGACAAGAAGTAAGGCATGATTTTATTAATTGTGCCATCCCCAAGCCCCTTCCGAGAAATACGGAAGGGGCTTTAATGTTATACAGTGGGGACTTCGTCCCCACACCCCTGTATTCAAATGGGTAATTATACTTCAGTTCAAATCAACGGCCTTAAAAAATTATCGTGAAGCAATGCAAGTATTTTTTCGTTAAGCAACGCATACTGTTTGAGCGTAGCGAGTTTATGCGGTGTAGAAAAAATACGCAGAAGTGTAGATAATTTTTTACAGCCTTGACCTTTTTGTTACTTTTTGTGTCAAGACAAAAAGTAAGGCATGATTTTATTAATTGTGCCATCCCCAAACCCCTTCCGAGAAATACGGAAGGGGCTTTAATGTTATACAGTGGGGACTTCGTCCCCACACCCCTGTATTCAAATGGGTAATTATACTTCAGTTCAAATCAACGGCCTTAAAAAATTATCGTGAAGCAATGCAAGTATTTTTTCGTTAAGCAACGCATACTGTTTGAGCGTAGCGAGTTTATGCGGTGTAGAAAAAATACGCAGAAGTGTAGATAATTTTTTACAGCCTTGACTTTTTTGTTACTTTTTGTGTCAAGACAAAAAGTAAGGCAGTATTTTCAATTATTTCTCGGACACAAAACTTTGTATCCCTACGACACAATCACTCAATAACAAAAATATTTTTTGAAATTCAAAACCAAATTGCCTTCTTGCATCTTCTCCTGTTTTTGCTATACTGACATTACACACAAGGAGTTGATTATCGTGACAACAACCGTTATGATCGCATTGGTCGCAATTGTCTGTATACTGCTTATTATTCTTGTGCTTCGCATGAACGCACTCGATAAACAACAATTTCGGCAAGAAACAATGCTGAGAGAAACATTAAACCAACTGCGTGAAGAAACCACCAATAACTTGCACCGCTTTGAATCATCAGTCAATGAACGAATGACCGCATCTATAAATTTCGAACGCTCTCAATTTGAGATGTTCTCGCAAAAGCTTATTGAGCTTACGACATTTAACCAGACGGCTCTTGAAAGAATCCGTGAAACTCTCGATAGGAACTTAAAAACTATCCAAGACGACACCCGTGAACATGCGAAGGTACATCGCGATGAGTTGGCAAAATCACTGAGATCATTTGAGGAACGGTTGGAGACCATGCGTCAAACCATCGAACGTGAAATTCGTCGTCTCCAAGAAGATAATGCCGCGAAACTTGATAAAATGCGTGAGACCGTGGATGAAAAATTACAATCAACGCTCGAAAAACGCCTTAGCGAATCATTCAAACAAGTCAGCGAACAGCTTGAATCCGTCTACCGCGGACTCGGTGAAATGAAAAATCTTGCGAGCGGCGTGGACGATCTCAAGCGTGTTTTGGTGAATGTAAAGACACGCGGAACGTGGGGAGAGATTCAACTTGATAATCTCCTGGCACAATTACTCACTTCAGAACAATATGACAAAAATGTCGTCACTAAGCCGGGCGCTACCGAGCGTGTCGAGTTTGCGATCAAACTTCCCGGTCGTGACCGCACCGACACTGTCGTGTATCTTCCCGTCGATGCCAAATTCCCCCAAGAAGATTATCAACGTCTTCTTGAGGCCCAGACAAATGCTGATGTAAAAGGTATTGAAGAAAGCAGAAAAGCGATTGAACGACGAATCGTGGATGAGGCAAAAAAGATCGGCGATAAATACCTTGAGCCGCCATTCACTACTGATTTTGCGATCATGTTTTTACCGGTTGAAGGGTTATACGCAGAAGTATTATCTATCAGCGGATTATGGGAAAAACTTCAGCGCGATCTGCGTGTTATCATTACCGGCCCGACGACACTTGCCGCAATACTCAACAGTCTGCAAATGGGATTCAGGACCCTCGCGATCGAAAAACGATCCAGTGACGTGTGGTCGCTTTTGGGATCGGTAAAAACTGAGTTCGGCAAATTCGGTGATCTTCTCGATAAAACACAAAAAAAACTTCAGGAAGCAAGTACAAGCCTGGAAAGTGCACAAAAAGGCACTCGCACTATCGAGAAAAAACTCAATGCGGTGCAGAGTTTACCAACTGTGGAAAAACAATCCATTCTTCCCGGGATTGAAACTATAGAAAGTTAAGGTTATTCTTCGAAAAAATGGAACTCTTACACCGCGTCATCGTTCACATGGATATGGATGCTTTTTTTGCAGCGGTCGAGCAGTTGGATAATCCTGCATATCGCGGGAAACCCGTTATCGTCGGCGCAGACCCGAAAGGCGGTAAGGCTCGCGGTGTTGTCTCCACGTGCAGCTATGAAGCTCGCGTATTCGGTATACACTCTGCTATGCCCATCTCAAAGGCATGGCGTCTTTGCCCGCAAGGAATATATGTTATTCCCCGAATGAAAAGATATTCCGAACTCTCTCATCAGATAATGGAAATACTCGGTCGTTTTTCACCGCTTGTTGAGCAGGTAAGCGTGGATGAAGCATTTTTAGATTGCAGCGGCACGGAACATCTGTTCGGTCAACCACCTGAGTTGGGGATGGCGATCAAACAAGCGGTACGGCATGAGACAGGGCTCACCGCCAGTGTCGGCATTGCCACCAATAAATCCATTGCAAAAATCGCCTCCGATATGCAAAAACCGGACGGACTCACCATCTGCAACCCCGGTGAAGAGAAGCAATTCCTTGCTCAGTTGCCCGTGAAAAAACTGTGGGGAGCAGGTGAAAAGACCGTTGCTGTATTGGAAAAGTATAATCTCAAACGTATAGGCGATATCGCCGCGCAAACACCGGCCTATATGGAACGAATTCTCGGGAAAACAGGACTGCATTTATGGAACCTCTCACAAGGAATTGACTCTCGCCCCGTAGAGCGAGAGGAAGGTATCAAATCGGTAAGTGAAGAACATACGTTCGATATTGATTGCACCGATACTGCAATAATTGAACGTATCATATTTCGCATAGCCGACAGGATCGGACGCAGGATCCGCTCATACGGTCTTTCAGCTCACACTGTGTCGGTAAAAATTCGACTCTCCGATTTTACGACAGTCACAAGACAAACCACGCTCCGTGAACCAACTACTGCGACAACGACTATTCACGATGAAGCATTCGCACTATTCACTGCGTATTATCACACGGGCATGGCTATTCGTCTTATCGGTGTTGCATTATCACAATTTGAAAATCCGAATCCGCAGACCCGCTCTCTTTTTGATGAAGAACCGGCAAAAAAAGATAAACTTGATAGCGTTCTTGACACCATGCGCGCAAAATGGGGAGAAAAAGTGACACGCGGTTCCTTTATAAAAAAAGACACACATAAATGACACTCATAATCCTTGCATAATTTAAAAATACTGCTACGCTATAATCAAAAGGGAGAAATTATGAAAAATTTTTATGTGATAGTGATACTCATACTTTCTTACTTCTTTGTAAGTAAGGCAGACACACTGTTTGATACGTTTTCGTTGTTGAACAAAGAAACTATTCCGGCAGAACAAAATAAAATAATTTCTGAAATAATGAAAACAAAACCCTCATATGATGATGTAACAAAGGTCATCGCAGCGATATCCTATGCAGAACCGCAAAAGCGGGGGCTTATTCGCGCTTCGCGCAAAAGCCTTGACAGTATTGATCGTCATTATTTTTGTTATATCCCCCAAAATTATTCTATTACAAAACCCACACAACTGATCGTCTGGCTTCATGGCGGTGTTACATCAGAAAGAATCATGGAGTTGGACGAAAAAAATATAAAAGAAACAATGTTTGCAAAGTATGCAGAAAAAACCGGCGCTATCCTTTTATATCCTCTTGCTCAAAAAAATGCTACGTGGTGGGATGATGTCGGCCTTGACACTATTTTTTCGACAATTCGACAAACAAAATTAGATTATAACATCGATGACAATCGAATATTTCTTATGGGTTTTTCAGACGGTTCGTCGGGGACATTTGGAATCGCAATGCTCAACCCCAATCCTTTTGCAGCGTTTATTCCATTAAACGGCCATCCCGCGGCATTGTCAATTTTGGGAGGGTATCATACATATTTGGTAAATCTATCAAATCGTCCTCTTCATGTCGTGACCACCGATAACGACGAGCTTTTTCCTGATAAAGTGCTCCGTACGATAATGGGTGCTGCAGTGATGGCGGGCGCACAAATTCATTACAAAATGTACACCAATATGCGCCATGAATTATTGTATGCAGAAAAGGAAGTCCCGCATATTATTACATTTATTGAAACACATATCAGAGATCCGTTTCCAACGACAATACGATGGGAGACTGCGGATCCCGTGTATGGACAATGTATGTGGCTTCGTATTGATGAAATCGGGAAATCCGGTCATGCCTCATGGTATGAGGACTATACCATTAAAGAAGAAACCGGCAGAATACTGTTTCGTCGTGATAAGCCATCGGCTCGTCTGGAAGCAACATATCTCGGAAATACTTTTTTTTTAATGGGATCACAATGTAATCGTTTCACCTTGTTTATCCATCCTGCTATGGTTCAAATGGATCAGCCGGTTGTAGTGTATTATAACAACGAAAAAGTATTCGAAAAGATACTTCAACCTGATATTGAATTTGTATTGCGTAATTTTATTCGTAACCGCGATAAATCTTTGTTGTATTGCACCCGTATCACTATCGATACCGAAATGAAGCACTAACGAGACGGGATTCGCTCTCCCCGCCTCGTTTAGGATCAATCTACATGCTCATGTTTTTGATGTATTCTTTGTATGCCGTGTGCAACTCAGTCACGGCAGTGGTCAATTCAAGAATCAATATGCTGATTTTTTCATAATCAGTTGATAGTATTGCTTTTTCAAGTTGTGAAATCAGCGATATTTGGTGTGTATCATTTTTCGCTATCTTTTTTTTCAACAACTCTATATGTGCCCAATTCGATTTATCAAGATCATTTTCTTGCTCGTGATGACGAATGGTTCGTGAAATTTGACCACGAAATAAGGGGATCTCTTTTTCTTTCAATTCAACAAGCCATTTATTAAGTACCATATGAGTATATGAGTGAATAATAACTTCTTTTAACGGTGTGTGTGCATACACGGTGGGAATTTTTTCATTAAAAATCCGAATAACTTCCCATACCGTTGCCGGTGCTTTGCCGTACAGTGTATTTCGTTCCTTCTCGGAATAATCATCGAAAATATTATTTTCCGTCGCATATTCTCTGCTCTTTAACAAGTATCCGTATTCTTCTCCGTGTTTTTTAGTTAATTCTTTGTGCAAAAACGCGGTAGTTTTATCATACGCATAACGAATACCTTCTGTCATCGCACAATACATCGCCGATACGGCCATATACGTATTGGTATGCGGATTCGGTGCTCGTATTTCAAAACGAACCGATAGCGGATTGCTCGAACGCACCAATCCCGCAAGAACCGTTCGATTTCGCGAAGGTTCCGCGACCGATCGTCCGAGTGACGCAACGGGACAAATAGGAGCTTCAAAGCCGGGTTTTAAGCGTTTCAATGCAGTAATCGAGTGTGTGACAAAAGGATTCACCGCTTCCCAGTTTTTTAATATTCCCATGATCGCACCATACCCGTAGGGTGATAAAAATTCATTCTTATCATACGATGCAAAAAGATTGATCCTTTTGCCGTCTTTCAAACGAACACCGACACCGATATGAAAATGTTCTCCGGAACCGGCCACCCCGTCAACTGGTTTCGCAGCAAAGGTTACTTCCAATCCTCTGCGTCGATACACTTCCTTAATAATTATGCGTGCCAAAAGTTCATTATCTGCAGCCTGCATCGGATCTGAAAAACGCCAATCTATCTCCAATTGTTCCATGACATCAGCAAGATCTCCTGTTTTATCGATACGACCTTTGATACCGCCAACCTCCTTATGTCCCATTTCCGGTTCAAAGCCGTATCGTTGCAACATAATAAGAGATTCTTCCAAACCCGTGCGCACATCCCCCTTTGTCCGTTTCCAATATGATTCTTTCAACATCTGAGCAACTGCTAATTCCTCAGATGACACTCGTGAGGCAGGTGTACGAACCCAAAATTCAAGTTCGGTTCCAAGCGTACAATATACTTCTGCAATGTCATGCTGAGAAATTTTATATTTCTTTAGAAATACTTTATCTTTTTTGACCAGCATTAACACTTCATGTTGTATAAACTCAACAGTATTTCTCAACACCGAACGGGAACAATAATATTCATTGTTGTGACGAAAATAAATAGGTATACGTATCGTCGCGACGGGGCACTCGATATCTAATAAATATTCATAATTGTAGTCAATTGTCCAACGTCGTTCAAAATCAATGACAAAATCAACTTTTCCGTCATTGAGCGATGCGATCCCTTCAAGATTGACCGACGAACCGTCAGTTTGCACCCCGCCGGAAAATATTTCTTCCATGTTTTTCAAGAAATATTCAATGGGGATACGCTCATCAGTATCATTTCCAAGAAAATCGACACCCGCGAGCGAGACAAATTTGATACATGGATTCCGTAAAATAAACTCTTTCAACCCATCACTATGTTTACACTCTTCAGGAACAATAAATGGCATCATCAGGATCATCCTCCTTGTATTCTATCAAAGGAGGACTATACGACTGTGAAAAAAAGATGTCAAGAATAATCGGCATAAATAATAATTTGGCAACCATAAGAATATCAAAGAGAATGGATCACCCCGCAACAAGCTACAGAGTAGAGAGCTTTGCAAAGCTATCATAATTAAAATTTGTGCCCACCCCCAACCCCTACCGCATCTCGGCACGATCGTTTGCGCAATCACTCGATGACCGACGGGAGGGGCTTAAGTTGTTATATAGTGGGGACTTCGTCCCCACACCCCTTATAATAATAAAACTATAATAGTAAATCCGAAGCAGGATTCGGCGAATGGCCCCCATTGAGATTAAAAACGTTCCGGTTTTCCGTAATAAAAACCTTGCGAATAAGCAATGCCAAGTTTTTTAACCTCTTGTGCGATCGCTTCATTTTCAACATACTCTGCGACAATCTTCATATTTTCTTTTCGTGCAAATTCAGTTATCAATAGTAACAAATCATACGCTGCGGTATTAGTAGTAATATTTTGTATGATCGAACCATCAATTTTCAGATAATCTGTATGAAGATCGATCAATCTTTTGAAATTCGAATAACCGCTTCCAAAGTCATCGATAGCCATTTTTACTCCATATTCCTTGACTCTGGCAATAAACCGACCGACAGTATCTGCATTCATCATACCTTCCTCTTCAAGTATCTCAAAACACAGACGACTCGCAATATCAGGATTGGCACGGATCATATCCATAATATAATCTTGCATTTCAGTTTTCACGATATCACGTAACGATAGATTGATACTTACTTCTTCCGTACGGTTTTTGAAAATTGCAAAAGATTTTTCCATCATTATCCGTGTAATATCAAAATAGTACTTACTTTGTTTCAAAATCGGTAAAAAACGATGCGGAGTTATCGCAATACCATACTCATCGGTAAGACGAACGAGAGCTTCATATTTCTCGATAGCACCGGTACTATTACTAATAATAGGTTGAAAAAAAGGCTCTATCCGTCCTTCACGGATCGCATCACGTACCGTCTTAATCCAAAACATATTGTTTTCAATCGACATATATACATCGGTAATGATATCTTCAGTGACAACAAATCCGCTTTCATCTTTCTCTGCCTCATCAAGAGCGATTTCAAGTTGCTCAAAACTCGCGTCATGAGACATAGAAATACCGATACTGATACTTATATCAAATTCATAATCTTCAACCGTTACCGATACTCCTTCAATTTTCGCGATCAAATCTTTACACAACTCAATAATCATTTCCTTGGTAATGGTTCCGTCAACATCATCCCATAACATAATGAAATATTGATGAAATATATGATACACCTTCACACTGTCATGTATCTGAGTAGGTATATGTCCTGTAAGAATACCGGTAAATTCTTTCTGCACTCCAATACTGATACGATCACCATACATATGTTTTATTTTATCGAGCTCATTGATCTTCACTGCAATCATTTTCGGCGATGCACAATCTTTCATATCATCAAGAAGTGCATTTTTATTCGGTAATTGTGTGTCCGGATTTTTGGTTGATAATACATATTTTTTATTCAAGCGAGATAATTGTGCGTACGAGCCGACACGAGCCAATAACTCATGCCGATCAAACGGTTTGGTAACAAAATCCATCGCACCTGCGGTGTATGCTTTAATTCGATCTTCTTTATCATCCAGTGCGGTTATTATTAAAACGGGTATACGATGTGTAAGTTCATCTTCGCGTAAAAATCTGGTCGCAGTCAAACCATCCATTTCGGGCATCATAATGTCCATGAGAATAACATCGGGAAGAAGTTGCTTTGCTTTTTCCAGTGCTTGGACCCCATTCTCGGCTTCTTCACAGACGTATCCTTTTTCTTTAAGAACAAAGCCGATGAGATCACGATTCAGCTTAACATCATCCACAACAAGTATGACAGGCGTTTTTTCCATATCCTTCCTTTGTTATTGATGGCACCACACCATCATTAGTATACTACCATGTATTCTTGTTGCTGACAAGCTAATTATTATTGAAAGCGAAATTTTTATAAAATAAATATGAAAAGATCATCGATCAAGAATCAACATAGCATCACCGAATGAAAAGAAGCGATAGCGCTCTCGAACTGCCACATCATACAACGATAATATCCGTTCTCGCCCGATTCGTGCTGCCACAAGCATGATAAGGGTCGATTTGGGTAAATGGAAATTAGTGATAAAGCAATTAACAAGCTTAAATGTATAGCCCGGTTTTATAAAAAGATCACACCATCCGGACCCGCTTTGTAACATCCCGTGAGGATCCGTCATGAATTCAAGAGTACGAACAACAGTGGTACCACATGCGAAAACACGCCCTTTTCGTTCATTCACATAGTGCATTGTCGTTTCAGGTATCGAAAAATACTCGCTATGCATACGATGATCATCTACATTATCCGTCTTCACAGGCAAGAACGTCCCCGGTCCCACATGTAAAGTTATGGTAGTAATAATTACCCCTTTTCGTTGCAATGAATCTAAAATCTCTCGAGTAAAATGTAATCCTGCTGTCGGCGCTGCCACCGAACCGTTATTGTCGGCGTAAACGGTTTGATACCGATCCCGCAAATAATTCTGATCATCATTATGAATATACGGCGGGATAGGCATGCGTCCGCATTGAGCAAAAAATGTCGGAACATCCATTTTGTCCGGAAATGCAACGATCACACCACCCCAATCTAATTTTTCATGAATGGTAAGGATACAATTATTACAAAGTATTGTATCGCCTTGCTTCACACGTTTCGCCGGTTTTATCATCGCCTCCCACATACCGTAAGCAATCGGTCGAATAAAAAGGAATTCTATTTGAGCTCCGGTTTTTTTCACACCAAAAACTCGTGCCGGCATCACTTTTGTATCATTGATAACCAGAACATCTCCTTGTGAAAAATACGACACGATATCCTTAAACGAATGATGTTCATGATGGTTGGGATGAACAACAAATAAACGCGATGCATCTCGCTCCTCCGTACTGCGTTGAGCGATCAACTCTTCCGGAAGATAATAATCAAAATCGGATACTTTCATCATCAATACCATTTCTGAAGAATTACGCCCGAGTAGTAAAAAGTGAGTATCATATCATACGTAAACCCTTTCGAGGCCATTGCATACGCACCCCATTGTGACATTCCCACTCCGTGTCCCCAGCCGCGACCGATAAATTTTATGACCGTCCCGCTGATCTCAGATGAGAACATGGTACTGCGAATATGCGTACTCCCGATAGCAAGCCGGAAAGCATTACCTGTCATAGTTTTATCATTACCGTTACTGTCAAAAAAACGTATGGAGGCAACACGCCCGGAATTGCTGTAACTCATCTTGATTTCTATCAGAGAATCCATTTTCAAAATTTTCAAAAGTCGATCTCGATTAATATAATAAACCCATGTCTGATGGGGAGCCTCAAGCGAATGAGGATCAGTAATACTTTTAAGATACGGCAATGGTGTGCCGCTCCATACTTCATCAGATGTAGCAGTTTTACCTCCCGATGCCGAATGATAAAAAGCCGTAATCAAATCGCCGTTAAAAGTGATAACCATGCCTTGCGTATCATCTACTGCCTTATTGGTACTTTCACGCTCAACATCAACGCCGCCATATACTTGTGAAAAATGCGATGCATCAACATTATAGCTTTTATCCCGCGTTTCTTCAATTTTTTTACACGCAAACGTTCGTGCAGCCACTGCTTGTGCTTTCAAACTTTCCAATGGCCAATCAGGACTTACCTCCATAGGTAACACTCCTTTTAAATACTCTTCCATTGGAATAATATTTATCACTGTCATAAGATAAAAATCGGTGATAACACGCATTTTACCTCGATAATGTCTTCCTTGAAAATACACACGTGTCTCATAGGATTCAAAGTCGACCACATCCGAATAGAGGGGAATACCATCGGAAAACAACTGCCCGTCTCTGCAATATACGCTGTTAAATCGTCGTATTTCATTATTGACCTTGTAGGTATATCCTCCAAAATCAACAGGTCCTTTTCCTTGATACAACAAGACTGAAATCTCACCGGCATGCAGCGAGAGAAGTGGCAGCGTCAACAAGGTAAGAAAAATACCAAATATTTTCATTCTGATAACCATTCTCTATAATATATATTGGTTGATATCACGTTCTTCAAATAAACAGGATAATTTTTTCTGCACAGTGTCTCCGGTGATATCTACTGATGTACCGGGCATCTCTGATGCATCAAAAGAAACATCTTCCAGCAAATATTCCATGACCGTATAGAGTCGACGTGCACCTATATCTTCAACATCGGCATTGAGTCGAAACGCCGTGTGAGCTATTCCGTTGATCGCATCATTTGAAAAATGAAGCGTTACTTTTTCTGTTGCGAGCATCTCTTTATACTGTCGAATAAGCGAGTTTTTCGGTTCGGTAATAATTTTTTTAAAATCATCTTCCGTTAATGATTGAAGTTCAACACGTATCGGAAAGCGGCCTTGCAATTCCGGTATGAGGTCATGCGGTTTTGCAACATTAAATGCACCTGCCGCAATAAACAGGATATGGTCTGTCTTAACATAACCAAACTTGGTGAATACTGTCGAGCCTTCCACTATCGGTAACAGATCACGCTGCACTCCTTCACGGGAAACATCCGGGCCATGCCCTGATTCGCGTCCGGCAATTTTATCAATCTCATCGATAAATACAATACCCGAATTTTCCACGGCATGCTTAGCTTCTATGGTAATCGCATCAATATCAATAAGTTTTTCTATTTCTTCTTCAAGAATATGTTGATACGCATCAGATACTTTCATTTTCGTACGTTTTCTCTTTTTGGGCATCATATTTCCCAGCATATCTTGAATATCCATACCCATTTCTTCTAATCCAACATTGGAAAGCACGCCAACTTGTGGCATTGCGTCAGCTTGAATACTATGTTCTACTTCTTTATCAGCCATCTTGCCCTCTCGAAAGAGCACACGAAATCGCTCACGAGTATTTTTAAATTGCACATCCCCGTCGGGTGTCTCCTCATCAACAGATCGCCCGGGGACAAGAAGATCGATAATTCGTTCTTCCGCAGCTTTCTCGGCTGCTTCTTTCACATCGCTTTTCTTACGTTCCTTAAAATCGTTCACTGCCGCACGCATGAGATCGCGAATCATTGATTCAACATCACGACCAACATATCCAACCTCAGTGAATTTCGAGGCTTCTACTTTTATGAATGGTGCATCAACCATTTTTGCGAGACGACGTGCGATCTCCGTTTTACCCACACCAGTCGGACCGATCATCAATATATTTTTGGGCGATATCTCACTGCGTAATTCATCACTCAATTGCATACGACGCCATCGGTTGCGTAACGCCAGTGCGACAGCTTTTTTGGCATCGTGTTGACCAATAATATATTGATCAAGATAGGAGATTGTCTCACGCGGAGTCCATTGCTTAACACTACTCATTACGCCTCCTTATGACAAGCACACGATCATGACCTTCAATATCTTTATGTACCGTGCTATTGCAATTATATGATTCAAAAATAGCGGTAATATCACTTGCCTGATTATATCCGATTTCAAAAAAAATAACAGTATCTTTTCCAATATGTGAGGCATGGCGAAGTGCAAACGTACGATAAAAATCCAATCCGTCCTCTCCTGCGAACAATGCATCATGCGGTTCAAAATTCTTGACTTCCTCATCAAGGGTTTCGCTGTCACGAAGTGCAATATACGGAGGATTTGACACAATGATATCACAGTCGGGAAGTGCTGTACGATCCCAAAAATCACCATCATGACACATGATACGATCTGTCACATTATGCAGATCACTGTTGATATGAATATAGTTGCGTGCGATACTATTTTTTTCGATACACTCTATTCTGAGCTGAGGTAAAAAATACGCACAACTCACAGCGATCGCGCCACTCCCTCCTCCGATTTCATACATCTTAAGGGATGCTTTCTGTGTTCGTTTCACATACTCAATAATGTGCTCGACCAACGTCTCCGTCGCAAATCGGGGAATAAAACAACCTTGCCCGACCGCAAACTCCAGTCCCATAAAATGTGTTTTACCGAGAATATATTGCAAGGGCTCTTTATTTTTACGTCGCATGAGCCATGTTTTAAAACGAGTCAATTCCTCTTCGGTGACCGGTCTTTCAAAATTCAGGTACACCCCGGTTCGATTTTTCCCCAACAACTCACTGAGTAAATACTCCGCTTCATGTCGAGGCTGTTCAATAGAATATTTTTTGAGATAGTTGACCGTCCAATCCAAAAGAGATTTGACTGTCCAAACAGACATTAAATATTAGCCTCTTCAAGCCTTTGAGTTTGATCGGCAACAATAAGGTGTTCAATAAGGTCGTCTAGTTTACCGTTCATCACATCATTGAGATTGTATGCCGTATAATTGATCCGATGATCAGTAATACGATTTTGAGGAAAATTGTACGTTCGGATCCGCTCGGAGCGATCACCGCTCCCGATCAATGACTTACGGGTAGTCGACAACTCCTTTTCTTGTTCGCGACGTTTAAGATCATTAAGTCGCGCAAACAATACTTTCATGGCTTGCGCACGATTTTTGATCTGAGACTTCTCATCTTGACATGTAACAACCAGACCGGTTGGAACATGTGTGATACGAACTGCCGACTCGGTACGGTTGACATGTTGCCCACCGGCACCGGATGCACGATACACATCTATAATAAGATCTTTGGGGTCGATATTGACTTCTACCTCATCAACTTCCGGCATAATTGCTACCGTTGCCGCTGATGTGTGGATACGACCGCTTGCTTCTGTTTCCGGCACGCGTTGTACACGATGCCCACCGCTTTCAAATTTGAGACGACTGTAAACCCGGTGTCCTTTAATCATAAAAATTATTTCTTTATATCCGCCAAGACCCGACGGACTCGAATCTATTTCTTCATGCTTCCAACCAAGCGAATCGGCATATAACAGATACATACGATACAAACTGCCTGCGAATAGTGCCGCTTCATCACCGCCTGTACCTGCCCGTATTTCCACAATGGTGTTTTTTTCATCATTGGGGTCACTGGGGAGAAGCATAAATTGAATTTCTATTTCTATTTGATTTCTTTTTTCCCGATTATGTATCAATTCATCTTCGGCAAGTTCACGCATATCACCCGGATCACCAGAAAGTAACTCTTCAGCCTCGGTAATATGCGCACAAACCAATCGATATTCACGAATTTTTTCCATCAGAGGTTCAAGCGCAGCACGCTCTTTATTGAGCCGTATATATTCGTCTTGATTTGAAAAAACGTCCGGTTGACTTAATCGCATTTCAAGCGATGCATGTTTTTCTTCAATGTCTGCCATACGATCAATAATCATACTACCTCAAATGGTGGAATAAAAAAACGCCAAGGGAGAGCATGATGCTCTCCCGATAGAAGTTATTTCTTGTCGTCTGCTTTTTTTGCGTATTTTTTGTTGAATTTATCAACACGACCTGCTGTATCGATAATTTTCTGTTGACCGGTGAAAAACGGATGACATTTTGAACAAATTTCCACACGAATATCCTTCTGCGTAGAAATTGTATGGATCTCACTTCCACATGCACAGTGGATCGTCACTTCATTTGTTACGGGATGAATTTTCTCTTTCATGATAACCTCCTCTGTCTCAAGCGCATTATAGCAACTTTTTTTAAAATTTCAACTAAATCATTTTATGAATTCATTATTTGCAAAAATTCTTTATTGGTTTTTGCCTTTGCCATTTTATCCAAAAGAAATTCTACGCGATCAACCACTCCCATCGGTGCGAGTATTTTCCGTAAAATCCATATACGATTGAGATCTTTTTCTTCAATTAACAACTCTTCTTTACGTGTCCCTGATTTTTCGATATCAACTGCCGGGTAGACGCGTTTTTCAACAAGTCGTCGATCCAGTACCAATTCAAGATTGCCTGTGCCTTTAAATTCTTCAAAAATGACATCATCCATTCTGCTTCCCGTATCAATAAGTGCAGTTGCAATGATGGTAAGACTTCCCGCCTCTTCGGTATTTCGCGCAGCACCGAAAAAACGTTTCGGTTTGTGCAACGCATTGGAGTCAACACCGCCGGATAATATTTTGCCACTGTGGGGAACAACAGTATTATTGGCACGTGCAAGACGTGTGATACTGTCAAGCAAAATAACTACATCTTTACCGCTTTCAACCAATCTTTTCGCTTTTTCGATTACCATATCGGCAACTTGCACATGGCGATCGGGTTGTTCATCAAATGTTGATGATACGACCTCGCCCTTTACCGTACGTTTCATATCGGTAACTTCTTCAGGACGTTCATCGATCAAAAGAACGATCAACGTTATTTCCGGATGGTTTTTGGTAATCGCATTTGCTATTTTTTGTAACAAAATTGTCTTTCCGGTACGAGGAGGTGCAGTAATGAGTGCGCGCTGCCCCTTACCAATAGGAACCAATAAGTCCATTATACGCGTCGACATATCTTTTTGATCAATTTCAAGATTAATTTTTTCGGTCGGATAATACGGAGTCAATGTGTCAAATGCACGACGATTGATAGAGAAGTCAATGTTCTTCCCGTTTGAAGTTAATATCTCTGTGATCGCAAAGTATTTTTCCGAATCCTTGGGCGGGCGAACATAGCCCTCAACAGAATCTCCGGTCCGTAATCGCCATTTACGAATCAAATTCGGCGACACATAGACGTCATCCGGAAAAGGTAAATAATTGTTATCAGAACTTCGCAAAAAACCGTAGCCTTCATTAAGAAGTTCAAAAACACCTTCAGCTTTTACTTTTACTTCTCTTTCGATTTCCTTTTCAACAATCTTAAACAAGAGTTCATGTTTTCTGCATCCGAGAAGACTGTCCTCGTCCACGGAATCATCCATCTTTTCCAAGCACTGCATCAAACTGTTAAGGTCTTGTTTCTTGTAATCACGCAAGTGTAACGTAGCAGTTTCTTTTTTCTCTTTGTGCGTTTTTACTTCATCGCTCATAATGTGTATAAATCTCCTTTACAAAAGCACTAAGCTTTTCCTGATTGGTTTCCCATCCGTTCGAGGTATCAACGACAACATCACACAAGAAGGCAACTTCATCGGGATTTACCTGATTTTTCACAATGTCAGCTATATAGGTAGACGATACAGCGTCTCGCTCTGTTGCGCGTGAAAGTATTACATCATTTTTAGCCATTGTCAAGAGCGAATAATCACTGAGATAATACAATTTCTTTTCAAAGAAAAGAGGCACCTCAATAACATTCAAAAAAGTCCTCGATCCATGAAGACGATCCTGCATTTCCCTAAGAATCATCGGATGAAGCAAATCATTTAATCGTTGTAATGCCGAAGGATGCGAAAATACATACGCACCGAATTTTTTTCGATCTAACTCCCCATTATGAAAATATTCATTCCCGAATACATCTTGTATACATTGTGAGCCATCTGAACCTTTCTGCGTAACCATGCGTGAAATCGCATCAGTATCAATTCGAAATGCACCAAATGTTGTTTCAAGATACTGCGCAACGGTTGTTTTACCGGTTCCGATACGCCCCGTGATCACGATCACCGTTTTTTTCATACATGTATTTCGTTCAATAAATGAATCAACGATTAATGACGCAGCCATTTTATCGACAACCTCACGCCGTTTTTTATACCGCAGATCGGATAACGCCAGTATCGTATGGCTTTGAGAAGTCGTCATTGTTTCATCAACCCAGGAAAAAGGGATCGGTACTGCTTTACGTAATGCTTCGTAAAAAGCGAATCCTTCCCAATCAGATCGAACATCTCTGTCCCTTAATGAGAGCGGGATCCCCATCACGACTCGCTCAACAGCATTTTCACGAATAGTGTCCGCTATTTTCCTCACTGTATCAAAGCCTGAAACGAACGTTTTAAATGGTGCAGACATCTGCCACAAACGATCACTCAATGCCGTTCCAATTCGGGAACGTCCCCAATCAATCCCTAAAAGTGTCATGAATTAATCAACCTTTTTAAATGTAAATGTAAAAGTAGAACCATTTCCCGGAGAAGAATCAACATGAATTTCACCATTATGAATATCAGCAATACGCCACACGAAAGATAAACCAAGGCCGGTTCCATGCGATTTTTTTGTAAAGAATGGTTGAAAAATACTTTTCACCGTCTCATGTTCCATACCGCAACCGTTATCAGCACAAGAAAGAATGAGTGTATCAGCTTTCTTGTTAGCCCGAATGGTAATAACACCGGTCATCTCGTCAACAGCATCAATTGCGTTAGAAATGACATTAAACAACATATGACGAAATAATATCCTGTCAAAACGCCATTCCACTGCATCGCATTCATTATGAATACAAATTTTCTTTTCGGTAACAATCTCTGTAATAATGTTCGCGGTCTCTCGATATACATCGATGGTGTCAAACTCAGGGTGAAGCGGACGCGTAAAAGTAAGAAGATCAGATACAATCTGCGTGAGATGCCGAGTACCATGGGTAATTTTATCAACAAGGGTCATAAGATTCGGTTGATCTTTCACATCTCGTTTCAGAAGCGATAAAAAACCTTCTATCCCGGCTAAAGGAGTTTTAAATTCATGCGCCATTATTGCCGACATCTCTCCCAATACTTCATATGTATTCTTTTTTCGCAAGTCGTCTTCCATCGCACGTTCATGAGTTACGTCTTGAAAGGTCACCAAAATACCATCAATGAGGGAATTGCTTGCTTTAATAGGCGTCATATTCATTTTGAGAATCTTGCCGTTATAATCAATATCAAAATCATGACGAGCATCATCACTTGAGATCACCCCGCGTAGCATTGCTTGCGTATGGGTCAAAAATCCCTCGCTTGACTCATGAAAACTGAACACCGTATCTGCATAAGGATTGTACATTGTGACGGCTAGCCCTACATTTATAAATACTACCCCCACCGGCATGTTCTCAATCAGATTGTGCAGAAAAAAACGTATACTTTTATTTTCTTCGAGACTTTTTTCAAGCTCGCGATTTTTACGCGCCAATTCAATGTTAAGCTCGGCAAAACGATCCTCTAATGTTCCGTACGCCTCTCTCAAGCGCTGTGTGGTAATATTAAATTGTTTGAATGCGTCTTCTAAAAGAACGATATCGTCATTCGCACGTGGATCATTGCTTTTTTTCATTGTACGTGCTCGTCATACTCTTAACGTGAAACCGTGCATGTTCTGCCCAATATGAAGTAGGATGCTTCTCGATTAATTGAGTAAAATACTGGAGAGCCTCTTTCGTATTATTCATACTGCGATAAATTGTGCCTAATTGATAGAATACCCATGCTGAATCAGGGTCAGTTGCATAGGTATTTAAAAGTTCCTTATACGCAATAATGGATTTTTCTCGTTCGGTAAGCAAATAATATAAATCGGCATTGTCAAAATCTAACTCTTTTTTTCGTGCCGGTTGAAATACAACACCCGATGCAACCAATTTTGTAAGATGGGTGTGCGCGGCTTTGTAATCCTTACGTTCCCGATATACCCTATATAATTTGTATAATACGGTCCCGGTATCAGACTGAGACGACGCGGTATTCAAAGCTCGATTAAAACTATCAAGCGCACGTTCTGAATCCTCGCGTGATTGAAACACATCACCTCTCAACAAATACGTCTTATGAAGAAGTTGCGTGATAGTCGAATGTGCAACAGTATAATCAGTAAATTTTATCGCATCTTGATACTGATTGAGCGTAAAACTGATCTGTCCGATAAAGTATGCTGCTCGACTTTTATCTTGACTTTTTTCCGTGTACCCGTCGTATGCCTTACGATAAAATTCACGCGCCTGCGTAAAATCATTTTCTTTTAAATACAACTCGCCTATTTTTTCATAAAAATACGCTGCATGCTCGGGATATTTCCGTGCATATTCATTGAGCAGAATACAAGCCTTTTCATATTCGGCAGCATCAATACTTCTCTTTAAAATGGCATCCTCTATGCCCACATCCTCAGCCCCGCCTGTTTTAATGCGAACAATTACCGCATCCTCCGATTTGATAGAAATGACTGTCGCCATTCCCAGTTCACTGTCAACCATTGTGCGTAATGTTGTATCCTTCGCAGGAATCTCAGGTGTGTGCGATGAAGTAGTCGTCGGATTTGGAACCACTGTTGTTGTTTTTGGTGTCGTTTGTGGAGTTTGCGGCGAGATATTCGTATTTTTATCAGATTGGGTTACCTTTGTCTGAACGGGATCAGAGATTGTGCGAACAGGGAAATATACATCATAAACAATAACCGAAACATTTCCCTCACGTTGAACAGAATGCTCCTTTGTCAGCATAGGGACCGATAACTCCGCGACAACCCACACATCTTGCGGATTATTACGTGCGGCACGCAGTGTCGTAATATCAGCTTGGGAAAAAGATTTTGAGTAGGGCGAAGCAATTGTCGTATTCAAAACTTTCACAATAAGCTTATTCGTGCTTTTGTCTACTACATCATAATACTTTATATCGGGGTTATCCAAATATATTTTTATACGGGTTTTTCCGTTGGCAGGAATAACTTCCACACGATTGATCACAGCGGGGAAAACAGCGGCATATACAGACACAACTAAAAAACACAGAACAATATACTTCATTTCATCAACTCCGTTAAACGTGGTGCGATCATGTGTAAAGGAAGTACTTCATCAGCCAAACCTCCCTCGACCACGGCGCGCGGCATACCGTACACTACACACGAATCTTCGTCTTGTGCAAGTATATACGCGCCCTGCCGTTTACACAAGGTTAAACCTTCATATCCGTCATTCCCCATGCCGGTAAGAATCACACCGATCATATCCGCTCCGTAATACTCAGCTGCAGAAGAATCAAGAATATCCACGGACGGGATATGTCTCTTGCCCATAGGATTCACCGTTAACGAGATCAACCCTCGTCGTCGCACTTGCAAATGTTTCCCGCCGGGGGCAATATATGCAACCCCCGGTCGTAAAGACTCACCGTCTTCTGCTTCTTTGACATTGATCTGACTTAACGTATCAAGTCTTCGAGCTAAAGGCCCCGTAAATGCAGGCGGCATATGCTGCACGATCAAAATCGGCACGGGAAAATCTTTTGGTAACGCCGGTATTAATATCTGCAATGCCGGAGGACCTCCCGTTGAAACACCGATGGTTACCAATGATGCTTGGATTGATTGTCGAATGACCTTATGGCTATCACGCTCACGCGGTATGAACACAGGTGAAGTGCGAACAACCTTTGCATTCTTACGGGCAGCAAATGCCCTCATTTTTGCCAGAAGATCATTCTTTATGCCTATGATGTCCAGCGAGACAAAAGACATTTTTTTCGGAATAAAATCAACTGCCCCCAATTGCAATGCTTCAAGTGTGACATCAGCTCCTTCTTGGGTCAATGAACTGATCATGATCACGTTTGTAGGCGCTTCACGCATAATTATCTTCAGGGCTTCAATTCCGGTCATTACAGGCATTTCTATATCCATTGTAATAATATCCGGTCGAAATTTTTTATTCATTTCAACCGCTTCGGCACCATTCTTAGCGATAGCGACGATTGATATATCACGCTCACCTGAAATCATTTTTTCTATCGCTTTGCGCATGAACGCAGAGTCATCAACGATAAGAACAGAAATCATATGCTCCTAACCCGATATTTCTTCTTGTTGACGGGAAATCTCATCCGCCATTTGCTGACGCTCTTCCCGGTTACCGACTGTCGCATTTCCGTCATATGATGCGCTGCCCGTATCAGGCATTGCAATCGTTATGACCGAATTCTCGTCAGGAATCGCAATATTAAGTGCTCCCAACACATGCGTGATCCGATCATATATTGATTTGATATTATTAACTGCAGCAGCAATCTGCTGAGCCGTGATATCCTGAAATTGCATTCGATTCATAAGCTCAAACATGTCATTCGTATCCATATCCAAATGCTCACGCAACTGAACACCGTAAGAAAGATTTGTTCGAGAATGTTCTATTAAACGAGCCAATTGCTTTTTCATTTCAATGATCGCTTCCGATGACATTCCTTGCGCTTCCATTTTTTCAACAATTGCGGCATATTCAGGCAATAATTCTTTTTCAATACCGGAAAAATTGTCACTAAGTTGAGCCATGATCTGATTCTCTGCATCAAGTCGTTCATTCATTGCATCGATTAAATTCAACATCTCGGTCGCCACTTGCTCGGTCTCTTCAGAAACGCGCATGAGCTGCTGTGTTGTCTCAACGGTTTTCACGGTACCTTCCTGAAGTGCAGGTTTATGAATTGATGCAAAATCTTTCATTGCCATATCAACAAAATTGAATAGTTCAAGCATTTCCTGCTTCACTACTTGGATTTGGTCAACATTTAATAATTTTTTCTCTTCCACATGTTCCTCCTTTATGAAAGGTACTGCCTTACCAATTCTAATATTTGAGCAGGTTTGAACGGTTTGACCATATATGCATTTGCACCGGCACTTATTCCCTGTTCGCGTTCGCGTGCGCCTTCTTCGGTGGTCAAAATAATAATGGGCGTTCGCGTAAATTCTTCAGATTGGCGCAACGTTTTGATAAGAGAAAATCCGTCCATATGCGGCATATTGAGATCGGTAATAATAAGGTCTGCATGTTCATCGCTGAGTTTTTCAAGTGCATCTTGACCGTCTTCCGCTTCGACCACACGATAGCCATGATTTTTCAATGAAAACATGACAAACTTTCTTACACCTGACGAGTCGTCCACTATCAATATTGTCTTCATTCGTTACCCCTTTTTATACAAAACTGCCCCGGGCACATGCACTACCTGAAAACCATCGAACACACCATGCAAAGTCTCTGAATGACCCAAGAAAAAATATCCGTCTTTTTTTAAGGATAAATATAAATGTTCAATGACTTTCTTTCTTGATTCTTGAGAAAAATAAATGAGTACGTTTCTGCACAATACCACATCAAAATTTTTCATCGTGGTCATTTTGAGCGAATCGATCAAATTCAACTTGCTGAATTTCACCATGTTTTTAATTTCAGGATTAATCGCGTAAAGCTGCCCTTGTTTTTTAAAATAATTCTGAATATACCCGTTCTCAACCCCCCTGAATGAATTCATAGTATAAAGCCCTTCACGTGCTTTATGTAAAACCTGTTCGTCTATATCCGTACCGATGATCTCCACCGGGATTCTTATTCCTTTTTTTTCAAGTTCTTTTATAATAATTGCTATCGTATACGGCTCTTCACCGGTTGAACACGCAGCTGACCATATACGCACCATAGCACCTTTTTTTGCAAATTCAGGCAAAATCTTTTGCTGTAACTCGGTAATATGCGGCATGGTTCTAAAAAAACTCGTCTCATTGGTCGTAAGACAATTTATCATTTCGACCGATTCTTTCGAATCATATTTCACTCGGTAATAATAATCTTTATATGAGTTGAGTTTCAACTCTTTTAAACGTCCCATAAGACGACTCTTTATCAGATATTTTTTATTCTCCTTGAAATACATGCCGGTTTTTTCATAGACCATATCTCGTAGTATTTCAAATTCGTCGTCATTTAACTCAATTTCTAAATCCATGGTCACCCGCCGTATTGTTTTTTTATGGTTTCTGCTTTTTTTCGAATAAACGGATCGGATTGCCGTGCGATTAATCCATTGATATCATCAATAAATCCGGTAGGTTTCCGCGCTTCGATGATCGACAATGCTTCAACGATAAGATCCCGATCATCATGTGTTAACAACATACGAATAATATCACATATTGCACTGCTCATAGAACTTTTTGATAACGTTTGAATGACCGCGATCCGGTCAAGTCCTTCAGCATTGTAAAAGGTATGTATAAGAAAATCCTCTAATGATGAATCCGGCAAAAACTGCGCTAATTTTTTAAACGCCTTGTATCGAAGCCATGCCTCTTCATCATGAAGCATTACTTTTGTAAACTCCAATAACCTCGAGTCACCGAAATACCATAATGCCTCAAAAGCCGCTTCACGTACCGACGAAACTTCGTCATTAAGCGAGGCAACGATAAGGTCAGTAAATTCAGCTGCATTCAATCGTGCGACCGTCGTAATCACTTTTTCACGTATAAGCGGATCTTCATCATCAATGAACGGGCGAAGAGCCGGAATAACTTCAATCTCACCGATCCACCCTAACGCAGAAATAACAGACGAGCGAGCCTGATGCGACAGATTACCTTCTTGTAAAAGTTCGGTCAATGCATCTATTACCTCTTGTCCTCCGATAATAATCATGCTTCCCATAACTGCATCGTGAACAATTGGATCTTCGGCACGAATAAACATATCCAATAACAATCGGACTGAACCCTCATCACGATGCCAACCCAATGCGCGGATAAATGCTACTTGCACTTCTACAACCGATTCTTGCGCTGCAAGTGTGCGAAGTTCATCGATTCGCTGCACACCGGAAAACTTCCCGTATGCAAAAGCAGCCAACTCACGTATCTCACTGCTACTATCATGAAGTCCGTTAATAATCACTTTTTCATATTCTTGAAGATTTAATTCTCCGATCAACGACAAAATATTTTTACGTCCTTCAACTCCAAACGTATCATACAATGCAAGTGCTCGATTTCCAAGAACACATCGTTGGGAACGAAATATTTCAAATACTTCATCTCGAAGGTCAATGCATGCATCATCAAGACACCTTGCGATCGCATCAACAAACTCAGTTCTGCCGTCATATGCCATTGCCTTTGCAACACTTCGCCGTACGATACAATCATCATCAGTAAGTGTTTCAACGAATACGTCCGGATGTGCTTCAATTTTTTCACCGGGGAGCATCGATTCTGCGATAGCTCTACAAATAATATGGGTCAAGTATCCCTGTTCTTTTGCAAGAAGCGTATACAATTCTTCACGTACTTGACGACAATGAATATGCCCCAATACATCTAGCACCGCGAACTTATACAATTCATCACCGTGAGAATACTGATCCATTAAAAACGCGATACCTGATTCCTTTTCGATCATCCCCACCGCAAATAACGCCATGTACCCGATATCAGGGTCATGAATAAATGATCGTAAAATACTTGAATGCTCCGGGTTACCCAATTGTGCAAGTGTCTCACACACAGAGTATTTGACATTCACGTTTTCGTCCGGATCCTGTAGTCGTTGCAGCAATCCGTCGGCGACATTTTGGGGTACATCACCGATCTCACGAATACAATCCACCGCAAATTGTCGAACGGCATGAGATTTCTGTAAAAGGACTTTCGTGAGCGCTTCAAATGAATCTTCACCAATGGTAACCAAAAGTTTTCCTGCGAAATTTCGCGTTTCAATACGATCACTTGACAAAAAATCAGCGATCTTACACAACATATCAGGAGTATGTCGCTCAATAATGATATCCGCTAAAAACGATCGGACACCCTGAAACTCAGTACCGACAGAGCCTACAATCAGCTCATCTGCCCAAGGTTCTTCGATATATGCCAACTCCATAAGTGCATGCATACAATCGTCTTCACTGTGAGACTCAAGTGCTCGGCGGTACTGATCCATGCGTCACCCCTCACATTTCAACATAACATCTTCTATAGTCTCGTAAATCTCAAAAATCCGATTCAACTGTGTCACTTCGAAAAGTTCTTTCACATAGGATTGGAGCTCACATATGTACAAATTCACACTATAACTTTTCGCACTTTTCAGTAATGATACCAGTAATCCGAGTCCGCTACTGTTGGCAAAATCAACTTTACCCAAATGTAACACAACATTTTTTTTCACAGGAAACATGCGTTCTACCGCATCTTTGAGCGGTTTTGATGCGTTCAGATCAAGCTTTCCATCCAATACAAATACTACCGTCGTTCCTGATTTTTCTTCCACCCCGATATTCATCATCTACCTCCTTATTCGCTTTGTTAAATGCAGCACCGTGCCCTCAGTATCGTCTTCATAACTGATCTCATCCATATATGCCGACATCAGATAGATTCCTCGTTTATGCTCCTCATACAGGTCCGGTATCGCAAATTCCTTGTCAGACGGGTGAAAAGATTCACCATCATTATAGATTTCAAAATTAAGTTCGTTTTCCTGTACCGCATAGGTAACCGTGATTCGAACCGCTGTTCGGGCATGTCGTATCGCATTGGTTACCCCCTCACTGACCGCGAGCTTTACATCAAAAATATCTTTCTTCTCCGCATTCAATTTCCTCATAACACTGTCAATCATAGTATAAACACTGTCAATATAGCCCATATCAGGGGGTATCACTACCTTTACTTCAAGCATCACGAAACCTCATCAACATTACCGTCATATCATCCCAACGGCTTTTCAGATCACAACGTTGGCTTATATCCAACATCACCTTCTTATATATTTCTTCCAAATTCTCAGTTCGTATCGATCGCAAAAGAGAATATAAACGCTCTTTTCCATACAATTCGCCTGCATGGGTAAGACCTTCTATTATACCATCAGTATAAAAAAACATCAAATCATTTTTTTTGATCTGCACTATACGCTCCTCGTATGTGGCCCAAGGAAATTGGCCAATGAACGGTCCGCCGCCTGCCAATTCTGTAATTGACCCGTCCTCACTGATAATTGCCGGATAATTGTGCCCGGCATTGGTATAATAAAGCGTTTTTTGCGGAACATCAAGTTTTCCGAAAAACAACGTGACAAACATTGCGTCATTATCCCCAACATCGTGTGCCAACATTTGATTGGTCTTATCAACTATTTCATTGGTATTAGGATATAACTGTGTATACACTTTTATATACGACAACGTCGATGCCATCATTAGTCCGGCCGGTACGCCTTTATTGGACACATCACCTACGAGAAAATGCAAAAAATCTCCGGATTTTTCATAATAATAAAGATCTCCGCCAATTTCAAGAGCGGTTATGCAATCGGCAAATATTTCAAGCCCCTCTAATTGGGGATTCCGATCCGGCATAAGTGTTTGTTGAACATCATGGGCGACCTTTAATTCAAGCATCATTCGATCACGTTCTAAGTTTTCTTGGAACACCTTCACTCGTTCCAATGATACAGCCGCAACCATACACACACTTTTTAATAATTCTTGATCAGTTGCAGTAAAAAACTCATCTGTCCTTTTATTGATGATCGTCACAATCCCCAATAATTTCTGTTGGAAATGAATCGGCACCGATATAAGTGTTTTAATTCGAAGTTTTCCCAGGTCAGGATAATCAATATCATTCATGACAACCGCATCACCGACGGTTTTAATATGGTCAACCACGGTCATATCATCAATTTGAATCGCTTTATATGCCGAAACGGGAAAACCCCATTCAATACTGTGTTGATCGCTTTCCAGGAGAAATATATTACCGACTTCTCCGTTCACCAGATTGACCGAATACTCCATCAAAACCGACAATACAGACGAAATATCGGTAAAACGAGCTACTAACTCACTTATATTAAGAAAAATGTCAAGCGTTTTTCGATAATGTTCAAGCTCTATCTCGCTGTGTTTTGCCGAGCGATAACGATCGAAAAAGTCATAGATAAGGCTGAATATTCGTTCTTCGGTGTCCGGAGTCATAAAAAATATTTTTTCTGCGAGCACTTGCCCGCCTGATGAAATAACAATTTTTGTTGAGTCAGAGGTGACATTCAGGACCATAGAATCATCATCAAGAAAATCTTCTTCAGGGATATATCGCAAAAAAGAAGGTATTCTGTCGGTATCACCTTCCAGGATCAATTTCATATATCACCAAATTTCAAATTCGGCACAACTTTTTCTACGAAAACCTCTACCAATGCCGAATCAAATTGCGTACCGGCATCCAGTCGAAGTCGCCGTATAGCCTCATCAAGCGGCAATGCCTCACGATAGGGGCGTTTCGAGGTCATTGCATCAAACGCATCGGCAATCGTTACAATTCTTACATTTTCCGGAATGGATTCTCCTGTCATTTGATCGGGATAGCCTCGTCCGTCAAGACGTTCATGATGATTTCTTATAATTTCTATACACGGTTGTAAAAATTTTATCGATTGAACGATATCTGCGCCGACCACAGGATGTTTTTTCATACTGACAAACTCATCATCGGTTAATTTTGACGGTTTGGCAAGAATCGCGTGTTCAATTGCTATTTTACCTACGTCATGTAAAATTCCGCCGAATCGAATAATACGTAACCCCTCCTCGGTATATCCCAACACCTCAGCCAATTCCAATGCATAAATAGTCACTCTTTCCGAATGACCGCGAGTATATTCATCTTTCGCTTCGATCGCATTTGCTAATGATTGGATGGTCTCAATATAATATTGCTCAAGACTTTGATAAACGATCGAGTTTTCAATGGCAACCGCCGCTTGTTCGGCAAAAATCGTCATAACATCAACGTCTTCTTCATTAAATGGCTGATTACCTGTTTTGTCGGTAAGATTCAACACACCGATGACACCTTGCTTCACCGTTGACAACGGTAAACTGACAAATGATGTACCGGAATAACCTTCGTATGCACTGCGTTTGAAATCTTTTGGCAGATCATTTTGAATGTTTTTGATCAAAAATGGTTCGCGATGCCCGGCAACCCACCCGGCAATACCTTCTCCGACCGGAATACGTTGTCCGACAATATCATCATCTTTGCCGATCGTATCCACAACGGTAAGGAATTTTTTGTCGTCATCCAGTAGCATGATAGAGACGGTTTGAGCTTCAACAACTTCACGAACTACCGTAAGTATAAAATGTAATGTCTCGCGAAATCCTAATGTTGAATTTATAGCCTTACTCACATCGTTGATATACTTCAGTTCTTTATATTTTCTTTCAAGTATCTTATCTCCGATAACGATTTTCTCTTTTAAAAGCTCGGATTGTTCGCGCAATTTTGTATTAAGCTCCTGCAATTCCACGAGAAGCATCTTGTTCTCCAAAACCATCTTACGTTTACCGACACTTCGTTCAAGTATCAAACTTATCGCTTTTGCATCATACGGCTTCGGAATAAAATCGTATGCCCCTGCTCGTAAAACAGAAACAACTATCTCGGAATCAATATAACCGGTCATGACAATGGAAATTACATCGGGATAATTCTCGGTAAGTCGTTGCACAAGCTCAAGTCCGTTCATCCGAGGCATTTTGATATCGGTAAGGACAATGTCAATGTCCGAATCATCCTTCAATTTTTCTAATGCGGCTACGCCATCATGTGCTCCGGCAACATCATAGCCCAGCTCGATGAGTATCTCCATGAGGATCTCGCACAAACTCTCTTCATCATCAACTACCAATACTTTCATCCGCTTGTCCGTCATCATGACCACCTTTACATCGCTTGAGTATCGATCACTCACCGTTTTATGCTATAGAGCGCGTTTAATCCTCCGAATACTGCCACACCTTCCAATTCTTCTTCGATACGAAGCAATTGATTGTATTTCGCAATACGTTCTGACCGTGACGGAGCACCGGTTTTTATCATACCCAAATTCAATGCCACCGCAAGGTCGGCAATCGTTGAATCTTCTGTCTCACCGGAACGATGTGACAAGACATTGGTATAATTATGTGTTTTTGCCAATTCGATAGTATCAAGTGTCTCGCTCATGGTGCCGATCTGATTGACCTTTATGAGGATAGAATTCGCGATCTTTCTATCGATACCCATTTGCAAGCGTTCAACATTTGTCACAAACAGATCATCCCCGATAATCTGAATACGATCGCCCAAGCGCTTGGTAAGATATTCCCAGCCGTCCCAATCATCCTCCGCCAATCCGTCTTCAAGTGAAATTATCGGAAAATCTTTAATCAGCCCTTCCCAATATTTTACCATCTTCTCTGAATCTAATTCTTTTTTCTCCGCTTTCAGTACATATTTACCGTCGTGATAAAACTCGGAAGCCGCAGGATCAAGCGCGATATAGATATCTTCTCCCGGTTTATATCCTGCTTTTTCAATGGCTTTCACGATATATTCAAGAGGCTCTCTATTGTTTTTTAAATTAGGAGCAAACCCGCCTTCATCACCGACCGATGTCACATGTCCCGCATCCGACAATATTTTTTTTAATGTATGAAAAACTTCTGCACCATAGCGCAATGCCTCAGCAAAACTTGGTGCACCTGCAGGCACAATCATATACTCCTGCACATCAATACGAGTATCGGCATGTTTTCCGCCGTTGAGAATATTCATGAACGGCACCGGAAGTGTTTTGGCACCTATACCGCCAATATAGCGGTACAACGGCATATCAAGTTCTTGAGCGGCAGCACGCATCGCAGCGATTGATACGCCCAGGATCGCATTGGCACCGAGATTTGATTTATTCGGTGTACCATCAAGATCCAACATGATCGAGTCAATCTGGCGTTGTTCGCAAACTTCCATGCCGACAAGTTCCGGAGCAATTTTTTCATTCACATTTTCGACCGCTTTGCGCACACCCTTACCGGAGAATCTTTTTTTATCACCATCACGAAGCTCAACCGCCTCATGTTGTCCTGTTGATGCGCCTGACGGAACCATAGCCCTTCCGAATGCACCGGTTTCAGTCTGAAGATCAACTTCAATAGTAGGATTGCCACGGGAATCAAGCACTTCACGCGCTCTGATAGACATAATACCTGACATAGTTTCCTCCTTAGTATGAAATTAATCGTTTTATATCATTGTATGAATCAAACTCATGCACATCTACTTTGCCTGCACCAACAGGAATGATATAACGAATTTTATTATTCCGTATCTTTTTGTCATATGCCATATACCTCCACACACGTTTTTCTTGTTCTGCCGGAACCGTTACAGGAATACCAAGTGTTTTTAAAAAAGATTCAAAATCCTGTCGAAATCCCCATACAGTATACCCGAGCGCATGCGCAATGTCAAATGCTTTCAGAATTCCGATCCCCACTGCTTCTCCGTGTTTATATTCACAAAAACGAGTTGCTGTTTCAAGGGCATGTCCGTACGTATGCCCGAAATTCAAAACATGTCGTTCATCGCTGTCCTGTTCATCATTTTCGACAATAGAGCATTTGATATCAATGGCTTTGCCGACCAATCGATAGAGAAATGTGGTATCACATTGTAGCAGCAATTCACTGTTTTGATACATGTCCTCGACAAGCGAATAATCTCGAATAAATCCGTATTTGATCAACTCAATAAGACCGTTACGGTATTCCCGTGCGGTCAATGTTTTAAAAAACGCAGTATTCAATACCACATGTTCCGGAAAGTAAAATGTCCCGATCGCATTTTTAACTCCGCGAAAATTTATACCTGTTTTACCGCCTACTGCAGCATCAACCTGAGCAAGAAGCGTTGTCGGAATCAAAATACACCGCATGCCGCGAAAATATAATGCCGCCGCAAGTCCGGCAAGATCACATACGACACCGCCTCCGAATCCTACTGTATAATCATCTCGATTGAAGCGTTCCTTCATCAAGACCGCCATGATCTTCTCAAGCCACGAAAAGCTTTTCGCCGTCTCCGAGTCAGGTATTAAAAATGTGATGACCTTACTGTGAGGAAAAAAACGAGCGATCGTTTCCGGATAGTGGTATTGCAATGTCGAATTCGTGATACACAGGATTTTAGTGATTCGTTCGGAAGCCTGCCATGAAAAATCATTCGCGAGCGTAATATGCGATCGATTGAGCATGCGCTCATACATGAGATTGCAACTCCCGAACATGTCCTATGATCGACATTTCGTCGGCATGAGATACAAAATCCGCATATTGCATGTAAAGCGGATACCGACGGTCCCACAATTGTACGCGATCATTCCATAGCGGGCGAGCGACGACAGCGGTTGTATCCAAACGTGATTCGATTATCTCACGAGTCTCATTGAGAAACCATACATGCACATTATGTGTCAAAATATGGAACTTCTGATGCTCGATCGCACCGCCACCGGTAGCAATAACACATGGTCGATACGTGACTAACTCTGATAGCACCGCATATTCCTGCTGACGAAAATATACTTCTCCGTATTGTGCAAACACATCACTGACAGACATTTTTTCTCTTTTTTCAATTTCCGAGTCGGAATCATAAAAAGACCGTCCGAGTGTGCGCGCAATATATGCGCCCCAAAACGATTTCCCGACACCTGAGAAGCCTATAAGCATGATCACTTCAGTATTCAAATAACTCACGCAGTCTTTTTTCAACATTCGGTGTCACAAATTGAGTGATCGGGGTCTTCATCGATGCCAATTCTCGAACAATCGTGGAATTCAGATATACATATTCAAGCGACGGCATCATAAATATTGTTTCTATCGTATCATTAAGCTGGCGATTTGTAAGCGCGATCTGGAATTCGTATTCAAAATCTGAAACTGCACGTAACCCTCTTATGATCGTTGAAATATTATGTTGTGCGGCAAAATCGACTGTCAGTTCTTCAAAACCACGCACGATGATACGTTTTTCTCCAGGAAATGCATCACGAATCATGGCGACACGATCGTCGAGTGAAAACATCGGACGTTTTTTTTCATTACGTGCCACTGCAACAATAAGTTCGTCAAATATTCGCAAACTCCGGGCAATTATATCCACGTGCCCGAGCGTGATTGGGTCAAATGTCCCCGGGTATATTGCTTTTTTCATCATTCCTCCTTAGGAAATAAAGCATGCTTTCAGCCATCTGGCGTTCTTTAAGCAATGTCCACAACGAATCATCAAATTGGATAGTATAATTTCGTTCCACCTCACACGCGAGAATACCCGAAGGATGTATAATGAGATGGAACTGCGGATGTGCAAATAAACGATTCATATAATCCTGCCGAAACGGCGGATCTAAAATGACTATGTCGGCATGTACGGCTTGCCTCACGAGAGTGTCAACGGCACTGAACACATCTTGAAAAATAATTGAAGATTTTGTCTCAGATTTGCAGAGAGCAATGTTTTGTTTGACAAGGCTTAAACTGTCCTTATTGTTTTCGATGAAATAAACGGTACGTGCTCCGCGACTCACCGACTCAAGTCCGAGATTGCCTGTGCCCGAAAAAAAATCACACACTACAGCATCGTCAAAATCAGCGTAATTCTCGATAATACCGAAAAACGTTTCTTTAACACGTCCCAACGTCGGTCTGAGATTGGGCAACGGTGCTGAAATAAGGGTTTTGCCTTTAAATAATCCTTTGCCTATTTTCATGGGTTCATTGTAAAGGAAAAGAGTGCTTTTTTCAATCATTATAATGAATCAAAATGATGTCTGCATTTTTTTATTTTCAGCCACCTGCATTTGCACCTTTCGAGCCGTTCCGTTACACATGAGACGGATGCTTTTTCCAAGCGATTCGGTGTTGATGATGAAGAAGCGTATATTGCCGGAGTGTTTCATGGTATTGCTCGTGATTTACCCCATGAACTGATTATCAGTTTATGCGGAATTTACGGGCACTATACCTCAGAAATTGAACTGAAAGAGCTGAAATTGCTGCTTTCCTATGCATTGTCCGCAATCGTAAAAACGAATACAATAACTATTTCGAGAGATGTGTTACCTGCGATCGAATCGTATACCATGAGAGTCGCGAAAATGAGCATACGTGCGTATTTGCTTTTTACGTTTGATTTCGCAGACCCGTAACGGGAGTATCCCGAAGCAGACAACGTATTCGCGTTTTTACGAACCAATCTTGCGTACGCCGTATGATAGACATAGGAAATGCTCATCAAAAACGCAGGATCACTCATCGTAATTCGATCGAATTATACCATTAGATCTTTGCAAAAATGAACTACCCCGCAGCAAGCTACGGGGTATCTCCCCAAAAAATACTGTATTTGTTTGCCCACCCCAAACCCCTCCCTTTGAATTTGGGAGGGGCTTATTTTCTAATATAGTGGGGACTTCGTCCCCACACCCCTTATAATAACAAAACTATAATAGCAAAGCCGAAGCAAGCTTCGGGGAATTTGACCCATTTAGATTAAAAATTACTCAATTATCGTTGTTTTCGAAAGATGAAGTCCCCCATTATATAACAATTTAGGGTGAGCACACATTCAAAATACGGTAGTTTTGCAAAGGTCTAACCCTGTGTTTCTTGATGTGGATACCCGCAACTGTATTTGTTCTCATGAAAAGATACATTGAGATGATGAAATGAAATGCGGAGAAGTCATCCTTCTCCGCATGTGAATTACGGTCGTTTAGGGGTTTTTAATTTCTCAATATTTTTATTTTCTTTCAGCCATTTTTTGGCGTCGGGATGCCCGAGTTTTGCGGCTTGTTCCATTGATTGCCGTGCTTTAAGCATCATGCGGTTTTTTTCCGCTATCAAGCCGCGAAGATAAAAACCGTTCGCCGATTTTCTTTTTACTCGCACGAACGCTTCGATATCACTCATAGCGTCCTGATATTTCCCTAGTTTATATAATACTTCTGCTCGGTTGAATAAAATAAAAACCATTTTAGGATTCTGTGTCAATGCCTCATTGAACAGCGTTAATGCCTTGGGAAAATCATTCTCCTTCATCATTATCGTGCCATATCCCAAATTTACCAATGAAAGAGTAACTTTGTCGTCTTTTGACAGCTTTTTGATTGTAGTAAAATCGTCTTTTGCCTGTTCATACTTGCCGAGTTCCACAAATGCGGTACCGCGAATAAACAATGCATCGATATTAGCAGGGTCGTGCGCGAGCATTTCATCAGCTTTTTTATACGCCTCATTAAATTTACGTGAAGCCATGAGAAGCGACAACTCTTTATTTAACGATGTTTTTTGGAATGTATTGACCAGCGCAGTATATTCCGTTTTGTCTTTTTCTTTTTGTTTCGGATCAGTATGTTCGCCAGCGTCCAATTTCTTTTTTAAATCTTCGATTTGTTTCATTGCGTCGTCGTTTTGCCGTTGAAGTTCGGTCATTTTCTGTAGCGTATCAGTATTATCACGTAACGCTTCTATAGATTTTACCACATCATCCGGATCAACGATCATCTCGGCATTTAACCAGTAATTAACACCGTCCCACTTTTCATCAAGAATCTTCGTCTCAACCGTACCTGCTGTCATTACTTTGATTTCATCTTTGGTGAGTTGATAATTGACAACTTCTGTGTTACTTTCAAGATAAACACCGCATTCTTCTAAAAGAGCGCGTTGTACCTGTTCAAGAGCGATTGTCCGTGCTGAGATTTTGCTGTCAACCTCGCTCGCTTGATATGTATATTCCCGTACAAACGATTTTTTTTCGGCCCAAAGTGATGTCATAAGTGTAACCACCGCAAATAACAGACATAAATACCGATGCATTTCTTACCTCCTATTTTATTATTTCAGAAGTAATTTTACACACTTCCGAAAAATCGGCGACTTTCAAGAAAGAACCGCTGAAGAAAGCCCCGTTTATCAGGTTGTTCCGACAAACCTTTGACATTATCAACCTTTACGCTTCCGCCGTATAAAATTCGTACATTACCTGCAAAATCCGTTTCGTACAGCATCTTTGCAGAAGCCTGTAACGTCGCGTGTACTTCGTCCGCTCCAACCGTAACGCACATAAAAACAACAACAAAACAACTTAATACCATCATTGTCATAATGACCCCAATAGTTATTTCCATACGACGCCTTTAGAACTCATTCTGCTTCATTGCGATGACAATAAAACCATCTGCATTACAACTATAGCACATATCACCTACTTTTCAAGGTAATACATACCGCACGGTATCGCTCTCAAAACAATGGCACTCAGCGCACGTCAACATTAAAATCTTATCATTATCGATTTATCTCCGAAAACCATCTAAGCAAAATATTTTATGTATGTGTAAGCATGATTATGATCAAGACAGGAGCGTGTAGAAAAAATTATTTTTTGCCGAAAAATGGAACTTTTTCACATGTACGATTGTCTTATAGGTATCACTTACGCGGTTTGAAACATGAAAGGAGCTTAAGTATGGAGTTGGTTATTTCTAATGTCAGCAAAACGTATGAAAACGGGGTTCAAGCGTTACGAAACATCTCTCTCAAAATCAATGAAGGTATGTTCGGCCTATTGGGGCCAAACGGCGCAGGTAAATCCACTCTCATGCGTACGATTGCGACACTTCAAGATCCGGACACGGGAAGCATCACTTTCAACGGAATAAATATAGTGAACAACAATCTCGCGCTTCGTGCACAGCTCGGGTATCTTCCTCAGGAATTCGGCGTGCCGTCGCATGTGACCGCGGAGACATTTCTTGATCATATAGCCACGTTAAAGGGGATTGCCAATCTGAAAGAGCGCCGCGACACTGTCGCGTATCTTTTGAATCACACGAATCTTTATCACGCGCGAAATAAAAAGCTTGATACTTTTTCAGGCGGTATGAAACAGCGATTCGGTATCGCACAAGCATTGATAGGAAATCCTAAGTTGATCATCGTCGACGAACCTACCGCAGGACTTGATCCTGAAGAACGCAATCGTTTTCATAATCTTTTAAGCGAGATCGGTGAACAGATCGTCGTCATTCTTTCAACCCATATTGTTGATGATGTCAGTGATCTGTGTCAACGCATGGCGATCATCAATAAGGGAGAGCTTTTGCTTGTTGATGAACCACTCAACACCATGAAAAATTTGCACGGCAATGTATGGCGAAAACTGGTCGAAAAAAATGAACGAGAAAGTTATCGCGAAGCATATAATATAATTTCCGAAACACTTTTTGCAGGAAAAGTGTATATGACCATTTTCAGCGAAAAAGATCCCGGCCACGGCTTCAGTACAATCGAACCGACACTTGAGGACGTCTACTTTTCACAAATTCATCTGACAACTTCGGAGACTTCTCATGTTTAAAGAAATACTGCTGTATGAATTGAAAAATAAGTTTTCACGTGTTTCCACCTACCTTTACTGGCTTATGATGTTCGGCTTTGCGTTCCTTGCAATGAGTGCGGTAGGCGGAGCATTTTCCGGTGCCACCGTACATATCGGCCCGGCAGGACAAGGCAAAGTATTCATCAATACACCCATAACAATTTTCATACTGTCGAATTTTTTAACGTACTTCGGGCTATTCATTGTAACGGCAATAGCGGGCAATGCAGCGTGTCGCGATTTTGAAGAACGGTCGTACCCGCTTTTGTTCACCACGCCTGTCTCAAAACTTGGTTATTTCGGCGGTCGTTTCACGGCTTCGTTTCTCACCAGCAGCCTCGTTATGAGTGGTACATTGCTGGGATCATGGGTGGCAACACTCATGCCGTATATAAAACCGGACACGCTGGGTCCTCAAAATTATGCAATGTACATTCAACCTTATTTTACAACCGTACTTCCGAATGTATTTTTCATATCGGCATTTTTCTTTGCCGCCGGTTTATATACACGTAAAATGATGTCAATCTATGTAAGTTCGGCGATCCTTTTTATGGGTTATTTGATAGGAACAAGTATTGTTTCGCAAATCAAACAACGCTTGGTTGCCTCTTTAATAGAACCTTTCGGGTTGTTTGCCGCAAGTACGGTTACCGAGTATTGGACTGTCCACGATATTAATTCGCGTCTCGTTCCCTTTTCTTCATATCTTTTATACAACCGTATTCTCTGGATAATGATAGCCTGCACTGTACTTATTATAGCATACCGTCAATTCACATTAAAGATACAAAAAACACCGAAAGAAAAAACCAAAAAGACAACCACTCATTCTCAACCTACAATTATCCCTGCGAATAGACCTAAAGTGACACAACACTTTTCATGGTGGGGTAATCTGAAAAACTGGTCATCTCTGTTAAAGATCTATCTTTTGACAATTCTTAAAAATAAATTTTTTGCAGTTTTCGCATTTATCGGTATCGTTTTTATGTTGTATGTCGCAAGCACTGCAGGAGAAATGTATGAGACACAGATTTATCCTGTGACTTGGGCAATGTTAGACGTGGCATCAGGATCGTTTACCATGTTCATGCTCCTCATCATTGTGTTTTACGCGGGTGAATTGGTATGGTTTGAACGCCGAACCAATTCAGCCAAATTCATTGATGCTCTTCCACATCCCGATTGGGTACCATTTTCCGCTAAAATCGGCACTCTTTTTGTTATTATTGCTATTTTCCAAGCTATAGTTATGGTTTCGGGGATGCTTATTCAAACGTTCAAAGGGTATTTCAACTACGAACCGATGTTGTATATCACCAGTCTTTTCGGACTGCAAATGCCTGCTTATTGGTTGTATGCAACTCTTGCAATAAGTATTCAGACCATTGCCAATAATAAATATGCCGGACATTTTTATGTTATCTTTATTTTATTCATCAAGAAATTCATCGCACAATTCGGCTTAGAGCACTCGTTATACCGTATCTACGATCTTCCTCATCATACCTATTCGGACATGAACGGTTTCGGCAATTCATGGCAGCCTTGGTTAACGTATCTGTTTTACTGGGCGCTATTTACCTTGCTTATAGCGCTTTTGGCATACGCCTTTCGTATTCGGGGAGAAGTTGCAATGGGAAGACACCGACTTTGCCAAGCGTTGCACCGCTTCTCCGGTTCATTTCGTATGACAGGCGTGATCAGCTGTGCAATTTGGGTTGTCGTGGGGGGATATATTTTTTACAATACCAACATTCTGAACACCTTTACCACAAGCTATGACGGTGAAATAAAACAAAAAGAATACGAAGTATTATACAAAAAGTATGAAAAATATCCGCAATTACGTATTACTGATATAAAAGTACATGTTGAGTTATACCCGTCTGAAAAACGCTTTACCGCTGACGGTATTTACACATTGAAAAATAAACGCACAGTACCGGTGAGCGAAATCATTATACAAAATGCATTTCATTATTCATCCTTCGAGTATACATTCGGCCGTGAGGTGAGTCGTACGGTGTTTGATGAAAAGCACGGCTTTATGATCTATACATTGAAAGAGCCGATGCAACCCGGTGAAACGTGTACCATGAATTTCAAAATAATGTCAGAACCTAAAGGTTTTACGCACGACGGAGTAAATTCTCGGGTTATGGCAAACGGTACCTTTATTAACAGCGGTTATTTCCCGTCGCTGGGATATAACACACAAGGCGAACTTCAATCCGATAAATACCGTAAAAAACACGCTCTTGAACCAAAAGAACGTATGGCATCCATTGATGATATGAATGCACGTATGAATACCTATATCTCAAACGATTCCGATTGGGTGACCTATGATGTCACGATAGGTACTGAAAAAGGACAGATCGCCGTTGCGCCGGGCAACCTTCTGGAACATCGCACCGAAGGTGACCGTGAATATTATCGCTACTCACCTCAGCGCACAGTACTGCATTTTTATGCAATCTGTTCAGCAGACTATACGATCACAAAAGACGTGTGGAATGATGTTGCGATCGAGATATATCACGACAAAAAACATCCGTATAATGTACAGCGTATGATTGATTCAGTGAAAAAATCCCTCGACTATTATACCACACACTTTTCTCCCTACCCTGATAAGGTTATCAGAATCGTGGAATTTCCTCGTTACGCTAACTATGCACAAAGTTTCCCCACAATGATACCGTATTCTGAAAGCGTAGGATTTATTGCAAAAGTGACCACGGGAAAAGTCGATTATCCGTTTAATATTACTGCGCATGAAATGGCGCATCAATGGTGGGCACACCAGGTTATCGGCGGTAATGTACAGGGAGTTACGCTCATGTCGGAGGTATTCTCCCAATATTCAGCACTTATGGTAACCGCTAAAGAACAAGGCACAAAAATCACCAACAAATACTTACGCTATGACATCGACTCGTATTTGCGTGCTCGGTCACGAGAGATAAAAAAAGAACTCCCCTTGTATCTCAATGAGAATCAAGGATATCTGCATTATCAAAAAGGTGTGCTGGTAATGAATTGTTTGCAACACTATATCGGCGAGGAACGGATCAATAAGGCAATGGCGGAATACTGTAAAACGACGGCTTTTCAGGAACCACCTTATACCATATCAACCGATTTCATCACGATCTTGCGTAAACATGTACAACCGGAGTATCAGCAACTCGTCACCGATCTGCTTGAAAAGATCACCTTATACGATTTTGAGATCAAAAAAGTAATCGGCGAAAAGAAATCCGATACGGAATTCTCGGTTACACTCACTATGAGTGCAACGAAAAAATATGCAGATGAAAAAGGCGAAGAAACCGATGCGACGATCACGGAACCCGTCACTATTGTCGTGTATAACGACAAAGAAGAAGAGCTGTACCGCAAAAAACACATGATTCAAGGAAATGATGTAACGCTTGTGTTAGAGCTCACGCAGAAACCCGCTTCAGTAGTTATCGACCCCGATTACTTGTTTATCGACCGAGATTTACAGAACAATACAAAGAATGTGACGATCAAGTAACATATGCTACCTCACACACCAAGGGGCGCGATGCCCCTTGGAATGTAAAATAACACGTTCATCAACCGTGAGCACTTTGTATATTTCAAAATTCTCACTTTATAGGTGTTCCCGAAAAGGGCTGTAGAGTCACACTTACAACTATATTCCAATTTTATTACACTTCAAAATTCTATGAGAGGGGATTGTGGTGGGTACTAATCCCAAAAAAGTAGTTTTGTAAAAGTTACTTTTATCTATTCGTTTCGTTGACACTCCGCCAAAACACTCGTATAATTCTTGTGAAATTCACATGAAAGGCAATTCTATGAACGACATGTCAATTATAAAAAATGCGACCTTTACCGAAAAAAAACTTTTCGATAAAACTTTTGAAACGATCATATTTATCAATTGTACTTTCACCGGTTGCAACTGCACCAACACTCTTTTTACTGATTGCACGTTTGAAATGTGTAATTTCGGAATGGTAGAATTCCAACAAACTCGGTTAAACAATGTGATGTTTAAAAATTGCAAACTCATCGGCGTAAATTTCAGCGAGTGCAATGATCTTTTGATGGCAGTCTCTTTTGACCATTGCGTGCTCGATTATGCAGTATTTGCACAAAAAAACTTTCAGAATACGCAGTTCTTGTCCTGTTCGATACAGGAAGCCGAGTTTTCGCATACAGATCTTACGGGCGTTGTGTTTTCCGAATGCAATCTTTTGCAAACCGTCTTTTCACACAATAATTTATCGGGAACAGATTTTCATACTGCCGTCAATTATTCCTTTAATCCTGAAGTGAATTTCCTAAAAAATACCAGATTCTCACTCACAGGATTGCCCGGCTTATTGAACAAATACGATATTAAGATAGACTAATCGACACTCAATCCTCCATTAAGCAACAAAAGATATGACAATAAACGCACACTATTCAGCCAAAAGGGCTTCTATCTGCGCTTTAAAAACAATATACCCACCGTTTTTAAATCCCAACATATAATAACGCAACTGTCCGTTCTTATCATAAATATAGGTTTGCGGAACTCCGTCATTCGGGAATGTGTCACTTAATTCTTGCGGCATATTAGCGATCGGATGATCAAGACCGTATTCCTCTTTCAAAGTCGGCAAATCACCTATCGAATATTTTCCTCCGATATTGGCACTGATTATCATTACGCCTTTGTCGCTATATTCTTTGTGTAACTTTGAGAGAACCGGTATTTCAGTAATACAATATCCGCATCCCTCAGACCACAAATTCAACACAACAATCTTACCTTTCAACAAATCGTTTGACACATGTTCTCCTCCGATAATATCAAGCATAAAGGGAATTACATCCTGTTTTTTCTCATATAGGGGGAGATTAGCCAGGAGCTGTTGTGTTATTGTTGATTCAATGATAGTTTTCTCTTTTTCAATACCAAATTTTTTGGGTAATTTTTCCAGTGTCTTCGTGTAATACTCTTCAAGCCCTTCAGGATATTTTTTTGCATCTAGATCATAGTAAAATTTCGCTTTGTGCAAATTTTTAAATGCACCAGCATACTCTTTCTCATGATAGAATGCAATGCCTCTATGCATTAACGAATAACGCTTTTCCTGTTCAGACCAGTTTTGCAAAGCTTTTTTATATTCTTTTTTATAGTAATATCCCCAGCCCAGTGAATCTTTTATTGAAATTAAAAAATAATTATTCAAGTAATCTTTCCATTTTTCGTTGGTAATGTATTTTTTTTGTCTTTTAGGGACCGGAAGATCTTTCGAATAGGATTTTAATGCTTGTTTTGCATGATCAATAACTGCATCGGGATATTTATCAGTTCTATTTGCTAACGTATGTGCAACATTCCTACATACATCGAAATAATCGGATATTGATACTTTCTTTGCGGCTTGTGTATATATCGGCAAAACCATAATTGCCTTATCAAAATGCTCAAGCATAATATTGTATACAAATACCTTACTTGCGATTTCCATCACTCTGAATGAATCATCATTCGCGTATTTCTTTAGTAACTCTTCCGAAAAATTAACCCCTTCTTCAAATGTTTTAGAGGAGGATAACTTTTTCATATCTTCATCATATGTTGCATCTGAAAATACTTGAGCTGTTGCAGTCAATATACAAAGCACAACAAAAACAATCAGCAGACATAAACTCTTTTTCATACAACACTCCTTGTAGTTAGCAATTAGTATCAATTTATTTCACGTGATTATAGTAATGCACGTTGTTTTCTTTGTCAATTGCCGATTTAAAAAAAGAGACAGGTCAAAAACCTGTCTCTACAAAAATAATTAAAAATGATCGTTTTACTTTTTAATCGTCAACGGATTCGGCACTATCGGCAGTTTCGGAGTGATCGAACGCTTTTCCTGCTGAATATCCACTTCTTCAAACAAGATACCTTCCGGTACGATAAAAGAAGAGGGCATTCCATTAAGTGTCGTAGTACCCCAATACGACCGAGATTTTTTGTGCAACAAAGTATTATATGCGATCTTTTTATCAGAAACTCCCATCACACGACGAAATGCACGCAGCGTAAACCCGTCAAATTCGGCAGTTCTCATCAACTGTTCAGCGCCGGTGTTTATATCGACACGGTACAACGCAAGCGGCCTCGTAAGAGTCTTCTTTGAATTATCGGCATTACTGCTCAACGCAACACTTCTGTTTTCAAGTTTTCGTACGATATACACATAATCCAAGCCTTCTTCTTTCGCAGTATCAATCATTTTCTTTTTCAATTGTTCTTTGGTTACGGGAGTATCACCGTCAAAAGAAACAACTGACGGACCGATATCACTTTTTAAGAAATTATACTCAAGTGACGGACGCATATGCGCATTGGTCGACGGTATTTTTTCGGTCGGAGTACGCCCGTTCAAAAGCGTCACAAGATTACCGTTTTCAACAAGCACGATTTTTTCATCCGTCTCGACACCTTCCATATCAACCGACATTGCGCCGATCAAACGTACACCTTCGAATACGGTACGTTTGGGTGTAATCGTAAGTGATAATCCTCTGTCAACGATCTTTTTCCCGATACGGGATTCAAGTGTGTTTTCAAGTGGAGAATCAAAATAACTGGCAACATCTTTTGACGCCAAAATTGGTTTTCGCAGTGCGATCAAACTACTATCATCGGCAAAAAACTTTTGTATCACCGCTTCTGCAGCTGCCTGGCCTTCAAATAACACCGGTCCGGTATATGATTCACTGAATATCGGTGCATGTGAAAGCGCAGTCAAATGTGTCGCCATTGCTCGAATTTCATGACGCAAAATATCGACCGAAGGCAATTCATCGATTGACGTCACATAATGAATGACATGGTCAAACAATGGTTCACCGTCATCAGCTTGGGTGGTTGCCCACGCACGGAATGCAACGATCGCCAACGGATATGACACGACCGCTCCTTCGCTGTCTATAAAATATACTTGCGTAGCGTATACATATAATGCCGCTTCTGATGCTTGTAATGCAGGAAATTCAGTAAAAACAGCTGATAATGATGCAATTCTTTTCTCCCATGCGGCTTTATTGATCGTATATGGAGTTCTCTCGATACGAAAAGAAGACGGCTTCACTGCGACAAAATCAGGTTTCAACGCTTCGTTTATTTTTTGTTGTTGAAGTGCTGAAATTTTGTTCTCATAGGATTCTGCAGCACGTTTATACTTCGCATCGGTATCCATCCATAACGAAATTCGCACAGTATCATGGGATGATTCTCGCGGTGATGTAGTATATGAAGAATTACCCCAAACCGTATTAAAATCCAAATAATTTTCATTCGACATCCCATAATTTCCCACTAACACCCTTACGTCTTGCGTTCTGAGTGGATTATCGTCACTATTTATGATTGCACCAAGACGTGCTTGGATATACATGGTCTTACTGTCAGCGATAGTATAGCTTATATACGCAGGTTTTTGGAGTGAGTCAATGGAAAGAGAAGCAATACTTCGCTTCAATTCTTCCCTCATTGCAGTGAGAATTATTTCATCTTCATTAATAATGGACAACGTAAATGATACACTTACCAGGATAAGAAGCGCAAGTATTAGTATTGTTAATTTTTTCATGGTATTTCCTCCTCATCGCTCATTGCTGCGCACTACGTTCCAAATCGGGACGTTGCAAGAGCGGTGGTTTATCTTGAGATTTGCGCTTACGTTGAACTTCAATTTGTTTCACCAGAAGTGCCGGCGATATCGCGGTCACCGGGACCCAACCCGATTCCGCACCGCATGTTCCGGTAAACACTTTGGGATTATTTCCGGCTGCAGCAATCTGAGAAAACATCGCAAGCGGGGTACCGACAAGATCAACACCTCGTACCAATTCATCGGGACGACCATCAGCATAAACTCGATACACTTCCGTCGGTGTGACATTAAATGCATTCGGCATATATCGACCGGTCATCGTAAAACCACCGGTGACCGCAGCAAACATAAATCCGTATTCTTTGTTCTGTTTTTTTAATTCTTCACGCAATTGTTCTTTTAATTCTGCCGCAGTATATGGTTTTTTGGTCTCCACGATCAAATTTGATTGACGTGATACCGGCTGATATCCGGGGTATGCACGACCATGCCCGTTCGAGCGAGGGAAGTTTTCTATAGGATTTCGTGACATAAGAAAATCTTTCAATACTCCGTCTTGAATAACATTAACACGTTTTCCGCGAACTCCCTGATCATCAAAAAGATATGACCCGTTGAGATCTTGACCGTTATACGTCCGAATGGTCGGATCAAATACGACACTCAACTCAACCGGCAACACCGACTGACCTACTTTTTTCTTAAACGTTTGGGCATCATTTTCACTCTTCATACGTGAACCTTCGGTACGATGACCGAATATTTCATGAAAAAACACTCCGGCTGAATCTGCCGATAATATCGCCGGTCCGGTATATGAGTCAACGATGGGAGCATTTTTTAATTGTGACAATTTTTCAATCAGTTTTCGCACATCATTCATAACCGTTTCTTCCGCCGGCAGGTCTTCCGGTTGATACGCGAAATAACTTATACTTAACGGTAATTTCATACCGTCATCTGCTTGTACCATACCGGATGCGTATAGTGTAGTTTGTGTGAAATTATGTGCTACGGAAGTCCCCTCACTTGATATATAATATTTACGGATCACCGTAAAACGGAAATAAACACTCCCGCTTATGATGTCCTTATTGTTTAGAAATAATGCTGAATACTTTTTTAATTTTGTTTCCCACTCTTTCATATTGATCTTCGTTTTAGACAAAGAAAGCGGGGATTCATAATATTTCTCAGGGTCATTGTGTGAGAAATCGATAGATTTATCTTCCTCTTTCACTTTGACCGCTATATTCGCTTTCACTTTTGAAAATTGATCGGCGGCCTTTCGATAAAACTTATCCGTTTCATACCATACGATTTGCCGAATTGATAGATCACCATCGGTAACAGGTAATTTTGCTGTCTCGTTTCGTGTGAAGTAACTGTTGTAATCGTCTCTGACTTCATGCGTATTGTCAAGTTCCGGTGAACCGACTCGCATATCAATGGTCAGATGTCGTGTATGATCGTGTGACGAATTTGATACAACACCGAATGTCGCTCCAACTGCCGTCTCCTGAATATCATCAACACGATAACTGAGAAAATACGGCGGAACTTCCTGTGAACGCAATATCTTCATATTCCTGTCCAGTTCTTGTTGCAATACGGTGATTAATTTTTCCTGTGCAAAGAGAGGGACACTACAAAGTCCGCAAAAAATAAGTATCCCTAATCTGCAATACCATCTTTTCATGAATGCCTCCTTTTTCATTTCTATCGCTAGGCGTACAGTAGTTATTACGTGCTTCGGGTAAAAACGTTTCATCCTAAAACGAATCATAGTATTACACTAATTTGCATTAACCTCAAGATATTTTTTCTCGAAAAATATTGTTCGCGTCAAAGACCGGAATTCATAAATACCTGTTTGCGATCTCTGCCTGAATAATATATTATGCACCCTATGTTTTGTGGTTTGCGCAACTACCTGATTCTTTATCCGTTTTTCTCCTTGCAGTTTGCGATCACTCGGAGTATTATCATCATATGTGTGGCATAATCGTATATAAGGAGTATTGTGCGTTTTAAAGGAATTAAACAACGCCTGATCTTAGTGATAGGTTTGTTTGTAGGAACCATGCTTTTGATTCTCGCGAGCGGAGAGTTTGTTTTTTTTCGACATGCCACACGAAAGCTCATTTTTGATCAACAATTTGCCATGCTTTCAAGTATCGCCGACGGCCTCGACAGCAATGTAATCACCGCGCATAACGCACTCATCAATGTCGCAAAAGTAGCCCCGATTGACGTTACGCGTGATAACAATAAATCGTACCGCTGGCTCAGAGATCGTACCGGTATACAAACGATCTTTCACCGTCACTTATTCATTTTGAACAAAGACGGAATAATGATATCGTCAATTCCGATATTAAAAGAGTTTATCGGAGAATCTTTTGCCTACCGAGATTACTACATGATCTCGAAAACAACAAAAAAACCTTTTATATCTACCCCGTTCATCCCGGTTGACAGCGATCGTGCGGTCATTGTTATGACCGCACCGATTTATGCACCCGACGGTTCGATATCAGGTTATTTGTGCGGCTCGCTTGATCTTCTTCGTGAAGACGGCTTATTTGCATCCCTTCGAGATATCCGCATCGGAACAACAGGGTATATATACGTTTTCGATAAAAATCGTACAATGATCATGCACCCTGATACCTCTCGAATTTTAAAACAAGATGTGCAACCGGGTATGAACATCCTATTCGACAAAGCCATTGAAGGATTCGAAGGTTCGGGTGAAACCACCAATTCGAAAGGACTCCGTTTTCTTGTCTCTTACAAAAAACTTAAATCGACAGGATGGATCATCGCATCGAACTATCCTTTGAACGAAGCCTATCAACCGATACAACAATTTCTCACTGCCAATGCAATTGGAATTCTTGTTCTTTTGGGGATAAGCGTGATACTGACATGGAAACTGGGAACGGGAATTACAAACCCGGTCATTCATATTGCCCATCAAATGAAACAAATGTCAAATCCTCATTTCGACCGCACCGTAAGAATACCTATAACACGAGATGATGAAATTGCCGAGTTAGCTCATGCATTCAACGGTCTTTTGGATATTATTAATCAAAATGAAACCTTATTAAAAAATGCCTCGGAGGAATATCAACGCCTCATCGATAATAGTTATGACATTATTTATATCTTATCGGCCGACGGAATTTTCACATTTATCTCCCCTGCATGGGAAATTTTGCTTGGTCATGACCGCAATGATGTTCTGGGAAAACCGTTTTATGATTTCGTGCACTCCGATGATCAACCCGCCTGCTTCAGCTTTCTGCATGAAATTACGAATGGCGATTATCACGGTAGAGAAGTTGAATATCGAGTTCGTCATAAAACAGGCGAATGGCGGTGGCACAAATCCGTCGCCACACCTATCAGAGACGCTCATAATACTATCACCGCGATCGAAGGTATCGCGAGCGATATTCACGATAGAAAACTCACTGAATTTGCCTTATTGGAAGAAAGGCGCAGGCTTACCGATATTCTTAACGGAACTCATGTCGGCACATGGGAATGGAACGTGCAAACAGGAGAAATAATAATCAATGCCCGTTGGGCAGAAATGATCGGATATACGTTAGAAGAATTGTCTCCCATATCCATTCAAACATGGATCGATCACACACACCCGGATGATTTAAAAAGATCTGATACACTTTTGAATGATCATTTTTCAAGAAAAACAGAATTTTACACACTTGAATGCAGAATGAAACATAAAAACGGAACGTGGATCTGGATACTAGACCAGGGACAAGTGCATAGGTGGGATAATGAAGGAAAGCCGCTTTTGATGTCGGGGACTCATCAGGATATCACTGAGAGAAAAAATATTGAGGCGAGCTTACTTGAGAGCGAAGAGCGCTATCGCAAAGCATTTCAAACGAGCCCGGACGCGATCATTATCTCAAATCTCGCGACAGGACACATCATCTCGGTCAATGATGGTTTTTCCACAATGTCAGGATTTACGCCGGAGGAAGTGCTCAATAAAACATCTCTTGAAACAGGCTTATGGAAAAATCCGAATGACCGAACACAATTCATTGAGATCATTCAAAAAAACTCGGAAGTGCAAAACTTTGACACTGTTTTTCATACACGCAATGGTGATAGAAATGTGCTTTTGTCGGCATCTGTAATAGAACTCAACAAACAACCGCATTTACTAAGTATACTGCGAGATATTACTGATAAAAAGAATGCTGAGCTCAAAATTCATGAAATTGAACAAAAAAATGCCAGTCTTTCAATGGCAGTCACCGCAAATCATGAAATAAATCAACCGCTCATGGTGCTTATGGGAAATCTCGATGTTCTTGAAATGAAATCAGAACTATGTCCTGATGTAACAAAGTATATTTCAGCAATGAAAAAGGCAATTTATGACATACAGGATGTGCTTATGAAAATGAAAGAATTAGAAAAAAATGATTCGATCCTTTTTGAAAACTATGTCGGCAAGACCCAAATGGTGAATATTCGAAAAAACAACCCGCCGACATCACCGTAATTTTCATTTAAAAAATACGAACCCTCTGTACTATCTAAGAGTTGAAGCCTTTGCAAAACTAACATATTTTTAATTTGTGCTCTCCCCACACCTTTCGTTGAGATCGAGAGGTGTGAAGAAAGTGTCATATAGGAGAGCTTTGCAAAATTACTATTTTTATGATTTGTGCCCACCCCAAACCCCTCCCTTGAAAATCGGGAGGGGCTTAAATTGTTATATAGCGGGGACTTCGTCCCCACACCCCTGTTTTGAAAATAAAGCAAAATTGGAAATTTTGAATTTTGCAAAGGTCTCTATAGTGTAGATTTCTTCCCTCATACCTTGCTTTACGATCAGAGGATATTAGAATTATTTTAATTTCGTAAAACTCTCAAAACACATTTATTACAACCAAATCATCGTTCATGCGAATCAAAGTATTAACCGTGGTCCCAATGAGCATCTTTTATTTCATAGTTCTCACACATCGAACTGCATTGAACACATAACGCACGTCGCCCTGAGGACCGCGATATTGAGGATAGTCCGAACTGTTTCCGTCCTTCGGATCACTGCGCTGTGCTCCCGCACCATGTATATCGATCAACCGTTCATGCATTTTACCCTGTGCCTCCCCGAATGCAATATACACGGCGGCATCACCGGGATTTCTTCCATCCAAGTGCGTTGTTGATGTCCAATAATACGGATAATTGCGCTTCCCGCTCGGGTCTGTAATAGCAGTCACCGTAAACACAGGATCAATGGCCGGTGAATTCGTGGAGCTCGGAGAACGCGAATAATCCACAATGCTTTGCAGCTCTTTTGCATCAGGAAGTCGCCAATCGGAGTAGCCTGCAAGTTCTAATTTTGATGCATACTGCAATGATGTCGGCCAATCACGAAATGTGCCGTCGTCCGACTTCTGCCACATAAGACCGGTCGCATAATCACTCACAGTGCCATCACCGTTATCGATAAAATTATTTTTACCATATTCCTTGTTTCCGCGAACCATACGAAAATACATTTTCTTTTCTTGTCGTGTACGCGGATCGACGTTAGGATACCCTTTTATTCTGCCGTCGATGAAATTCACGCCGAAAATCAACTCCATTCCATTGATACTCTTGCCGCAATAACGAGTTGAGGACCATGTCTGTGCATCAATTTCACGTTCCCCTTTGCGCACATCACCTATCGGTTGTATAAAATACTTTGTGTCAATATACAATGTATCAGCTTTTGTTCCTCCCGACCGTCCCGTGAATTGTATGAGAGAATACAACTCTTTTATCGTCGGTATGCGCCAATCATCATAACCGCCCAGATGTAATGTTCTTGCTTTTTGAAGCGCGTCCTCATACGTGCACTTTTCGCCCATCTCTTTTTGCCACATAAGGCCGGTAACGTTATCAGTTAATGTGCCGTCATTATTGTCTCGATATGATGGCATATTTCCCTGAAAGTGCGCATCTTGCCCGTAGTACGAATCACCCTCTTCTGGCATACCAATCTCTTGTGTAGCGTTATAAAATCGCGTAACACCGGTATCAACGATCGGATACGTAAATTCTGTTCCAAATACCGTACCACTCATAAGAACACTGACAATAATCATCATTACACTTCTCATTTTTATCATATCATGCTCCTTTCATTTTATTGTATCATTCGGTTTTGTTACTAAGCAACATACCATCAACCGCAAAAGTTATTTTCCCGCGATGTTTTTTATTGATCTCTTGACAGATATTTTCTTGATCAAGTTGTCGTGTACCGAAATGCGTCAGTACGGTTTGCGTCGCATCTGAATCAACGATCATCTGAAGTAATTCATCAAATGAAGCATGTGCAACACGTGAATTACGCGGTTTTCTGCTCGACTCGGGTGATATCAGCTTTAATGAACCGGAATCAATAATCAAGATGTCCGCGTTATGCGCCAATGTACTAAGATTTTGAGAATATGCGGTATCCCCTGAAATCACGATGGACATCCCGTCCGCCTCGAATCGATATGCAATGGTCGGGATTGTATGATTCACTGATGTCGTTGTTATCGTAATACCTTTGTATTCAAATGTTTCGTGGTCGGTAATTTCTTTTATACTATATACAACCGTTTCCTTAGATGCCCCCTGTATTCGATACACAATATCATCGTGGTACAACTCTGCAATAGTAGTAACCATTTTCCTCGTTTTTTCAGGACCGACGATAAGAAATTCATTTTTCTTCGCACATTTTTTTATAAATATCGGGATGAATTCTTCGTTGTGATCAAAATGATGATGCGTGAAAAACAGCGCGTCAATGCTATCGACCGATATTCCCTTTTCTGCAAGCCGTGCAATGGTACCATTCCCCATGTCGACAAGTATGTTGATATCTTTATAGCGTATGAGGACACTTGGTCCCGAGCGTTCAGGGTTATATTCGGGAGATCCTGACCCGATTATTATTGCTGTGAGTGTATCGCTTTCCTGCAATGCTACTACTGTGTTCAGTTGTCTTTGCTCATTTTTATTTCTTTTCGCACTTACTGACAAAGCTAGTACTACGCAGAGAAACATCAACATGATAGGTCGCATAATTTCCTCCTTCTTTATGTCAGTATGTCTGAAAAATGTGGAAAAGATATGGAGTAAATAATTTTCTTGACGATGCTGTTATAAAAGGATAGAGTTATTCATTAACCACAGGAGGTGTCCTATGACAAGGTATGTGCCGATCCGGCAGAGTCAAAGTTCGTTACGTTCGTGTCAAAGTGTCTCAGTACGATCGTCTTCTTTCAATGTGTTCAATCTCAATTCTAATCTCAATCTCAATTGTAATTTTAATTTCAATAATAATAACAATAATAAGTAACCGCTAACCTTTACCGCAATTTTCAAGGGTTATGCAACAACATGCTGCCGATGCAGTCGTGGTATTATTGGTATTTTTTATTAACACAAGGAGAGAGCTTTGCAAAACGACCATTTTTTGAATTTGTGCCCACCCCAAACCCCTCCCGTGAAAATCGGGAGGGGTTTAATTTGTTATATAGTGGGGACTTCGTCCCCACACCCCTTTTCAGAAATTATGATCTTTACAAAAGTTTAAAGGAGGAAAATCATATGCCTATTTTATCAATTCCTGAAACCTACCAATCACTTTTGAGCTTACGTGAGACCGAAAAAGCGATACGGAGCATAAAAGAATTCTTTCAGACAAACCTCGCTTTCGAGTTGAACCTGCAGCGTGTGACCGCACCGCTTTTCGTATTGTCGGGCACAGGTATCAACGATGACCTGAACGGTATAGAACGAGCGGTCAAATTCCCTGTGAAGGCGTTGGGCGATACTCAGGCCGAAATAGTACATTCACTCGCGAAATGGAAACGCGTCACGCTTGCAGATCACAAGTTCGCCGTACACGAAGGGTTGTATACCGATATGAATGCTATTCGCGCCGATGAGGAACTCGACGCACTTCATTCACTCTATGTCGACCAATGGGATTGGGAGATGGTGATACGCGAACATGATCGCAACATACGGTTTCTCGAATCGACGGTACGAAAGATCTATGACGTAATTCGGAGGACAGAGCTCTTTATAGCGCATCAATACACTGCGATCACACCGTTTCTCCCCGATACGATCACGTTCGTTCATGCAGAGGAACTGGAAACGCGCTATCCCGACATGTCACCCAAAGAACGTGAATATGAAGCTTGTCGTGAATTCGGTGCAGTATTTCTGATAGGAATCGGACACCCTCTTGTAAACGGAAAACCGCATGACGGCCGCGCGCCCGATTATGACGACTGGTGTACCCCGGGCGATAACGGCACACACGGCTTGAACGGCGATATACTCGTGTATTATCCGATACTCGATTGTGTCGTCGAATTATCGTCAATGGGAATTCGCGTTGATCGTGCGGCATTGATACGACAACTCACTATGTCGGATCAATTGGAAAGAAGTACGCTTTCATTTCACCGAAGGTTACTGAACAACGAGCTTCCATGTACCATCGGCGGAGGTATCGGGCAATCACGCCTGTGTATGCTGTACCTCAGGAAAAAACACATCGGCGAGGTCCAGTCGAGCATCTGGACGGAAAATATAGTGCAGGAATGTAAAGAACAAGGAATCCCGCTTCTGTAAAAATGTAATGGGCGGAGCGAAGGCTCTGCCCTTTAGTTTGATAGAAGTTTATTATTTATCAAAACGAAATAATAAATATTGACAAATATATTCTGTAATAGATAATATTAGTGGAGGCATATTAAATTATATCCATGTTAAACAAGTGCTGAAAACAAACTTTTACTTAACGGAGGCGAGATGAAATGTGCAATAATTTATGATTTTGATGGAACCCTTGCAAAAGGAAATTGCATGGAGCACGGCTTGTTAAAAGAATTGGGAATACTTAACAACGAAGATTTTTGGAAAGAAACGAAGGAAATAGCAAAAACACATGATGGCGATGAAATACTAGCATATCTTGGTGTGTTAGTAAAATATGCATCCAAGAATAATTCGAATATTTTAGAAGAAAACATATTGAAAAATCATGGAAAAAATATTCCCTTATTCCCAGGAGTAGAATCATGGTTTGAGCGTATTAACGTTTTTGCGAGTGAAATTGCTCTTGAATTGAATCATTATATTGTATCAAGTGGATTAGACGCGTTAATTCAGGGAACTCCAATAGCAGTTTATTTCAAAAAAATATACGCTTGTAAGTATCAATACAATGAAAGTAAAAGTAATGTTCTCTGGCCTGCGCTAGCAATTAATTATACCACAAAAACTCAATATTTATTTCGAATTAACAAAGGCATCGATAACAGTTGGGATAATGAAGCAATTAATCGTTTTATTGAACCAAGAGAGCGTGATATTTCATTCGAGAATATGGTCTATATTGGTGATGGAGATACCGATATACCAGCCATGAAAATGACTCGTATCCAAGGAGGTCATTCTTTAGCTGTTTTTGATAAAGACAAATGGAATGATAGTGTTACTCAGGATAAGATTGCCAAACTGATAGCTGAAGAAAGAGCCAATTATGTCGTGCCTGCAGACTACAACAATGGTAGTCAACTTGATATTACTGTAAAAGGGATATTACAACTTATAAAAAGAAAAAATAAATAATTCTGCTTTCATTTATTGAACCTTGACAAATTGTTAATACCTTGGGATAATCTTCAAAAAGGAGAGAATATGCAGTTTAATGTTAAATGTGCTTTTGGCATCTTAGAGATTTATTATGAATGAAATATTTCCAAAAACTATAAAATGGAATAAAGCAATTTGGCGTGATACTTACAAATAAGGGTGGCTATACGTAATATGCTCTGTACCGGAAGGTTATCTGAAATACAAAACCCAGAAATGGCTTCGACTACACCGGTTATCCAAACACACTATTTCGTATCAAAACTAACATGGAAGAAGTAAGAGATATGATTCCCAAGAAAATACATTATTGTTGGCTTTCCGGGGAGAAAATGCCCAAAAACATTACGGCATCGATCAATAGTTGGAAAATAATTATGCCTGACTATGAATTTGTTTTGTGGGATGCCAACAAGTTCGATATTAACTCTACGACATGGACTAGAGAAGCGTTCAACGCAAACAAATGGGCGCTCGCCGCAGATTACATACGGCTTTATGCAGTCTACAACGAAGGCGGCATCTATCTTGATACGGATGTGTTCGTATTTAAGCGGTTCGACGATTTTTTGAAGTACGACTATTTCTCAAGTTTTGAGTTTAACTTCGCAACGAAAATATTCAAAGACGTTCTTAATTCCGACATGGACGATATACAACCGATTATTGGTTATACACCGGGCATTCAACTCGAAGCAGGGATATTCGGCGGAGTGAAAGGGCACCCCTTTTTGCGGGATTGTATGGCGTGGTATGAACAACGTCATTTTATACTCCCCGACGGAACATACAATACACGGGTCTACGCGCCGCATATATACGCGGCAGTAGCACAAAAATACGGTTTGCGTTATGTAACGGAAGAACAAACTCTTGACAACAACATGATCATTTTTCCCGCCGGTAAACCGTTTGCGCTGGTTGAAAGCAGTCACACGGAAACAACCATTGAACCGGGCGTGCATGCCGTTCATTGGCATGAAGGCAGTGGCTGGTGGAAACAAAGATCGGGCTTTATCGGTTGGGCAATACGGAATAATATGATACGGCGGTTATTCGGGAGACGACCGGAAATAAAGATGGATGACACTATCCGGGAATGGACAAAACTGATCAACGTCAAACCATGAAACTCCTACGATACATGGATCCTTCGGTAATTTCCGCGCAAAAAGCGAACATTTTATATATATCGGAATATAATAAACAAACAATATCAACCGGTAATCCTCGCTTAAACCATTATTTCTGGTAAAAGTTCTTCATAAGTAATTACATAAAGCTCTCGTGTAAGCTTAACAGTATCGGTATCGACAACGTCTTTTCATCAACAATCCGCACCAATCTCAATCTTTCAATAAAACCTGCAACGTCGCGTAACTAGTTACGTATACACAAAAGACACATATAGCCGACATTGCAGGTTTGGCACGGCAATAATGCCGAAAGAGAAAGGAAGAGTATGAAAAGAGTTTTATTGATTATCGTAACTGTTTTTTGGGTATTAACATCGGTCTGCCATGCAGAATCGCCAGATTCAGGATTAAATCTTGATTTTGAATCGGTTGATAAAAATCTACCGCTTGTTTGGCAAAGTAATAGTGCCAACGGTTATACCGTATCCGCTGACACTTCAACCGTCAAAAGCGGTAAATATTCCGCTTGTATGGAATTCTCCGGTGAAACTCCTTCTTCATCAATGCTGTATATGATTTTGCCGAACGTGTATGAAGGGGAATTGATTACCTTATCGGGATATATTAAAACGGAAAATATCACCGATGGCTATACTGGATTATGGATTCAACTAAACCCCATGCAGGATTTTGTTGATATGAGCGCAAATGGTATAAAAGGAACAACCGATTGGATGCACTACAGTATTTCGATTCCCATGAAATCGAAAAAAATAAAAAATATATATGTCGGAGTCTCATTATACGGAAAAGGGAAAATGTGGATCGACGATCTCAAAATCACTATTGACGGAAAGGACATTATGGATGCAAAAATACGTGAACCAAAAGTATTTGTCGCCGATTCCGATCATGAATTTGACAACGGGTCAGGAATTGCCGATATAAAAACAGATAAGAAAACCATTGCACTATTGAGCGAACTCTGTCATGTCTGGGGTTTTTTAAAATATTACCATCCTGCAGTTGCATCCGGCAAGTATAACTGGGATTTCGAACTTTTCCGCATTTTACCACAGATTACCGCTGCAAAATCAAAATCGGAACGTGAGACAATTTATACCACCCTTATAAAAAAAATGGGACATTTTGAACTTGCCGAAAAAAAAGGAACAGACCCTTCCCATATAAAACTGACACCTGATTATAACTGGATAGAAAAAGCTAGATTTTCAGACACATTTACTGCTCTCCTGAGAAAACTGATTAATGCAAAAAGACCTGATGAACATTATTATATATCGTTTCAGGAATCGGGAAACCCCGACTTAGGCAATGAAAAACCGTATCCATCCGTTACCGACCCCGATACCGGATTCCGTCTCTTGGCATTATACCGATATTGGAATATAATTCAGTATTTATATCCAAACCGGCATCTTATTTCGGGAAATTGGGAAGATATTCTCCCCGAGTTCATCCCTAAAGTAATCAGAGCCGTTGACAAAACAGCTTACACACTTGCCATGCTGGAATTGATCGGCAAAATTTCGGACACGCATGCCAATATCTGGGGCGCCAACAAAACGCTTAAAAGCTATTGGGGAAACAGATATGCTGCAGTTATTGTTAATTTTATTGATGAGCAACCGGTTGTCAGCGGATTTTATGATGACGATAAGAGAAAAGAAAGCGGCTTACAGCTTGGTGATGTTATTCTCGAAGTGAATGGTAAAACAATACACAAATTCATAAAAAGCCGATTACCCTATACACCCGCATCCAATTACACAACTCAGTTGCGTGATATTGCGTTCCGTTTTTTCCGAAGCAACGACACGACAATAACAGTACAATTTCTCAGAGACGGAAAAAAAATGACTGCCATAGTACCGACGTACCCGGAAACGGAAATTGATATTTATAAAAAATATGACCCGGTCGGCCCGGGCTTTAAAATATTGGAAAACAACATAGGCTACCTCAACAACGGTATCGTAACCAAAGCAGATCTTCCGAAAATCTGGCCTGATGTGATGAAGACAAAAGCGCTCATCATTGACATCAGAAATTACCCGAAAGATTTTCATATTTTTGAACTTGCGAAATACTTATTACCCGACAGCACACCTTTTGTAAAATTTTCTCAGGCATCAGCCTCACTTCCGGGTCTTTTTACCTATACGGATACGGTAACCGCAGGACAAAAAAATCCCGATTATTACAAAGGCACGATAATCATTCTCATTAATGAAATGACTCAAAGTTCCGCCGAATATCATTCGATGGCCTACCGCACGCACCCGAACGCCATTGTGATCGGCTCTCAAACGGCAGCGGCCGACGGCGATGTCTCTTCCCTCTTGCTACCGGGAAATATCTCCACAATGATAAGCGGCATCGGCGTATACTATCCCGACGGCACGGAAACTCAGCGAGTGGGTATTGTGCCTGACATTATCGTCAAACCGACGATCGACGGCATTAAAAACGGGCGCGACGAGGTTTTGGAAAAAGCAATTGAAGTCATTAATGGCAAATAATCACTGAAAGCGATACAATTGTATACGGGCGGAGAGATTCTTCCGCCCTTTTTCTCCAAACTTTAATCTAAATGGGTCAAATTCCCCGAAGCTTGCTTCGGCTTCACTATTATAATTTTGTTATTATTAGGGGTGTGGGGACGAAGTCCCCACAATATTAGAAATTAAGCCCCTCCCAAAAAGAAAAGGGAGGGGTTTGGGGTGGGCGAACAAATATAGTATTTTTTGGGGAGATACCCCGTAGCTTGCTGCGGGGTAGTTCATGAAAAAAATTCTTTTTGCTAAGCGTATGTGAGGGAATACTTCGAGATCAGCGTGATACTCACATGCAAAGAGTGTTTGTAATGAACTTAGTCGTAGCATGTGAAGGCACAAATCAAAAAATTCTTTGGACTGCAAAGGTCATTTCACGAAAAAACACGTGTCACTTTTTCAAAGAAGATACTTGACAAGTAAGCTCACATGATGTTACCATATTACTCGATGGTTTTTTAGAACTCATACTTCGGAGGATAAAAATGAGAGAAAAAGTTGATTTTTTACGCAAATTTTTCATCTCAATTGTGTGTTTTTTTATATGCACTTCTTCAATTTGTTCAGCCGATATTCAAATCAAATTTGGGTACTCCGATGTTGAGGCATTTCCGTTTCAGATTAACCATGAAGCCCAGCCCCCCGGCATAGCGTTGGAGATTATCACGCGTGTGGCAAAAGACATAGGGATTTCCATCATTTTCTTGCAATTACCCAATAAACGGGTACTGCATTCATTACAAAAAGGCGAAATTGACGGAGCTTTTATGTATTCGTATAAGCCTGAAAGAGAATCGGACGGACATTTTCCTATGAAAAACGGTAAGCCTGATGAGAAAAAACGTATCGCGACACTGAGTTATTACATGTATAAACTAAAAGATTGTCCTTTACAGTGGGATGGTGAAAAGCTTTCATGTCCCGATTTTAATGTGATTAATAATAAGATCGGTGCAAACACAGGATACTCCATCGTTGATGATTTGAAGAACAAAGGCATTGAAGTTGACGATGGGGCAAGAACGACCGATCAAAATTTCAAGAAACTTCTCAACAAACGTATAATCGGGTATGCTCACCAAAATTTGGTTGCGGATAATTATATAAAACATAACAACATTACTGCGATTGAAAAACTTCCTATACCTATTGTAACCAAGTCGTATTATCTTTTGTTCAGTCATCAATTCATGAAAAAAAATCCTCAACTTGCCGAGAAAATATGGAACCATATTGCAGAGGTACGAGAGTCTGTAACCAAAGATGTCGCTCCGAAATATTCAGAATAATGGGTGTTATCATGCGGGAGTCTTTCTTACTAAACAATACCATTGGGCACCGCGCCCCTAAGACAATAATTCACTATGCCTGAACAAGTGTGGAGCTATTTCGAAGATTCTGACCAATGGTTCGAGCATGGATGGCGTTATCAAAACAATGAAGTATTCTCCTACCTTACTGACCGTAAAGAGCAAAATGAACAAACGGGCACTCATTACACCGTTGAAGAATTTTTTAACCACCCCGACATTCCGATAGCAGTGAAACAGTGGCTGAAAGAAATATTGGAGGATACTTGAATAAACGTAATCGAAAAAATGAAACCGGGGCGACATTTGAAAGCAATAACGGTTTGATTACTCCTTTCAGATCATAAAAGGAGGCGGCGACATGCACACATTTAGCGCCGGACTCGACAGTATAGTGTTTCATTCCCACGGAAGTAACCTTTTGGGAGGATTATACCGGGCGAAAGGCAAAGGGCCGCGTCCAACTGCGATTCTTTTGCACGGGTTACCCGGTGTTGAGAAAAACATAGATATTGCGTATGCGTTACGCGAAGCGGGATGGAATTGTCTGTTTTTTCATTACCGAGGATCATGGGGGTCGGAAGGCGTCTATTCGCTTGACGGTCGCTATGACGATCTTTTATCAGCAGTTGAGTGTCTGTACACGCACGAATGTGTCGACACAGAACGACTTGTACTGATCGGGCATAGCGCAGGCGGGTATTTGGCACTCACGGCAGCGGCGCGGAACCGATCGTTCAAGGCTGTTGTTGCACTGTGTCCGCTTATTTCATCTGCACGAGCGCCATTATCATCGGGTATTTTTGATGAGTTTGCATCAATGCTTCAAGGAATTACCGGAAGTGAATTACAATCGCAATGGAATAGCCTCATATCTATTGAGTCACTTACAGAGAAGCTTCGTCACTTTCCTATACTCATGATCACAGGGCGAAAAGATGACCTTTTTCCACCTGAACATTACGCGCCATTGGCAGAAGCGTTACCTACAATTGAATGGCATGAATTAGTGAACGGCGATCATGCATTCAGTGAATGCCGACAGGAAATAGTCAGACTCACGCTGAATTGGCTTAACTCTCATGTGAACAAAGAAATGGGATAAAAATTGTGTACACCGATGTTGTCAATAACCTAGGCATACATGTAAAAAAAAGCAAAACTGTGAGGTCGATACAATGAATAGCACAGACAAAATTAAATCTATCTTATTACAAAATATCCATTCGGACCTGAATGAAGATGAAAAAGAATCCTTACTTAATACCATCATTTGCCTTGATGAATGGAAAAATATTAAAAAAGCATTACTGGCAATTCTGCAAGACAATAATCCTATCCTTTGGAATGAAACGATCACTTTCATATACTTTTTCCAAAACATGGGATATGAGTTTGGGGCAAAAGAAACAATACCTCTGCTCTATAACTGTCTGTCGTTATCAAATGATCTGGACGAAAATTTGATTTGGACAATCACTCGAACAATTAAATCACTTCCTTATTCTTCCGACTATGATCCTTACAATGATGATGAGATGTATAAAGAAATCGAAAAAATTCATACGTTACGAAAACACAGTTCCTCACAAAATCATTGACATCGTTTCATAATCTTGTTACATTCCACTCAACAAAACCTGTGTTTTAATGCACAAACGGAGTGTGATTTTTTGTTGATTCGTATAGAATCGGTTCTTTTTCGTTCATAATATCTTCGATTCAGAAGATTTTTTAATGTGTTATATTTGACCGTAGTGTATGTATTTATTAAAGGAGGAAAATTATGAATATTTCTATACGACTCGAAGAATCGAAAGATCGGCGCATTGTTGAAGAACTAACGCGAGAAGCATTCTGGAATTTGCATGTACCGGGTTGTGAAGAACATTTCCTTGTCCACATTCTGCGCAATCATCCCGATTTTGTTCCTGAACTCAACTTTGTCGCTGAAACAGAAGGAATAATTGTCGGGCATATCATGTATACACGGTCGGCTATTTCAAATGATAACGGTATTACACTTGAGACACTCACCTTCGGTCCGGTGAGTGTATTACCTGAATATCAACGAAAAGGAATAGGTTCAATGCTTATTCAGCACACTATCACTATTGCATCGAATTTGGCAATACCGGCGATAATTATCCACGGTCACCCCAAAAACTACATAAAGCATGGATTTAAAGTATCTAAGGACTTTACAATCGCAGACAAAGAGGGACGTTTCCCGTTTTATCTTCTGGTAAAGGAACTCGGTAACGACCGCATTCCGAAAGGAAATTGGAAATTTTCGGAAAGCGATGGATATCACTACGATTCGGCTAATTTCAATATATTTGAGAATACGTTCCCCGCTAAAAAGAAAGAAATACTCTATACGCAGTATGAATTCAATATTACTGGGAGAGCATATCTCGACTAATGCGTCTGAAAACTCTCTATGGTGCGCAGGAGTGCGCACCATAATAACCTTTTTTACGTATTGACAAATCTTCTTACCTATCGGATACTGACATATAGATTTACACAACATGAGGCTGGTCTCATTGTTACATAGTAAGGAGCGATAGTATGCCGTTTGTATCAGGATTACTATGGATACCGTATCTTCTACAGTTATTATGTATTCTTCATATTCTCAAAACACAACGAAACATGTACTGGATATGGATTATCATTATGCTCCCCTACATCGGCGGCATAGCCTATTTTATCATTGAAATACTCCCGGGGTTGTCCCGTGGAAATAGTGTAACCTCAATTCAAGATTCGATCGTGTATTTTATTCGCCCGAAAGAAAAAATTGAAGCACTTCGAAGGAAAGCTGAGTTTTCTCCCACTCACAACAATTGTCTTGAGTACGCAGACGCCCTACTTTCCGGCGGTGAATACACAAAAGCCCTCGAACTATATACAGCACAAAACAAGGGTTTATTTAAAGACGATGTCGAATTACAATACAAAATAGCATTTGCAGAATATAAATCAGGTCACTTTTCAGAAGCAAAAACATATATAAAGAAAATTCAAGATCAACACACGAAACTATTTAAACATCCCAATCATACACTTCTCTATTGCGCAATAATCGAAAATACCGAATCACCCGACACTGTCAAAACAGAATATAAACGAATCCTTACGACATCACCTTTGTCTTCATTGGAATTGCATTACCTTCAATACTTAACCAAAAAGAATGATATTGATGAAGTCTTACAAAAAATCAAGATTATGCGAACAGAAGAAGATGCGATGAAAAAAAATCATATGCGTTATAACAAACGCTTTTACCATGAAGCATATCGTCTTGAACGTGAAATTAATGAACAGTTAAAGCGAAAAAAGGAGGATGTATGAATGAACGTGAACGTGCCGTGGCGCCTTGCGGCATTGACTGCTATCTTTGTGAAATGTACGGAAGCAATATGACCGAACAAATGAAGTCCCATGCGGCGATGTTACTAAAAATCGATGTGGACAAAGTCGCGCCATGCAAAGGGTGTCGCGATCAGCACGGATGCCTGATTCACTCACAATGCGATACGCTGGATTGCATAACAGCCAAAAACCATACATTCTGTTATGAATGCAGTGATTTCCCGTGCAATTGTCTCCACCCGGCCGCTGATCGCGCCGAGCGTTTGCCGCATAATTTGAAGGTTTATAATCTCTGCCGTATAAAAAACATCGGTTTACGGCAATGGATCGAAGAAGAATCCGCTCATAGTCGCTCACTTTATTATAAAGGTAAAATCATCATTGGATCCGGCCCGCATTTGGAATAACATGGTCTCATGAAAAAACGAGGTACACGTATGGAACAATTCGGAGTTGACTCGCTAATCTACGAAGGCGAAATATATGATAAGATGAATGATTTTCTTGGCGATTATGATTTTTACAAGCGATGGTGTGAAAAAGCAAACGGACCGGTCTTAGAACTATGCTGCGGTACTGGACGCTTAACGATACCGCTGAAAAAAGCAGGTATAGACATCACCGGCCTTGATTTTACTCCTGCAATGCTTGCGCGGGCAAAAATGAAAGCACAAAAAGAAAAGATATCTATCGATCTTATAGAAGGCGACATGCGCAATTTTCGCTTGAATAAGCAATTTTCGATGATTTTCATACCGTTTAATTCACTGCAAAACACCTACACACGCGAAGACATAGAATCAGTTTTCTCTGCAGTTCGCCACCATCTTCTTCCTGACGGATCATTCATCATCGAAATTTTCAATCCCAGTATTCATCTGATGGTGAATCGAGAAAAAACGCCGGAAGAAACATTCAACTTTACCCTTGATGACGGCACATCGGTAGTGGTTCGAGAGCAGTGCCGGTATGACAGTGCATCACAGAACAATCGTGTGACATGGACTTTTATCATGAACAGTAAAGAAATCCCGACACATCTTGACATGCACTGTTTTTATCCGTTGGAAATGGACGCCCTCTTGCACTATAATCATTTTAACATTGTGCATAAATTCGGCGATCATAATGAGACACCGTTTTGTTCAACGTCACAGAAACAGTTATATGTTTGCAAAGTAAAGGAGAACATATGAAAGTCGTCGCATTCAACGGAAGCCCCCGCCCGAAAGGAAATACCGCATTCTTACTCAAAAAGGTGCTTTCTGAACTTGAAAAAGAGGGAATAGAGACCGAATTGGTACAACTCGGCGGGAATTCTATCCACGGGTGCCTCGCATGCGGTCGTTGCGGAAAAAACAAAAACGGCAAGTGTGTGAATGAAACGGATATGATCAACGCGTGTATCGCAAAAATGATTGAAGCCGATGGTATCATTATCGGTTCTCCCACCTATTTTGCCGATATTACGTCGGAAACAAAAGCGCTCATTGATCGTTCCGGGCTTGTTGCGCTCAGTAACGGCGGCCTGTTTCGTCGTAAGGTCGGTGCAGCGGTGATAGCGGTACGTCGCGGAGGCGCAACCAATGCGTTCGACTCGATAAACAAACTTTTTTTCATCAATCAAATGATAGTACCGGGATCGTCCTATTGGAATTTCGGTGTCGGCTCTGCCGAAGGAAGCGTTGCAGAAGACGATGAAGGATTAAAGACCATGAAAACACTCGGCGAAAACATGGCGTGGTTGTTAAAGAAACTACATACATAATTCGATGTGTGTATCACCAACGTTGACTACAAGCAGGGAGGTTACTGTATGGCAGCAATAATCGGGATAGTGAGTATGATCATCGGTTCGGTCGGCATTTTTATGGGTTTTTATTACCTTTCCTCAGCCCCTGAGAAGGCATATCCAATTGTTACATTTTCTACTGTAGGGATTGTGGGTGTATTAGCATTCATTCGTCATGTCATTTTTCACAAGTCCGATGCCAAACGATTGGGTTGGGAAACCGACAGACCGGATTGGATGTTTGAAGTGGGGTTTGCTAATCTTGCTTTTGGATTGATGGGAATCGCCGCTGCTTTTTATTTTAATATGATACAAGTTCACACCGTAGTATTATTCGGGTATGCAATATACCTGTTACAAGCATCGCTATTACACGGGTACCGATATTTCACCGACGCTAAAAGATCACCGGCACGATTGTGGAGAAGTTGTATGCCTACCATGCTCTATGCAGGGATGCTGATGTACTTTGCTGTGTATAGTATTTCTCTATAAGCAAAGATCTTACCTTAATCAATGTTACTGTGCGTAGATGAACATGCGGGCAGATAGAGCAGCGATCTAACACTTACGTAGTATAAAATGCTGAGGTGTTTTTCATAAGCACCTCAAGGATCATAGTAATATACATTTACTTATTTGGTGTATGAATTATTCGTTCACAATTATCAAGTACTTTTTTAAGCAATCGTTCAAGTTCTGCCTGCTCAGATTCAGGTATCCCTTTAAAAACCGCTGTATTCATTTCTGCAGACACCGCCGCATATTTTTCTTCAAGCTCTATTACCTTTTGCGTTCTGCCGATGATCACGGTTCGTTTATCTTCAGATGCCGTGCGCTCGATCAATCCCGAAGTTTCCATACGTCCAAGCATACTTGTAAGGGTTGATTTTCCGAGTCCGCATTTCTGCGCCAATTGCCCAAAAGGCATTTTTCCATATTGCCAGAGAACAAAAAGAATCCTGCCCTGCGCAGGATTGATCTCACCAAGACTGTAGCGTTTCAGATACCGTTCAAATATCCTACCGGATGTAATATGTATCTTTGCGATAAGAAAACCGCTTTCATTAACTTTCATAATAATGGTTTCAATTCCTTTTTTTCCAATTCGGAAATATGTTTAAAATAATAATATGCAGGTTGCAATGCGAGAAAACTTTTCTTTAACTGTTCTGACCAATCGATACCATACAAATCGCTGCCTATTTCACCGTTGTGCACCAAATAAATATTTTTTCGCACATACCAGAACGCCCGTTCTTCTTCAACAGGTATATTCTTTAATTGTTTGTATAAATCCCCGTCAAGTATAAATTCTTTTTGTGCCCGATACCATTGCAACACCGCGTTGAAACGATATTCGTTTTCTGTAATTTCCTTTCGCAGTATCTCAGTCGTCCTCGTTCCTGTTGTATAAAATCCCATACCATAACGAAACATATCCGGCATAATCTCAAAAAAGAATCCCGGATGACTTTGCCATCCTCCCGTTGATGCAATCTTATATCCTAGCCACATCGATGTACGATACGGGCGTTTATCCTTGCTGAACCGTATATCTCGATGGATGCGCGAGATAGTTTTATTTACTGCAGGCGTTGTCTCAAGGTGCGGATCGATCGATCGAATCGTATCCTGCAGATTTTCAGCCAACTCGCGAAACGGATTTAATAGATGCGCCTCGTACTCGCTGCGATGTGACTCAAACCATGTCTTGTTGTTGTTCTCTTCAAGCGACCTTAAAAACGAGAGTGTCTGCTCGCTGAATTTGCTTTGATGGTTACTCATGTGTTATGCCTCACCGTCTAATTTCAATTCTATCGGTTGTCCTTTATACCAACCGCGAATATATTCCGGCACGATCCGCAAGATCGTATAATCAGGATCGTCGATACCGGTCGGATAATACCGTTCACCGCCCTCCAGCCACAACGCTTCTTTCACCGTTCTATCTTGTATAACTTCAGCTTTACCGGCAAACATCAAGCCTATGAATTCATCGGGCACGGAATAATATACGGAACAATACGGATTCGTATGAAGCTGCGTGTTTTTAAAAGACGAGGTATTCGTTGAGAAGTATAACGTTAATCCTTTATCCGAGAAGAACTTCTCATACATGGGGAACATCGATACATTTCGAAGATTAAACATCATCCGAATATACGGAAACGGTTTTTCTGAATTTGTAGATACATATGCTCCGTTACTCCGTTTCATGAGATCACCGGCTATTTCCATTATTTCTTGGCGGGTCATTTTATACCTCCTTGAACAACATATCGTTCTATATAGAACGATATTGCATATTCACTGATATGTCAAGGATTTATTTATTATATATTGCAGAATTACTAGAATATGATACCATACCGATCAAAAAGGGAGTTGTTTCGCATGAAGTCAATGAACTACCCCGCAGCAAGCTACGGGGTATCTCCCCAAGAAATACTATATTTGTTCGCCCACCCCAAACCCCTCCCTTTTCTTTTTGGGAGGGGCTTAATTTCTAATATTGTGGGGACTTCGTCCCCACACCCCTAATAATAACAAAATTATAATAGTGCGGCCGAAGCAAGCTTCGGGGAATTTGACCCATTTAGATTAAAATATTAAAACCGATCGTTTGAATCTTATACCAATCGATCATTCATACGCAGAAGAAATATTTACAACGTTCGACGCTGACGTTACGAAATATATGGGACCGAAACCGGCCGACGATATTATCGAAACACAGGGATTCATCGATTATTCATTAAAAGGCTTAGAGAATGGTATTAATCTTCAACTCGTAATTACTGACAAGGATACCGGTGAATTTTACGGTTGCGCCGGTCTGCACGATATTAATAAAAACGGACGCCCGATTCGGGCGTCCGTGCGATAAAAAACTAATTACTCACTCGCGCTGTTCAATTTTTCAAAATCAATTTTTGATCCTAACTTGCTTGCCTTTATAACATCAAGAAAAGCATCAAGCGGAATGATCGGGTTTTGTTTTAAAAAATGAACCACTGATAATAACGACGCTGTGCGACTTCCCATTGGTGTACGATAATCACGATTGATGATCGAAGCGCCGGTAGAAGGTGCAGCCAGTGTCGAATCCAAATACACAACACCTTTTTTCATCTTTTCGATCATCGGTTTAACTTTTGCAAGCCCTTCCTCTGACGTCGCGACGACTGCATCTGCAGTACTTATTCCGGTGTAAAAAATCGGTTTTGGTGAAAGGATGATCTCAGACGTGGAAAATCCTACACCGACAGTCACCGGATAACTTCCTTTTTTAGTGACAGAAAGCCCCGATGCGATTGCAGCTTCAGCTAAAAATTCAGCTGCAAGCTGAACACCTTCTCCCGCAGAACCGGATAATAACAAAGAGAAACGTTCTTTTAGTTCAGAAGAATATCGTACTGCGATCGGTTTCTCACTATCAAGAAGCGAGGCTTTTCCTGCTTTTTCTTCAAACACACAAACTGCTTTTTCCGGGTTACGCCATATGTCAAGTTCTAATCCCGCTTCTTTTACGATGTCAGGCATTTTACGATCAGGATTGAATTTGATACCATAACTCGTACAAATCTCCATCATCTCGATGAATGAGAACCCCTTAACGGCAAGTGCCTCGGCAATTGCATCGGAAAGATCACCGATACCGAGCATTCTTCGTACATACGGAGCACCAACGCTATGCACCAGTTTGCATAGATCAAAACCCGTAGTAGGCTTTCCTTCGGGCATGATCAGTGTTTTAAAACCACATGGCGTAAGACCTGACGGTTGCCCACCGGTCATACCATACAAAAGATTATTGTGAACGATAACGGTCATGTTAATATTGCGATGTGCGGCCTCCAAAATATGCTGTAACCCGATCGTCGCCCCACCATCACCAAGAAGAACGATAATCTTTTTGTCAGGATTTGCAAGTCCGAGCGATATGCCCGAGGCAAGTGCAACAGAACGTCCATGCAACCCATGCACCGTGTGCGTATAATACTGTTTGTCAATAATACCGATACATCCGATATCGGATACCATAATAACATCAAGCGGAGCATATGTTCCGAGTTTTTGAAATGCTTTTTCAGTACTCGCCGACACCATGTGGTGACCGCATCCCTTACAAAACGGGAGATTTTCGGTAGATAAATATGTATTACTCATTTCAACACCTCCGCAATGATTTCTTCAGGTGTGATCATACGGCCGATCACATTTACACCGCTCACGCCACTGCGTCCTGCTTTACCAAAAAGAATTTCCCTATACTGTCCGGAGAAATTTTCTTCGGCGACAACAACCCTTTTATATTTATTGACAATTTCAATATAACATGGCGGCACGGGGAACAATGTTTTTGGAATAAATAACGACACTTTTTTACCTTCACTGCGTAAACGCGTTACCGCTTCACGTGCCGATGCGGCGGTTATATCATACGAAACGACCAACGTATCGGTCGCTTCTTCAGAAAGCTCATAATGTGTGTAATCAGCAATATTTTTCTCAAGCTTTTCTTGAAGGCGCGCAGTATTTGCAAGTGCGGCCGGTGTCGTATGCTGAAGTGTCGCATTTTGGTCGTGAGTAGACGCTGTAATACGCACACGATGTTTTGTATTACCGACCGGTAAAAACGGAGGGACTCCGTCATTTCCGGCTTGATACGGGACATATACATCACTACCGTTATAGAAATGGCGATCAACTTTTTTTACTTCAGGTAAAGTAGACATATCAAAATTCTGCACGGTCATGACCATTTCTTTTGATGTAAGCAGAACAACAGGAGTGCGTAGTGTAATCGCAGTGCGCACGGCTTCAGCTGCCATCGTCCAACAATCGGTAATATCAGAAATACAAAATGTGGGGATGGAGTATCCACCCGAATTCATACCGTTAAGTAACAATACATCACCTTGTGCTCCGCACGTCGCGGTACCCGTTGCCGGACCAAGTCGTTGTGCAAGTATTATGACCATCGGTAATTCCATCATATATGCCATACCGATCGATTCTATCATAAGAGCAAGTCCGGGATAAGATGTCGCGGTCACGGGAAGTTTTCCTGCAGAAGCATACCCCGACATCCACTGTAAAGTGGTTATCTCGTCGGGTGCAGGCAAGACTGCATCAAATCGCTGGCTTGAATATAGATATAACAGGTTCGCAGGTGTTATAGGATATCCTATGAAAACTTCGGCTCCTGCCCGTGCAGATGCCTCAATTATAAGCCGTGAACCGTCAATAAACGATTGATTATTTGAGCTCGGCATTACTAACCTCCTGTCCTTTATGCTTTTTGTTCAGTTTCATTTTTACCAAACAGCATGTCAATAATTTTCGCAATAACAATAATTGCAATAGTCATGATAACCGCAGTAAGAGTCTTATCAACTTTGAACCATTTATAGTGTGCACCAATAAGCGATACAAAAACGCCTAATGTCCCGAGAATAAATGATAAATACACACCGAGCTTGGTAATAAACTTTCTTCCGTATAATGCAAACACAATAACAATAGCCCCAATTGCTCTGATCGCATACGATATATACGCAGTATCAAGTACTGCACCACGAAGATAAATTGCTAACGGTATGGTAACAACCATGACAAGAATAACCAACTGGCGAGCAGTCTTGATAATCTTCGCATCTTCGGCATTCTTGTTGATCAAGCCATGATAAATATCTTTTGCTGCGATTGTCACTACTGCAAAATTTACCGGTCCGACAGTCGAAAGAATTGCTGCCAATACACCGGCCAAGGCAATACCGCCAAGAATAGGATGGATAAACTCAGGAGTTTGCAACAGTGTCGGGAGAACCGTTTTTGCATCTTGTATTTTTGTAGGATCAAAAAAGAGCCCGGTTTTTGCGAAAAGACCGAAAAAAGCGGTCATAATACCAAAAGGTGCCACAATAAATGCAGCAATAATCGATGCGCGTTTGGCCGTATTCACATCTTTGGCAGCAAAAATAGGTTGAATACTTGCTTGAGCAGCCATGCCGCCGAGAATACCGCCCAGAAGAAGCATTGCCGCTGCATACACATCAGCACTGAAGGGATTGTAAAGATTAGCCGGCGCACCACGTGAAACAAGTATATCATGAAGTCCCGCAAATCCGCCGACTTTTGACAACCCGATAAAAAAAGCGACACCCAGTCCGGTAAACATGGTGATAAGATATAAAATACCGGTTACGGCAAGTGCATGCATTCCACCGATATAGGTATAAAAAGTAATAACCAAGGCTGAGATTATGACCGCAGTTTCCCATTGAATATTAAACAACGGCGCCATTACGCTCGCACAGGTCTGCAATTGTACGTAGGCAAGCACAACGTATGCGATTAAAAATGCGATCGCAGAAATCGAACGAGCCTTCGCGCCAAACAATGATTCGATCATCTCACTGACGGTATGCACATTGTTTTTACGATAATGCGCAGCCACGGTAAACCCGATAATGATCATACCGATTGCGGTCGCTATGTTATAAAGTATCGGCTGCAGCGTTGATGTGGTAAACGCTTTTTCGCTCACACCGATCGTGCTCATTCCGCCAAGCCACTCGGCAGCCACGACCACCGCACACACGATTACTCCTAAATTCCGTCCTGCCACAAGATAATCCGATGCAGATTTACTCGCTACTTTGCGAGTCAAAATTCCTACAAGTATTACCAAGGCAAAATACCCCAGCATAATCCCTGCGTAAATATTCATCTTTGTCCTCCTCCGGTCATCGACCGGCTTTTGAGCCTTTTCGGCTACGTATCATTCTATCGATTTACCTTCAACTACCGCACGAGCGATCATGAGCGAATTGAGACGATTTTGTTGATCATCGGACCGTGAATTCAATACTGCCGGCACCGAAGCCCCAAACACTAAACCTCCCCATATCGCCCCGCCGTGAAACTTATAACTTTTCCCGAGTGAATTCGCCGTCTCTAAATTCGGAGCAAGTATAAGATCAGGTTCGCCGCACACCGGAGAATTTTCCAGATGTTTATCTGCCGCACATTCTTTTGATATTGCCGCATCATATCCCATTGGTCCGTCAACGATAAATCCTTTTATTTGCCCGCGATTGCACATCATCGTCAAGGCGGCGGCATCGACGGTCGCCTGCATTTTACTGCTCACGGTTTCGACTGCAGCAAGAGCGGCCACCTTGGCATTCTCTATACCAAGTGATTTCCACAGTGCCCGAGTATTCTCAATGACTGCCTTTTTCTCTTCAAGTGTCGGAACGATCAATATTGCATTATCAGATACTGCAAGGAATTTCGGATAACTCACCATCTCGAACATACTCAAATTTGATAAAATCGATGATACTTTAATACCATTCTCTTTATCCAAAATCGCCTTAAGATATAATTCCGACTTAAGGTTGCCCTTCACCAGGATTTTTGCGCCTTTTTCGCGGACTGCCCGCACCGCAAGTTTACCGGCCTCTGCATCATCTTTTGCGGGAATGATCTCATAAAGCGACGGATTATCGCCGACTTTTTCGATACACTTTTTAATCTCATCGGGATTGCCGGCCACATAACATTTTCCCACGAAACCGATCTCATGCGCAAGTTTCAAACTTCCTATCACATCCATATCAGCCGCTGCGGCAACAGCCACATCAACGGGCGAAAGTTTTGAGACTGCTGCTTTCAATTCCTTAAAATTCTTGATACTCATTTTTATCTCCCCCAATCTCTCTCTATTACTTCAGATCAGTCGAAAAATTGCGAAGCGGATCGATCGCTTCTTCACTTATAATACATGAAGGCCACTGCATTGCAGGCTCCTGTGCGATCATCGCATAATAAACCGATAACGCGATAGCTTCGTTTTCATTTTCTCCCGGAAAAACATGGATCTTGCCGAGACGACTACATTTTCTCACAATTTCACCGGTAAGGTATGTTTCATTGGCGACTCCGCCGGTAACAATTATACCGTCCATATCAAAGTCTAACACCGACGCCATTGCGCCGATCTCTTTACAAATTTGATAAATCATCGCATCATAAATAAATTTTGCAAACGAATCACCCTCTTTTATTCGCTTGATCACCTCTCTGATATCTTTCGTTCCTAAATACCCGTAGATCCCACCGGCACCATATAATTTTTTATGCAACTCTTTCTGTGTATATTTTCCCGAAAAACATGCTTCAAGCAAAGGGATCGGCGGGACTCCACCGGCACGTTCGGGTGTAAAGGGAGCGCCATCCATTCTATTATCACTGTCAACTATACGCCCACGATCAAAAGGAGCTATCGAAAAACCTCCTCCCAAATGACACACGACACATCGCATTTGGGTAAAAGGTTTACCGATCTCCTTTGCCAAACGACGTACCGTGGCACGAATATTCAACGCATGGACAAATGAAAATCGTGGAAAATCTACCGCTCCCGATATACGCGCGATAGGTGCCATCTCATCAACCCCGACAGGATCGACCACATACGATGCGACTTTGAATGTATCGGCTACACGAAATGCAAGGGGTGCGCCAAGGTTCGACGCATGTTGATATACCGGAGTATTGAGGCTGAAATCAGCAAGTTCTTTGTTAAGGGCAATAACACCGCTCGGCACCGGCGGCAACATTCCACCAATCGCTCCGACAGCTTTGATCTCTGCATTTTCCGGCAGATTATTCTTGACATACTCCCGAACCAACTGTTCACGATAATCCACTTGGCTTGAAATCGTAGCGAATTTGTGGATCATATCGTCGGGATGTTCGATGGTAGTTTTTTGAACAGGCTCGGTCGGTTCACTGTCGCACCGAAACAACGCACATTTGGTCGTGGTTGACCCGGTATTGATAACAAGTATCATGGGAATTGTGCTCATAGCGTCCTTTCTGCGGGTTTCACATTCAAACAACCCATAGTCTGAATAACACTACATCTGTCATATCGCTTCACCTGATTACTGAAAAGTCAAAGTTGACACGCGGGAAGAGTCGCTTGATTACAGCTCTGAAAAAACGCCTTTTTTATCACGCTGTTGTCTCCAAAGACACTCAAGAGCATCCTCTCCTCGTTAAAAAGCGGCAGTACTCACACCGCAGAATATCTAAGTATATGTCACGTGCGCGGATTATATCAGAAGCATTCTCTTTTTCAATGGAAAATGACGTTTTTTATGTATTATTACACAGTTTTGCATATCAACGATCATCAAGGCGATAACTACAGTATACTTGATTATCGTTTTTCTCGATGACGAAAACGACGTATTATCGCAATTAACTGCATATAGAGGTCAATAAACGATTTTTACACTATCTATCAGGTATAAAAACGAATAATTATGTTTTTCGCAGAGCGAAATGAGAATAAAAAACACAATCTGATTTATTCAGCAAGCATCTTTACAAACGAATAAATATTTTCAGTTTCTTCACTATCACCGATTCCCATACTGATAACACCCATTGTCGCAGTATCGATCAACAGCACATATGGCCCCGGGATGCTCATAACATCACTAATAAAAGCCTCATCTTGAGTATAAAACAAATCCATATCAGAAAAATATCGCTCTTTTACACTCTCCAACTGCTCATCCGATGTTTTGTATACAAACACCGCACGATACAATCTGTTCTGAGGAGTCGCTTCCATAATCGTGACAAATTCCCCGTAGCACGCTTTACAATCAGCTTTTCCCCCGAAAAAGAAAAGTGCATAGCTCGTGCCAATATTTTTTCGAGTAAAGTAACTGTTTTCAGAGTATTTCCGAAATCCTTCAACAAGCTCTATTCTTTTGCCCGTAAAACGAGATCTAACTTTTTCCTGTAGACTTGCTTTTCGATGCCAGTTTTGTAAATACTCTGAAGCCTCTTTCATCTTTCTGATCTTGAGCGAAAATAGTATCGTTATCGCACAACACAGTACTACTCCGATCGTTAATGCGATATTCATAATTTTATTAGACATTGTTATTTTAACCGTATAGTATAAAATTTAGCTGTTAATTTTCCACTGAACAGTTTCGGTTTCTCGATAAAAACCATACCCTTATGTGCGTTGTATAGGGACCCCGAATAAAATGATCTGCTTAGCATGTCAGAGTATCGCATATCATAATACATGGAGACATCTCCAATATGTTTCCCATTAACATTGTAAATACTGCAAACATAATCAGCCATTGATTCCTTTTTAAAATTACTTGACTTACTCCATGTAAAAACGACATACTCACCCGATTCATCAAAAAACAAATCAAGGACTGCTTTCCCCCCAAATTTTATAACATTTTTCTCTTTTCCCTTTATGTCATAAATAATAATTTTACCCGATGTTTCCAATACTCGAATATAATCGGCGACTGCGATCAAACCTTTTCCGTTTTCTGCTATACTTACAAATTGACCATCATACATATTTTTCTTACGAGTATGAAATGAAACATAGGGTTTAAAATATTTATCAGTTAACTTTATTCTATCTGTCCCATACTTACCATGTGTTTCAAAACAAAGAAATTTGTCGCCAATTGATAATGTTAATTCTGGACATGTAAATTTCACCGTATTTTCAAGTTTTATATTATCTTCAAATACGAATTTACCTGTTTTCTTATCAAATAAATATAAAACATATAAACTTCTTGCACCGTCAAAAATACAAACTTTAGTATCCGTTAGTGATATTTCCGAACCACCAATGTATTCACCGGGACCTTTTCCAGAATCCCCTATTTTACCAAGCAATTTCCCTTCAATTGTCCATGCATATACTACATAGCCTTTTGATTCTTCAATACTCATGATAATAAAAGTATCATTTACACAGACCATCCCGATCTCGTAATTTTTTTTCTTAGGAATAGCATCAAGGGATATTGTTTGGTAATTATATAAAACATCAACATATGACCTCTTTGTTTTTAAAAAATCCCTCACTGTCTTTTCTGATGAAAACATCTCTTTTATACATACAAACAATAAAATACTCACAATACTCCATGATACTATTCTTTTCATGTAAATAGCGCTCCTTTAGATCTCATCAGAACATTGTGTCGGATTGCATAAAAAAGAACCATCAAGACAGTTTCCTTTTCTTCCAGGAACATAATACGTCACATATTGAGTAACAAATTGCCCATTCTCCCAAACTGTATAGGAATCCGTCTTTCTGAGCGTGCAATTCTCCCACACACTACGTTTTGTCCCAGTACTCACATCACCGCTACCCGTATCGTTACTTTCACGATCTTGTTCCACATCTGTATTAAGTGCAAATACGCCCTTCTTCATAGCATCCTCCTTGTTACACGACAGTAGATATATATATGCGTTATGTCAAGTATGTACGTGCTATTTTTTATAATAATTTCGATAATTGTATTTCATATTATTTATTATAATCTATTGACTGTTATTTGCACGTATATAAATAAGACAGCGGTGCTTTCGCACCGCCGGGATTGAGAGGGGGAGAGGGGAAAGATTTTTATTGCTTTTTGATGGAAATTTCTTTCGGTTGTCTTTCGGGCAGCTTCGGCAGTACTACTTCAAGCACACCGTTTGCATACACCGCATCGATCTTATCCTGATCAACAGTATGCGGTATTTCGAAACGACGCTCAAGAGTACCACCGCACAGCTCCCGTATCATATACCGTTCGCCTTCTTGTTCACCGGCGGACGGCTTACTTGCCTCAATAGAAAGCAAATTATCCTGCACATTGATCTTCAATGCACTTTCATCGATCCCCGGCAATTCTCCATAAATCACAAACTTATCCTTTTTTTCAACGATATTGACCGGAAACGTATTTTTTCCGGAATTCTGCTCATCAGCGAACATACTGTTGAAGACATCTTCTATACTCTTGTGTGTATTCCAGAGATCTTTCAAAACCGGGCGATAACGTACTACTGTCATAATACTTCCTCCTTATTGTTTTTTAACTTTAATTTCTTTTTTGATAACCTGCTCAGCTACTTTCGGTATCTCGATAAAAAGAACTCCGTTTTTAAATGATGCCTCGATTTTTTCACTGTCTACTGCATCCGGCACACGAAATGAACGGTTAAACGATCCGCTTCTGATCTCTTTTCGAAAATAGTTACCATCGGTCTCCTCTTTTTCTTCCTTCTTTTCAGCACTGATATTCAAGATACCATCTTCAAATACAACCTTAATGTCATTTTCTGACACTCCGGGTAATTCAGCTTTCACAAGGAAACGCTTCTCATTCTCACTTACATCCACAGCGAATTCATTGCCAAACTTTTTCATCATTGGTGCAAAACCCAATGAGGTGTCGAAATCGTTGAACCACGAATCCAATTCATTGAACAAATGACCGAACGCATCCCCGCGAGCTATTTCGTTCTTCGGGTTTTCAACTTTTTTGATAAGTTTCATATTGCCACCTCCGTTTTTTTATTTTCATAAAATAGTAAAGCAATTCCCGTGCCAAAACATAACCGTGAATATTATTTTCTATCCATTTCATGGAAATTTTTGTAATTTGTTTTATAACAACAAGTTATAAAATATTTTCAGTATTATCATATACGTATTACCGATGACTCGATCAAAGATGAGGATATCGTTCATCCTAATTCACAACCATGTGTTTATTAAATATACGTTTTTAACTTGTAATGTTTACTTAATACTGTCTATAAATCTGCACAGCCACATGCTGAATTCTCACCACATAGGTTGTTTATCTGAACTTTCACGTAAGACAGCTACGTGTATATTCGGGAGGGGCTTAACGTGTTATATAGTGGTGACTTCGTATCCACACCCCTTCTTATAAAATATAAAAATTTGAACATTTTGAATTTTGCAAAGGTTTCTACACTGTAAAAGATGTAGTGCTTTTTAGAATAGTGAGAACCACAACGAAAATCGAATTGAACATCCAGCATCTATCCGTGAAAAAATCTCAAAAAAAGAGCGCGGAATTCCGCGCTCTCGTAAAATGATTACATCGGTTTTACCGATATACAAATATCCACTTCCATAGAACCGTCCTCTTTCGGGTCACCGGGATACAATTCAAAACACGGGTTGTCTCCCGATTGATACCCGCTTGACGGCAACCATGTGCTGTACACCCATTGCCATGCCGCGCTGAATTCATCTGATTTTAATACAAAACGCGCCATCGCATACGTGCCTTTCGGTATCGTCATTTTTCCTATCTCACCCGATACTTCGGTCTTTTCAGGCACGGTCACACACACGCTGATTCGCAGTTTATCTTCATCGGTGATCGCAAGATCATCATGATAGATAACAATATACTGAGAATCTTTGCCGAGAAGCCCCCTCGTACCCGTCCACCCGCAGATTTTTTTGAACAACGTATCAAACAATGCCGAATCCCCCACATACGGTCCGATATGACGCACATATGCCACCGTCGTATCCTTCCACTCCTCCACTCGAACGTTACCTTGTACTGTCTGCATAGCACCACTTCCTTTCTGCGTTCTTCCGCTGAATGAAGTATAGTCGTGTAAAAGCGCGTGTGCTTTGCGGTAACTGCGTTGTTGTATACCGTCGTTGCTGAGTGTTGTGCTTATATTGCTTTTTTCGTCAACTGATGCACGCCAAACACTCGGTGACATGCCAAAGGTCTGTTTAAATGCACGTGAGAACGCCGCGTGATTGGTAAATCCGCATTCGTAAAATATCTCGGTAACCGACATGCGCTTTTGCATCTGCAGCATCTGCGCAGCTTTTTCGATACGAAGACGCTGGATGAATTGAAATAACGTCTCACCGACCACACCTTGAAAAACCCTGTGAAAATGGTATTTCGAAAAACACGCAACGGACGCAAGCTCTTCCAATGTCATCTCGTCAGACAAATGCGTGTCGATATGATCCAACACTCGGTTGATCCGTGAAATGTATTCTTCAAGCAATATATCAGACACAGAATACCACCCTTTTTTAGCGATTTATTTCTTTTTCCCTGTATATTCATAATAATTAACTCCAACAATAGCATAACCATCATGGAAATTATGTAAAACAATATTTTTAAATTGAAGTTCAATTCCTACATTACCATTCTTATCGATATAATAACTCCTCTTAGTCTTTTGGTTAGTATCTGATATTATAATTTCATTAACAACCGCGAATCCCTCTTGAAATGAGCCTGCTCCGGCAAACCATTTCGGTGATGGTTTTTTGGCTAATAATGCGTAAAGAAATGTATATCTGTCTCGGTTTTTCAAAAGCCATTTCTGAAATGAACTTTTTGGTTCTTGAACAAATGCATATCGCCCTTTTGCATCAATATATGTATAACGAGTAATTTCACCTTGAGGGGTATCACGATATCCAATCACTGCATATCCTTCATTAAAGGAACTTGCATAATCAGCAATTAAAGTAAAGGCATAATTCCCATTTTTGTTTATATATCGAAATCCTTTTTTGTTTTTCACTACTGCAAATCCTTCACTAAACCTATTAGCTATTTCTATTTCAGGGTATTTCTTTTTAAGGTCAATCCTTAAATTGCCTGTTTTATCTATATATTGCGTATTGTTGACCACTGCCATTCCCTCAGAGAATGGTTTAGCATAACTATATTTTGGGGCGATTACTTCTTGACCTTCAGTTGTATAATAACCATACTTTCCCTCTTTACAAATTGTTACTAAACCTTCGCTAACAGTATAGTTGTCGTAATCATTAAGATTACCTGTGTATTTTATTGTTATGCGCCCTTCAAAGTTCATGAATGATATCTCTTGTCCGTCATTTTTGATCAAAAATAATCCCTGATTTGAACTACTAAATACTCGATTATACTCAAATGATATTAGAGAATCACGATCAAATGTAATAACTCCATATTTGCCACCTTTTTTAACAGCAAGAAAGTTATTTATACTTTTTTTGATAATGAATTCTGGATACTTTTTAAATGTTTTTTCATTAGGTTCTATGATTGAGTTATCATTAACCACATAAATTCCATCACCTGCTAAAAACATATTTTCATATTTAGGAGGTAGTACCCATTTTCCTGATTTATCAATAATCCCAAAAAGATATTTTTCCGGATATATATTTTCTCCTGAAAAGATCCCCACTGGATAAGGTAAACCTGAATCTAGACCCACTTCCAAATACTCGACGGCAGAATTCTTTTTTACACCTATTGCCAACCAAAATTTTCCATCCGGAATCTCTGAGCCACGAAATGAGAAATTGAAATTTTGTATTTCTTCTTTTTTTATAATCTGATCCTGTTTTTCAATCAAATATTTTATAATTTTAAAACCAAATTCGTCATACAACTCTAATCTTATATCTCCAACAAAATCATTTTCATAATCATTTCTAAGTGTTAAATAAATTCTATAATTTGCATCTTTATTTATTATCAAATTTACCGGCTCGTGCTCTCTTCCATATTCGTGAAGTCCATCATTAACCACAATTGGTTTTGTTAACACCAATTGTGGCGTTTTTGTGAACACAATTCCAGTATTAAAAAAAGTTAATAATATAATTATACAAAAACTTATTTTTTTTCTCATAATCGATTTAACCAACCCTTACCCCGCCATCGCAAGCGCAAATACATGCACTTCGTGTGCGCCTGCGGCATAAAGCGCTTCGACTGCCGCGTTGGTGGTTGCGCCCGTGGTGATGACATCATCAAACAAGACGATCGTTTTACCCGCAACATCGCCGTTTACACAAAACGCCCCCTGCACATTCTTTTTTCGTATCTCTTCATCATGTATGAGCGACTGCACATGCGTATTTTTTGTACGTACCAACTTATCCGTATGCACCAATTCATTGAGATACATACACAGATCTTCCGATTGATTGTATCCGCGTTCTCGTCGACGTTGGGAGGAAAGCGGCATAGGGATGATCATATCACAACCTAACGATTCATAGTAGGTAAAAAAACTCGTACAGACCAAGGCTGCAAAATAACGAAGTAATCGTCTGTTCTGTTGGAACTTACATTCATGCACCAATATAGCGATCGAATCAGTATAATGAAACAATGCCCTTCTCGAAACCCAGTCATGAGCGTGACGGCCACCGCAGTTGTAACACTCACGATCAGCAGGTAGTTGTTTCCCGCAAACCTCACACACCGGAAGGAAAATCGATGGCAAACGCTTCGCGCACTCATCACACAACGCCTGGCCATCACCTACTGCCGCATTGCATAACGGACAATAATAAGGGAAAAAAAGATCACGAAATCCGAACAGAAGCGTTTTAAGAATCATGACCATCCTTGAGATAATTCTTTTTAACAAATTGCACCGCATCATCAAGTGTTGAAAAATCTCCGTCTATATAACGTACATGTATGTCTTCCAAAATTGTTTTGATATCGGCACCGTAAGGAATACCCATTTCCTGAAGCATGTTTCCATTGACCAAACTTCGCGATGCATGCAGATCGATAAAGTATAATGACGCATATTGTTGAAACCGTTCATTTTTCGCGTGATACGCCATAAGAAAGAGGATCGACTCTGTCTCAAGCGAGTGGAACATGCGGTAAATAACACTTTTCTTCAAAAACACGGGACTCGACAACGCCTTGTGATGGTGTTGCATAAATTGACGCACTTGCAACGCGATCGTTTTGAAGCGTTTTGTCAATTCCAACCGATGAGAAAAATCCGTGATCAGAGCAATGTCAACTTCTTCAAATAATGCCAAAAAATAAAGAAAATATTTATTCACCGACTTTTTCATGTATAACAATTTATACCAATGATGCACATGTCGAATCTCACGAAATAATTTTTCTTTTTCTGCATTAAATTTACACCCGTTAAATAAGGCTTGTAAAATCCCCTCATTCGCCAATTTTTGACATGCATACTCGGGATAATCTTCATCAAAAATAACGGTAAGCTCATCTTTGATACGACGTCCCGTCAACAGATTCAGCACGCCCAACAACAAGGCGTTTTTCAACAAACTGTGTGTTTGTTTACTGAAACGAAAATCAAATCGTGCGGCAAAGCGTATTCCTCGAAACACACGAGTCGGGTCTTCAATAAAACTCACGGTATGTAATATTTTCAATACGCCGTTTTTCATATCAGTATAGCCGCCAAAATAATCAACGAGATCGCCAAATGTAAGAGGTGACAATGAAATAGCCATCGCATTAATCGTAAAATCACGGCGATACAAATCATACTTCAGCGGTGACAACATAACGGTCGGGAGGGAGGCGGGTTTTTCATAGGTTTCCGAACGTGCTGTCGCGATATCAAATTTTAAACCGTCAGGGAATGATAATGTTGCTGTTTGAAATTTTTTATGAACAACAAGCGATGCCCCGAATTCTTCTGCAGCGACCTCCGCGACATCAATACCTTTGCCCTCGACAACGATATCGACATCATAGGTTTCTAAACGAAGAAAAAGATCTCTCACAAAACCACCGACAAGATACGCCGTAAATCCCAAGGAATCTGCGATCATACCGATGCGCTGTACTCGCTCAAAAAGTGATGTTGCAGTATGATACCGTAATTCAGAGGTAACATTTTTTTTGACGCCGTCGGACGTTGTCCGATCTTCGGTTTTCAGAAGATCTGTTTTCGTCACAATACCCGTCAAAACACCGTCATGATTGGTCACAAGGATCACACCCTTACCCTCCCAAAAGAGGCGTTTCGCATGATACAACGGATCGGTCTCTTCGCATAGCGCCATATCGTGTGCGACAAACTCTTGTATCGTTTCGTGTGAAAAATTGTGATTCACCAGTCGATCGATTTCTTTTTGATACACAATACCGAAAACACGTCCATCATCACCGATAACAGGTATCTTACTATGATTATATGCAAGCATTTTCTCTTTCACCTGTGCAACAGTATGAGAATGTCGCACAGTAACCACGTTGGCGGTCATAATATCGGCGATCGTTTTTCCGGTAAGTTTTAATTGCTCGAGCACATCATATAATTTCTCTTTTATTTCAACGATACTGATACCCGTCAAATGCAAATATCCCGCCGATGGATGCCCGCCGCCGCCAAGTTGTCTGAGTACATCACGAATACTCAGATTATGGCTCCTGCTTCTGCCGATAATATACACACCTGTTCCCATTTGCATGACGGCAAAGACCGCATCAACATTAAGAACAAATAATAAATGCTGTACCACAAATGCCGCATTATCGACATATCCATCTCGTTCGGCACTACAAACAGCTATTGCCCCTTCATTGAGCGAGATCATATCGGTATTATCCACAAGTTCATCCATTATGGACAGTTGCTCTTTGGAAAAATCAGTGACCAAGAAACGCGATACCGCCGACACATCACCGGCAATATCAAAAAGCCATCGTAATGCATCAATATCATCCGATGTGGTAGATATATAGGTAAAATATCCGGTATCTTCATATAAACCCAGTATAAACAAGACCGCTTCGGCCTTTGTGATCGGTATACCTTCTTTACGCAATACTTCGGTCAGTAAAGTGATGTTCGCACCGCATTGTTTGTGATGATACACTGCTGTCTGCACATTATCTTCTTCAGGATGGTGATCATACACCGCGACGATACGGCAATCCCTACCAAACTCCGGAGAAACATCTGTACGCGCCACATCGACATTATCAACGATGATGGCTTCAGTAATTTTTTCATCAAGTTTATGTGTCCATATAAAAGGACATGGTAACCCTTCCTGTTGTATAAAATCACGTACATGTCGCTCTGCCGATGCGGGAATGACCGGCATGAAATCAGGGAACAATTTCTGTGCCGCCACCATTGAGGCAAGACAATCAAAATCAGTATTACTGTGACCAAGTATTGCTTTCATAATTCCTTTTTTTCTTCTTGCTCGTTCTGAGTTTCACGGATAATAAAAAAACGAGAAAACTCTTCGAACTTTTTTTTGCCGATCCCCTTGACCTTCATGAGGTCTTCTAGAACTACAAACGATCCGTGTGTCTCGCGATACGCAACAATATTACGTGCGGTAACTTCACCGATTCCTTTTATTTGGCATAACTGCTGTACTGTCGCACTATTCAAATCGAGAGGCAAGGAGATGGTCGGTGTTATATTTTTTACTTTCTTTTGTCGCTTTTGCGGTGTTTTTGGTAATTTCGTTTCGTCGTCAGTGATTGTTTGCGTTACAGGAGTAGAACGCGGTGTATGTGTAATCTTACGGTTGGGTACCACAGAATTCGCCGCATATAAAATACCGGTCACCACCAACAAAATCATACACACTGCAGTCAACGCTCGTTGATGTATCGTCACATGCTCAGACATATCCAGCCTTTATATACAACATTGCCCCGGCAACTCCGCAAAATGTGATAACAATCACTGCGAAAATATCCCGAGAAGAAAATCGCAATTGTTCTCGTCGAGTACGATGATCCCCACCCCTGTATCCTCTACTTTCCATCGCATCAGCTAATTCTTCTGCACGTTTGAAACAAGACACGAATAGCGGAATAAAAACCGGTAATAATTTTTTAACTTTTGAGATCAACGAGCCATGTGAAAAATCAACACCGCGGGACATTTGTGCTTTTATGAGTTTGTCCAGCTCATCAGCGAGAGTCGGTATAAAACGAAATGCTATCGTAAGCGTCAGTGCTAAGTCCGCTACAGGAATTTTGAATAGTTTCAGCGGTTTAAAAAAATACTCGATCGCATCTGTCAAACGAAGCGGTGAGGTCGTATAACTCAATAGTATCGAGATCATCACCAGTAAATAGATGCGCAGTGAAAACAACACTGCAAAATACACGCCATCCCATGTGATATGCCACCATAAGACAATTCCCGGAGTAAAAAATGTATTAAAAAAAACCGTAATACCTAAAAGGAAAAAAACCGGTTTTAAACCGCGACGAATATATGAGTATTCAAGTGCAGACATAAACAGCATTACATGAATGACTGCAATAAAAAATAAATAGACGTATAATGACGCAAAAAAAACGATATAACATACCATTGCCGCAAGTGAGAACAGTTTCACGCGCGGATCAAGACGATGAAGCACTGAGTCTAATGGCACATATTGCCCTATTGTAAAACCTGAAAATATTTTCATATATCTCCCCGGCAACACGCCGTATACGGGGTTATTGTAGACGAAACACTAAAAAGGTGCAAGTTTTTTATTGGGATATCCACACACTTTACCGTTTCTTTCGTTCATTGTTACAAAAGCTCACACGCTACACTGTCGTAGATAATAACTGAAGCAAGAACGTTGCATCACGAGCAATATTTTATTGCAACCTTTACGCTCGGTAATTATACTCCCGCCATTTACGATCATAGTTCACCGACAATCAATGTAAAAGCCAGAATATAGTTGCTGACTACCTTACCGATACTTAAGTTCGTTGTAAAACCACTTATGCCCGCCAAATAATAAATTCCCGTATAATTTTTAAAGTGGCTTGATTTGTTATATAGTCAGGGTTTCCTCTCTATAACCCTTTATCAAAAACAAAAATACGGGAAATTTTTGATTTTTTATAAAACCCGCTACTCAGCAAAAATTTCGCCAGGGTACTGCAACAGCGTTCTTTTTTCAAGGGATGAATACCGTGTTATATTGTAGAAAAGTTCGCCGCCAAAACTTAAAATAAGTTATTTTGTATAATTTCTATGCGATACTATTTATCACAAAATAATTAGTGATTTGAATGAAGTACTCGCGAAATCGCCGTAGACAGCGATGCTATCGTATATGGTTTTTGAATAAAGCCCTTTACGCCCATTTTCAAAATCTCCTCAGAACGTTCATCTTGTCTAAATCCTGATGCAAGAAGCACTTTGACGGAAGGATCGGTTTTTTTCATCTCGATATACGCTTCTTTTCCCGACATTTTCGGCATTACCATGTCGAGTAAGACCAATGAGATTTCTTTATGACGTGTATTGAATATTTTCACTGCCTCAAGTCCATTTTCAGCGAGAATAACACTATACCCGCATTCCTCAAGCATACCCTGTGCAATATCTCTCATCACGCTTTCGTCATCAACCACAAAAATAATCCCTTCCCCGCTGGCTATTTTTTCATGTACAGCATTACTCGTCGATACATTCCCGCCACTGGCAGGAAAATACACATTAAATGTCGAACCTAATCCTTCTTCGGAGTACACATCAATACAACCATTATGTAATTTTACAATATTGTAGACCATCGAAAGCCCGAGTCCGGTACCCTTGCCCTTATCTTTTGTCGTAAAAAACGGGTCGAATATCTTATTTCTCGTTGCTTCAGACATTCCGACACCGGTATCACGTACCGAGAGTTTCCAATAATCACCTTCATTCATTCCGGTGTGAGTCGTTACAAAATGCTTATCGGCTTGAAGAAACTCACAAAGAATGGTTATGTATCCGCCTTGATGTTCTAAATCTTTACGCATGATGGTCATTGAATGATACGCATTCATACACAAATTCAGCAATACTTGTTCGATTTGAGTCATATCTGCCGATATGATTGCCTTTTCCTCTGAACGATATATTTTAAATTCAACACTCTTGTCAAAAGTTGTCTCACACACACCGACCACATGAGTAATGACTTCGTTCATATCCACCGGCGAGAACAACATTTCTTTACGACGGGATATGGTCAATAACTGTTGTACCATATCCGCGGCACGTTTACTTGATTTTTCCATGGTAGCAAGATAATTAAGCAACTCATTTTCAGAAATAGGTTTACCGGCAGCGTAACGGTATTGCATAAGTGATATCGTACCGACAATACCGCCAAGAACATTATTAAAATCATGTGCAAGTCCGCCGGCGAGGTTACCGATAATTTCCATTTTTTGTGCTTGCCGCAATTGCTCATCTTTACGTTCCATTTCAGTGATATCATCTACTCGAATAACGACACCCTTGACCCCATTTGATATTAACGGGAACAGAGAAACGTTTTTGTAGTTGATGACTTGAGACGTATCTTCAAATCGTTGGCGATACAGGTGCACAGATTCATTTGAACGTATTATATCTTGATACAATTCACGATAGTTCCGAAAAAATTCATACATCCATATGTGCTTGCCGATACTTTCTTCAGCCGGCACACCGGTAATTTCTTCTGCTGCCTTATTCCATTGCGTGATAATACCGTCCTCATCGACAGACACCAACATAGAAGGCATCGACTCGATAATATTTGACAAAAAACCTTTTGTTCTTCTCAACTCTGCTTCATTATGGCATATCACCGAGATCATATCATTAAAATTATCATAGAGCGTACCTATCTCATCATTGCGCGACGTCATGACCGACACAGCGTAGTCCTTACTTTGAGCGATCGATCGAGTGACACCCGAAAGTTTCACTACCGGCGTAATTAAAAGTCGTAAAAAAATACTATAGATCAGACTCAATACAATAAATGAGATCGCAAGTAATAACGCCGCCATCATTATATTTTTTTTAGTGATCTCTTTTCGCACAAAAACTCGTGAATAATAAATATCAAATCGACCAACTTCTTTGCCTTCATGCTCAATAATACTGGAAATACACACAAGCATCGGATCATTATTCTCTATTTGATACGGGGTCGCCAAATCGTCTGAAATCTCTTGAGTTATTGGATCTCGCGTCAATCCCACAAGAAATACATTACCGTCATAGAGGTTGACGGCAACAACTGTTTTATTCGCAAGAATTGCCCTGTTTAAGGCATGGAGCTCACTCATATTTAACGTCCATTGCGGTGCAGAATACGCCAATCGTGCGACATGCGAGAGATTACGAATCGCACGTTCCTGTTCATTGTGCATGCTGTTGGTATTACTGATACTGAAAAACACAACTGAGGCGGTAACGATCACGACTCCAATGAGTATTAATGCAATTGCAAGTTGCGCTCGAACACTTTTATGAATATGTGCGGTCTTCGTTAAAAGAGTCATAATTCAGTATATCACATTTTTAACATTTCGAAAAGGTTTTTTGCAGGAGACCGGAGAAGAAAAATCTCATCTGAACCTTCGAGAAGAGACGGTAGAGCATACCGCCTCTTTCTTGAATAGTGATCGGCTTAAACTCGTATAGTAACAATCATTGCCCGGTTATTTCAAAAAAGCCTCAATGTCACTCACTTCTTTTATTATAGAGGAAGAGATGTTTTTCGAGCCGTTGCGTTTTACCACAACATCATCTTCGATGCGAATCCCGATGCCGTCTTCTTTTACATAGATACCCGGCTCAACAGTGATGACGGCATTTACCGGCAATACCCCGCCACGGTCATTTCCCAGATCATGGGTGTCAAGCCCCAAATGATGCCCCACCCCATGATAATAATATTTCCCTAATTCTGATTCGTCCTTGATTTTACCTATCTTTTTCATACCGTCCGCAAGTATTGTCTTCGTCATTGTATTAAGATCATTCAATGTTGTGCCTGCGACAGCGGCATCGATTACTTTTTTATTGGCATCTAAAACCAGTTGATAATATTTCTTTTGAATATCAGTAAATTTCCCGTTTATAGGGACTGTTCTGCTAATATCTGCCGAATATAGGTCAAATTCAGCACCCAAATCAAATAATACTAACTCACCGTCGTCTATCCGGCGATCAAGTTCACAATAATGCAAAACAACCGCACCGGCACCGCTTGCAACAATAGAATTGAATGCAACCTGCCCGCCTTGACGCTTGAACTCGTATTCAAGCATAGCAGCAAGTTCGTATTCATACATGCCCGGTTTCATTTTTCGCCATGTCCGATAGAGCGCACTTCGTGTAATTCTGACCGCTTCTCGCATAAAACGCACTTCAAGTGCACTTTTCGATACACGTAATTTTTTCATGAGTTGTAACGCATTTTTCACCAGCAAGTGAGGTTGATTAACACGAAGCTTGTTGATATAATCCATACGTTCGTTCGTTAGCGCATGAATATTATTATTATAATTAAAATTAACATATAACACAGACAGCATCTCGGCATACCAACTCACCGTCGTGTCCATTGAGCTTACATAGACCGCTTCATCTGCTCCGGAAATTTCAATTGCTTTTTCTTTACCTAAGCGATAACCATTCCATTTTTCTTTATCAGGATCTTTTTCCATAACAAACACAATTGTTTTCAAACCTTTTTCGCTTTTATATAACAAAACGGCAGAATCCTGTTCCTTGATACCGGTAAGATAATACATATTGCTGTCTTGACGAAATGGGTACACATTATCAAGGGCGTTGCGTAACTTATCACCTCCGCCAATGATCAATACCGCTTCACGCGGTTGTATAAGTTTCGCAAGGATTTCACGCCGTTTACGGTAGACATCGCACGAAACAGGAATCATTTTCTTCATATCAGTTACCTCGCCTTTCATCAAGTGCCTTTTTCAATGCGCCATTGACCATCTGCGGATTTGCTTTGCCTTTTGTATGTTTCATGACCTGACCGACCAGAAACCCGAATAGTTTTTCTTCACCGTTCAGATAACGTGTCACTTCGGCAATATTGGACACGAGGACTTCTTCAATCGCTGACACAATCAGCGTATCATCGGATATCTGGATCCACCCGTGCTTCGTGACGATACTATCGGGATCCTCACCGGATGTGAACATTTCAGCCAACAACTCTTTCGCTATTTTACCGCTGATGGTTCCTTTCTCGATCAAGGAAAGCATATCGGCAAACTGAACCGGCGTGATCTTTATAGTCTCAATGCGCACGGCAGCTTCATTCACATAGCGTAGCAATTCATTGATTATCCAATTTGCGGCCGTCTTACCGTTTGCATAACGGGCAGTAACCGCTTCAAAAAAGAGTGTGAGCTTTTTGTCTGATGTTAATACACTCGCATCATAATAGGTGATCCCGTATTCACGGATAATCCGGAAACGTTTTTCAATGGGCAATTCAGGCATTGTTTTTTGGATAGTATCAACACGTATCGTGTCAATTGTAAATGCAGGTATATCAGGCTCCGGGAAATAACGATAATCAGCAGACGTCTCTTTTACCCGCATGGTGTGAGTAATACCCTTATTTTCAAGCCACATACGTGTCTCTTGAATGATTTCATTTTTCTTTCCCGTCTCAAGCAGTTCGGTTTGACGTTCAACTTCATACTTGATCGCTTTTTCAACAGCGCGAAACGAATTCATATTCTTTAATTCAACTTTCGTCCCGAAAACATCCCCCTCTTGATGAACAGAAATATTCACATCGACACGAAGTGCACCTTCTTCCATATTTCCGGTCGAAATCTCCAGATATTCAAGTAACGCCTTCAGTTCCGTAAGGAATAAATACGCTTCTTCGGGAGTTCGCATATCCGGTTCGGTAACTATTTCGAGGAGAGGCACTCCGGCACGGTTATAATCGATCAGACTGTTTTTTACACTTTGATCATGAAATGCTTTACCGGTATCTTCTTCCATATGGATTCGATGAAGTCGTATACGTTTTGAGTGGGTCTCATCACGATATACATCAAGATACCCGTCATAACAAATAGGATAATCAAATTGTGTTATCTGATAATTTTTCGGTATATCCGGATAAAAATAATTTTTTCGATCAAATTTTGTGGTCAAATGAAAGGATGAATGTGTTGCTATACCGAGTTTAATCGCAAAGTCGAGCATTCGTTTATTTGGCACAGGCAAACTTCCCGGCAATCCCATACATACCGGACACACAAGAGTATTTGCCGGCGCACCGAATTGAACCGGACACGAACAAAATGCTTTCGTCTCGGTAAGCAATTGTGTGTGGATCTCAAGACCTATAATGGTTTCCCATGTCATACTGACCACCCCCGCACTGCCTCAACAGCAAAACCGGCCGCACAGACATCACGTTCGGCCAACGACTTTCCCATAAAATGAATTGACGTATAAAAGTCTCCCCTTTTTTGCATCGGTACCGCAATTGCAGGTAAACCTGCCAGATTCGCAGGTATGGTAAACAAATCTGCCATATAGAGATAAATGATATCATCAGTCTTCTCTCCGATTTTAAACGGCATTTGCGGTGTCGTCGGCCACGCGACAACATCAACTTTTTCAAATATCTTCAATAATTCAGTCCGCACTGCGTGTTTGACCGCGAGTGCTTTTTTATAATATTGATCATTGTATCCGCTTGAAAGCACATAGGCACCGGTAAAACAACGACGCTTCACTTCGTCACCGAAACCTCTGTCACGAGTTGATGCAACCATCGATTCTTTCGATTTTCCTTCTGCACGCGCCCCGTAACGAATACCGTCGAAACGTGCAAGATTTGATGATGCTTCGGCTGGAGCAATAATATAATACGCCGGAACAACATAGTCCATAAAGCCGACATCAACTTCAACGAGAGTATGCCCGTCTTTTTTTAACAATGCTATCATTTCCAAAAAATCTTCTCGAATGGTCTCATCTACATGTTCAAGTACTGCATAAGGAACGGCTATCGTGAGTTTTCGTCCCTTTTGTGCACACAACTCTTCGTATGTTTCGACCGTTTCGGTAAGGGTTGTGGCATCCTTCGGGTCATGGCCTGCAATAATTGAATAAATCAGTGCGGTGTCCTCGACAGTCTTTGTGATCGGTCCGATTTGATCGAGGGATGATGCGAATGCTGTCAAGCCATACCGTGATATACGACCATATGTAGGTTTAAAGCCGACCGTCCCTGTAAATGCGGCAGGTTGCCGTACAGAACCTCCGGTATCAGATCCAAGCGCAACCGGCACATAATTGGCAGCTACGACCGATGCCGAGCCTCCTGATGAACCTCCCGGCACGTACGCCGGATTCAAAGGGTTCTTTATCGGACCGAAAGCCGATCGTTCGCTGGAGGAACCCATGGCAAATTCATCCATATTTGCTTTAGCAACGATCACAGCCCCTGCGTTCTTTAATCGATCAATAACGGTCGCATTATACGGTGCAACATAATTTTCCAAAAGTCTCGATGCACAGGTCATGCGTTCACCTCGCACCGCAATATTATCCTTTATAACAATGGGGATACCATAGAGCGGTGTTCCCGCCTTCAATTCCGACACGGAGTCTTTCACCGTTTTTTCTGTGATACTCACGATCGCATTGTGCGTATCACTTTGTAACGACGTAATACATTCGTCAATGCCTGACTGAAGCCCCGTTGTGTTTATTTTTTTATTCCATTGTGTAATGGTCATACCTGATCTCCAATGTATTTCGGAACTGCAATATAAGTTCTTTCTTTGGTAGGAGCCCCTTCCAAAATCTCTTGCGCATACGTGCATTCCCGGAGCGTATCTTCATGCACGATCACCTCACTATTTTGTGTGTCAGCAAAAACATCTGGCCCTTTGCACGTAAACTCAGTGATTTTTTCGACATAGGCGAAAATTGAAGTTAACTGTTTTTGCAATGCAAGTGCTTCATCTTCACTCAAACTTATCCCGATCATTTTTTCCAGTGCGCGCGCATCAATATGTGTCATAATACGGTCACCTCATCTTTCTGGGGATCTATTTCTTTTACAATTGTTCCAAAACTCACGATCATAGTTTTAAATTTATTGGCAATGACCATACCTTCGCCGTATTCCGGATGAGAGATACGTGTTCCCGTTTTCAATGGTTTTGAGGCTGTTGTCGGTACGGTACTCGATGGTGTCGTTGACGACGGTGTCGAAGTATGACGCACAGCCGACTGGATAGGTTTCCGTGTTTGCGGTTGCAAATAGTGCGCCGGGATCTCTTTGAAAAATCGAGAGATACTATTTTGCATGATCGTACCATACGATGATGTATATGATTTATTGGTTCGTGACCATGAAATATACAGTTTTTTACGTGCACGTGTCATTGCGACATAAAATAATCTGCGTTCCTCTTCAACCCCGCCAGGACTGTCAAAACTGGATCGATGCGGCAAAACGCCGTCTTCTACCCCTGAGATAAAGACGGTATCATATTCCAAACCTTTCGCTTTATGTATCGTAAGCACATTCACTGCATCTGCAGTCTCATCAAGGCGGTCAATGTCTTGATAAAGCGAGATATCACTGAGATAATCAGGGAGAATCGACCCCGGATTATTTGCCTCATAATCGCCGATTTCGTCTGCTAACGCCTGGACGTTCTCCCAACGCTCTTCAGGGTTTTCGAATTCATCCTTCACGTAATGCTCATACTCGATGGACTTCAGTAACTCATGTAAACTTTCAACGAGCGGCTGTGAATCAAAACGAAGCTTCGCTTCCTTCATCAATACATAAAAAGGCATGACCTTTTTTTTAATTCGTTCATCGCAAGCACCATGTTCAATATAATCATAAAAGGCGCGTCCTTCATTTTTCATGCCGTCAGTAAATGATTTAACGCTTGCATCGCCGATCCCTCGTTTCGGAATATTAATAATACGCTCTAATGCAATAATATCTCGGGGATTTGCAAGCACCTTGAGATAGGCCATTATATCTTTAATTTCTTTTCGTTCATAAAATGCTAACGATCCGATTACGACATAGGGAAGATTCACACGGCGCAAGGCTCGTTCGATCTCACGGGTTTGAGCATTTACCCGCACGAATACCGCGATGTCACGATAACGAGAACCGTTACGGGCGAGAGAAACACACTCTCGTGCGATGGCCTCTGATTCATCTTCTTTTGTCTCTTTTTCATATACAACGATCGGTACACCGACATCATTATCAGTCCACAGATTTTTACCTTTGCGCTCTGTATTGTGCCCTATCATATGGTTCGCCGCTTCAAGAATGGTCTTTGTGGAACGATAGTTCTGCTCCAGTTTTATTGTATGCGCTTTATGAAATTGTTTCTCAAATCCGATGATATTCTCAATATTTGCGCCACGCCATGAATAGATCGACTGATCCTCGTCACCGACAACACAAATATTCCCTTTCGAACCGGTAAGCAACTGAATCAAGCGAAATTGAATGTGATTAGTATCCTGGTACTCGTCAACCAACACATAATCAAACAATTGCTCGTAATGATCACGAATGTCCGGATATGAGTTAAGAATGACGACCGTGTGAAAAATAATATTATCAAAATCCACTGCATTGGCATCGAGAAGTCGCTTCTCATATGCATCAGCAATTTTAATGATCGGACCGCCATATCCGTCCTCATTATAAAGATCTCGAATCGCGCGAAACTGCTGTTTTGCCGCAGATATACCATTGAGTGTAGTATAAATATCACTCTTCTCATGAGCGATATTTAAATCTTTAAATACCGATTTTACTAATGCAAATTGATCATCACGGTCATAAACGGTAAAATATCGGGTCAGCCCTACTTTGTCGGCATGTATTTTTAAAATCCTCAGACACATACTGTGAAACGTTCCGATCCACATATTACGCACATCTGCGTTCGGAATCAGGTGCGCGACACGCTCCTTCATTTCGTTTGCGGCTTTATTAGTAAATGTAACCGCAAGAATTTTTGAAGGCAATACTCCTTTTGAGATACGATACGCTATTTTATGGGTGATCACTCGCGTTTTTCCGGAACCGGCTCCGGCTAAAATAAGTAACGGGGAGTCGAAATGGGTAACAGCTTCACGTTGTTCGTTGTTTAAATGATCAAGCAACACGATAATTCCCCCCTCATTCATTGTTTGACGTATTCTATAGGAAATGATGAAATTATCAAGAAGAAATATCCGTGGTAATGACTGAAAATCGTCAAAACAAAAAACCATCAAAAAACACATTTTTTGAATGAATCTGACAAAAACATCACATAACCTGATACGAAACAGATAAAATCGCCTTGACATATCCCACTCAACCGCTACAATTCGTCTCGACATACATATCAAGGAGGCACATTTATGAGTTTTTCTGAAGTTCGCACACGTTTTGCACCAAGCCCTACAGGATATATGCATATTGGCAATCTCCGTACGGCACTGTACGCATACCTGATCGCAAAAAAGCACAACGGTAAATTTTTATTGCGTATTGAGGACACCGACCAAGCACGGTTTGTTGATGACGCACTTGAACTTATTTATAAAACATTAAAAGAGACGGGGCTACATCATGATGAAGGTCCTGACGTCGGCGGACCATATGGCCCGTATGTACAAAGTGAACGCAGAACCATATACCGTGAGTATGCAGAAAAACTGATCGAATCAAAGAAGGCATACTATTGCTTTTGTGATAAGGATAGACTCGATGCACTGCGTAAAGATGCGGACACACTGGGAAAACCGTTCCGTTATGACGGACACTGTCGTTTTCTCTCCGACGAAGAAATTAAAAAAAATATTGATAGCAAAATGCCGTATGTTATTCGTCAACATATTCCGGAAGTCGGCTCAACAACGTTTCACGATGAGGTCTTTGGTTCGATCACTGTGGACAACTCCACGCTTGACGATCAAATATTGTTGAAATCTGATGGATTACCGACATACAATTTTGCAAATGTGGTCGATGACCATCTTATGTGCATAAGTCACGTCGTACGCGGCACGGAATATCTTTCATCGGCACCGAAATATCAGTTGCTTTATGAAGCATTTGGTTGGACACCTCCGCTCAACGTCCATGTACCCCCTGTGATGCGTTCAGCTTCTCAAAAACTCAGTAAACGAGATGGCGATGCCTCGTATGAGGATTTTAAAATCAAGGGTTACTTGACTGAGGCGATCATCAATTATATTGCCCTTTTAGGTTGGAATTCAGGCACGGAACGTGAAATATATTCTTTAGAAGAGTTGTCACAAGTTTTTGACATAGCGCATATTAATCGCTCACCTGCTATTTTTGATGTGATGAAACTCAATTGGGTAAACGGCGAATATATCCGCGCGATGTCTCCTGACATATTTTTCACCCATGCGTTACCATTTATTCAAGAAGCGGTAAAAGGCAATTTCGACCTGCCTAAAATTGCACATCTGTTACAAGCTCGTACAGAAAAATTCTCGGACATTCCCGCTCAGCTTGATTTTTTTGACAGCTTGCCCGACTATGACATCGCACTCTTCACCAATCAAAAAATGAAAACCGATGGGATTATCGCTCGCGAATCACTTATTGCTCTTCTTCCGGTCATTGAAAAAACAGTTGATTGGACATTTGATTCTTTACATGAAAAACTTTTTGCACACATTGCCGAACGAGGTGTGAAAAATGGTCTGGTGCTTTTCCCTTTACGTGTGGCGGTATCAGGCAAATCATTTACACCGGGAGGTGGAATAGAATTGGCCGACATTCTTGGAAAAGATGAAACCATTCGCAGAATACGTCTGGCAATTGACAAACTGTCTTCCTGATATCCTGCGCCACACCGCAATACGAGATCTTCGTAAAACGATCATTTTTGAGCGTTTTACGCCATTACTATTTTTGAAATTGTGTCCACCCCAAACCCCTCCCGTAAAAATCGGGAGGGGCTTAAATTGTTATAGAGCGGGGACTTCGTCCCCACATCACTTTTTATAGTTTTTTTAATTGAAAATAATTTGAATTTCACAACAACACGAATTTCTCCGTATGAATAGGTTGTATGACACTCCATACCGGTGAACTTACTTACCGGCTGTTGTACTCCGCACTCTGTTCATAATAATAATGTGAGAAGTATGGTCGTTAATTCTGTCCTTACGGCACAATTACCATCTTTACGATTTATTCTTCAGGTTTATTCTCGTCGTTCTTTGTTTTCGCGTGTATAAGTGACTGTACCGCATTATGCAATACGCTACGTACCACTTTAAACTCACTCTGGTTAAGCGGCCATTTTTTAAATGCATTGAATAACCGTAACCGTGTCTTTTCGGCAGTCATTTCCTTTTGATAAAACAGCGATGACATAAGTGAATAAAAAAGTTCAAACAACATTTCTTTTTGGGTCACCGTGACACCTTGATGTAGTATCGGCGGTGATGCTTGAAATGTTTTTCGCAATTCATAGGCAACGATCATCACTGCATGCGCAAGATTGAGCGAAGATTTATCGGAATCGGTGGGAATATAGACTGTTTTTTGAGCATAGCATAATTCGTCATTGTGTAACCCGTTTGTTTCATTCCCGAACAGTAACACCACTCGCTCAAAGGGTGTTCGACTCAGTTCCTCGCACGCCGCTTGAAGCGATACATGCGGATAATCCAAGCGCCCCCGTGCCGAAAACGCAAGCACCAGATCAGCTTCTGACACGACATCTTCTAACGCATTGCTACGTTCGATACACCCATAACGATCTTTTGCCCCGGCTGCCATTTTTTTAACCGTTTCCTCATCATAGTGTAACGCATTTATCACCCACAACTTTGAAAACCCCATTGTCGTTATCGCACGTAGTGCAGAGCCGATATTCCCCGCATCAAATGTGCGCAATAATGCGAATTGAAATGACGACAGATCAGGCTCAGTTATAGCGTTTTTTTTCATAGTCTGCCCCTTAAAAAAATCCTAGTATTGACACAATAAGACCATGCAGAGACCTTTTCGAAATTCAAAGTAAACAATGTATTGCTACACTCAAAAAAGGGGTGTATGAACGAAGTCCCTACTATATGACACGGTAAACCCCTCGCGATTTTCACGGGAGATATTTGGAGTGAGCACCATTTCAAAAGAGTATCGTTTTGCAAAGATCTCTTGTATTTTTTAACGCATGATACGTGCGATGTCTCATTAGAATATTCCCACATTACATTTCGCACACACTTACACCTGTCAGTGATTATTTGCGTACTAATTTTTTGAGATCTTTATTCGGGGAGTTTTCAATACGAACTGCAATATCAGAAAACAAAAGCGGTTCCTTGGATTTTAATTTATTTAATAAATGACTTTTCATATCAGTGACCGGATCCGTACTAAAAAGCGCAAACGATGTTTTCAGATTCAAAATAGACATTATTTGTTCGGTCATAACTGCACCGGCACCGGCATAGGTAATTATTTCATCGATCACCGCTTGAACAACGGGTGCATACGCCATCGTTGCAGCCATCTGCTGTACATACATGACCAGTTCATTCATGATCGATAAATCTGCAATCTGGGCAATACCCTTCACCGCACGCTCTGCAAGTTCGAAATTGGTCTCAACAAGAAGATACCGCTTAAGCATTTTCGCCGCCGCTAATCCCCCGATATTATACAATGAAGTAACTGTCTCGGAACGAACACGCTCATCGGTATGAGTGAGCGGTTGCCAAAGAATTTCTAAGTCAAAATTATTTTTAACTTCCCCCAGAATCTTAACACCGTTACGAACAACAAACCAGCGCTTATCAATGAGCATCCTTTTAAGATACGGTATCGCCGGTTCTCCAATAACTACCAAGATCGACATGAGCTCACGACGCATCTCGCGATCTTCTTCATCCATCAATAATTGTAAAATCGGCATAACCGACAACTCACTCAACGTGACCAATGTTCCTTTAATGACCTCTTTATGGTCAGTTTTGAGATTTTTTCTGAATGCTTCCAAAATTCCCCGTATGACTTCATAGATATCTTTTCGCGGTATGCTTTCATTCAACACTGTCGTCGTAAAAAGGCGTTTTACAATGAGAGTGATCTCTGCATAATGCTCGTCACTGATCAATCGATCAAGGTATCCCAATACAATATCCGCGAGGTTATCAATAAATTCTTTCGTCTCGTCACGCTCACCGACATAATCAAAAATATATTTCATTGCAGGCATGATTGCAACAAGGTCATTGACACGAACAACTTGAATTAATTTCTTTAAATTTGCTACGATCGCAATACGAACATAATCACGATTATCTCCAATATTGAATGAAACAAGCCACGAAAGATTATCAAGCACTTCTCCTATCTTCTCAATTGGTACACTTTTATAAATCTCAACCATGTTCAAATTCTTCACATATTCTTTAGGTAATACACTCATTTTCCCGAGCCGTATCGCCCGTTCCAAATTGTTAAGTTCTTTCCAAGGAAAGAGATCATACTTATCTTCTATGTACTCTGCGCCAACTTCATCATTAAGTATCAGCAAGACATCTTCATCACTTATTTCCTCAAAAAGTTTGGTTCCTTTACGCTGTGATTGAACAAAACCGGATTGCTGCCCCTGCATCTGAGCTGCATTTGCCATCATGCTGTTCAATCCATAACCGCCTTGCCCGGTGCCTTGCCCCTGTCCCGTTCCTTGCCCGTTGCCCTGACCGGTGCCTTGGCCTCCCTGTCCCGTTCCTTGTCCGTTACCCTGTCCGGTGCCTTGGCCTCCTCCCGTTCCTTGTCCGGTGCCTTGTCCGCTCCCTTGACCGGAACCTTGGCCATTGCCATAGTTACCACCTTGCATACCGCCACCCATAAGGATATTTTGATTTCCGCTGAAATCAGACCCCATCATACCAGATTGTCCGCCCGGTGCCTTGAACATCAATTGAATGTGCGTAATACCATAGGAATCAAAAGCACGTCCTATTGTCGGAATATCCGACCCTTTAATTTCGAGTAATAATTTATAAAAAAGCATGTATTCTTTTTTATCGATACCCGGGGTGATCATAAAACCCATCAAACTGCGCTCATTAAAAAAACCGTACAGAAAATCTACCCCGAATTTATTGATCTTTGCCAGAGAATTATTTACAAAAATTGCATCAATAGTGATATTCACTCGCAATGCAGGCTCTTCCGTCAATGCTTTTTCCAACACATCAAAATTGGAATCACAACTCTTAATCGCCTGCGGATGGGTGAAGGTGTACATAATCGCCTGTCGCAAGGTTATATAAAATGTATTTACAAACGGTACTCTAAAATCACTCATGGTTCTATTATAGGTTATTACGGCATTTTTTCAAGCCCTAATTACACTCCTCCTTCCAAATTTTATTTTTTATTCAATAGTTTCGATTCGTATCATATTCGTTCGGCCTTTTACCGCAAGCGGCAATCCTGCCGTAACGACAAAACAATCGCCTTCTTCCACCACTCCCCGTTCCTTTAATAGTGCTTTGGCGCGAGTGATCATTGATTCGGTATCATTAAACATGGGTTCCACAAACACCTTCACGCCGAAAACACCTTTCAATAATGCAGCTGTTTGGTCGGAAGGAGTGAACGCAATTATCGGCATTGTCGGCCGGAATTTTGCTATACGAAAAGCGGTCATACCTGATACTGTGAAACACACGATCGCATGTGCCCCAAAAGAATGCGCCGCTTCAACCGCAGCATAACTTATTGATTCGCTTTGATCATTTTTATTGAATCTGAAATTACGTACCAAGTGCACATAATCCACGTCTTGTTCAACTGCTTTCGCGATCTCTCTTAGCATAGAAACACACTCAACCGGATGATCGCCGATTGTCGTTTCTCCGGTCAATAAAAGAGCGTCCGCCGCATCATACACCGCTGATGCGACATCGCTGACTTCCGCTCTGGTCGGACGAACATTATGGATCATCGAATCCAAAAGTTGTGTAGCGACGATAACCGGTTTCCCCTTTGCACGTCCGACTTGTAAGATACGTTTTTGAGCGATCGGAACATGAGAAAGAGGTAGTTGTACACCCATATCTCCTCGTGCCACCAGTAAATAATCCGCTGCGTCAGCAATTTCTTCAATATTTTCCAATGCCTTGGGATGTTCGATTTTTACGACGATCGCAATATGTTCCGGAAGCATGCCTCGAATCGCATATACTTCTTTCGCACTTCGGACCATTGACGCAGCGATGAAGTTGGTCCCATTCTCAACGGCAATCATTATATCTTTTTTGTCCTTTTCCGATAAAATAGGGAACGGCACATCAACACCGATCACATGCACACCTTTTCGTTGCATGATATGACCCACCGAGAGCGCTTCTACGAGTGTATGGGTGTGGGTGACTTCTATAATGCGCATCATGAATTTTCCATCATCTATCGCGAGCTGTGCTCCTTTTTTACAAATCGAATATATGTCGGGGTACGTCAGGCTGAAAGAATCCTCGGTGAGTGCGTCACCCGAATATCGCAATTCATACTGCTTGCCTTTTTGAATAGTAAGGCCGTTTTCATGTGTAAGAATACGTATCTTCGCACCTTGCAAATCTGCCATGATCGGGATATCGGGATTAACGCTACGCACTGCGTGAAACAACTCGCCGATTTGATCAGGTGTGCTATGCGATAAATTTAATCGAATAATGTCCGTACCCGCTTCAATCATAGCCTGTAATACGCCCGGCTCAAGCGATGAAGGACCAAGTGTGGCGATAATTTTGGTTTTTATCGGCATTTACTTTTTCATCTCCTTTGATTTTTCGACCAATTCGATGAATTCTTTTTTATACCCTTTCGGATCTTTTCCCATACCTTTTTTCGCAAGTGTAATGACATAATCAAATGTCAAGTCACCTTTAAACTCGGAATCACGCAACAGCATCCCCCAACCGGCAACTGCGGCTGTGAAACGCAAGGTATTTGATGCATTGTCGATTGAGTCGGAGCGATTCGTAAGCGGTACCGATAAAAGATTACTCTGTGAATCTTTCGGGAATTTGTAGCGTAGATTGACTGTCAACAACTCATTTGAAGTGTACGCATTCGGATTAATCTTCATGGTCTGATATTTCAAATCGTCATGAACAGGAAGTTTTTCTTTTACATCGGCGGGGATAATTTCATACAATGCGGTCACATTATGACCTGCACCGAGTTCTCCTGCGTCTTTTGTATCGTCTGAAAAGTCTTCATTCCTCATCATCCGATTTTCATAGCCAATAAGACGATACCCTTTCACCAAGGCGGGATTGAATTCCACCTGAATCTTAACGTCTTTTGCGATGGCAAACAACGTGCCGCTCATCTGACCGACAAGCACTCGCTCTGCTTCACGGATCGTATCAATGTAATAGTAATTACCATTGCCTTTATCAGCCATTTGTTCCATTTTATCATCTTTGATATTTCCTGAACCATAGAGCAATATCGTGAGATAAATACCGAGATTTCTTTTTTCTTCGATCATTCGTACAAGAGAACCCGTGTCGCTTATACCGACATTGAAATCTCCGTCGGTCGCAAGAATAATACGGTTGTTACCGTTTTTGATAAACTGCTCTTCCGCGGTTTTATATGCAAGTGCAATACCTGCTCCGCCTGCGGTGGAACCACCTGCCTGCAGTTTGTCCAAAGCCGCAATGATGGTTTGCTTGTCACTCCCTTTTGTCGGCGGTAACACCACTCCCGCTGCGCCTGCATACACGACAATCGAAATCGTATCTTCTCGACGCATATTTTCAACCAAAAGCTTGAACGATTCCTTCAGCAGCCCGAGCTTGTCGGCAGAAGACATGGATCCCGACACATCAATGAGAAACACCAGATTCGACGGAGGAAGTTTGGATGACTCATATACCTTCCCCTGCAAGCCGATCAATACGAGCTGATGCTTATCATTCCACGGACATACTGCAGTCTCTGTGGTGATCGAGAACGGTTCTTTCCCTTTCGGTTGCGGATAATCATAGGTAAAATAATTGATCATCTCTTCAATGCGCACTGCATCTTTAGGTGGCATTTGCCCTGAAGTGATCATACGCCGAATGTTTGAATACGACGCGGTATCCACATCGATGGAGAAAGTTGATAATGGATTTTGTCTGACGGTGGTAAATGTGTTTTCTTTTTGTATACCGTATTCTTCGGTATTGAAATTGTCGTTGTAACGCCAGGATTCTTCATCCCCTTTTTTCATTTCTTTGGTCTTCATCATATATCCTGATGATGCATCATAATCAGTAGTAGGTTTGTTTGAATCAATAGAAATATCCATTGAGCTGGCGATTTTTGTTGCCATTTGAAAATCAACGGTTACAGTTTTATTCGCTTTGACGGAAATACCTGTTTTTGTATATGTCGAATACCCGACAATCAAACATTTTACTATATATTTACCCGGAGGTACCTGCGAAATAAAATACTCTCCCTTTGCTGTGGTTGATGCCCCAAGCTGCGTGCCTTCTATCATGACCGTTGCACCGAATAAAGGTTGACCTGAATCAGCATCAGTCACTTTGCCTTTTATCATTCCGGTTCCTTGAGCATGTAAAAACATTACCACAACAGCGATAATTCCCAGCAATGAAAGTATTTTTTTCATAGCAATCTCCTCCCGGCTAATTCAGCCGTTATTTTCAAAAGAATGCACGATAGGTAATGGTCAAATTACGGGCGGTCTTATTATATTCTTCAGAAACATACACATCTTCGGTAGGATCGGTGGAAGCGTTTTGCAGAATGTTAATAACCTGGAAATCGATCACCAATTCAGGTGCAAAGGCCCAGCGTAGGCCTGCATTGAGCCATCCTTTTCCGTCACCGATACGATGCACGCCTTTGTCGTTGAACGCAAAGTCGTATTCAATCAACATGGCGAGTTCTTCATTGAGATTTTTTGTCATGCCGCAAAATAGCGAAATACCGTCTTTTTTTTCGTCGTTGTTACCCTCAACGGAATAATTTACTCCGCCATGCAATCCGGTGCCGCCAAGAAATGATGTTTGTTTACTAAAAGTGACATAGAACCCGCGTGACTTTATTAAATAACGACTATATTCTTCAAAATAATGTCCCCAGCCCACCGATGAAAAACCGATTGCCAGGGCAGGCCAACTGTATGTTTCATCTATTATACGATACGAACCGAGAAATTCTACACGCTCATACCAGTTCGGGTCATCAGTACCAACAACATGCTCGCCACCGTATGACACGCCGAGTGTAAGGCGATTAGATACTCCAATGGTAAACTGGGTGAGAAAAGGTTCCATCTCAAAATGAATCTCATACTGAGCTTTTTGTTTGGTAAATGCGGTTGGGAACAAAAACAAATGAGAGTCTTTATTCGTTTCATCCTGCACAGTGGTAAGCATTTCACTCTGAGCACACACAATACTCGATAATCCGATGAACACTAAAATCACTGCAATACTACATTTCATAGTGATATTCCTCCCATATCTTTGTATGATAAATTTCCCCGCTCATCTATTTAAAATAATACTACAGTTTGAGTAATTAAACAAGGTGAAAAGTATGTTTTGAACATCCGATGACCGGAAGAAAGGACACAATGCATTGCATCGCATCAAAATTCACACGATTTCTCGCCTTCGCAATACAGGCAACCTCGTCATTCTCCTTCATACCGACGATGCGGCAGAATATGGCAAAGTAGTACGCGTTAACGAATTTTCATTTCATTGAACATCCTTATAAAAACAAATCCTGAAATTTGTCAATTATGAATTTTGTATCTCAAGACCTTTGCAAAATCACATTTTTTTTGAATTTGTGCCTACCCTAAACCCCTCCCGTGAAAATCGGGAGGGGTTAAATTGTTATATAGTGGGGACTTCGTCCCCCCACCCCTTTTTAGAAAACAAAGATACTTTGGAAATTTTGAATTTTGCAAAGGTCCAATCTCTCATTTTTACATAGAGTGGGATGAACAATGATTTTACGGAATGATCTCTTTCAACACGGCATTCGTGCCGAATATCTCGCGCAATTTTTGCTCAAAATCTGCGGTTGCAGTCACCGTGAAGCCGTTACCGACCTGAATTGATACAGTATACCCGTTCTTTGCGATATGCAATCTCACGATATCATCGCCGGGATATGCAGAAATCGTCTCTCTTAATTTATCCATTTTTTCTTCATTCCATAAGTCAATCGGACAGGTAATATTCACACATTTTTTTTTCATCCCATAAACCGTTTCGGGCTGCAACACATCTTCCAGAAAAAACTTGGCGGTTACGTTCTGAGCACCCTCTTCTCCATTATCATCACCGGTATCACGTTCATCCGCCTGTGCATTTCCCTTAATAAAAAGAAACTCATCCTCAATGATGCAATCTTCATTTCGCTCAAGAGCTTTGTTAAATACCATTACTTGAATGCGATCAGTAAGATCTTCAAATTCTGCCATGATATACTTTTTACCTTCTTTGGTCGCGCGTTTCTGTACTGATGTAAATACCCCTCCGAGAATAAAGATATCTTTTCTGCCCAACTGCTGGATACGCTCTTTTATTGATGCGATATCACCTGTCGCATACGTGGTTATCGCTTTTTTATGTTCATCAAGAATATGCCCCGATAAGTATAATCCCAAGGCTTCTTTTTCCCTTTTCAAGAGGTAATTCCTTTCCCATTCAGGAAATAAGTCCAGATCGGCGGCATCAGAAATATCGGTTTGTTCCCCGAAAAGCGATACTGCTCCGCGACTTTTTTGTTCTTGCACTCCGCGTCCGTATTCTGAAAGTCTGTCAAGATTATCGAATGCCATTCGCCGTGGTATGCCGAAACAATCCATTGCACCGCTATATACAAGATATTCAGTTACTTTTTTATTTACGGTACGATGATCAATACGACTGAAAAAATCATAAAGTGATTGATACACACCGTTCGCTTCCCGCTCTTCAACTATGGATATCATCGCAGCTTCACCGACATTTTTTATCGCCGCCAATGCATATCGTATCGCACCGTTCTCAGATCTGAAATCAACAAAGCTTTTATTGATATCAGGTAATAAAACATCAATTCCCATCACATGACATTCCTTAATACCGGTAGCGATTCGAGTGGTGTCATTCGCATCATTAGTGAGTAACGCAGCCATATATTCAGTCGGGTAATGTGCTTTTAAAAATGCCGTTTGATACGCAACAAATGCATAGCAGGCGGAGTGTGATTTATTGAATCCGTATTCTCCGAACTTTGCGATCGTATTCCACACTTCACGAACCTTTGATTCATCCATACCTTTTTTGACTGCATTGGATAAAAACTTTTCACCTAATTCTTCAATTAATTTTGCCTTCTTCTTTGCCATTGCTTTTCTCAAAACATCAGCTTCACCCATTGTAAACCCACCCACGACATTGGCAATTTTCATCGCTTGTTCCTGATACGTGATGACGCCATAGGTCATATCAAGAATGGGTTTCATTTCATTCTCAAAGTGATATTTTACCGGCTCGACACCTTGTTTTCGTTTTATATACGTGGGAATCATATCGATCGGTCCCGGACGATAAAGTGCGTTCATAGCGATCAGATCTTCAAGACGCTCCGGTTTCAACTTTTTCAGGTATTCACGCATTCCCGTACTTTCAAACTGAAACACCCCATACGTTTTGCCTTCACCAAGCATTTGATAAACTTTTTGATCGGTAATATCAATTGTATTGATATCTATCGGAATATGATATTGACGCTTGATCCGATTGACTGCATCTTGAATAATCGACAGGTTCTTCAACCCCAAGAAATCTATTTTCAATAGACCGACTTTTTCGGTGTCAATTTTATCAAATTGCGTGGTAATATTCCCGTCTTTATCACGATAAAGAGGCGCAATGTTTTCAAGCACATCGTCCGCTATAATTACACCTGCGGCGTGTTTTGATACATGACGCGCTAATCCTTCAAGACGCAACGAAATATCGTATATTTTCTGATATTCGGCATCTTCTTGTATCACTTTTTTTATATCCTTATCATCGATCAAAACTTGCTCAAGACTTTTCGCCATTAACGGTACCATTTTTGCCAATTTATCGACTTTTTTCAAATCCATACCGTAAACTCGAGCAACATCTCGTAATACTGCTCGGGCCTTCATAGTCCCGAATGTCGCGATCTGACATACATGATCTTCGCCGTATTTTTTTGCCACATAATCGATAACCTGCTGACGACCGTTATCGGCAATATCAACGTCAATATCAGGCATTTCAACGCGATCGGGATTTAAAAAACGCTCAAATAGAAGATCATACCGCAAAGGGTCGATCTCGGTAATATCAAGAACGTATGAAACAATACTTCCTGCCGCGGAACCTCGTCCCGGACCGACCGGAATATCGTGATCTTTCGCATACTTAATAAAATCCCATACTATAAGAAAATATCCCGATAATTTCGAACCTGTGACAACACCAAGTTCATAATCAAGTCGCGCTTGTATCTCATCTGAGATCACCGGATATTTACGCGTAAGCCCGTTTCGGCACAATTCTTTGAGATATGTATCCTGTGTATGCGCACCGGGGACTTCAAAAAAAGGAAAATGCAGCGGGTTGTTTTTTATATCGTCTGAAAGGCTAAAACGACACATATCGGCAATATACACACTATTCGCAGACGCCTCAGGGCAATCGGGAAATAACGCCTTCATTTCTGCGGCACTTCGCACATAAAAGGTATTCGAAGGCATGGAAAGTCGCGAATCAGCAGGATCGGCCATGGTGGTTTTTGTTTGAATACATAACAAGGCTTCATGTGCTTCGTAGTCCTCGCGAGTGAGGTAATGAATATCATTGGTGACAACAGGCGCAATATCATATCTTTTACTAATATCCAATAAACCGAGATTCACCTCATGTTCTTCTGCCATTCCGTGTTTTTGAAGTTCGATAAAAAAATCACCGCGAAATATATCTTTATATTCATGCGCAAGTGAATATGCCCTCTTCTTATCACCTGCAAGAATCGCACGGGGTATTTCTCCCTGGATACATGCGGATAATCCCATCAAGCCTTCTGAATATTGAGCCAAAAGTTTTTTATCAATTCGAGGTTTATAATAAAATCCATCCAGATAGGATCGAGACACAAGTTTGATTAAATTTTGATACCCGGTCTTATTCTTCACAAGAGTGACCAGATGAAAAGATTTTGCGCCTTTTTCCTTTACATTCATATCCTCGGTAATATACATCTCACAACCTATAATAGGCTTGATCCCTGCCTTTTCCATTGCTTCCGTAAATTTGACAACACCGAAAAGACTACCATGATCGGTAAGTGCATAGGTCGTCATACCGAGTTCTTTTATTCTGACCGCTAATTTGTCAAAGCGAATAGCGCCATCGAGCAAACTATATTCAGAATGATTATGAAGATGTACAAAAGACGACGGCATTATTCTATGCAGTTGTATTAATATTCATGAACGACAAACTGCCCTCCGTGTTTAGTATACCGAGCCGTCGGAATCATTGCAAGATAAATACATCTCCGGCGAATAGTTTTCTCTCGATAGACCGTCTCCATTATTCAGGAAATATGTTACTGTGTGTATTTCTTCCTCATTCTGTTCGTTATCACAAGTAATAAAAGAAATACATTTGTCCTACAACAGCGAACCGTATCCTTACGATTCGTTGATAGTTATTATTTTTTTAGATGAAAGATGTAATACTTTTTATTGTTTTAAATATATTCTGTCCTTTCGCGCGCTAATCACAGAGACATCGTGTGTATCACTTCACTCGTTACAAGCGGGGGAAACGGCATACAATCATTGATAATGACACTCAAATATACTGTTTTAAATATTTTTACTGGACGAAAACGCCTCTCATCGCATAGAAAAGGCACTTTTAAATTATATTTTATTATTTTACACTATTTTTGATTATTCTCTTGACATACCGTTTTTACCTGCTATGATTCGCTTGTTGCTAGTTGTTTTTGGCTTTGACCCTTTTCGAGGAGGTTTTTTGAATGGAATTCAAAGTTTACGTAGGCAATCTTCCCTACCGGACCACAGAAGAAGATATGAAACAGTTTTTCAGCACCGCAGGTAACGTCGTAGACGCGCGCATCATCAGAGACAAAGAAACCAATCGCTCTAAAGGCTTTGGCTTCGTGTCTTTTGATTCAGAAGCAGGCGTTGACAAAGCGATCGAGACACTGAACGGTAAAGATTTCGGTGACCGTCCGCTTAAAGTTGACCGCGCTAAAGCTCGCGAAAACGCATAAGTAGATATTTACTTAACTGTTCAAGGGCGGTTCATACCGCCCTTTTTTGTTGTACGTGTCTTTACCTCTATTCAATAATCTGCTATACTAATTCTGTGAGCACTCATACACTGCTATGTACGATTACCGTATGCCTTGAAACGTCATCGGTTGTAATTGATCGATCGCAATTACGATTATCGTATCTGATCGGCGTACTTTTTATATTACTTCTCATGGGCATACGGAATATTTTTAAAAAAAGAAATAATAAGTAAGACAGGATTTTCGAATCCTTATCGGACACAACTAATCACTCGATGAACGAGATGTTAAATTTAGCTCCCCCTTGCGGATACGCGTTTCCCCCCTTTGCAAAAAATGAGGAAATAAAACGGCATTAAAAAATCAGCGTGAAGCAATTCAAGCTATGTCCCATAAAAAAACATCAGGGTGTCATTATCGGGCTTGACCCGATAATCCAGTAGTAATCTTAATTGCACCTGGATTCCCGTTGGAATTTATCCTCGTGAAAACGGGGACGGGAATGACACATACCGGCTTTTTGTGGCAAGACAAAAAGTAAGGCAGGAGTTTTGAAGTTGTGCCATCCCCAAACCCCTTCCGTTGGATTCGGAAGGGGCTTCATGCATTTAATAGTGGGGACTTCGTCCCCACACCCCTTATAATAACAAAATTAATAGTAAAGCCGAAACAAGCTTCGGGGAATTTGACCCATTGAGATTAAAAAATCAGCGTGAAGCAATTCAAGCTATGTCCCATAAAAAAACATCAGGGTGTCATTATCGGGCTTGACCC